>NZ_MWQE01000001.1:0-600000 GCF_002210285.1 Fibrobacter sp. UWR2 | reverse complement strand
CGAGTCCCTTTTCCCGCTCTAAACGAAAAAGACACCTTTACGGTGTCTTTTTTCGTTTATTCGCGGAAGGGACCGGACCCGAGAAGAGGGGCCGGCAAAAACCTCCGTGCGCAAAGCGCATGCAATAGGAGGTTTTTGAGCTTGATGCGAGTGTAACGAGCATCGAGCCCGAAGGGCGAGGTTTTGGCTCGCGCAGCGAGTGACCAAAACCTCGCATTCCCTTTTCCCGCTCCTCAATTAATCGCGCAGCGGAGACTGATTGCCAACAATCCCTTTTGACGCTCTAAAAAAAAGCCCTGTCCAACTCTGGACAAGGCTACGCACAAACTAATTCGCAATCACTTACGGCCCGGCGGGCACAAACGTCTGGCACTGCCCTATGGATCCGAGCTTAATAAGACGCAAGCTTCCCGTATCTCCAGCAGCACCTTCAAACCTCAGCTGAAGAGCAGCGACCTTCTTCAAGTCGTCGTCGCTGGACCACTGGAAGAATCTTGACCACGGGATATCGATTTCCTTCACAGTTCCCGAAGCCGCAACCGAGGCAGACAAGTCAACATACTTCGAGAGTCCACCATCGTTTTCGGGCACAAGCCTGACAGCAAAGGGCAAGTCGGACTCGTACACAAGGCAGATGCCGCCCCATGCCGAAACGTCAACCCCCTTCTGCGCTTCGTTCCATACGTTGAAACCTAACCCGACATACGGCTTCTCGGCGCCAGCACCCAAGGCGACATCGACCTTAAGGGCGCCATACGCTTCTACAATGCAAGCATATACATCGCTGTTGCCGCATGTTGCAGGAATGGCGGAGAAATCAATCTTTGACTTCCCGCCATCGTTTTTGTCGTCAAAGAAGTACCACCAGCCCGCAGCTTCTTCCGGTGAACCAGTCTGCACGCGCCCTTCTTCATCTTCCTGGGCTACCCACAAGAAACTCTTGGCAAGATCTTCTTCCGTTTTTTCTACAGAACTAGAAGACTTCGGCGCAACAGACGAAGAAGACTCCGGAGCACTAGCAGCACCGCAGCGTCCGAGGGAACCGACCTTCGTGAAGAAGAAATTCCCAACAGTTCCGGAATCGCCATAGAATTCCAGTTTGACAACAGCGGCATTCGCAAGGACCTTGGCAGCATCAATCCCTATTCCCGCACCGCAGCTCGACCCGAACTTGCTCCACGGGATATCGACGACCTTCCTGGATTTCGAGGCACCGACACTGGCAGCAAGTTCGCAGTGCGTAGTCTGAGTGCCACTTTCGGCATGAATCATGACACGGAAATTCACATCGGACTCGTATTCGACGCAAATGCCTTCCCATTCCGTAATATCGGTGCCCTCCTGGTCAAGGTTCCATGTGGTGAAAGCAAGTCCTGCATACGGATAATCGTAGCCGGGCTCTAGCCTCACCTTGCCCTTGAAGCCATCGTACCCCTCAATAAGCGCTTCTAAATAGTTGATATACCCATCTTCAATATCCGATGGCCACTCCAGAGTTGACGAGCCCAAATCGTTGTTGTCATTATATTCGTACCACCAGCCAGAGTATTCATCTGGCGAGCCCGTCATCACGCGAAAGATTCTTTCAGAACCGTCCCAGAGGAACCCCTTCTGGTTCGCAATCTCGCTGGAAGAAGACTCCGTAGCGACCGAAGAAGACGATGGACCGGACCCTTCGTGGCTATCGCCACTCAGAGCCTGTCCTGAACTTGACGAAGGAATGGCGCCAGACGACGATGAACTTTCGTTCCCGGAAGTTTCCGGCGATGTAGACGAAGAATCGTCACCGCAAGCCGCAAGCATCGCGGCAAAAGAGACGGCAACACAGCCGGCAAACAGCTTTTTCATCGTGTCCTCCTATTTCCCCAAAACCTACGGCGCAGGAATCATATCGTGACACATGCCCACGGCCCCGATTCGCTGAATTAAGAAATCTCCCGTGGTACCAGCCGCACCCGAGAACTTCAGCCTAACAGAAGCAACCTTCTTCAAGACATCCATTATATCGGGGCTCACGCCCGCGCCACAGTTGTTCTTGAACTTTTCCCAGCCAAAATCGCTGATTTTTTCACTTGTAGAAGCCGGAACTCTCGCCACAAAGCTACACGACCCCATCGTCGGGATTGCACCGTCTTCAAGACCAAGCTCGATCTCGAAATCAATAGATGATTTGTACTGAAGGCAAATTCCGCCCCACGGAGAAACATTCACCCCTTCCTGTTCCTCGCTCCAGACATTGAAAGCCACACCCGCATAAGGTTTTTCGTAGCCTTCTCCGAACTTGACTCCCAACTCAATTCCGTGGTGTTTTTCAGTGAGTTCCACGAATAGAGAACCCAAAACTAGCGTATCAACATCGGACGGGAACTGAATTGCAGAAGTCCCTCCTTTAACGCGATCGTTAAATTCATACCAGAAACCCGAAGTCTTCTCATCGCTACCCGTTTCGACTTGACCTGCGCCACGGTCGTTATAGCCATCCCAGAGCATATTCACGATAACGACCTTGGCACTAGAAGACGATTCCTCAACGTTAGACGAAGAAGACTTCGGCGCAACAGCGGACGAAGACACCGGAGCGCTACCGGAGCCGCACTGCCCGAGCGACCCGATTTTCTTGAGAAGGAAATCACCCGTATCTCCCGCCTTGCCATCGAACCGCAGGTGGACCGCTGCCGCATTCGCAAGGACCTCAGTCGCATCCATGGGCACTCCAAAACCGCAACTCGACCCGAACTTGCTCCACGGGATATCGACCGTTTTCACGGAATCCGAAGCGCCTAGACGGTAAACTAGTTGACAGTCAGTCGTCAAGGTACCATCTTCTGCCTGAAGCCAGACATTGAAATCGAGTCCAGAAGAGTATTCCAGGCAGAGGCCGCCCCATTCCATGACATCCGTACCCTCCTGTTCCTCGTTCACGATATTGAAACCAAGACCCACATACGGATAATCGGCACCATCGCCCAATTCCACCTTTACCTTGAGTCCACCATAGGCTTCCAAACCCATGGGAATGCATGAGCCATAATAGTTGCAGTCCGTATATTCCGGCGGGAAAGTAAATTTCGATGAGCCTCCATCATTACGGTCATTGAAATCATACCAGATTCCCGCCGTCTTTTCGTCACTTCCGGTCAACACGCGACCTTCCTCATCGGTAGAACCGTCCCAGAGGAAGCTTTTCTTAGTCACCTTGCAACAGGTCGTATCGATTGACATTTCGCTGGACGACGACTGACCAGATTCTCCGTGGCTGTCGCCACTCAGGATGACGGCAGACGAGGATGAACTTTCGTTCCCGGTCGTTTCAGGGGAAGTGGACGAAGAATCGTCACCGCAGGCCGCAAGCATCGCGGCAAAAGAAACGGCAATACAGCCGGCAAACAGTTTTTTCATGGAAAGACCTCCTATCTTACCCTTAAATATAAACTAAAACTCCCCGCTTGGACCGGGGCGGGGAAATTATGCATCCAAAATCACGCCTTTTCGACTACGCCGGCACCAGGTCGGGGTGTTCCGCCATCTCCTCAAGCTGGATCTTGTGAAGCACCACGTGGCCTTCGACAAGGCTCTTCTGCACATCGATGATGCGCTGGTTGCTGGAGCCACGGAACTTGAGTTCAAGCGACTTCTTCGCCATAATGAACGGACCGTCGATGAGGATGTCAGCAAACGAGAGGAGTTCAAAGAACCCCGGACGGCTTGCGGAAAGTTCCATGAGGCGTTCGTAGGTGTAGCCCGTGAAAATCACGAGGTTGAGTCCGCGTTCCTTGATGGCGCGTGCATAGGGAACCAGGGCTTCCGCCTGGTCCATCGGGTCGCCGCCGCTAAAAGTGACCCCGTCATAAAGCGGGTTCTCGTCCAGCGCAGCGATAACTTCTTCTACATCAGAAAAACGACCCCCGTTGAAATCGTGGGTCTGGGGGTTTTGGCAGCCGGGGCAATGGTGATTGCAACCCTGGGTAAAGACGACCAAGCGGATTCCGGGACCGTCCACGAAGGATTCATGAACAATTCCGGCAATCCGCAAACGCGGGTATTCGTCCATCTTATACGCCGTGCTTCACGCGGTCGTTGACTTCGGCACGCTTTGCATTGTTGAAGCGGTCGACCGTACCCACGAGGTAACCCGTGATGCGGCGGATGCGTTCGAAGCACACGCCTTCGCCATAGAGGGATTTTTCTTTTTCAGACATTGTTTTTACTCCTTGATAATAAATGGTTATCTGATGCCGCGGAACGCCGGCATTCCCGGGAACTTCTTGCGGAGTTCATTCAGTTTTTCTTCAGAAATGTAATGGCCGTCGCTACGTCCGCAGCGGGGGCAGGTGTCACCGATGACACCGACGAAACCACAGACCGGGTCGCGGTCAACCGGGTGGTTGATGGAACCGTAACCGATGCCCACCTCGGCCATGTAGCGCACAATCTTCTCGAACGCGTCGAGGTTCTGCGTCGGGTCGCCATCGAGCTCGATGTAGCTGATGTGGCCCGCGTTGGTGAGCGCGTGGTACGGGGCTTCGAGAGCGAGCTTCTTGAAGGCCGAAATCTTGTAGTACACCGGCACGTGGAACGAGTTGGTGTAGTAGTCGCGGTCGGTAACGCCCGGGATAATGCCGTACTTCTTCTTGTCCATGCGCACGAAGCGGCCCGAAAGGCCTTCGGCAGGCGTGGCGAGCAAGCTGAAATTGAGGCCGAGGCGCTTGCTTTCCTTGTCGCAGAAATCGCGCATGTGGCCGATAATCTTGAGGCCGAGCTGCTGCGAGGATTCAGATTCGCCGTGGTGCTTGCCCGTGAGCATCACCAGGGTTTCGGCAAGGCCGATGAAACCGATGGAGAGCGTACCGTGCTTGATGACTTCGCCCACGGTATCTTCCCAGCCGAGCTTGTCGGAATCGATCCACACGCCCTGCCCCATGAGGAACGGGAAGTTCTTGACCTTGCGGCGGCTCTGCACGGCGAAGCGTTCCATGAGCTGGTCGCTCACGAGCTGCAGCATGCGGTCGAGTTCCTTGAAGAACAGGTCAATCGAACGCATCTTGATGGCGATGCGGGGCAAGTTGATGGAGGTGAAGCTCAAGTTGCCACGGCCGTACGAGATTTCGCGGCTCGGGTCGTAGTTGTTACCGATAACGCGGGTACGGCAACCCATGTAAGAAATTTCCGTTTCGGGGTGGCCCGGCTTGTAGTACTGCAGGTTGTACGGAGCATCCTGGAAGCTGAAGTTCGGGAACAGGCGCTTTGCGCTCACCTTGCAGGCGAGCTTGAACAAATCGTAGTTCGGGTCGCCCTCGTTCAGGTTCACGCCCTTCTTCACGCGGAAAATCTGGATCGGGAAGATGGCCGTTTCGCCACCGCCCAGGCCCTCGTCCGTGGTGAGGAGGAGGTTCTTCATGACCATGCGGGCTTCTGGATCGGTGCACATACCGTAATTGATGCTAGAGAACGGAGTCTGCGCACCAGCGCGGCTGTGCATGGAGTTCAGGTTGTGTACAAACGCTTCCATGGCCTGGAAGGTAGCCTTGTCAGTCTCTTCGTAGGCCTGCTTTTCGGCAAACTTCTGGGCCTTCATCACCATTTCGGTATCGAAGGTCTTGGTAAGTTCGCGAGCTTCAGTTTCTACAAACTTCTCGTTCGGCACGAGGGTCGCCACCATGCCCATCTCGGCCATTTCGGAATGGAGCTTTTTCACGACAGGCTGGATTTCTTCCTCTTCCTTGCCGGTAAAGAGCATAAGCGCCTTCACCATGTTGGAGAGGTAGGCCTTGCGGTAAGTGATGCGCACGCCGTCGGCCATCGCGTAGTCAAAGTTCGGCACCGACTGGCCACCGTGCTGGTCGTTCTGGTTACTTTGTATGGCAATCGCCGCCAAGGCAGCGTAGCTGCGGATGTCCTTGGGTTCACGGAGGTGGCCGTGACCCGTATTGAAGCCGTTCTTGAACAACTTAATCAGGTCGATCTGGCAGCAGGTCATGGTGAGGGAATAGAAATCCAAATCGTGGATGTGGATGTCCCCGTTCATGTGGGCCTGGCTATGCTCGGGTTTGAGCATCATCATCGTGTAGAAGTGCTTTGCCGATTCGGAACCGTACTTGAGCATCGTGCCCATCGCGGTATCGCCGTCGATGTTCGCGTTTTCGCGCTTGAGGTCGGATTCCTTGGCAGAGCTGAACGTGATGTCGCGGAGCGTGTGCATGAGGCGAGTGTTCACCTCGCGGATGCGGGTGCGCTCGGCACGGTAAAGGATGTAGCTCTTGGCGGTATCGGCGTAGTTGTTGTCGGTAAGGGCCTTTTCAACGGCGTCCTGGATCTCTTCGATGTCCGGCTTGGTCTTGCCTTCGGCCTCGAGGCGGCCAACAGCATAAGCAGCGACCTTCAGGGCAGTACTGCTCAAAATGTCTTCATGTCCGAGGAGGTCGATCTGTTCCTGGGAAGCCTTGATCTGGTCGTTGAGTTCACCGGAGGCACGGAACGCCTTGATAATGGCGTCGGAGATCTTCTCAATGTTGAACGGCATTTCGCGGCCGTCACGCTTCTTGACTGTAAAAATCATCACCAAATCCTTGATTCTTTCGGCATTTTTCAATGTTTCAAAAGAAGTTCAAATCTACTATATCTTGTGCCGAAGGTCGAACCAGCACCACAAGATGTAGATAACAAGATAATAAAAGATTTTGTAAAAAGGGAGGTTTTCCTAAAAAAAGATGTATTTTTTTTGTAATAAAGCCTTAAACTTATCAACAGCGTCCGTCCCAGTTTATCAACATCGAACTAGGGGTGCCAGTTCGGTCCGCCGATAACTCCCTATTTTGCAAGCACTTATCGCCAGGTGGAGATATCAACAGGGTAAAGGGGGCTTTTTCGAGCCCCCTCTCCTTGACAAAAAGATGCTTTTATACTTATACCGCCACCTTTTACTCAATCTCGGCCATGACGGACAGGTATGCCGAGACGGATACGGAATCGGCGATGTTCATCTTGGATTCCTGCGGGGAATTCGACAACAGATCATAAGCCGGCGCATACTTCCCCCTGGCCTTGCGCAGGGAGAAATCGTTAGCGCGTGCACCGAGAACGGTCATCCCGAACTCGTCTGCAGGCTTGTTGCTTACCGCGACGACCTTGCCCAGGGAACCGTCAAAGCCCTCTGCAATCGCCTTGGCGCGCGCCATCGCCTTTTTGCCGGCAATGTTTGTGACCTGTACCCTAAGCGAGTCCTCGTTCTTCAGGACAGGCTCTGCCTTATACACGTTGACGTTTTCAAGGCCGACGATTCCATCCAGGAAAGCCCCGGCGGCATCCTTGGACGTAAAGTTGACCACAATCCTCTGAATTGCCCTGAAGGCTTTCTTCTGGGATTCATTGCCGTAGAACTCGTACTTCTGCTTCTTGCGTAGCGTCATGGACTGCGCTTCTATCTCCGATTCGGCAACACCCAGGTCTTTCGCCATCTGCACCACGTCACCCCGACGTGCGCCCATCTGCTTAAAGAGAGTTTCCTTGTCGGTTCCGTCAAACACGATATTCGCGGTCACGACAAACTTGTCTGCAAGGAACTTCTTGTTCTCGATCTGGGTAACGCGGACATACGACTTGCCGTCATTTTCCACACCGTCCAGGGAAAGCGTCGCAGAGACCGATGCCGACACCTCCACGGAATCCGAGGAACTCAGCTTTTCCACCTCCGAAGAACCTTCCACCGATATCACCTTCCCGGCCTTCGTGCCTACACTCCGTGCATTCACTTCGGCCAGGCGGGACGCCTTCTTGCAGGCGCTCTTGATAACATCGACTTCCAGTGCTTCGGCGTTCTTGAGCCGGGACTGAGTAGATACGTTATCGATAAATGCAAAACCGGTCAAGTCGAATTCCAAGGAATCCGATTCCTGCTTGCTATGCGAAACCACCTTTACCATCTGCGATGCCGCATACCCCAGGAAAAGCCTCTTGCCCTTCGCGTAATCCCATTCCTTCTCGAGCGACGAACTGAGAAGTTCATACTCCTGCGGGCCTACGGAATGTTTCTGCAGCAAGGCGAGAATCTTTTCGCGACTCTCGTTCAGGCGTTTGTAGGCGACGTCCTTGTTCTTGTCCTTTAGAACCATCTTGAAACTGGTGACGTACTCGTCGGCGAAGAAGTTCTTTTTCTCTTCGCTCGAAACGGCCACGCCAGCAGAAGGCAAGCCTTCTTCTTCTGGAACCGGATCCAGTGACGACACATTCGTTTGTGCCGCAACATCGGAGGCACGCCCGATACTGAGTGAAAGTACAAGGCACACGAACGCAAGCACGATAATGACGACGTATGATACTTTGTTCTGCATAGGAACCTCCCTGTTGTAATTCATTTTCAATCTACACAAAAAGGAATCCCGAAAGCAAAGGCTTTCGGGCAAAAAGAATTTTACTGGATTTTATAGTCTAATCTAGAATATGCTTTTTACTTCTTCGCGAACAGGAGCGTCGCATACTTGAGCACGACGGCTATAAGCACCGTTGTCGTCATGCTGATGAACGGCATCCACGGCCAGCTGAAGATATCGCCAAGCACTGCAGGCACGCCAAATGCAGGAATTCCCTGCACGAGTACGAGGCTTGCCATGCCGCAAAGGACAGCCGCAATCACCTGCCAGCTCTTGAGGCCCTTCACGAAGAAGGCGAGCAGGAACATGCCAAGCAAGGGACCCGTAAAGAGGCCCGTAAAGAAGAGGGCGTTCTTGAGGAGGCTTCCCTGCTGCGTGGCGGCAAAGAGCGCAAAGAATACGCCGAGCACGCCCCAGACAACCGTCCAGATTTTCGCACGCTTGAGTCCGCCCATGCCCTTGGATTCTTCCCAGCCCAAGAAGTCGTGTTCCGACGTATTGCTGAGAGAATTGATGGCACCGGAAAGGCTACTCATGGCAGCCGCACAGATGGCCGCGACAATCAAGCCGGTAAGGCCCTGCGGAAGCGCATTCACGATAAAGTAGGGGAACACGTCGTTCTGCCCGATACCTTCGGGAAGGGTTGCCGTATGCGCCGCCTTGTAGTAAACGTAGAGGGCCGCGCCCACCCAGTAGAACAAGATAGAGACCGCGCACCCGAGCACCATCGAAAGGATGCTCGAACGGTTTGCCGCCTTCACGTCCTTGCAGCTCAGATAACGTTGTACAAACTGCTGGTCGCACCCGCGGATGGCGATTTCAAGAATTGCATAGGCAAAACCTGCCGACACAAGCGTGCGCGCATCAGAAATATCGAACGAGGGGTTCCACCAGCGGGTCTTGCCCGCCTCGGATGCAAGCGTCGCCATCTCGCCAAAGCCGCCAACGGCATTGGATATAAGGATAAGCACCACCACGCCGCCGCCAAAGAACACGCAGAACTGCAGCACGTCGGTCCATATGACAGCCTTGATGCCGCCGAACCAGGTGTAGAATATCGCCACCGCGGCGGACACGATTATCGCAACCTTCATGTCGACGTGCAGAATCTGCGCAAGCACGAGGGATGGCCCATAGAGCAGGATACCCGTTCGGAGCAAAAGATGCAGGCAGTAGAACACAGCGGCAAGCCTGCGGACGGTCTTCGAGCCGAAACGCACTTCGAATAGTTCGTACGCGCTATTGATACCCGCGGTCCTGAACCTCGGGATGAAGACTAGGCCCACGACAATGATACTGATGAGCGCGCCTATCTGGAACATGAGGAAGGTCATGTCGTCGCCGAAAACATCGGCAGGCGCCCCGAGGAAGGTCGTCGCGCTGACAGATGTCGCGATGAGGCTTATGCCGACGGCCACCCACGGCATGGCACCGCCACCGAACATGTATTCCTTGAGATTCTTGTTGCCGCGGGAAACCCAGAGCCCGATAAACAGGGAAAAGAGCAGATACGCCGCAAGGACGATCCAGTCGATAACGGTAAACATAATCTTGTACTAGACCTTCAGTGTAGAGGTAAGGACGGGAATCTCGTCTGCCGGGGCAGATGTCTCGACAGGAATTTCCGTATACTGGATGACCTGGTTGCGGCCGCCTTCCTTCGCCTTGTAGAGCGCCTGGTCGGCATAGTTCACGGCCTTCTTCATGTCGTGGAATTCCGGAGTCACGAGATAGGCTCCGATACTCACCGTCACACGCAGCGGTTCCTGGCGATGCACGTCGAACTCGAGTTTCATCACCGCATGGCGGATGCGTTCCGCAGTCTCGATCATGCCTTCCGCAGTCGTGTCGATAAGGCCCACCACGAATTCCTCGCCGCCATAGCGAGCGACCACGTCGATTTCCTTGCGGATTTCGCCACTGATGGCGCCGGCGATTCCCTTGATGACCACATCACCAATCGGGTGGCCGTAGGTATCGTTCACGCTCTTGAAGTGGTCGATGTCCATCATGAGCACACCGATATTGTACTTCTGGCGGTCGGCGCGGATTTTCTCGGTGCGGAGGTTCTCGTGCAAGGTGCGGTGGTTGATAAGCCCGGTAAGGCCGTCACGCGTCGCGAGGTCCTTGTCCTGTTCCGCCTGGCATGCACGGGCATACGCAAAGCCTGCGACACCGGCAAACGCCTTGAGCAAGTTCATCTCGTGTTCGGAATAGCGGTCGTTCCTGCGGCTTTCGAGGCAGATGGCCATTTCGGCCTGTTCCGCAGTCGGTTCCGTGGGCACAGGCATCACGAACAGCTGGCGGAACTCCATGTTCTTCTTTTCCTGGCTGTCGATGCGCGGAATGTAGGCATTGAACGCGGACTGGTTGAAGGTCCGCTCCACCGGGCGGTTGTGGTACAGGGCCAGGATGGCAAGGCCCTTGTCCGAAAGCGTAAACTTCTTGTTGACGAACTGGTCGGCATCGATACCGTCGCAGCAGACGACACGCCCCATACGTTCCTGGTGCAGGTTGTTGTCGTTCTGGCGGTCGAGTGCCAAGATCATCATGCGGTCAAACGGGATGTTGCCCTTGACGTATTCGAAAATCTGGCGGAACACGTCCTTCACCGTCATGTTCTTGAAGAACTGGTGCTGGTAATGGTAAAGCACGCTGAACTGCTGCTGCTCGATGTAGTTTTTAGCCGAGACAAAGCTCTTGAAGTAAAGCGTGTAGAGCGTACTTGCGATATAGGTAAGCGCCTGCGCCGTATGCTGGTTGAACGCATTCGGGTAGAGCGAGTCCATAACAAGAGCGCCAACGCGGTTCTTGCCGCGGTCGAGCATCGGGACCGCCACCACGGACTTGACCATCGGATTATCGATGTAGTAGAGCAGGGGCTTACCGCCCGAAAGGTCACCTTCGAGCAGACGGTTCACGTCCATGCGGAACAGCTGACTGATAAGCCCCGCGTTCTCCGTAATCTTCACGTCGGTCGCAATCTTCGCCTCGGGACTTACGCAGGCATATGCACGGATGCCCCATTCCTTCATGGAATTGAGGGGCGAAAAGAGAACTAGCGTGTGAACGTTCGGGACAATGCGCTTCAGGCCCTCGAGCATGTCGCTGAAAGCCTTCTTCACGTCGGCATCGGCGCGGGCCCATACCTGGTTTACACGCAGCGTAGAACCGGGCTCGTTATAGTCGGCAGCAGAATCGTCGAAGGAATTCTTGAGTTCCGGAGTCACCGCGGGCGAGATTCCGGTCGCCTTCACCGCAGATCCCACCACAGGGAGCGAAGCGGTCTTCCCGCCGGGGACGCGAGGCAGGTTCATGTAGCCCAGGGCAGCGGCGACACCTGCAAACGGGATGAGGAACAGGAACATGCCCCCCTGGAAAGCGACTCCCAGGAACAAGCCTGCAACAGCGAACATAATCATCGATATCTGCATCTGCATCCTCTTACACTTAAAGCCGGAATGAACGGTAAAGCATAGCGCACGCGACGCCGCCAAAGATGAAATGGCTTATCCATGCCGCCAAGAACGGCGACAGGGCCCCATTTTCACCCATCTTCAATCCGATTCTCTCTAGAATATAATAACTAAAAACGAGAAGAAGGCCAATACCGAATTTCTGGGAAAGCCCTCCAGAACGACTATACCGGTGACAGAGGGCCGCCCCGATGAGCAGCACGATAAGGTTCATCCAGTGGGCAGAAAGCTTGAAGTGTAGCGCCGTCTCCATGGCGCGGGTGTCTTCGCCGGAGCGTTTTAGCACCTCGATACGTTCCCAGACCATCTTGGAATCCATCTCGTCGGGAACCTGGCGGTCGTTGATGAGGTCGGCCGGGCGTGTCGACACCTTGCCGTTCATCTTTTCGCGGCGGAACTGAATGACCGTCACCGAGCCGTCCTTGTTGAAGACACGCTTCATTCCGTGTTCGAACAGCCAGTAGGACTGTTCTGCAAAAGTCTTGATCACGCTATCGCGCACGGCACTGTCGAGCGAGGAAGTGTCCGGTTCTACCCAGCGGACCGTCTTGGCGTCGTAACGTTCCGTAAGGCGGCCCTGTTCACGCAAAAGGAGCACCACGTCACGGCCCACCTTCGCCTTGCCCGAATAGAACTTGAAGAACCAACTCGCCCTCTCGCTATCGATGAAAGTGAAGTCGCTCTTTTCCTTGATGCGCGGGTTCTTCTTTTTTTGCGCATTCGTCTCCATGATTTCGAGGCGCTTGTGGTTTGCATCCGGAAGCCAATGCTCGCTCATCTCGTACGAACCGACAGAAACAAGTATGCCCAGGAAGAATATGGGAAACAGAGTCTTGAGCGGGCTCTGGCCGGAACTCTGCATGGCGCTCATTTCCAGATGGCGCGACATGTTCCCGACCGAGGCAAGCACCGCGATGAACATGGATACCGGCGTGATGAGGTAGAGCATGTACGGGATATAGCTCACATAGTAGTCGAGCGCATCCTTCGTTTCGCGGGCAAGCCACGTCTTGATGTTGCCAACGAAGTCAATAACGGCAAACATGAAGATAGCGCCGATAGTCACGATGAGGAACATCTTCACGAAGTTCCAGATCAGGTAACGCGAGAACTTCATGCGCGCCCCCTGCCGATGGAACGGAACCAGCGGCCTATGGCTCGCATGGCCCTGAAGAACTTGGAATCACCCGTAAAGCGGTCGCGCACCATCGCGATGGTAATGAATATGCCGAACGCGCCAATGATGATGTTCGAAGCCCACATGGCAAGTTCGGGAGAAATGATAAGACGGTCCGCCAGGTTCTCGCCGCCGATAAGGCAGATCCAGTAGATGACAAAGAACGCAAGGCTGTAGATGATACCCGTGCCGATGCCGCCCTTGCGTGCCATGATTCCGAGAGGAGCGCCAATGAGCACAAAGATAAAGCACGCAAACGAAGTACTGAACTTCTTGTGAATTTCGACGAGGTACTGAGCCGCACGCTTCTGCTCGGATTCCATTCTCCCCCACAGCCTCTCCGTCGTCCGCAGATTCGAGATTTCCTGCATGCGGATACGCTGAAGCGACCGCCGCCCCTGGATAGAATCGAGCGGTTCCGTCCCGTTCGCCCCATCGGGAACGACGCTATCCCCGAGAACAATGTTCCTTGTCGAGACAAGCGAGCCGAGCCTCTTCTCACGGGCAAACGCCGAAACCGTATCGTATTTTGCACGAGCCTCGTTCACCACGTCCATCATCATCTCGACCGGCATCTCGCGGTCGCTGCGGTAACTACGGCTCCGGCGTTCCAAGCGGTCGTCCACGTTCTGCATGGCGAGGTCCTGCGAGAAGAACCTGATACGGAAGTAGTTCTCCGGCTTGTCAGGATCGACAATATGCGTCTCGCCGCTACGCATGCGGAACATGAGGGTAGCACCGTTATCCACGTAGTCGAGAGTCGCACTGTCTGCATATACAACTCTCGGTGCGCCCTTCTTTTCCATCTCGTAGACCTGGATGCCGTATAGCACACCCGACACAGGATCGATGCGGTTCACCCAGAGTTGCACGTCAGGGAACTGCGTGATGAGCCTACCTGCATCGATAAACACATGGGGCTTCTTGCGCGAGACGGCATTCATCAGTTCCACGGAGCGGTGATTTGCCTCGGGCAATATCCAGTTGTTGAAAAGTATCATCAGGACCGTAACCAGAAGCGCCACGAGCATCACCGGCCGCATGAGCGACAAGGGAGAAACACCCGCAGCCTTCACTGCAGTAATCTCATGGTCACCCGAAAGGCGACCGAACGCCATGAGGCATGCGACAAGCACCGCCATCGGAATAGAGAGCGAAAGCATCCATGCCAGGTTCAGTACGAAAATCTCGAGGACCGTCGATGCGGGAAGCCCCTTCGAGAGCACGTTGTCCAATATTTTCACCAGAAAATCGACGACGAACAAAAACGTTATGCCAAAAAGCGCCGCCAAAAAGGGGCCAATAAGTTCTTTCAACACATAACGAACTAAAATCATTTTTCCCGTCGGTCTAATTTTTCTACTTTAACAGTGAAAAATTAGAATTAACCGAAGAAAAAAAATGAAACTTTCTCTAAAGACAGCCCTGTTCCTTAGCCTTTTCCTTTCTGTCGCCTTGCTCGGCGCTTGTTCGTCCAATTCATCCGAAAGAATCACGCACACCCAGTTCTGCAAGAACAAACTGGACAAGGCGGAAGAACTCTTCAAGAAGGAAAAGTACGGCCGCGTCATCGACAAGCTCGAAGAAATCATGAGCTACTGCGCCGGCACGGGCTACCTGGAACAGACCTCGTTCCTGCTCGCCGAAAGCCACTTCAATCTCGAGAACTGGATCGAGGCCCGTGGCGAATACGGCAGCTTCGTCATGAACTTCCCCGGTTCCCCGTACGCCGAGACCGCCGAATTCCGCAAGGCAATCGCATCGTTCAACATGGAATTCCGCGTGAGCCGCGACGACGCGAATACGACGGTCGCCATGAAGGATTTCGAACGCTACCTTTCGAACCATCCGGATACCCCGCTCCGCGACTCCATCAACTACTACTACGGCCTCCTGGTCGAACGCCTCGCCGAAAAGGAATTCCAGACCGCACGCCTGTACCTGCGCATGGACAAGCCGCAGGCAGCCGTTATCTACTTCAAGGAATTCCTCGAGACCTACAAGCAGTCCAAGCGCCGCAAGGAAGCCCTGTTCCTCACCTCGCAGGCATACACCGACCTCGACCAGTTCGAGAGCGCACGTGAATACCTAGACCTCGCCAAGCAGGAACTCAAGGAAGACGACAAGGACGGCCACAAGCTGCTCGAGAAGACCGAGAAGAAGATTGCCAAGGCGGAAAAGAATTTTGAAAAGCGCATCAAGAAGGATGCCGAAAAGAAGCGCGTCCAGAAAGAAGAGCGCGAAATGCTGAACTAGGTTCTAGATGGGTCATGCAGGTTTCAAGTCGGTTCTTTTTGTAGTTGCGACGCTGTTCCTTGCAGCGGGCGCATTCGCCGACGACGAGACGAAAATAGAGCATGACCGTGCAAGGCTCTCCATTTTCGGGCAGGCTTCCATCTCTTTCCTGGATTTCGAAGAACGCAGCTATTTCCAGAACGCCATCGACACCATCTACGCCGACTTCAAGTCACAGGCCGTAGATGCCGAAGAATCCCTCTATGTCGCCAAGCAGAACTTCCAGAAAGTCAATTTCTGCTTCCCTATCATGGGCGGCCTTCAGTACCAAGTCATGGACGACCACTTCATCAGTGCCGGAATCGGATTTATCTACGACAACGAATCCGTGGTGCTAACCGACCGCAAGAACAAGGCGCACAACTACAGCTACACCATCCAGGGCGTACCGATGTTCCTGGAATACAGATTCGCCATCCCCACGAGCCTGATTACGCTTTCGAACGGCGGACTCTTTAGCCTCGCGTTTCGCTGGTACTGGACACTCCCCGGCACAGAAATCTATACCTCATGGGGCAAGCTCGAGGCCGAGAACAAGCCCTGGGGCGCAGGATTCGGCGTAAGTCTCGGATATCTGTTTGCAAGCTGGAACGGAATAAACCTCTATGGCGATATCGGCTACAGCACCATCTCCGTAAAATCGAAGGAAAGGTTTGCCGACATCGTGCCCGACGGTCCGACCGAAAAGGCGCAGTGGAATATCGGCGGCCTACAGCTGCAGATACGCGCGAGTTTCGGAATCATAAACAAGAAGATTACGCTGGGCGATACGACCGCGGTAAAGGATACCACGGCGAAAGTCCGTACCGCAAGCAATCCAGAAATGACCCCCCCGAAGGCCAGGGTAATGCCCGCCACAGGCGCAGAAAATCCTGCCGCTGGTACAGAGCCACCTTCTGCAAGCGCAGAACCTCCTGCAGCAAACGCAAAGCCCCCTGTTGCAGTGGAAGAACCGCCTGCCGCAAAACCGCCCGAGAGCGAAACGAACGCTACTAAGGAAAAGGCGGCACAATGAGTTTCTGGCCGGGGGAAAAACTGCGTTACGCCGAAACGCATTTCAAGTTCAGGCTCCCCTGGTCGCTTTTGTACAGGCCCTGGCCTGAAATCATTTTCGATATGCCCTTCCAGGCGGTTCCCGGAACAGAGCCCACGATGTGGATCGTGGTGCGCGATGCCGACCGATTCCCCGTGACCCTCGAGTCTGCCGAAATCGAGATTGAGAGTAGCGAAAGCACGGGAACAAATTCCGAAAAAAGGACCATCACACTCGACATTGAAGCCGACAAGCCATTCGCATTCTACCCCGTTCCGCTCGCAGGGCTTAAACCGGGGAAATACAGGATTACACCGAAAGTAACGACTGTGAAAAAGAATGTGGACGAGGGTGCCAAGAATGAGCGTCGCACGTTCACGCGCTGGAGTCTCCCCGGCCTGAAGCCGCAACCGCTCAAGCTGCACGTGCTTGCGGAACAGCCCCCGAAGGCGCCGGGGTATGCGGCAGGCGAGATGCACTGCCATACCCACTATTCGCGCGACCACGTGGAATTCGGGGCTACGCCTGCCGTATTGCAACAGGCGGCCGCCTCTGTCGGCCTCGACTTTGCCTGTTGCACCGACCACGCCTACGACTTTGCATTTACCGACGAGGACTACACCAAGGAGGCGCGGTCCCCGGCGCCGCGGTTTCAGGCCCTGTGCGATGAAATTGCGGCACTCCCCAAAGGAGAAGGCCTCCCACTGCTACTCGCGGGCGAAGAAGTCTCCGCCGGCAACAGCAAGGGAGAAAACGTTCACGTCACGGTGTTCGCTCCCGACGCCTACCTCCCCGGACTCGGGGACTGCGGGCGCTACTGGCTCGAAAACAAGCCTACGCGGAGCATCGCTCAGATCCTGCAAGATACCACCGCACACTGCTTTGCGGCGCACCCCTTCCAGCAGATGGGGATAGTCGAGAAGTTCGTGTTCCGCCGCGGATACTGGACAGACAAGGACCTGCATGCCGACAAGCCGCACGCCATACGCGGGCTGCAGTTCTGGAACGGCGTCCGCGACGAAGGCTTCAAGCTCGGGCGCGAATTCTGGATTGAGCAACTCGGCAAGGGGAACTATTTATTGCCTATTGGCGGCAACGACGCGCACGGCGACCTGAACGATACGACCGCCGTCTCAACCCCGCTGGTTTCGCTCAAGCATTCCCGCGACCACGTTTTCGGGAAGGTGCGCACCGTTGTGAAAATGGACCCAACGGCTGCCGGCAACGGGCTTTCTCGCGAGTCCCTGCATGTGGCCTTTGCCGGCGACAACTGCTACATCACCGACGGCCCCGCCCTCTGGTGGGAACACGCCGAAGTCCACGGCATAAAGAGCGTCGTTTTCCACGCCCGCAACACTAAGGATTTCGGAGAAGGCTTCCGCTATATCCGCATCTTCGGGCGCCGCTACCTGAGCAACGGCAAGCTCGCGAAAGAAGAGGAACTCCGTATGGAAAGCCTCGTCGCCGCACCCGCCAAAACAGACATTCCCGTAAGCATCGACAACTTCGCCTACCTGCGCGCCGAATGCGAATCGGCCACAGGCCATTTTGCGCTCACGTCGGCAGCAACTTTTGAAAGGGGGTAACATGCCGCGCCTCATGTCCCCCATGATCCGGAGAAGGCCCTTGCCGCCCCTACGTGACGAAGAACCGTTGCGCGGACAGGAAGCATCACGCGGGCAAGAGCCGTCGCAAGCACCTGAACTGCGACGCGCACCAGAACCGCCGGCTCCCGAGCAGGAACCTCCCGCCTTCGAGGAACCCGAAGAATCCGCACGCATCGCCACCGGTACCTACAGACAAATTCGCGACTACAGCCTGGTACTCCTCTCGCAGGGAATCGTGCACCGCTTCTTGCGTTCCGAAGAAGGCCCGTTCGAAATCTTTGTCGTGCCCGAAGTCGAAGCACGCGCCCGCGAGCAGCTGGAACTCTACAGCAGGGAAAACCCGCCCAAGGAAGAAAACCCGCCACTCCCTTTAAGCCTAAGCATTCAGCCCGCATGGGTTCTACTGGTACCCGTGGTCTGCACCATTCTCGACTTCGGGAACTTTGTCGACCGCATGCATTTTGCCGGGCTTTCCGATGCCTCCAAGGTTCTGCACGGAGAATGGTGGCGCACTATCACTGCACTCACACTGCACGGGGACGCCCGCCACATCGCATCGAACCTCGTGAGCGGCTACATCGTCTTAAACCTCATGTCGTACAGGATCCCGCTCGCGCGCATGGCGCCCTTCCTCGCCGTAGCAAGCGCCGTCGCGAACTTCTTTGTCGCATTCACCGTCCAGAGCGATTACCGTGCCCTCGGGTTCTCTACCTTCGTGTTTGCAGCCATAGGCTCCCTTGCCGTCATCGAGTTCCGGCTCATGCCCAAGGAAACCCACGGAATGCTCCGGCGCTTCGCACCCCTGTGCGGCGCGGCCTCGCTCGCCGTATTCCTCGGGCTCGGCGAAAACGCCGACATTCTCGGCCACGCCTACGGCTTCATCGCGGGCGCCATCTGCGGGCTCATCCCACAAAAAAAGACGCTCCGCTGGGGAACGCCTACTACACTTGCCGACCTCGTATGGGTCGCTATCTATTTCGCCATCTTCATCGTGGGCTGGAAGTTCGCACTCGCCTAGCCCGCAGACCCATCAAAACTAGAAGCTAGCGAGGAACTTCTTCGCCCTGTCAGCATAAGGCTGAGTATCGCCGTAGACTTCGACGAGGCGTTCGGCAACGGACTTGGCCTTGTTCTTGGAACCGAGTTCGTTGTGCAGGAGCACCAACTTCCACATGGCGTCCGCGACGAGCGGAGTTTCGTCCTGCGGTTCTTCCTTCTGGTAACGGTCTTCCTTATCGCCCGTGCGCTTGCCGAATTCCTTCACGAAATCTTCGAGCAGCTTGGCGGCAGCGGAGTAGTCAGCCTTCTCCATCTTGGCGGAGGCAAGGCCATGAATGGCGGCGGAACGGACCAGCGCGACAGACCCGGCATTGTCGATAGACTTCTGGAACAGTGCGATTGCGCCATCGAAGTCGGACTTTTCGTACTTGATGTTGCCAGCGAAAAGGGCTGCCTTTGCAAGGGCGAGACCGCTCAGCTTGCCAGAATTGATTTTCGACTCGAATTCGCTGAGGGCGTTGTCCTTGTCGTTCACATAGAGATAAGTAAGACCCGTACCGAGGAGTTCGGCCTGCTCTGCAGCAGCAGCCTTGCGGCTATCCTTGAACTGGACCACGCCGGCGACAACCACGAGAATAATGGCAAGTGCCACGAGGACCTTGGATCCGTGTTGGACAAAAAACTCCTTGATTTCGGAATTGCTCTGATTAGATTCGTTAGCCATTTTAGACTTCCATGTTAAAAATTCGTGAACCAAACATAGAAAAAACGAGGGACTTTGCCAACCGAAGGCTCTTTTATCTTGACAAAAACGACCCGTATTGCTATTTTTGACCCCGCTATGCCACTCTAGCTCAGCTGGTAGAGCAGCTGATTCGTAATCAGCAGGTCGGCAGTTCAAATCTGCTGGGTGGCTCGAAGCCCCGGTTCCCGCAAGGAACTGGGGTTTTTCTTTTGCATCGCCTGCACCATCGCCAATATCGCCCCCTAACCAAGAAACTCATTTTTTACTAAATTTGGCGCCTATGAATCCGAATGGCGCCATTATTGTTCAGAGCAACCTCGAAATCATGGTCGAGGTCGATTCCCCCTCCTACGAAGCGGCACGCGATGCGATTGCACCCTTCACCGAGCTGGTTAAGAGCCCCGAGCACCTGCACACCTACAAGATTTCGCACCTGAGCCTGTGGAACGCCGCGGCGACCGGGCTCCGCGCGCCCGAAGTACTGGAACGCCTCGAATCCCAGAGCCGCTACCCCATCCCGCAGAGCGTCATTACCGAGATCGAAGACTACATGGCCCGCTACGGCCTGCTGCGCCTCAAGAAGGACGACTGTGGCAACCTCATCATGGAATCCGACGACAAGATCATGTTCGTCGAAATCTGCAAGTTGCCCGAAGTCGCCGAATACGTGAAGGAATTCATCGACGACACGCACGCAATAATGGACGGTGAACGCCGTGGCCACATCAAGATGGCCCTCACGAACGCCGGGTTCCCGGTCGAGGACCTCGCGGGCTACACCGTGGGCGACCCGCTCCCCATCAACCTGAGGAAGACGACCCTTTCGGGCAAGGCGTTCGAACTACGCGACTACCAGAAGGAAGCCGCACAGATCTTCTATGCAAGCGGTTCCGAGAAGGGCGGTTCGGGCGTGATCGTGCTCCCCTGCGGTTCAGGCAAGACAGTGATTGGCCTTGCCACGATGGCGCTCATCCAGACCAAGACACTCATCCTGACCCCGAACATTTCGGCAAGCCGCCAGTGGATCCGCGAAATCTGCGACAAGACCGACCTCACCATCGACCAGGTGAAGGAATACTCCGGCGAAATCAAGGAAATCGGCCCGGTGACCGTCGCGACCTACCAGATTCTGACGCAGAGGAAGCGCGTCAAGAAAGACGAAAACGCAAGCACTACCGAAGACCTCGAGATGAGCGACGAAGAAGTCAAGAAGGAACTTGCCAACTTCCCGCTCTTCAGCCAGCAGAAATGGGGCCTCATGATTTACGACGAGGTGCACCTGCTCCCTGCCCCGGTGTTCCGCCTGAGTACCGAAATGCAGGCGACCCGCCGCCTTGGCCTTACGGCGACGCTCGTGCGCGAAGACCACAAGGAAACGGAAGTATTCAGCCTTATCGGACCCAAGAAGTACGATATCCCGTGGCGCATTCTCGAAGCGCAGGGCTGGATTGCGACCGCCGACTGTAACGAGATCCGCATCCCGATGGAAGCGGAACTCAAGATGAAGTACGCCCTCGCGCCTATCCGCGAGAAGATTACGCTCGCAAGCACGAACCCCGAGAAGACGGACATTGTGGAACGCCTTCTCAAGCATTTCGACAAGCCCGACGACCGCGTACTGATTATCGGGCAGTACATCGACCAGCTCGAAGCCCTCTCCGACGACCTGCAGATTCCGCTCATCACGGGCAAGACCCCGAACAAGGAGCGCGAACGCCTGTACGCCGCCTTCCGCGACGGAAGCCAGAAGAACCTCATGGTTTCGAAGGTTGGCAACTTCGCCATCGACCTGCCTGACGCCAACGTGCTTATCCAGGTTTCGGGAACGTTCGGAAGCCGCCAGGAAGAAGCCCAGCGACTCGGCCGCGTGCTGCGCCCCAAGAGCGACGGCGGTGCGGCGCACTTCTACAGCATCGTTACGCAGGATTCCAAGGAACAGGAATTCGCAATGAACCGCCAGCTGTTTCTCACCGAGCAGGGTTACGCCTACAAGATCATCAAGCGCGGCGACTGGGATGTCCTATCGCGCACGCCCGAAGAACTCGCCGCCAGGGGATAGCCCGAAAGGCAGTTCCCTCCGCCAAAGCGACTATACGACAAATCCCGAAAGCAGAAGCTTTCGGGACTTGTCTTTCTGTAGGAGTATGGATAAACTTCGACTAGACCTTGGAATTGGCGGCCTTGCTGGCGTCGAAACCCAGTTCGTCGCAGTAATCGCCATCATCACAATCGCTGGCGCTCAGCAGGCAAGCCTGGTGTTTGAGGTCGACGATTTCCATTTTCGGAGCCTGATATTCTTTCTTCATCATTTTTCTTCTCCCAATAATTACTTCTGGATAGTCTTCTTGCCGACAAACATGCCCTTGTTTTCGGGCTTCCCATTGAGCTTGCGGCCATTCAGGTCATACCAGCCGTTCACCTTCGTGATTTCGCCGGTAGCCATGTTCCAGCGGACCATGCGGGTCGTGCCGCCTTCACCGTCAATAAGCAAAACATCGATTGTCTCGGGAAGTTCAGCCGGGCTTGCACTCTTGGCAAGCGACTTGGTGCCCATATATTTCAGATAGGCGCGCAACGGAGCCACGGAAGCACCGGAACCGACCTTGACAAACTGGCCGGCCTTGACCTCACCCTTGTCCTTGGCGGCATAGCCGTAGACTGTACCCAGATCTGGGTGGTATTCTTCCCACTGGATGTACGAATACGTACCTTCGAGAGACCAGTCACTCTGTCCGCTTTCACTATTGTAGATTTGGACATTCGTAATCAGATGCTGTCTCGGGGTATCATCCAAATCGGTCTGCGAAGTGAAAGTGATTTCCTTGATATCGCTGCAAGCTTCCTTTTCGGTATCGGCAATCATCAGCATGGGCTTCTTGGCGTTACCGGTCCCCTTCGAATTCTTCGCGGTAAAATTCCACTTACCGCTCTTGTCCTTGCCCATCTGCACCGGTTCATACAACTTGACACAATCGCTCTTCAGGCTGTAATCAAGCGGAAGCACGATGGTAGAGTTGGCAGCCAGTTTCGTATTGCGTTCAACGACAACGTTGTAGGGCTTCTTGGCGTTCGTACTCACGCACTCTTTTGCATAAGAGGTGATTTCCACAGTTGCAGAATCCTTATTGAACGATTCCAGGTAAAGCGTGTTGTTGGACTTATAGAAAACACCGCCATCAAATTCACAATCAGGCGTTCCAGTGGGCCTTTCCGCCCATGCGGCAGACACAAGGCCAAAGACAAGTGCAGCGCTCAAGGTTGTAAGAATATTCTTATTCATTGTTCCTCCTTTTCAAAGGCGTGCCAAATCTAGCAATTGCCTAATGCGCGGCAACATCTTTTTTTCTTACAAATTAAGGCTCCCCTCAGCGGGAAGCCTTTGTTACTTTGTACAACTTTTATTTAGTTTGCTTTTAGTTTCTTTTTACTTTCTTTTTTGTTTATTTTTCCATGACAATCAGTTCAGGCTCTCCACGGCCAGGGAGAGGCCTGAAGATCTTCACCATCGTCTCGGTCGGTGGACGGTTGAACCCGCTCGTCTCGCAAACAAAGAGGAAATTCGTACCGGCAACGACCTGTGTCGCGACACTCAGCGGGCGCAGCTTCAGGTAGGCGTAATCCTTTGTCGCGGCGGCAAACACCGCAGAATCTTCCGCCGTAAGCGGGCGCTGGTCAGAATAGCCTCCCATGAGCATCTCGTCCGTCTTGCCCGCGGCAAGGTTCGCGAGGAACGTTTCCACTTCGGCCTTCGCAATCGAATCGCCATCGTCCCTGGACATGCGCTTGTTAGAAACACCCATCGCAAGCGTCACGTTTGCATTCGGTTCAAGCGTCTTGAGTTCGGCAGCAGACGCCTTGCGTCCGCCACTTCCGTATGTGCAGAACGGCACGACCACCTTGCCCGAAAGGTCGTTCGAATCGAGGAACGTGTAAATCGGCGGGGCAAAAC
This sequence comes from Fibrobacter sp. UWR2, assembly GCF_002210285.1. Classification (NCBI taxonomy): domain Bacteria; kingdom Pseudomonadati; phylum Fibrobacterota; class Fibrobacteria; order Fibrobacterales; family Fibrobacteraceae; genus Fibrobacter; species Fibrobacter sp. UWR2. The sequence goes on along the minus strand of NZ_MWQE01000001.1, from coordinate 576,353 downwards.
TCCCGAACATGATGGGGTACCCCAGATAGACCGTATCGTACTTCGCAAGGTCGAGTCTTGCGTTGGCAAGTTCCGGCCACTGCTTGCTTTCGCGCTGGGCACCCACCGCGGCAATCGTGCTATCGTACGTCGAGGGGTAAGCGTTCACCAGCTGGAGTTCAATTTCGTCGGCTTTCACCGCCTGCTGCAGGACCCCAGCAAGTTTTTTCGTGGTTCCCGTCTGCGAATAATACACGACAACCGACTTCGACGCAACAGGCTTTGCCGCCTCTGCAGCAGGCTGTGCGTTACCCTCGCCCGCCTTGGACTGTTCCTGCCCCTGATTGCAAGCACACAGCGCAAACGCGGCTGCCACCATCAAACCGATTCTATACTTCATAGGAATCCTCCGGTTTTTTTTCAATTATAATATTTTCGTGGGGCTATTGCGCCACGGGCGAAACAATTTATTTTTTACAAGAAATTCCCTCTGAGATCGCGAAAAATCGCTAAAAACGGACAATTAAAAAATCGGAACTTTTTGTTTCAGTTTGTTTACACCTTTCCCTATATTTTTAGAGTATTTTTATAATAGTGGATTAGGGCAAAACAAGGAGTAACAATGAAAAAGAGACTTACAATCTCTGGTCTCGCGCTTGGCGTGACCCTTCTTGGCGTTGGCTTCTCAACCACCTTCGCCGCAGATGAAACCCTAAGATCCCTCGCCGAAAAAAACGGCATCTACATCGGCGCCATTCTGAACTCGCAGTGGTTTGGTGGCGGCCTTCCAGGCAACTACGAACAAATTCACAAGACGCAATTTAATATTGTCGTCGCCGAAAACGAGATGAAGTTCGACGCGACCGAACCTAGCGAAAACAGGTTCAGTTACGGCAACGGTGACAAGATGGTCAAGTACGCGAAGCAGAACGGCATGCGCATCCGCGGCCACGCCCTCGCCTGGCATAGCCAAGTCCCGAACTGGGTAAACAACTACAAGAACGACAAGAAAAAATTGCTCTCCGTTCTCAAGAACCACATCAACAACGTGGTCGGCCACTGGAAAGGCCAGGTGGACGAATGGGACGTGGTGAACGAGGCCATCAGCAACAACGAGCCCCAGTGGCGCGGTTACTCCGTATGGTACCAGGGAATCGGCCCCGAGTTCATTGACTCTGCCTTCGTGTGGGCGCACGCCGCCGACCCCGATGCGGAACTCTGCTACAACGACTATAACCTCGAGCAGGGTGTCAACCCGAAAGCCAAGGCAGGGTTCTTGCTGGAACAGGTGAAGCGCTGGGTCGCAAACGGCATTCCTATCCATTGCGTGGGTTCACAGACGCACGTCGAGGACACCACTACCGACAAGCACTTTATCGGTTCGCCGGACAGCCTCCGCTCGCTTGCCAGGGAACTTGCAAAGCTCAACATCAAGCTGAAAATCACCGAGCTCGATATCGGATTCAAGAGCGGCATCAACGTGAGCCAGAGCGACCTCGAACGCCAGGGAAAGACCTTCCGTGAATACCTGGACATTATCCTCGAAGAGCCGAATGCGGACACGTACCTGATCTGGGGCGTATCTGACAAATGGAGCTGGCTTGGCGGGCTCAACAGGCAAAAAGGACTTATCTACGACGACAACTTGAAACCGAAGCCGGCATTCGACAGCATTATGGTGAGGCTCCAAAACTTCGAGCCACCGCAGGACACCGCCGCTACAGATACGACTGCAAACGATACGACCGTCACCGACACGACCAAGAAGGACACGACTGTGCAGGACACCTCCATCGCGATTCCGCAGACTGCAGGCCCGGGCAGTGTCACCATGCACGTTGCCGGACATACACTGTTCATTACCGGCATGAAGTCCGCGAAGGTCGACGTGTTCGATATGCAGGGTCGCCCGGTATTCAGCGGCAAGTGCGAAAAGGGCGCTGTCGACCTGAACGTCGCCGAAGGGCTCTACATGGTGCGTGTGCGCGAAGGTTCTAGAAACCTAGTGCAAAAAATCGCCATAAAATAAGACATTACACCTCTACACTAAAAGGCTGCGACTCCAGTCGTAGCCTTTTTCCGTATTTTAAACAGGCAAAACAACGACTTACAACACTTTTGCCGCGCCCGACGGCCTTTTTCTCCTTTTTTGGGTTTATTTTTAGCAAAAAATCGGAGAGAACGATGACATTCAAAAAATCCGCAATAGGAATCGCACTCGGCGCAACCCTCTTGGGCGCAGGATTCACCAGCGCCATTGCCGCAGAACCGACCATCAGGGAACTCGCCAAGGAACGCGGCCGCTTTATCGGCACCATCCTGAACAGCGAATGGTTCAACGACGATATCGAACCGGAATTCGAAGAAATTCACAAGACGCAGTTCAACGTGGTCGTTGCGGAAAACGAAATGAAGTTCGACGCCACCGAACCGGCCGAAAACGAATTCAACTTCACCAAGGGCGACAAGATGGTCGAATACGCGAAGGCGAACAAGATTCGCGTGCGCGGCCACGCCCTCGCCTGGCACAGCCAGGTTGCCGCATGGGTCAGCAGCAACTACGCCGGGCAAAAGGAGAAACTGCTCGCCGTCCTCAAGAACCACATCGAGAAGGTAGTGGGGCATTACAAGGGACAGGTCGCCGAATGGGACGTAGTGAACGAGGCCATAAACGACGAGTATAACGCCGACTGGCGCTCCAGCGGTTCCGTATGGTACGAAGGCATCGGCGCCGAGTTCCTCGATTCCGCATTTGTCTGGGCGCACAAAGCCGACCCGAATGCAGAACTCTGCTACAACGACTATTCCCTCGAATGGGGGCTGCGCGAAGGCTCCAAGGCAAGCTTTGTCGTGGAACAGGTGAAACGCTGGAAAAAGAACGGCATTCCCATCACCTGCGTAGGCACGCAGACGCACATCGAGATTGCGCACGAAACGACACCGCAGAATGTCCGCGCCCTCGCCAAGGCGTTCGCCGAACTCGGCGTGACGCTCAACATCACCGAACTTGACATCGGATTCCCGAAAGGAGAATCCGGCAAACTCACCGCCGCCGACTATGCAAAGCAGGGACATCTGTATCGCCAGTTCATGGACGTGTTCCTCGAAGAACCGAATATGGGCGAATTCGTAATCTGGGGACTGACCGATGCGCACAGCTGGCTCGACGAGCAGCAGGGCAAGACGGAAGGCCTCCTCTACGACAAGCAATACAAGCCCAAGCCCGCTTATGACAGCATCATGGTAAGCCTCAAGGAACACCCGGCCGCAAATGTCGTCTCCCCGTATAGCGACATAGAAATCGTCGACCCGATAGACACCACCGGGACGGATTCGACCGACGTCGGGGACTCAACTATTGCGGTTAGGACGGTCGCCGGCCTTGCCGGTAGCCTTTCCATGCATGTTTCCGGACACACACTGTTTATCGCAGGCGCAAAGGCAGCGAAGGTCGACGTGTTCGACATGCAGGGCCGCTCGGTATTCAGCGGCAAGTGTGAAAAGGGTTTCGTTGAATTGAACGGCATTCCGGAAGGGCTCTACGTGGCACGTGTGCGCTCTGGGTCGGCAAGTTTGGCGAAACGTATCGCCATCAAGTAAAAAAAATGCTATCTTTGGCGCGACTTGTGCAGGTTGCACAGGCATTTAACGGAGGCTAAAATGGCTCTACAGTTCTACAACACCGCATCGCGCAAGAAAGAAGTATTCACTCTCCCGGAAGGCGTTCCCGCCGTGCGCATGTACTGTTGTGGCCCGACGGTGTACCATTTCGCCCACATCGGTAACCTCCGCACCTACATTTTCGAAGACTTTTTGGTCCGTACGCTCAAGTACTACGGCTACAAGGTGAACCACATCGTGAACATCACCGACGTGGGCCACCTCACCAGCGACGCCGACTCCGGCGACGACAAGATGGAAAAGGGAGCCGCCCGCGAAGGCAAGTCCGTCTGGGACATCGCGAAGTTCTACACCGACGCGTTTATGGCCGACTGGCACCGCCTCAACATCCAGGAACCGACCCGCTGGACGCCGGCGACACAGCACATCCAGGAACAGATTGACCTGGTGAAGACCCTCGAAGAAAAGGGCTACACCTACCGCACCAGCGACGGCATCTACTTCGACAGCCTCAAGTTCCCGCGCTATGCCGACTTTGCCCGCCTCGACGTGGAAAACCTCCGCAAGGGTAGCCGTATCGACATGGGCGAAAAGAAGAACGCCACCGACTTTGCCCTGTGGAAGTTCAGCCCGAAGGACAAGAAGCGCGCTATGGAATGGGACAGCCCGTGGGGTGTCGGTTTCCCCGGCTGGCACATCGAATGCTCCGCCATGGCCATGAAGTACAACGGCCCGACCCTCGACATTCACTGCGGCGGTACCGACCACATCCGCGTGCACCACACGAACGAAATCGCCCAGAGCGAATGCGCCAACGGCGTAACGTTCGCCCGCTTCTGGATGCACGGCGAATTCCTGCGCACCGCTAGCGAAGAAAAGTTGGAAGACGGCACGACCGAACAGAAGTTCGGCAAGATGAGCAAGTCCAGCGGCGAATTCCTGACGGTTTCGCTCCTCATGGATCGCGGCTTCAACCCGCTCGACTACCGCTTCTTCGCGATTGGCAGCCACTACCGCAACTACCTGAACTTCACGTGGGAAGCTTTGGAAGGCGCCAAGGAAGGCCTGAAGAGCTTGCACAAGAAGACGGACCCGCTGATCGGTAAGGCCACCGCGATTACAAGCGAAGCCGCCAAGGCATTCCAGCAGGAATTCAAGGACGCCATCGGCGACGACCTGAACATGCCGCGCGCCCTCGGTATCATGAACACGATGCTCAAGAGCGATATCGATGACGGCGAGAAGGCTGCACTCGTGGCCGACTTCGACCAGATTTTCGGTTTGAAGCTCGACGAGCCCCGCGAAGAATACGCCAAGAAGGGTGCCAACGACGGCGTCGATGTCGCGAAGATTGAAGCGCTGATTGCCGCCCGTAAGGAAGCGCGCGCCGCCAAGAACTGGGCCGAAAGTGACCGCATCCGCGACGAACTCGCCGCGATGAATGTTGTCATCAAGGACAGCAAGGAAGGCACGACCTGGGAAATAAAGGCGTAATAGACTAGAATCAAGGGATGACGGCTGCGAGAAGCGCCGCCACCTAATCGTCATGGCGGCCCCAGAGCCGCCATCTCCTTTTTTATATTAACGGTATGAACATCAAGCAATTTGTCGTGAACCCCTTCGGCGTGAACTGCTTTATCCTGAGCAACGACGCCGGCGATGCGATTCTCATCGACCCGAGTGTCTGCAACGAGCGCGAAGAAGCGGCGTTGGCGAACTATATTGCCACAAACAACCTGACCGTGCGCCACCTGCTGAACACGCACCTGCACCTGGACCATGTGCTGGGCAATGCGTTTGTCGCCAAGACTTATGGGGTGCAGCCCGAGGCTCACGAAGAAGACGCCTTCCTGCTTGACCTGCAAGAAGAACAGAGCCAGATGTTCGGCCTCCCGATGCGCTCCCCTTCGCCCGGACTCGGCAACTTCCTTGCCGAGGGCGATGCCGTCGAGGTGCCCGGTATCAAGTTGCAGGTTTTCCACATCGCAGGGCACTCCCCCGGCGGCATCGCGTTTTACTGCGAAAACCCGGGCGAAGTGAACGGGCAGAAAGATGTTCCTCCCCTGCTGTTCCCCGGCGATATCATGTTTGCAGGCAGCCGCGGGCGCAGCGACCTCTTCGGCGGGGATGACGATGCACTTGTAAACGGAATCAAGAGCAAACTGCTCACGCTCCCGAAAGAGACAGTCGTTTTCCCCGGACACGGACCGATGACAAGCATCGGGGATGAGAGGCGATGGTACTAGGCAACCAAACAAGAATCGGGTGGATTGACGAGTTCAAGGGATTCATCCTGTTGCTCGTCTGCCTATACCATGTGGAACAGTCGTTCCCGCAGGCGCAAATGGGCATGTTGCACCTGAGCGCGCTCCGCATGTCGGCCTTCTTCTTCATCTCGGGAATGCTTTTCAGCACGCGGCGCTTCGGCAATTTCATGGATTACTTTATCCACAAGACGCGTGTCCTGCTCGTTCCCTATATATTGCTTTCGCTCCTTTTCCTCGCGCTTGACCCGGTCTTGTACAACTTCGACCTGTTCCCGAAGGCGCCGCGCATGACCGTCATGAACATCCGCCCGCATATTGCGAGCGTCTGGGACTACATCTACTGGAACCTCGCGAAGATTTTCGTAGCAGGAAAATCCTCCATCGGGTCGGGGCCGCTCTGGTTCGTGTTCACGCTGTATTCCGTGAGCCTTATATTTTACGGGGTTCAAAAGATCTTTCCGAGACGCGCCATCTTCTTCGTTTCACTGGCAAGCCTCGCCGGCGGTTGGATCCTGTACGCAAACCACATCCGTCTGCCGCTCGGGATTGAGCGCGACTTGACCGTACTGTTCTTCTTTGCAAACGGCTGGCTGTGCAAGGGCTTGTTAAAAGGCGGAAATGACAATAAAAGGAACGCCTTATTGGCAGCAGCGACCATCGTCTCTTTCGCCGCCTACGCCTATCTCGAAGTTCCAGACCCGAACTTCAGCATCATGAACAACGACCTCGGAAAAGACCTGCGGATTTTTGTCGCCAGTTCCTTCTTCGGCATCGCGGGCCTTATAGGAACATTCGTTCTCGCCGACAGGCTGCCGAACGCAGTCCCCGTCCGATTCGCAAAGGGAATACTCCGCAACATCTCGCGCAACGCACTCGTCATCCTCGCCGTGCACTGGTACACCCTGCTCGTGATGCGGCTACTGTTCAAGACCGAAATCAACAGGCCGGGAATCGCCTACCTTGCCATCCCCGTCGTCATCGCGGTCGTGATTGGAGCCATTCCGCTATTCCGCTGCAAGCTCTACAAACTTCTCGGCAAACAAAAAATTAGCGCCCGCGAAAGCCTAAATATTAAAGACTAGCGGGCAGCGCATTTTATACTCAAATTTCGCGCGTATCTCGTAAGCGCAAAAAAAATCAGAGGTAGCTCTTGTTCATGCGCGGGACTTCCGTCTCGTGCTGTTTCTTCGGCACATACACCTTGATGGCATAGACGTTCTGTTCCGTCTCCGCCACAATGTCGCCTTCCTGTAGGTCCTCGTACAGCTCGATTTCTATTTCCACGCCGTCGCGGGCAATGCAGCGCACCGACCGCGCCGTGAGTTCCTCGCGCAAGAGCGGGACATCGACAACCTTCTTGTAGGTTCCGTGATGTGTGGTTCCGAGAATCCTGTTGCAAAACATGCCCCAAATTTAACTACATTTTGCCACATGAAAAACAAGCTCTTCGTGATGAGCGCCGCGAGCGGCGCGGGCAAGACCACCCTCAAGGACAAGGTCATCGGCGAATTCCCGGACATCGTGTATTCCATCTCGGCAACGACGCGCAAGCCCCGCGAAGGCGAAGTCGACGGCGTGCACTACTTCTTCAAGACGAAGGAAGAGTTCGAGCAGATGATCAAGGACGACGCGCTGGTGGAATACAACCTGGTGCACGGCAACTACTACGGCACGCCCAAGTTCTTCGTGGAAGACATGCTCAAGCAGGGCAAGCGCGTCCTGTTCGACATCGACGTGTTCGGCAAGGTGAACTTCGACAAGGTCTACCCCGAGGCGACGGGCATCCTTATCCTCCCACCGAGCGAGGAGGAACTCGAACGCAGGCTCCGCGGGCGCGGTACCGACAGCGAGGAGGTCATCCAGACGCGCCTCCACAACGCAAAAAAGGAGATGGAATTCGCAAAAACGCAGGGAAAATACGAGTTCACTATCGTGAACGACGACCTCGAGAAGGCCGCAAACGAGCTCCGGGCCATCCTCAAGGGCGAGGCGAAATAGTTCAAATTTTGGCGATTTTGACAAAATTTCGCCATTTTTTGTAATTTTGTACGTTAGTTTGTATGTAAAGAACGGAAAAATTTACATTTCCGTCCTTTACACACAAATGGTTTATTTCTATATTGCCCCTGCAAAAACAACAACCCCCGTCTAACGGGAACCCCAACAAAGAGGTTAAAATGGCAACTGTTATCCGTCTCGCTCGCTTCGGCAAGCGCCACAACCCGATCTACCGCGCCATCGTCATCGACAACCGCAAGGCTCGTGACGACAGCTTTATCGAACAGGTCGGTTTCTACAACCCGAACATGAAGAAGGCCGAAATCCGTTTCGATCAGGAAAAGGTCCTCAAGTGGCTCTCCGTCGGTGCCCAGCCGTCCGACACCGTCCGCAACCTCCTGAAGCAGGTCGGCATCCTCGACTTGTTCCACGAGATCAAGGCCGGCCGTTCCATCGAAGGCAAGACCGCCACTCCGCGTGCCGAAAAGAAGAAGGCCGTGAAGCTCGGCCCCAAGGCCCTCGCCAAGATTGAAGCCGAAAAGGCTGCCAAGGAAGCCGCCGCTGCTGAAGCTGCCGCTGCCGCCGAAGCTCCGGCCGAAGCCGCTGCCGAGGCTCCTGCCGAAGCATAATCTTGCTTTTCTAAAGAGTCCTGTGCCCCGCGCACGGGACTTTTTTTATCCCGCGAACGCAACCAAACCCGCACCTAACACGTACTAACCGATGTCTGATTCCGAAGAGTACATAACCGTCTGCCAGCTCATGCGCACGCATGGCGTGAAGGGTTACATCAAGGCGATGCCCCTCACCCACGACATTACGCGCCACAAGAGCCTTAAGGACGTGCGCCTGAAGAAGACGAACGGCGAGGAACTGGACCTGCGTATCGAGGATTCCAAGCAGGCGAACGACATCTGGCTCTTGAAGTTCGAAGGCTACGACACGCCCGAATCGCTCGTACATTTCGTGAACGGCGACGTGATGATTCCCGAGTCCGAGAGGCTCCCCGCACCCGAGGGCGAGTACTACATCGACGACCTGGAAGGCTACCGCGTCCATACGGAAGACGGCCGCGACATCGGCGAAGTCCTCTCCGTAGAAGAACTCCCGACGGTCAACGCGTTCAATATCAGGTTCGACGAGGCATTCCAGTCCGAATTCAGCAAGAAGCCGGTCTTCGCCCCGTGGATTGACGACTGTGTGCTCGACATCGACGACGAAGGCGAGTTCATCGTGTGCGACGCGGCCTACCTTAAGGCGCTCTGCCCCGAGGACCACAGTTCCGAGGCTCGCCCGGAAAGCGACGGGGAGGCATGATGGTCATCGACTGCATCACCATATTCCCCGAGATGTTTTCCCCGATGAAGCAGTCCATCATGGGCCGCGCACAGGCAAAGGGCCTGCTGGAATTCAACACGGTCTACCTGCGCGACTTCGCGATAAACGACTACGGCCAGGTGGACGACGTGCCCTACGGGGGCGAACCGGGCATGGTGCTCCGGCCCGAACCGCTCGCCGCCGCTATCCGCAGCACAGGCGTGAAGCAGGACGGCGGAAAGGTCATCTACCTCACGGCAGACGGCGTGCCCTTCACGCACAAGATCGCAGAGGAACTCTCGCAAGAGAGCCACCTGGTACTCGTGTGCGGGCACTACAAGGGCATCGACGACCGCATACGCCAGACCGAGGTCGACATGGAGATTTCCATAGGCGATTTCGTGGTCAGCGGCGGCGAACTGCCCGCAATGCTGGTGACCGACGCAGTCGTGAGGCTCATCGACGGCGCCCTCGGGAACCGCGAAAGCGGCGATACCGATTCCTTCGCGCAGGGCGTACTGGGATGGCCGGTCTACACGCGTCCGGAGGAATTCGAGGGCAAAAAAGTGCCCGAAGTGCTCCTTTCGGGCCATCACAAGAACATTTCTGAATGGCGGAAGCAGGAATCCCTGAAAAGAACGCAGGAAAGACGCCCCGACATCCTTGAAAAAATCAAATTAAATGCTAAATTTGGCGACAAATAATTAAGAGGTACACATTATGTCCCTGAACATCGAAGCTATCCATAGCGAAAACGTTAAGTCCGACGTGCCCGCCTTCCGCGCTGGCGATACCGTCACTGTCAACGTCAAGGTCATTGAAGGCACCAAGGAACGTATCCAGCCGTTCAAGGGTGTTGTCATCCAGCTCAAGAACTCGGGCGTTTCCAAGACGCTCACCGTCCGCAAGATGTCCGGCTCCGTTGCCGTCGAACGCATCTTCCCGGTGAACAGCCCCCGTATCGACTCCATCGTTCTCGACCGCGCCGGTAAGGTCCGCCAGTCTCGCATCTACTACATGCGCAACCTCCGCGGCAAGGCTGCCCGTATCGAAGAACGCGAAGCCTAATTAGGCTTCAAAGGGTCTTTTCCCGATGAACGGGAATTCCCGACAGCAAGTTATCCCGCCCACGCGCTCCCGCGTGAAGGCGGGTTTTGTTGTATACTCTCCGGACTCAGGCAACCGCGAACTGGTCATCCTGGACGAAGGTGAACTTGTCGCCGTCGACAAGTCGGGTGGCATGCGCGATATCAAGTTCCACATGCACGCGGGCGACATCGTCGGCGTAGCCTCCCTCTTCGAAAACGAGCCATTCCGCTACACCATTGAGGCGGCCGAGGATTCCACGGTCACCATCATTTCTGAGGAATGCCTGGAATCCGAACTCAAGAATATCCCCCTCTGGCTGCTCGCCATCATCCGGAGCCTTTCCGTCAACACGCGCCTGCACAAGGAATCCGCACGCAAGACCCCCGTAGAGAACACACTGATGAGTCTCGCGGAATACTGCGCACATCTCGACTCGGGCGTGAAGTACCCCGTCGACACGCTCACCCGCGAATTCAACTGGCTCACCCGCATCCCGCCCGTGACCATCAAAGCCGACCTCAAGGCACTCCTGCGCCGCAACTTCATCGGGCTCATAAAGGAAGGTGACACGCTCCAGCTGGTCGTCCACAACGCCATGCTCCTGCAGATCTATTCGGACTACCTGTACGCCCGCGAAGAAGGGCTCGTATGGGAACCGCTCCGCCTGAGCCTCCCGCAAAAGCGCATCCTGGTGCACCTTACCACGCTAAAGGAAGGCGTCGAGATGGAAGCTCCCGAATGGATTCGCCTCCTGAACGAACGCGAACTGCCCATCGACGTGGCCCAGTGGATTACGCTGCAGGATCTCGGATGCTTCAAGCAGGGACTCTCGAACAAGTTCCACGTGGACATGAAGAAGATCGAATACTTCCTTACAGCGCTGCGCTACGACTCTAACCTGAGGGGGGCCGTCTGATGCAAGTCCGAGAAGGCGAATACCTGTTCCTCGAAGGCGACAAGGGTACAAGCCTCGTCGTAGTCAAGTCGGGCATGCTGGTCGGCATGTCCAAGCAACTGCGCCAGAGGCACTGGCGCAATTTCGGGCCAGGTTCCATCATCGGGGAATTCAGCCTGCTCGAAAGCAAGCCCAGGGAATACACCCTGCGCGCTGCAGAGAACAGCGAAGTCATCTTCATCGAGCAGTCGGCGCTCCAGCGCGAACTCGAACTCAAGCCGGGCTGGTTCCAGTCGACGCTTTCGTTCCTCGCAAACCACTGCCATATCGCCGAAGAAAACCAGAAAAAGAGCAAGATAGTGCAGGCCCTTCCCGCACTGCTGTTCCTATTCAGCAAGCATCTCGAGGCAAGCGGTTCAGACAACATAACGCTCGCTCTCCTCCAGAAAAAGATGCTCATGCTGGACAACACAGAATTTTCCGAAACCGAGAGACTCCTACAGTTGCTCGAGGAATTCGGCATACTCAAAATCGAAGGCGAAACCGTACGCGTATCGAACCTGCAGATTATCCCGCTCCTGTACGAGGCACTCCGTTACCGGGCAATCAATAAGCAGGTATCACCCAATATACTCTCTATCACGGAACAGCTCGTACTCACCTCCTTCGTAAAGGCCGTAAGCGAGAACGGCATTTCGATCAAGAGCGGGCACGCCACAGTCAGCAAGGAACTTTTCCAACAGCAGGCAAAGAAGACCATGTTCGGGAGCACGCTTTCCATGCGTACGCTCGCACCACTCCTGCAAAGCGGCATGCTGCAGTCCGAACCTGCCTTCAACGAGAATTCCAGCCTCGACTCCATCGAGAGCATATCTGGCGACTTCGACAGGATACTCGACCTGCTCGAACTGAACCGCATTTTCCCGCTACTAGACAAGAAACTCGTATAGCGGATTTTCTATATTTACGCACGAAATAAACATTCACCTTAAAATAAGGCCTAACATGAAACTTTCCGCACTCCTCGTGACCCTTTCCTCCATCGCCGCTTTCGCACAGGAAGCCGCAGAATCCGCCGAACAGCAGCCCGGTGGCGGCATCACGGGATTCCTTCCCATTATCCTCCTGTTCGTCGTGATGTGGCTCTTCTTCATCCGCCCGCAGAGCAAGGAAAGGAAGAAGATGGAAGAAATGCGCAAGGCCCTCAAGAAGGGTGACAAGATTATCACCACGGCCGGCATCATCGGAACCATCACCTCCATCGAAGACAATTCGAACATCATTACCGTCCGCACGGGTTCCACTACGTTTATCGACTTCGACAAGTCTGCCATCGTCCGCGTGATGAACGCCGAGACCGAAGAGAAGAAGTAATCCGCGACAAGGAACAAGATAAATGGCGATTCTCCCTATCCGCATTTACGGTGACCCGGTGCTCCGCAAGAAGAGCGAGCCGATTACCGAAATCACTCCGGAACTGCGCCAGCTGGCACAGGACATGCTTGAAACCATGTACGACGCGCCGGGCTGCGGCCTTGCCGCCCCGCAGATAGGCAGGAACATCCGCCTCGTGGTCATCGACACGGCCATCCCCGGCGAGGAGGACCCGCGCCCCTATATCATGTTCAACCCGGAATGGGAAGCAGAAGAAGACGCGAAGCCCACGGACTACGACGAAGGCTGCCTCTCGCTTCCGGACATCTTCTGCAACGTGGTACGCCCCGACAAGGTGTGCGTCCGCTTTTTCGACATCAACGGCGAGCCGCAAGAAATCCATAACTGCGAAGGGCTCTTTGCCCGCTGCATCCAGCACGAGACGGATCACCTGAACGGCGACCTGTTCGTCGACAAGATTTCTACGGCAGACCGCACGATGAACCAGTCCAAGCTTCGCAAGATGGCGAAAGAGACCCAGGCGAAGCTGAAGAAGAAATAAAAGTACTCCGGAGTACACGTGCTTACGCTCCGGTCCATCATCGCGATATCCATTTTCGCCTCGTTCGCGCCAAACGCGGTTAATGCGTTTGCTGCCGAAGATGATTTCGAGCTGCCGGATCTCCCCACACCTAAAGAGGCTCCTAAAGACACTTCTAAAGAAGCGGCTAAAGATGTGCCGGCGAAAAATGCGGCTAAAGATATTTCTAAAGATGTGTCTAAAGATGTGCCGGCGAAAAATGTGCCGGAGCAATCGGATTACGACGGCCCCGTAAACTTCGCGCCCATCGAGGCTTCAAGCGTCTCCGACGGCAAAGGCGCCTCGAACAGCAGCGGAAAAATCGTCCCGAAGAAAATTCCCGAAGACCTGAACCGCCCCCTGCAAGTAGGCGTGTACATCGGCGTAAAGGAACTCTACCTGAAACTCGAAGGCGAGACCATACACATGACGCCATCGGGCAACATGGTAAAATTCCAGGGCAAGGAAAACTCCGTCACGCTCGACAACAAGGAAATCTACGGAGAAGGGAACTGCATTTCCATCGCGCCGACTAAAAAGGAACTTGCCATCGCCTGCTACCCCGGGCACTTCTACGTAAGCGCAAGCAAGGGGCTCATAAACGCAGTGAACGTGGTCGACGTAGAAGACTACCTGCGCGGAGTCGTGCCTTACGAAATAGGCAAGCTCGACAGCAGCCGCTTTAGCGCGCTCGAATCGCAGGCAATTGCCGCACGCACGTACGCCTACAAGCATTTCGGCAGTCGCGAATCCATGGGGTTCGACGTTTACGCCGACACCAAGGACCAAGTGTACAAAGGCCTGCAGAGCGCAACCCCGCTCACCGACAGTGCCGTGAAGGCGACCGCCGGAATCGTGATGACCTACAACGGCGAATTCATCATCGCCTACTACCATTCCACCTGCGGGGGCGAAACGGAAACGCTTGCTACCTGGGAACGCCCCAACCTGCCCTACCTGCAAAGCAAGCCCGACCTGCGCAAAGACGGAACGCCGTGGTGCAGCGAATCGAGCTACAGCAAGTGGGAACGCAAGTTCGGCGAAAAGGAACTGGAATCGCTTGTAAAGAAGAACGCAAAAGAAGCAAAGGCAAAAGCCCCAGACTTCAAGAGGATTAAGAACATTACTGTCAAGGACACTCTCGCGAGCGGCAGAATCTTAACGCTCGTCGTCGACACGGACAAAGGTAAGTTTGATGTCAAGGGCGACAAAGTCCGCTGGCTTTTCAAGAAGAACGGGGCCATCCTTCCGTCATCCTTTTTCAGGATTGCAAACAAGAAAAGCGAATGGATAATCACCGGCAAAGGCTTCGGGCACGGAGTCGGCATGTGCCAGATGGGTGTACGCGGCCGTAGCGCCGCAGGCCAGGACTTCGCGACAATCCTTACGCACTATTACCCCGGAATCACGCTGGAGCGGTTCGAGAAATGATCTCCGAAAGTCCGGTATTTGCCGTAATCAGCCAGGGGTGTGCAGCAAACTTCGGGGACGGGGAACGCATCGCACGCGCTCTTTCTGCAGGGCACCCGAATTGCCATGTAATCTTCCATCTACCCGGCGTTCAAGATGCCACAAAACGCGCTCCTGCTTTACAGGATATGCCGGACGCCATCTACCTGAACGTCTGTACCGTCAAGGGAAACGCGGGCGCACTGAAGTTGCTACGTACTGCGTTCGAGATGTTCCCAGATGTGCCGTTGTTCATCACGGGTTGCGCACCGAAGGACTTCCGCGAAGAAGCCCTGAAAATCGCACCGCAAGTCAAGTTCACAAGCCTCGCCGACATCGCCATTCCGAGGCCACAGGACAACGCAGCAAACGTCATTCTGAGTGCGGAGCACGAAGAATCCAGGCCTACAAAGTCAAGTACTCTGCGCGAATCGCCCTATGTAGGCATCGTGAACATCGAGGAGGGCTGCCTCGATGCCTGCGCCTTCTGTAGCACGCACCTCGTGAAGGGGCGTCTCAGGAGCTTTGCACCCGAAGTCATAGAACAGCAGGTCCGCGACCTCGTCGCAGACGGTTGCACCGAAATACAGCTTACCGGCCAGGACTGTGCCTGCTACGGGTTCGATATCGGCACAGACCTCGCCATCCTCACTCAAGGCATTCTTGCGCATGTTCCCGGCAACTACCGGATTCGCCTAGGCATGGGTAACCCGCGGCACCTATTCGGTTACGCAGACTCCTTGCTCGAATGCTTCCAGGACAATCGCCTCTACAAGTTCATCCACATTCCCGTACAGAGCGGGAGCGACAATGTCCTGAAGGCGATGAACCGGAGGCACACCGCAAGCGACTTCCGCCACCTCGCCGAAGAATTCAACACGCGATTCCCGCTAGCGACCCTCAGTACCGACCTGATTGTAGGCTACCCCGGCGAAACGGACAGCGACTTCCGCAAAACACTGCGGCTGCTTGAAGAAACCCGCCCGACGGTCTGCAACATCACCCGCTTTGTCGCCCGGCCCGGAACGGGCGCCGCGCGGATGGAGGCCGATGCAAACCTCCGCATACCGGATAGCGTCAAACACGAACGTTCCGCCATACTGGCAGAAGCCTTCCAGAAGATAGCCCGCGGGAACAATATCCCGTGGGTCGGCAAGACCTGTGACGTGGTGGTCGAAAAGCCCGGGCATCGCGCAGGCACCTCCATCGCGCGGAACGAGGCCTACCGCCCGGTAGCCCTCGTGGGCGACATCCCTGCAGGCACACGCCTTACTGCACGCATTACTGGCGCAGAACCGTTCGCACTCATCGGCGAAGCCAACATTTAAAACCAACATTAAAAAAGCAGTTTATTATTCGTCCTGCAGTTTAAAGGAAGCCCGTAGGGACTAACAGTCACTAGGGCATCCTCCCGCAGTTCATTTCATACAAGCGTAAAAGCGATAAGCCATTTTCTACCGGAGCCCTCGCTTATTCTTGGCGGAGCAGCATGTCGAAGCTTGTTGCGAGAGTGAGCGCAAACCATAGTATTTATTCAACATCTAGCGCGAACGGATCGCCACAGAACCCCGGAACGAAGTGATAGTGTGAGTGTGTTCGGCATGCACGTAGCCAACATAATATAAAAGAAACCCGGTTTTTCGCCGGGTCCTTTTAAAGTTTGCTTGTCGCCTTACTTCTTGGTTGTACGGCGGTAGCCACGCGTCGTGGTAAGGGATGCTCTCTGGTACGGAGCGTCAACGAGCTGGAAGCCACCGTTACCCATGTAGGCACAGTACACATAGTGTTCCTTAATAATGGACACCTGGTAGATGTACGGGCCAGTAGCAATCTTGCGACCCTGCTGGGAAATCGGGTACATCTTGATCGTGACCATCATTTCACCAACACCAGTCACTTCTGCCGACTGACCAGTAGAAGCGTCAACACAAACGTTCGACGTTGCATTGGGGACAGTCTGGGCCTTCATCATAGTCTGGAACTTCGTCACATCGGTAACACCTTCCGTGTACTGGCCAATGAAGTGGCCGAGGTGGTCGAACACACGCACGTTAACCTGGAACGGCTGCGATGTACGGAACGAAATGCTAGAGCAGCTTTCGGTGCCAGCGGCATCGGCATAACAACGAGCGGAAACGGCGCCATTGGGATTGTCGTCATCAATCATCACACCCGGGAAAAGCCTGTCGCTCACACCGCCAGCAGGATGTCCATTTGCACCCGTTGCAGCAGCAGTGATGTCAGTCCAGTGATCTTTGAGCCAAGTATTCTGGTCACCGCCGTCAATGAATGCAGCCGGAAGCGGCGTAATCAGGAGTTCACCCGTAGAATTAGGTTCGAGGTCTCCGCCATTGCTGCTAGCCTTGTCGGTGAGAGTCTTGTTGTCGAATTCCGGACGCACAAGGGTCGTATCCTTCATCTCGATAACCGTCGTCGGGTTCACGAGCAATGTCGCCGTAGCCCATTCCGTCGGGAAGGCATCCACAACCTTGCCGGCCTTCGAGGTAATGTAGAAAGTCATCGACTGCGTCCAGACGTTGTAGGTTTCGCTCAGCGGATCCTGGTTCGGGTAGTTGAACGCAATCTGGTCACCCGACTGGATGGTAACTTCGTTACCCGCCTTGTCCTTCACGACACCCTGGATGTCGTAAACGATACCGTCGGCACCCTTGTCGATAACGAAGTGAATGTCCTTGACGTACAGGCCCAAAGTATCGTAGGCCAAGCAAGAAGACGACGCGATATCGAAGTTAGAGCAGTGAGTAACAACGAGGGACGGAACCGTTTCGCTCTGGCCTCCGGCCATCATAGCAGCCAAGGTCTCATCAGAGAGTTCGGTATTCAAGATAAGGCTTGTCGTCGCAACACCGTCGGTCACGGTCACTTCGGCACCGGTAACCGTCGGCTGACCATACTTGGTCGGGGCAATTTCAGCAAGGGACGTACGCATGTACATGTTGGAACCATCGGACTGACGGTCAGCATAGAAGAAGTGCAAGTGGTGCCAGGTGTTGTCGGCCCAAGAGCCATCAGGCTTCAACTGGCAGTTCTGGCCCGTCGCGGTCTGGTCGGAAAGCGGCGGAAGGCCATAGCCTGCAGCACCAAGCATCGGGTCGGTCGAGCAGCCGTGGCCATTCTTGGCAAGCACGGAAATATCCACACGGCCCGGAGTAGCAAGGTGAGTACCGCCGAGGTCCACCACCAGCACGCCGTCCACGAAGATCCACATGTCGTCGTCACCCGTGAACTCGAAGATTTCCGGATCAGGCTGGCCTGTGGTGGCATTGACCTGGTTCTTGGAATGGTACTTGAACTTGGCGTAGCCCATCATGGTGAAGCCGTAGTTGCGCAAGTGGCGAGCATCGACATCAGAGCCCATCTGGAATGCGTTCAGAGCGGCGTTCGGATCCCTCGGGCCACCGGCAGCGAGCCAACGCTGGCACAGGTTAAACGTGTTGGTACCCATCATGTCGGTCTGGGTAGAGTCGTATTCGTACTTGTACGGCGGGCAGAAGATGGAGTATGTCTGCGGGCCCCACTGGTCACACTGGTCCGTTGTACAGCCGCCATTCGCCTTGGTCGCCATGCCCGAACGGACCTGCGTCGTCGTATCAACGATATCGAGCGGGAAGTAACCACCGTTACTGTAGTTGTAGTCAATGGAATAGATGTTCTTCGAAGACGTACCCGTGTTTACTGCCGGGAGCACAAGAATCGTGTTACTGCGCTTGGCAAAACCGTTTCCATCGGAATACCACTGATCAAAGTAGGTGTTGTCGCACAAGTCCTGAGCCTTCAGGATATGCACACCATCAAGCATATCGATATCGCCAGTCGGGCCCCTATCGAAGGAGAGGTAAGACTGAACCATGCCCGGCGTGTAGTACACGGGGTTGGACCATGCAACGCCGCCATTGCCGCACTTGGTACCACTGACCATGCCGTCTATGTAAGTCTTGTAACCACGCTGGATACGGTTGTTAACCTTGTCCTTGCATTCACCGTACTGGAGGGTATCCTTGGTCGACACCATCTGCAGGTAAGAGGGCAAGAACATGTTCGCTACGTTGGGGTAGCCGTCCAGGCCAATCCAAGCACCGGCCTTGGAACGCTTGTTACCGCAGGAGTTATGCATCGAAGCCAGGTTCATCCAGTTGATGTCATAACCGGGCTTGCCGGTATTATAGATCAATTCGCCGCACAATCCGGTACCGGTAGCGCCATTATTCCTGCAATATCTACCACCGTCCTTGTCACCCGTACTAGCGAATTCTTCGGAGAAGTTTTCAAAGTCGGGATGGTTCACGGGGAAGTCGCGCACCACGATGTCGAGGTTAGCGGCCCCAGCCACATCGGCGTGTGCCGGTGCGATACAGACCAAACCAAAGGATACTGCCGTAAGAGCCAGTCCAGCTGCAATATTTTTTTTCATACGTT
Source organism: Fibrobacter sp. UWR2 (assembly GCF_002210285.1). Classification (NCBI taxonomy): domain Bacteria; kingdom Pseudomonadati; phylum Fibrobacterota; class Fibrobacteria; order Fibrobacterales; family Fibrobacteraceae; genus Fibrobacter; species Fibrobacter sp. UWR2. The sequence goes on along the minus strand of NZ_MWQE01000001.1, from coordinate 557,350 downwards.
CCAATCTCCACCTACTCGAAAATAGGTCTACAATATACAACCCTAAATATAAACCAAAATCGTCGATATCAATACTTATATTTTTGTAAAATACCCCAAAACAGGGGTTTTTGCGGTTTCCCGTGACTCAAAACAAGGACTTTGGACCACCATGGTCGGTCAGACGTCTATATTTGGGGTATGAACTGGTCCATAATTTTCGCTATCGTCATCGCATTCATCCTCCTGCGCGTCCTTTACCTCCGCCTCAAGGCCAACAGCATGCACTCCGATTCCTTCAAGAACATGAACTCGAAGGACAAGCTCGCCGTACTCAAGGAGTGCCTCCTGAACAACCCCACCCGGACAAACCTTGCAAACCTCGCCGACTTCTTGAAATCGGAAGAGATCCCTGCCGACGTAGAAAGCTACAAGTCTTTCATGGACAAGCAGTTGCAGTTGACCCACAAAAAAAATGCCATCGCCGAGGACAACGAACTGTACGCCGCAGAGTCCGCCTGGATGGACCGCATAGCGCCGCTGGAGTTTGCCGAGGCAGAAAAGGCCAGAACGGAAGGAGACTCGGCTACCTTTATCGAACGCAGCCTGGAAGGCATTTCTCGCCTGTACTCCGACGAAGCCATCATTGCAGCGTTGGAGAAACTCTCCCCCCTCTACGGCAAGGCTTCGAAGCTGCAGGCCGACTACCGTGCGCTCATGGAAGCCCGCGACACAAGCGGTGCCGACGACAAGTCCCTCGAGGCCCTGCGCAAGAAGCGCGACGCCTGGATTGAAGACCTCCTCACCGTCGACCGATAACAGACAAACTAGCACTGCCGGTCTAGGCAACAAAAAAAATCCCCGCCCGAAGGCAGGGATTTTAAACTATCATCAGTGACTTTACTTAAAACCAGCGCCAGGTCAGGCCGAAGAGCACCATCGTCTTGTACTGAGCGTCAAGATCGAGGTCCTTATCGTAGGCCATGTCGAAGCCGACCTGGAGTTCCACATACGGGACGAGGGTCACAGCGAGGAGGTTTTCCCACTTGCCGTCAATCTCGTCGACACCCTTGAAGTTCACGAACGCCCACAGGCGGCTCTTGAAGGTCGCAAACTCGTTGTAAGAGTACTTGAATTCCGTGATGGATTCCAAGCCCGGTTCATCCTTGAACTTTTCGAACTTCTTGGTATCCTTGTCATCGGCAAAACCGTAGCCGTTGGAAATCGTCATGCGGTTAGCAAAACCGATACGCTGGCTGAACATTTCGTTCGGGATATAGGCGACACCGGCCACCTGAGTTTCGTAGGCGGGGTCCATGAAGCTGGAAACGGCCTTCTTCACTTCGTTGCCATCTTCGTCTTCGCTATAAGTGTAACCGGCGAGGAACTGGGTTTCGAAACGGTTACCGGCGTAAATCTTGAAGATGTCGGTCACGTTGAAGTCAACCATGGATTCCCAGAAGATCTTGTCGGCGCTCTTGCGCTGGCCGAGACCCTCAGTCCAGGTCTTGCCCACAGCAAGGTTCACGAGGTTGCGCCAGTTGGCCACCTTCCACTTGCCCTGCACATCGGCATCATAGGTGACCAACCAGGAGTAGTTGGACGTCCCATCCTGCTGCCAATTGCTGAAGTTGTAGTAGTTCCACTTGACAGCGGCGACTACGTCGGCAGTCCAGTTCGAGTCAAGAACGCTTGAGAACATGCCGCCTTCTGCCATAGCCGGGGCTGCAAAAGTGCAAGCGGCGACACAGGCTAAAAGAAGTTTTTTAATCTTCATATTGTTATCCTCGTTATGGCCCTGGTTTTTGCCTTCCTGGGCCGGTTTCTGATTTTAAAGATAGCACTTTTGCCCCTTTTGTAAACGGTATTGGCAAAACAGGCCCTAAAAAAGGCCTTTTTTTGTGGAAATACATGCGGTTTACTATAATTAGGCACATGTTCAGCACCTGCAAGAAAATTGTGGCCGCGCTCGGGATTGCGCTCTGTGTAACAGCCGCGCACGCCGAGTCCCCCTGGAGATTCCAGGCGGGCGTTTCGGCAGGCAGGCTCACGCCGGTAATGATCGAAACCGGTATCGGGTACAAGGCCGCGCTCCTACACGTAGGCGGATTCGGCTTCCACAATGACGCCAACGATTTCTGGTGTGGCGTGCGCGGAGGGCTCGACTGGACGTTCCTACGCCACCTGCCATTCCACATCGATGCAGGCATTGGCGCAGGCTATGAATACGCGCAAGCTCCCAACAAGATGCACCAGGCCGTAAACAAGGCGAACAAGGCGAAATACCTCTACCCCTACAACTACAAGGAAAGCCTAGACGTCTCCGCCGAAATGCGCATTCATTTGTTCGGGTTCTTCACCCAGATAGACATTCCCCTGTACAACTTCATGGAACATGATGCTCCTGATATGCTCTGGCGCATCGGGTACCTGGTAGAATTCTAGCGAATGTGTAATGTGAGATGTGGAATGTAAAATGAAAAATCCCTCGGGTGCGCAAGGCAAACCGAGAGATTTTTTGACAATTGTCTTTACCGACTACTTTTTCGGGAGCTTGACTTCCTTGCCGAAGTCGACATTCGTCTTGTTGCCGAGCAACAGGGCGCGAGTCTTGAGCGGGAGGCCATAGCAGCGGATGAAGCCCGTGGCGTCCTTCTGGTCGTACATGTCAACGTCGGTGAATCCACCGAGGCCCATGTCGTAGAGGCTGTAGGGGCTCTTGATGCCGGCCGGAATGATGTTGCCCTTGTAGAGCTTGAGCGTCACTTCACCGGTCACAACAGAGTTGACTTCGTTGAAGAAGGCGTCCATAGCCTGGCGGAGCGGAGTGAACCACTGGCCATTGTACACGAGGTTCGCGTACGTCATGGACATCTTCTGGGCTTCGAACAAAGTTTCCTTGTCGAGCACGAGCTGCTGCAGGCATTCGTGAGCCTTGTACAGGAGCGTGCCACCCGGAGTTTCGTACACGCCGCGGCTCTTGAGGCCGACGAGGCGGTTTTCAACGATGTCGAGGAGGCCGCAAGCGTTCTTGCCGCCAATCTTGTTCAGGTATTCGAGGAGTTCGACAGCGCCCATCTTCTTGCCGTCGATAGCCACCGGATTACCCTTTTCGAAGGTAATCGTCACGTGGTCGGCCTTGTTCGGGGCCTTCTCATACGTGGCGGTGTGCTTGAGGAATTCGTACTTGTGTTCCTGTTCCGGGAATTCCAGGACACCACCTTCGTGAGAGAGGTGCCACAGGTTGCCGTCTTCGGAGTAGATCTTCTTCTTGCTGATGCCGTTGAGCGGAATCTTGTGGGCGGCAGCGTAGTCGATAGCGTCTTCGCGGCTATGGAACGTCCACTTCGGGTCCTTCCACGGAGCGATAATCTGGAGCTTCGGATTGAGGGCGGCGTAGGTCAGTTCGAAACGGACCTGGTCGTTACCCTTACCGGTAGCACCGTGAGCCACGGCGTAAGCACCTTCCTTCTCGGCAATCTTCACCTGGTACTTGGCGATGAGCGGACGGGCAAAAGAAGTACCTAGGAGGTACGTGCCTTCGTACTTGGCACCGGCGCGGACGGTCGGCCAAACGTAGTCTTCGAGGAATTCCTTCTTGAGGTCGAGAACGTAGCACTTGCTGGCGCCAGTCTTGAGGGCCTTGTCTTCGAGGGCCTTGGCATCCGGGAAGTCGTTCTGACCGAGGTCGGCGGCGAAAGCGATCACTTCGCAGTCGTAGTTTTCCTTGAGCCAGGGGATGATGATGCTGGTATCGAGTCCACCGCTATAGGCGAGGACCACTTTTTTCTTGGATTCTTTCTTAGCCATTTTGAATGTCCTTTAGGAAAATTTTAGACGAACCAAATATAGAATTAAAAACCAATCGTGGTGCCAAGGTACACCGACATCGCCCAGGAATCCACGGACCTATTAAAATACCGCTGGAAACCGGATTCGACCGAGACCCAGGAAGCGGAGAGGTTTCGGTTGGCCCACCGCCACACTTGGCGAAGATTAAAAGCTATTCCCGGCGAGAGCGTGAGCATCTGCGCACCGCCGAAATTGTATTCGTACAAGACACTGCCCGTCAAACCGAAATACTTGGAGATATTCACGCCGGCACCGAAATCGACACCTATAGAAAGCCCGTCGAGCGAGAACATCTTCTCGCAATCTTCGACCTCCCGGACAGTATCCTTTGGTGCAAGCGGAATCCACCACTCATCGTCGCGATTGTGCCATTCCTCGCGGAAATCCTCAAGGTCGGTAGACTCGAACCCGATTATCGGACTGACGTACCAAGACCAGCGCTCGCGAGGGAATAGGAAACGGACATTCGCCCTGTAGCGCTGGTAGCGCAACATCATGTCGGTATCGAGGTCTCCTCCAAAAAAACGCACATCGAACCCGGCACTAATCCAGTCGCTATAGAAATATTCTATCTGTCCCTGCCACACGCCCAGGCAGTCGCATTCCTTTGTCGGGTTGAAAACGCCCGCCGCAAGGCCGACCAGCAACCCGTAGCCCGTATATGCCGACTGGCGCGGAAGAGGAATGCTGTTGCCTTTGTGCCTGGAGGAATCCTTTGCCGTAGAATCCTTTGCAAGAGTGTCCGCAACAGCAACCTGTTCAACACCCGCAGAATCCTGCGCAGCAACAACAGAATCGGCCACAACGGAGGAATCCTCCGCAGCCTCGGCCGCGAAGGCACTCATAACAAGCAGGAATATCGCCAAGAATATTCGCACACCCATAAATTAAAAAAAGAATGAGGCTTTGGTGCCGCTAAAGCGCCTTTTTCTATATTTGACGCATGTCTTTTGTTCAAGAACTCAAAAAAAAGGTTATTGACGGTTACGAAATCAACCGCGAAGAGGCTGTCCGCCTGCTGGAAGCCGACCTCGACGAACTTACGAAAGCAGCAAACGAAATCCGCGAAAAGTTCCACGGCAACGATTTCGACTTCTGCTCCATCGTGAACGCCCGCAGCGGGCGCTGCTCCGAAAACTGCAAGTACTGCGCCCAGAGCAGCTACTACCACACCGGCGCACCGGAATACAAGCTCCTCAGCGCCGACGAAATCGTCGAAGACGCCAAGAAGAAAGAAGCCGCAGGAATCCCGCGCTATTCCATCGTGACCTCGGGACGCACGCTCTCGAACCGCGACGTGGAACAGATTAGTGAAGCCATTCGCCGTCTCAAAAAGGAGACAAAACTTTCCGTATGCCTTTCGGCAGGGCTCCTGAACCGTGAGCAGTTCGACAAGCTGAAAGAAGCCGGACTCACCCGCTTCCACAACAACCTGGAAACTTACCGCAGGCACTTCCCAGACGTGTGCACCACGCACACCTACGACGACAAGATTGGCGCATTGCAAAACGCGCTCGCCGCAGGGCTCGAGATTTGCAGCGGAGGCATCATGGGGCTCGGCGAGACGATGGAGGACCGCATCGACATGTGCCTCGACCTGCGCAAACTCGGAGTAAAATCCACGCCTGTGAACGTGCTGAACGCAATTCCCGGCACGCCGTACGAGAACTTGCCCAAACTCACGAATGACGAATTCTGTCGCATCGTGGCGATTTACCGTTTTATCAACCCGAAAGCGTTCATCCGCCTCGCGGGCGGACGCGGCGTACTTGGTGACGACGGTAAGCGCGCATTCCAGAGCGGCGCAAACGCCGCCATCACCGACGACATGCTCACCACAGCAGGCGTCAACAGCTGCAAGGATTTCGAGCTCGTAAAGGGGCTCGGATTTACGCCGCACGGTTTTCTGAACTAGCAGTACATTCCTTAGGCCCCAAAAGGGCCTATATGAAACGCCCTTTTTCTTTTTGGTACAAAAGAACACCCTTTCCCGTAAAAAAGGGGTTGTTTTTGCGTTTTAAAAAGATATATTGCATAATGCATGAATTTGTTCAAAAACAGTTCAAAGAAGGAATGCTAAAATGAAAGGACTTCAACTCTGCCTATTATCCCTCGCCCTGTTTTTTACAGCCTGCTCCGTCGACCTCGACTTCGTCAGCGAGGAGGCTGATGGAAATTGGGCAGAAATGAACCTGAACAAAAAAGAAGTCCACTTCGACCTCAAGGGCGGCTTAGAAACCATTTATGTCAAAAATTACAACTCGTGGTGGATCAATTCGGCATGCAACGAAAAGTGTGCCGACTCCAATTACATTCTTCCCGTTTCCCTTGATTCAGGACTTACCAACAACAGGTTCATCAGTGGAGGCTGGTGGAATGCCGAGGTTCCGAAGGGCAAGTCAAACACTCTCAACATTACAGTAAACGCCGCCGAGACATGCCTATCCGAAGACTGCGGCAAAGAAGTTTTCCCGAGAAAGGCCATTATCATCATGACCGCAGGCGATATATTCGAAAGCATTACTATCTATCAGGAATAGTTGCCTTTTTTTAATTACATTTCACAGCAATGGGTCTGTCTTCAAAAATCGCAAGCCTAATGCTTTTGCCGTTCTGCGCAGGGTTGCTCTGCTGCACCTTTCCCGAACGCACGGGTTACGACCGCAACATCGGCGACTACAAACCCATTCACGCAACTGAGCAGGTTACAGAAGTTCCGGCACAAGAAACGCACAAGGCGGAAGATACCGCAGCAAAACCGGATTCCACGGCTAGCGAACCCAAGCCGAAGCACATGAATTCTGCCGACAAGGCGAGAGCCGCGGCGAACAGGAAAGAAGCGGAAAAGGCCGCACAAAGGGCGCTCCCGACACCGGACTTCGAAACCTACGCCAAAGGATGGCTCGGTGCAAAATACGTGTACGGCGCGGCAAGCAAGACCCAGACAGACTGCTCCGGGTTTGTGATGCAGGTATTCAAGGGCTACTACAATATCGCACTAGACCACAGTGCGGCAAGGATGTACAAGGACCCCCGCGGGAAAAGTGTAGGCCGCGGCAGCCTGCGCGAAGGCGACCTGCTTTTCTTCGGAAGCTTCTGGAACATCAGCCATGTAGGCATCTACCTGAGCGGCGACAGGTTCATCCACGCAAGTTCCAGCAGAGGCGTCGTCATCTCGAACCTGAACGAGAAATATTACAAGAACAAGTATCAGGGCGCGAGAAGGTTCCGCTAGCAATCGCGCCATATGGAAAAAGCCCGCCCCGAAAGGCAGGCTTTTCTACACTTTGGATTATCTTCTCCTAGCACGCTTAAAGCCGAACGTTTTCGTCTTGTCGTCCGTTATCATGTGAGTGTCCTGCGTTTTCAGGTTCACCTCGCGGGCCTTGAACTTAAACTTCGCTATATATGCTCCTGTTCCGACCTTCTTGCCCGCCTTGGACTTGGGCGCCTCACCATCGTGGGCAAGCCATTCCAGATGCAGGTGGATGACTCCATCCGACGAAATGATTTCCCGTACCGTCTCCGCATCGATATTGACATGCAGCGTATTGATATACTGGCCTAGGTTGTCATAGACATCGACGCTGAAAGACACCTTGACGGCGAACATGGCTGTCCCGCCCCCGTTGGCGGTATCCGTCATTAGCGCCAGCGGCAACGTGATATCGATATTGAACACAGGGCCAGAATGCCTGTAGTTCAGCGAATCGACATCCATGCCAGGAACTAGCGAGTTGTCCACAAGACTCGTCAACCGTTCCTGTCCATCCTTCACCACGCTGATACGGAAGTATTCGTCAGCATCGGGCTGGAACATACCATAGCCGGAAGCATCCCCAGAGGCACCGGTAACGCCCTTTTCCAGGGTGACCACGAACTTCGTCTTGCCTGTCGCACCCGTAACCATGCGCCATGGGTTCTGCGCCGTCGGAGCATTGCCCGTCACATCCCTGTAGCGGCTTGCAAGTACCGGCAGGCGAATAGAATCGCCGGCACGGATGGCATCGTCAGCATCAGCCTTATAGGTGAACAACTGTCTTGCGCCACTCTGGCGGACCGATCGTGCACTACGCAGGAACACTCCCGCCACACCACCACGTTCGCGCTCGACATACTCAAGCTGTTCGTTATCCAGAAGAGCCAACGGTTCAGACGCAGTAACGGTAAGATTCAGATACTCGCCGGCAGAATCAGCCTTGCCCCCCATAAGCACCGGCGGGCACTTGTCCACCACATAATAGAACCTATCGAAGAATCCTCCTTCGGGGCCAAGCCTCGGTGTAACACGCCCGTATCCATCGTACGCACCGCTGGTAAGCCCTTCCCCGAATCCGTTCGACGGATTCATTCCGATGGTCACGATGCTGAACGTATCTACAGCCGTAACCTTCGTGGTAGAATCAATCCACTTGTCGTAAGGAGCGGAAAGGGAATCCCTGATGGTCCAGGAATTGTCCTTCGGGACAATCTTCCCCGAACTGGTATCCGCCTCCGTGACAAAACTCTTCTCGACGGCATTCATGCCCCAGTCCACAACAAAACTATCGAGCATGTCCCTAGGACGCAGGCGCTTCTCGAAAAGCATGTAGAATTCATCGGCATATCCGTCGCCTTCGAAATCACGCATCTCTGCAAGTTTCACCGGAACAGGTCTCGGCGTCTCGGCAACACGCACCACCTTGCATGCTGCCGCAGGGTCCAGCGCATTCATGGCATTGTCCATCACTCCGAACCCGGCCTTGACCGTCGCCTTGCCACCCAGCGGGATAACGGCTCCATTATCGTTGTCCGTTACCACATACAGCCAGCTCTTCCCATTCGTGGTTGTGGTCGCCTTGCCCACGACATTCAGCGACACACCCGCAGGGGCGCCCGCAATCTCAAGCGGCCATGTGGTAAGCGACTGCAGTTCAACCGGCTCGTTGAAAGCGACCATCACCGTGTCCTGCTCCACCTCGTGGCCAGGATTCTCGAGGATAGTGACACTCAGGAGTTGCGGAGCAATACCGTCCGTAATCTTGACCTTCTCTTCGACTACTTCACCGCCATTCTTGAGGAACACTACGGCAGCACCGCCCGGGCTTGCCGTCTTTGCGATTCCGAGACTTGCACCTAGTGGAACCGTTACCTCGGAAAGGCCCGTCACAGGCTGAGGAACGTCAATCAACGCCGTATCCGCCATTCCATCCACAAGCACCTTCATCTGCGTAAACGAATAGTTTTCATCAAGGACGTTGCTGAAGTACACGACAAGCTTGTCCGCCCTGTCGTCGCAATCGGAATCCATGGCGACGACCTTCTGCGGAGTCGGGTAGTTTGATTCGGCAAAGAACGCCGTAATCCGGCTATAGTCCTCGTCATCGTCCGGATCCTGGTACTCTACATAAATGGTATCGCCGGCAAAGAACGTTATCTCGTCAGAGCCATGGCTCCCCTTCACCGTAGGCACCGCCACAATCGGGTTCTTGCTGCGGAAGAGACCTTCCCCGATCGATTCCATCACGACCTTCAGCGTATCCTGCTTTTTGCCGTTGATTACGTTTACTGTGATTGTACTCGACGTATTCGCCTTGTCCTTATCATTCAAGTAGACATAGAACTTCTGCCTCGCCTCGGGGTCCACAACACCGTTGTTGCCGACAGGCCCACCGGCAATATCCTTCACCGTGAGCACACCCTCCGTCATATTCGGGCGGTTGAAGCGCACGTAATAACTGCGGTTTTCAAAAGCGCAGCCGCCATTCTCGGCGCATTCAGCACATTCGGGGTTGGGGCCGGCAAATACAGTTATGTCAATTTTGTTGCTACCCACATTCATGCGCACGGGGATATCCAAATCCCAAAGGTCCGTGGCAAGATTGTAATGCGCGATGATTTTACCATCGTGCAAGAGGTAGCTTTCGTTATCCTGGAGCATGTATTCCGTTTCAAGCTTCACGCCGTTTGCCCAGATTTGCGTGATGTAGCCGTTCTCGGTAATATGGGCGTGGCCCTTCACATTCACTGTCTTGCTCGTCTGGTCAATTTCTACGTAACTGCCGTTGGACACATTGAACGGAGCATCCAAAGTAACTTCCAGCTTGTAGTTGGCCTTCTTGGTCGACATTTCCGATTTAGATGGGCTATACCCCCACACGAATTCGTCCTTGCGGTAAACGGAAACGTAGGGATTTATAGGAGCAAGATCATCGTCACCAAAATTCTTGGGCAGGCACGGTATACCTTCAAAATCGGCATAATCGCCGTTCGCCTTGCTGTGCGGCATCCAGCTCCAGTCACCCGGATTCTGCGGCAGATGATCACCCGCCTGGGATTCCCAGGTCCCGTTATCGTTACAGTAGAACCGCTTCTTGGGCGTATCGTTCATCAGGTCCAGATGCGGTTCCCATTCGCTGCGCCTGTCGAACACCACATCGATTCTCATACGGCTTGATGACTTGATGACGGTCGAGCCAAGCGGAATCGGGAAATACCATTGCCACGTACCGTCCGTCGGGTCATAAGTATCCTCAATCTTCTTCGGGAACGTCACACGGAAAAGCCCATCCAATTCAGCCTGGGTTTCCGGAGAACAGGGCAAATTAAAGGCAGCTTCGCTGTAGGCCTGGCAAATATCGCGCCTGATTCCGACATCGTAATAGATTTCATCGGTACCGCGCATGTAGAGGCGAAGGGTCAGGCTGTCAAACGGGCGTTCCTCGTTATTGATGACATTGATTTCTAGCGCAGGCATCGGGTCCCACACGTACTGGGACATGCGAACAGCAAAGTCGTACTGTGTCACGGGCGTCGTGAACTTCAAGATACTGCCAGAAGAATCAGTATTCGTATAAGCACCGTTGCTTTCCACAGCATAGTAGTATGTGGTCCTTTCCTTGAGTCCACCGATCTTTACATAATGGAACTTGGTCGGCACGCCAGAAACATCCGCATTGCCCGCTCCAGTATTGTGGGCAAATTCGTTCGGATTCGTATGCGGAACCGTATCCCAGTACACCTTGGATTCGTATTCGCCGTTTGGAGTGTACCACATGATTTCGGCACTGTCTGCACTCAGGTTACACACCGTAACATTCTGGATATCCGCATTCTCGACCATGTTTAGCGTAGTAAAACTGAAGGGAGTCTGCAGGCTATCCACCAGCCACTTTTTCGAGGTATTTCCACTTCTCGGGTTCGTCGATATCGCATAGAAATAGTAAGTCGTTCCCGGCAACAAATCGCGCAAGACAATCTGGTGATTGTTCGACGGCGTCTCGGAAGAAACAATCGTAGGTTGAGCAACGTTATCTGCAGTATCAAGCGCAATATAGGCATATCCGTTCAGGTCGAGTTTTACAACAACGATAGCCGAGTCCATGCTCACGTGACGTATTTCCACCTTCATCGACGGCGCGCGATTGAGGTCCTCCGACTTGGACAGAATGACCGTAGCCGGCAAAAAGTTCGAAACGGCATCGATACAGGTATTTTCCGTCAGGTGATAGTCATCGAAGTGGACTGACAAGTCATCCATTCCCGTTCCATGCTTCGCCGGACCCAAGCCACCCACCGGCGGGCGGTACTTGTACGTATCCGTAAATCCGGCGACATTTTTCCCCTCCGGGTTGGAACCGCGGTGATGCGGATGCGAATGGTTCTTGTCACCCACGCCATAAACAAGGGAAACATCCCACGGGTTCATGCCAAGGAAGTAATTCATGTGCGAAACGGCGAGATTCAGAATTTCTTCCGATTTCCAATCCTGGAAAGTCCCGGTCTGAGGCATGATGACATTTTCCAAATCCTTCGTCACGTCGTAATACGCCAACAGTTCAAAGATATTGGAAGCTTCGTATTTTGTCCACCACTGCTCAGGATTTACGGAGTTTGTCAATCCCCAAACCGAATCGTAAGTCACCGTGGCCCCGACCCAACTGGCTTGCCCCGAAGGAAGCAGAATTTTTTGCGATCCACCCGACATGACTGCACCAAGATTTGCCGCCATGGTAAAGGCGACATCCTCGACGTAAATCATTCTCTGTTCGTCCGAAAGGCCATAGGATTCAGCCTTTTCGCGGGTTTCCAGAATCAGTTTATAGAAAGCATAAAGAGCGCTCGTGAAAAGGCTCGCCCAGTCGGATGCCGTAGTCCCTTTAAGGAAAGAAGCCTCTTCATAAGCGAACCATCCGCCATTGAACATACCGGCGCCCTTCTTGTCGGCATTGGCAAAGTCCTTCTTCGTCTGCCCACTCGCCATGGAAGATTCCTCCACGGCATCGTTCAGGTACTTCTTCTCGCCAGTCGCATAGAAAAGAGCTATTGCTGCCAAGCCCATTTCATCATAGAACTTGGTCGCGCCGCTATAAGCCATCGTACTTGCGTTACCCTTTTTTGACTTGCCGTATTCATAAAGTTCCCTCGCCACCTTCAGGCACTTCTGCGCAAATGCGGTATCCGGAACAAGCAGGGATGTCGTATCGGAAAACCGCTTGGCCAACAGGGCCAAACCCGCAGCAAAGTTGCCTCCGGCAGAACTCGCGAGTTCCGCTTTTGAATCAGGATGATCATCACTTCTCAGAATTCTGCTCGTAGGCCCGCCCCTATCTTCGAGAGTTCCGTCCTGAGCCTGGGGAGGCCCCCACCATCCATGATCCGCGCCGATACGGCCAACAGAGACCGGCATCGCAGAAATTACACCATTTGCAGCATCGTAAGCCTTCAACACATATTCGGCACCAAACCTCGCTTCCCTGAGAATATCCGGCACACCGTCGGTATTCTCCGTTTCGCCCTGGTTAAACGCATAGTTGTCCTGATCACGTTCCGCATAGACGGCATCCATAAGCGCAAGCTGGACAAAACTATAGGCAATCGTCTGGCTTTCCTTAAGGTGGTCGCCACAATCGTACCAACCGCCCGTCATATCCACGTTGGCAAGCGAGCCGTCTTTCAAGTGGCTCGGCTCATGGAACCACGATTCGGAATTGCCACTGCGATTCACTCCATAGAACTTGAGCACGGCATCGCGCAGCATGGAATACACCCTGTCGCTGATGATAAACGTAGACGAATACTCATCCCCCACCTTGATACGGAGGCGTTCATTTTCAGGCAGACCATCGGGGAGCTGACCCTTCTTGAGAGCCCCCGAAGGGCCAGTACCGGAAACCGTATAGCGGGTGTCGCCGCCCGTCGTTATTTGGGCGTTATTCGAAGCCCTGATAGTCAGGGATGACGAGACGCTGCTGGCGAGCGTCTCTGAAAAATTTCCCTGTCCCACGACATCGCCAGCCGCATTGACCACCTGGAAACTCGTAGCCGAGCCGACGTAATAGACCGACTTGTTGACATCTTGCGGGCGATAGCCGGCCTGGTTGACGCGTATGGGCGAAATATCCACCAGCATGGCATCGATAAACGCCTGGTTCAGCGTATCCGGAATCATCTCGTTAGGCGCATACGCCGCCGGAGTGTTAATATCTGGCAGAGAGTTACGCTTGGGGCCGGCAACGAAACGGTTAGAGAATACGGTACTGTCCCACGAAAGTGGCCATACCGGCCGTATTAAGTCATATGGTGTCGGCTGCTCCTGCATTGCCGCCGTGGCCACAACCACGAACAACAAAAATGGCAAAAGACCATTCTTTAAGGACATAAGTCCCCTCCTATTTTTTCCCAACAACATAAATTTATCTCTAAAAAAGCGAAACCATACCGATATATTTTTTTCGTAACAAAAAAGTGTTCTCCAAAAGTTCTCACACTCATTTACCCCCTCTTTTTCACCTTGATAACCATTCTATAAAACGCCATAAAACAATTTTTCAGCACAAAAAAAGCCTTAAAAAAGCGCGAAAGATGTAGACAGGATTTCCACCGTCTGCCACAATTCCTCCATTTACTATCTTTCCCACCATGAAGAAAATCGCATTCCAGGGCCGTCGCGGGGCCTACAGCGAAAGCGCCGCCTACCACCTATTCGGAAACGATATCGAAGTCGTCCCGATGGACACTTTCGAACAGATTTTCCAGGGCATCGAAACCGGCGCCGTGGACGGCGGGGCTATCCCCATAGAGAACTCCACCGCAGGTTCCATCTACGACAACTACGACCTGCTTTACAAGTGGCGCCACCCCATCGTAGGCGAAGTCAAGTTGCAGATTTCGCACAGCCTGTGCGCACTGCCCGGAACAAAACTTGCCGACCTGAAAGAAGTGCTGAGCCACCCGCAAGGGCTTGCACAGTGCAGCCGCTTTTTCGGGCGTAACCCGCAAATCAAGAGCACCGCGTTTTACGATACCGCAGGCAGTGCCGAAGAAGTTGCAAAGCGTGGCGATAAAACCGTAGGCGCGATTGCGAGCGCCTACGCCGGCAAGTTCTACGGCCTGGATATCTTGGCCGAAGGCATAGAGAACTTGCCGGGGGTGAACTTCACCCGGTTTTACGCCATCCAGAAGACGGCGAACCCGCTCCCGGAAACAGGAACCATCAAGACGACGCTTCTCTTTATGCTCAGCGATTCAGGCAAGTCCGGCGCATTGCACGCCGCCCTCGGGTGCTTCGCAAAACGCGACCTGAACCTCACCCGCATTGAGAGCCGCCCGCACCCTGACCGCCCGTGGGAATACATATTCCACCTTTCCTTCGAAGGTAGCCCGAAGGACCCGGCCGTCATCGAAGCCCTCAAGGAATTGCAGACCTACTGCGATTTCGTGTACCGCCTGGGCAGTTTCCGCGAAGGCACTACAGAGAAACTAACGTATTAGGGAAACATTATGGCATACGAACGTACCGACAGAAAGTTTGACGAATACCGCAATCTCAAGATGACCACCGGCTTCATCTCTAGCGCCGACGGCTCCGTCCTCATCGAAATGGGACGCACCCGCGTCATCTGCAATGCGACCCTCTTGCCGAAAGTCCCCGACTGGCTCGCCGGCCGCGGCACCGGATGGATTACCGCTGAATATTCCCTGCTCCCGCAGAGCACGGGCAAGCGCGTAGAACGCGAGCGCAAGGGCGCAAGCGGCCGTACGCAAGAAATCCAGCGCCTGGTGGGCCGCTCGCTTCGCGGCGCAGCCGACCTGGCAGCACTCGGTGAAAACGCCATCGTGGTCGACTGCGACGTGATCGAAGCCGACGGTGGCACGCGTACCGCGAGCATCATCGGCGGCTTCGTGGCCCTTGCCATCGCCCTCAAGAAAATCAAGGAACGTCTCGGCATCACGCAGCAAATTCTAAAGCATGGAATTACCGCCATCTCGGTAGGCGTCGTAAACGGCAAGCCGCTCTGCGACCTTTGCTATGTGGAAGATTCCGCCGCCGACGTCGACATGAACGTCGTGATGCAGGACGCAAAGAACTTCATCGAGGTTCAGGGCACCGGCGAACACGCAAGTTTCGACCGCAGCATGCTCAACACGCTCCTCGACCTCGGCGAGAACGCCTGCAAGGATATCTTCAAGAAGCAGATGGAACTGATCGGCGGCGAACTCCCGTAAAGAAACCGCTCGCGCCAAACTCTGGCTCTTGCGCTCCGATAAAAAGATTTGCGGTTTCTACACAAGAAGCCGCTTTCTTTTTATTCACCGTCGTTTAAATGGACTTCCGTGCCGTCGACATCCGCACTGATACCCGTGCCGCCACGACGGATCTGGCTTATCTTAAACGATCCTTCGAAGTTGTCCCCTTCAATTTGCAGTTCAAACCGAAGTTCAGTCATGTAATCGAAGAAGGCTTCTTCAATGGTTATGCTCGGGCCAAATCCCTGCTGTTCGAAATCAAGCCAGCTCAGGCAACGAAGTACCAGATTGCCAACCTCGCCAGGCCCAACAAGTGTCGCCTGCGGCAGGTCATACTCCAGTTCCCTTTCCTTCTCCGGCGACATACCCATCTTCAGGATAATCGGCGCATCAGACGTCACCATGTAGCACGCGCCACTTGTCCAGGTCTTCATATCGGAATACGCATTTTCTTCACTTCCGTCAACCTTGATGGAAACACCGAAGGTTGTCTTTCTCGACGCACCGACCACACCACCATAAGGCGAGCCCGCTAACGCATACGAGACATAGACGCCTTCCTGTTCATCAACCTCCATATTCACCGACACAAGGTCAGAAACACCGTCTTCCTTCCTGAAGGTATTCCAGTATCGGCCATTCAGCACATTGTCGTTCAGCGAATCCGAAGGCACCTGGGACGAATCGGAAACTCCAGACGATATGCCAACAGATCCTGAAGAACTAGGCAATTCGCTGTAAGAAGAACTCGATTTTCCACCAAGCGACGACGACGATTCATCATGCGCAAGCGCATTGGTTTCTTCGGTTGTTCCCGCCACGTCGCGCGTGCATGCGAAACTCAGCAAGGCGACAATGCCCAACAACGTTTTCCAGTTGTCAATCGTTCTTCTCATCAGGTACAGTCCACGAAAGGGGGAACAACTGCAAATTTAGTCTATATACCTGTGTTACTTTCTTCGTAGCGTTCGCTATGGTCACAATCCTACGGCGAAAAGCTTCGAGTTCCTGCAGAATTTGTTCGTAGGCGGCCCGGTCCACGCCCATGGTGACACCCGAAATATTTCGGTCCGACAGGGCAAAGTCATCGATAGCGGCAAGGCCGAATTTAGCCATTTCACGATGCATGGAACGGATCGCCACGGGCATGACCTCGGAATCACCTCTTAGAGCCTTATCGGTCTGGGTGTAGTTGCCCTTCCTGTCCTTCTTCAGGAGGCCTGCTTTGGTCATAAAGTCCAAGGATTCGCGCACATCGCCCGCAGAAACCCCCTGACAGCAGAGTTTCGCGATATCCCCGGGCTTCGCCCCTGGCATTATGGGCGCCAGTTCACGGATTACGGGATTCTTCCAGGTCTCAAAGTAGGCGAAAGCGTCTTCATCGACAACCTTAACCTTATGCTCCCCCGCTATGCTCAGCATTTCGTCGTACGCCTTTTTACGTTCGTAGTCCGTCTTTGCATGGGCATATCTGACCATCATGCGGAAGTAATCCACTTCGTAACCCACCAGCCTCATAGCCAATGCGGTCCGTTCCACGCCATCGTTCTTTAGTCTCGTCTTCCCCTCACAGACGAGCTTCAAATACGTCGGCGACACAAAGCCGGCCAAGCGTGCAAATTCGCGCCACGTAAACGCAGAAGTCCTCTTACGTTCATCGTAAAAGTCCTGCATGTAGCGTCGGTAATCCACATAATCGGTTATCGGCTTCATTGTATACAGGAATATAGTTTATTTTTATTCGTTTGTCAATATTTTGCGATACAAAATTTGTGTTTTTTGCAAAATTTCGTTGTTTTTTGTTGTAATTGAAAAAATCTCAAAATCTATGATACAAAAACGGCCAAATTTGAGAAATTAGGCCTACACCTCAGAAAAACCGTAACTATGAAAAACCCGGACCAAAGGCCCGGGAATGTAAAAAACGGGTTTTCCGCCCCTTTACGGGATCCATTCGCAGAAATTTTTTAGCATGGCGAGGCCCACATCGCCACTTTTTTCCTGGTGGAACTGGCTTGCAATCAGGTTATCCTTGCCGATGAGCCCCTGGAACGTCTGGGTACCGTAGGTCGTTTCGGCAAAAGCGTATTCCGCAGGCACCACCGGGTGGTACGAATGCACGTAGTAAAAATCGCAACCACTGCGGATGCCCTTCATAATCGGGTGTTCGCGGGTGAAGTTCACCTGGTTCCAGCCCATGTGCGGAATCTTGAGGCCCGGTTCGTCCTTGAAGCGAACCGCCTTGCCGGGGATGAGCCCGAGGGTCTTGACGCCGCCATCCTCCTCGCTCTCTTCGAGGATAATCTGGCAACCGATGCAGATTCCGAGCACCGGGTTGCCCGCCTTCACCACGGCCTTGATGGCATCACCGATGCCCGTGCGCGTAAGCGTTTCCATGGCAGAAGCGGCGGCACCCACACCCGGGAAAATCAGGCGCGTCGCCTTCGCAATCTCGCCTGCATCGCGGCTAGACTTCGCATCCACGCCGATATGCGCAAGCGCATTCATCACGGACGTCAGGTTACCGGCATTGTAGTCAACGACGATTATGGGATTAGCGGACATAAAACCTCTCTTTGCAGGAGCAAAGATAAAAAATTTTCGAGCCCGGGAAAAACGTTACCCGTTCAGAAAATCAAGCGCCTCGCCCGCAAGTTCCACACAGCGATTGCAGGGAATCACTGCCGCCGGGCGGATTTCCTTACACTTGGTACAGCCCTGCGCCCCGCGCTTAAAAAATTCCTCGATAGCCTCGGCATGGTCGGGCTGCATCATCTTCGCCGCATAGAGCGCCCCGCACTGGCCATCGGGGGCACGACCGCCACCAAAATTGCGGAACATCTCGGCTGTTTCCACCGCCTCCGCCTCGGACTTGCCTGTAGCACGGGCGTAGCCATAAGCCACCGACATCGCGCAGTTACCGCGCTTGTCCGCATGGAATTTTTTCGAAATTTCGGAAATCTTTTCTGCCATACAAAATCCTTTTTCCCACCAATGTAGAAAAACTAGAACGTCACGAGGACATTCACGCCCGCACCCACGTTGGCCACATCGATTATCGGAGCCACATAGACTTCCGCCCGAGGCGGCCCCCATTTACTTCTGGCGCGGCGTTTCTCATAGGCGACATAAGAGCGGTAGTAATCATCCCGCCTACGCGCATGCAAACCACGTGTCGAAACCTTGTAGACCTGATAAATAAAGAACGGCGTCGTTACTACCAGGCCAGTAACCCCCATCAAGTACAACAATGGTACACTAAAGGCCTTCCCCACCCCCTCGGCTACGCTCCCGGGGTCATCTTCCTCAGCTGCAACGGCTGCAAAAAGGAAAAATAGCCAGATGGCGTCCATCGTGCCCAAGACTATCGAAGGGAAAACACTGACATCCGCCCTCTCGTTTTCTTCGACAATCAGTTTCTTGTAAATCTGCGAACTGTCATAAGCGAGGTCCACTAAGGGCATCGCCTCAATCTGCGCATCGGTAAGGGTATCCGCCGGCGGGCGCACATCCTCAAACTTTTCGTCCAGCGTCTTTTCCGGAATCAGGAACAACAGGAGGGAAAGCAACTGAGCAGAGCTCACTCCCGCCGCAAAAAGAACAAACGCCAATGCCTTACCAAGAAATCCCATATACATTAATATACACTAAAAAAGACAAACGGGAAAAAAAGATTGCCTATTTGAAAAAAAACTCCGCAAACATTAATTGCGGAGTCTTTATAAAAACCAGGAATTTAATCCGAATTACTTGTCAGTAAGCACTGCTACACCAGGCAAGGTTTTTCCCTCAAGAAGTTCGAGGGAAGCGCCACCACCCGTAGAGGTGTGGGTCACCTTCTTGTCAGCACCGTACTTCTTGGCAGCCGTAGCGGTATCGCCACCACCGATCACGGTGATTGCGCCAGCAGCGGTAGCTTCAACGATAGCATCAGCCATAGCCTTGGTAGCCTTTTCGAAGGCTTCGAATTCGAACACGCCTGCAGGGCCGTTCCAGACGATGGTCTTTGCGGACTTGATAGCGTCAACGAAGAGCTTGGTGGACTCGGCACCCACATCGAGGCCCATCCAGCCAGCCGGAATGCCTTCGGCGTCAGAAACAGCCTTCGTGGCAGCGTCGGCAGCGAACTTGTCGGCAGCGATGTAGTCGACCGGGAGGATGATTTCCTTGCCGGCAGCCTTAGCCTTAGCCATCAGATCCGGAACGAGCTTGGCGCCTTCTTCGTCGAACAGAGAAGAACCGATTTCGATGTTGTTGAGAACCTTCTTGAAGGTGAAAGCCATGCCACCGCCGATGATGATCTTGTCGGCCTTGTCGAGGAGGTTGTTGATGAGCTGGATCTTGTCAGCGACCTTTGCACCGCCGAGGATGGCGAGGAACGGACGCGGAGGATTGTTGAGCACCTGGTCGAATGCCTTGAGTTCCTTGTTCATGAGGAAACCGGCAGCGCGCTGCGGAAGTTCAACACCAGTCATGGAGGAGTGGTCGCGGTGAGCGGTACCGAAAGCGTCGTTCACGTAGACGTCAGCGAGCTTGGTGAGGCTTGCGCGGAATGCCTTCACGGCTTCCTTGTCGGCCTTTTCCTTAGTTTCGGTGCCATCGGCGTTCTTGATCTTGCGCTTGCCTTCTTCTTCGATGTGGAAGCGGAGGTTTTCGAGGAGGATGATTTCACCCGGCTTGATAGCGGCGCAGGCAGCTTCGACTTCCGGACCCACGCAGTCGGAGAGGAACTTCACCGGCTTCTTGATGAGTTCTTCGAGCTTCTTGGCAACCGGGGCGAGCGTGTACTTCATGTTCTTTTCGCCATTCGGACGGCCGAGGTGGGAAGCGAGCACGACGGCTGCACCCTTGTCGAGAGCGTACTGGATGGTCGGGAGAGCGGCTTCGATACGCTTGGTGTTGGTGATTTCGCCAGTCACCTTGTCCTGCGGAACGTTGAAGTCAACACGGATGAACACGCGCTTGCCGGCGAGTTCGAGATCTTCGATAGAGAGCTTTGCCATTATGGATTCCTCTTTTATGGTTAAAATTTACGGGCTAAAAATTAGAATTTTTTGCAGAAAAAACCTGTAAAATCGCAATAAAGATTGTTCTATGTCATAAAATGGGGTTAAAACACTCAATTTTCCTTACTTTTTTAAACATTTGGCTTTTTTTTTATATATTTCCTTAAAAATTAGTCCATTTGGAGTAATATAATGAAGCGTTTAACACTCTTGGCAATCTGCCTCTCCATCGCAACGGCATTCGCCGGTTCTTACGATATTGAAGAATTTACCGCGCAAGACGTCGGAAGTCCCGACAACTATATCACTGCCGAATTCGGCGGCCAGCTCAAGACCGCTCCGGCAGACGAGGTCAGTTCCCTCCAGGAAGGCCGCCTGGTCGTACGTCAGAAGTTCACCGACCCGTTCGGCGAGCAGCCCACTGCCTACCAGCTCTACCAGGGCGGCAAAGGCGACATCTCTTCCCTGGTGCCCCTGACTGCCGAAGGCGTTGACTACAGCAAGCTCGTCACCACGCGTATCTATGCCCGCCGCGGAATGCCCTTTGATGATGATATCGAAAAGATTTACTTCGACGGCAAGGCTGTCTATATCCCTGGCTACTCGACCGCCATCGCCTTTATTGACGGCAACATGGTCCAACTGAAGGCCGACGAATCCGCAGCCGCAGCTGCATCTTCCAGCGATGACGAAGAGGAATCCCCGAAACCCGCCGTCGCCTCCAGCGAAGAAGAGGAATGCGACGACTACGATCCGGACTGCGAGGATGAAGACGAGGATGAAGACGAGGACGAAGACGTCGATGTCGCCGGCGACCTCGATGCCTCCAACGCCCGTGCCGACGCACGTGACTACGCCGCCAGCGGAGCAGCCGAAAACGCGACCGACCGTTTCGGTATTGCTGACGAAGTGCGTTTCTGGACCGCCGTAGGCCTTTCCGCCCTCGCCGTCACCGGCGCCGTTATCGGCGTGATGCAGCACATGGAAGCCAACAAGGCCGGCGACGCTTACGACGAGTTGAACGAAGTGCGTTCCGGCGTCATCCAGAAGATCAAGGAAGACTGCGCCTCAGACAAGGAACCCGGTGCCTGTGAAGTCGCGCTGAAAAAATACGCAGACTTCGGTCTCACGAACGACGAAACCGGCGAAAAGTACACTCTCGCCAACCTCGAAAGCCGCATGAAGACCAACAAGAACACCCAGGATTCCTACGCGTTCGCCCGCAACCTCTGGTTCGGCGTAACTGCGGTCTCCTTAACCGCGGCTATCGTACTCTTCGTATGGTAATCGAAACCGGAAAGATCTCGCTCAAAGACATTCAGTTCAACTGTATCCTCGGGACGCTCCCCTTTGAAAGGGAAAAAGAGCAGCCCGTTGTCTTGAACGTTTCCGTATGGCTCGATTTTTCCCTTGCCGCCAGGAACGATGACCTGATCCACTCTATAGACTATGCGCAGCTCTCGCAGGACCTGCAAGACTTCATCCGCATGTCCAGGTTCCAGCTCGAGGAAACCCTCGTACTCGAGACGGCAAAGCATATCCTCGCGAACTACCCCAAGGCGCAGATGGCCGAGGTCAGCATCCGCAAGCCGCAAGCTATACCAAATTGTGCGGGCGCCGAATCCAGTATCCGCGTCCGCCGGTAAGGCATTCCATTATTTTTCCAAAGTACAGCCTGCGCAAACGCAGGCTTTTTCAGTTCATGGTCCTGTAGCGCAGGGCTTCCGAGATATCCTCGATTTCCACATTCTCTGCACTTTTCATATCGGCGATGGTGCGAGAGACCTTGAGCATGCGGTAAAAGCCACGTGCACTCAGGTTCATATTGTCGGCGGCAGACACGGCGAAGCGTTCCACCTCGGGCGACATGCCCGCAAACTTCTTCGCGTATTCAGACGTCATCTCGGCATTCGACTTGAAAGGCAAGTCCGCGAACCTCCGGCGCTGGATAGCTCGCGCCGCACACACGCGCTTGCGAATGTCGGCAGAACTTTCACGCCGGCCATTGTCTACAAGCGCACCCGCTTCCATCGGCGGTACGCTCACCTGGATGTCTATGCGGTCCAGGAGCGGGCCCGAGATTTTTTCGCGGTAGCGCTTGCGCGCATCGGGCAAGCACGTGCACACGCGTTTCGGATCCATCGAGAATCCACAGGGGCACGGGTTCATCGCCGCTCCCATCATGAAGCGCGCGGGCCAAACGACAGTCCCGCTGGCGCGGCTCACCGAGATAAAACCATCCTCCATCGGTTCGCGCAAGGCCTCCAGGACACTCCGGTTGAATTCCGGAAGTTCGTCCAGAAACAGCACCCCGTTATGTGCAAGGCTCGCCTCTCCCGGCGAAAGCCGGGAGCCGCCGCCCACCAGCGACACCATCGAGGCGCTATGGTGGGGCGTGCGGAACGGGCGATTGACAACAGGCCTGAATCCCGAGGAATCGCCCGCCCGGCGAGCACATGAATGAATCCGCGTCGTCTCGAGAATTTCCTCGTCCGTCATATCGGGTAGAATTCCCGGTAAGCACCGGGCACAGAGTGTCTTGCCCGCGCCAGGCGAACCGACCAGCAGAAAATTGTGGGAACCCGCGGCCGCCACCTCGAGGGCCCGCTTCACACCTTCCATCCCGACCACATTCCTGAAGTCAGGAATATCGCGGGAGACCGCAGAGCAATCTTCCCGCGACATTCCCTTTGCGATGGCTACAAGTTCCAAGTTCCCGCTTTCCAAAAACTCAACACACTCACCCAGAGTATCAAAGCAGGCGTAGCGAAGACCTTCCACCAGCGAAGCCTCGGAGGCATTCGCCCTCGGGATTACCAGGATGTTCTTGTCGTCGCGAGGCAGGCTCATCGCAATGGACAAGACCCCTCTTACCGGCTTCAGAAGCCCGTCTAGCGACAATTCCCCGACAAAGACAAAGCGTTCAATCCCCTCAACGCATATCTCGCCGGTCGATACAAGCATCCCTATCGCAAGTGGAAGGTCAAGGGCACTCCCCTCTTTCCGCAAATCCGCCGGTGAAAGATTCACTGTTGTCCGGAATCCGGTAACGACCTTGCCGATGGACCTTATCGCCGACACCACACGTTCGCGAGATTCGCGAACAGCATTGTCGGGAAGCCCAACCAAGGTAAAGCCGGGCAGCCCCTGCGATGCGTCCACCTCAACGCTCACAGGAACAGCCTTGATTCCAAACAGACAGTACGAGCGGATTCTATGGAACAAGGTGTACCCCTATGCTACAGCAGCCTGGTACTTTTCAAGAACGCAATTCTCGATATGTTCACGCAACTGGCGCGTAACCGGATTGCAGATAGACTTGAAATCTTCACCCTTGTAGAACGGGTCCAACGGGTAACTCACGAAAAGCCCGTACTCACCGTCCATGATGCGCAGGCCACGAATGACCATCTGGTCGTTGAGGACAATCTGCGCAAGGCCCTTCATGTGTCCGAGGCTCGGACCTTCCTTGAACGGAAACACCTGCACCTGCGTCACGGCAAGGCAATCGAATGCGGAGGACTGCTTGTCCTTCATCTGGACGTCCTTGACTTCGGCGCCCTTGGATTTTTCCACCTGGACGGTGGCATCGTTTTTTTCTGCCATTTTATGGCCTCCTATAGTTTGAGTGAACCCGCAGGTAGCACCCCTTTCGTCGGGGAACCTCGGGCTACACTCTATTTGCAAGATGCATGCCAAAACAAAAACGTCATTTTTGCGCAGGAATCGCCATATCGGTAGCAGGCCTTCAAGTGATTAATCGCTTAAATCACTGATTTATCTATTTTAATCACATGCTCCTGAAACCAAACATGAACTGGGAAAAGAACTGCGGAATCGCGCTCCCGACAGTGATGGCCAACGTCAACCCCGACGGAGAATTCCTGCAAGTCGAATTCTTTGTCGAAGAGCCTCTCGACTGCTTCCGCGCCGAAGTCATGGAAGACGGCGGCCACAGCTGGGAAGATTCCTGCGTAGAAATTTTCATCGAGAATCCGGCAAACCGCTCGGAGTACTTCAACTTCGAGACGACAAGCCGCGGATTCATCCTCGCCGCCCACGGGCCCGACCGCGAAAACCGCAGCCAGCTCGACAGCGCACAGCTTGCAAAAATTGAGCGCACCAAGCAACTCGCCAGCATCATCGGGGACTTTATCAGCTGGAGCGTAAGCATCCGCATTCCTGCAGGCATCTTCGGGCTCAAAACCTTCGAGGGCGTGCAGCTGCGCGGAAACTTATACAAGTGTGCCGACAAGGCGAAGACACCACACTACCTGAGCGCCTTCCCGATAGAAACAGAAAAGCCGGATTTTCACCGGCCTGAATTCTTCGATATCCTGATTTAAATTACTTCATCTTAATTTTCATCTCGAAAACCTGGCGACCTTCGTCGTCCTCGATTTTCATGTAGGTCGCGCCCATCTTGTCGGCACGGAAAATCTTGACTTCCTGGCCTTCGTGCGTCTCGCCCATAAAGTGCACCTCGAGCATCGAAGGAATGCAGAGTTCCAAGTCTTCGGAACTGAACACGTTCAACGCAAGCTTCACGTACTCGATGTTGTTCATGTGGTGCGACATGTCGATGTGCTGGGGCAATACCTTCTGGCGGTAGACCTCCACGTATTCCGCGGGTTCTACCGGGAACTTCGTAAACTTGCTGTCCATGAACGGCTCCGGGGCGCCTTCCGTCGGGAATTCGACCGCCGAAAGCTTTACAGGGCGGTGACGTTCCAAATCCAGGCAGCACGCCTCCTGCACGGCGAGGATAATCGGTTCGCCCTCCAGCGTGGTGATGGCCGTATTCTCATATGTACGGATAGGTGCGTTGTCGGCAGGGAACGAGGTGGTGACCACCTTGTCGCGCCAGAACGGACGCTGGAAGAACTTGAATTTCGCCTTGTAGATAACCCAGTAGGCGCCCTTCTCGTGGACACAGAAGTTATCCTGCTTGATGGCACCGAAATTCTCGGTGAAGTTGTCCTGCACCATGAGTACCGTCTGCGCGATGCCCATCTTGCCCGAGACGTCGATGTATGCCGAGGTGATGGTCCTCTGCTTTTGGAACACAAGCGGATTTTTGGACAATGCATAAATATCTATCATACTACTAATATATATTATTTGGCGCTAAAATCAAGAAATCACCTATAAAAACGTAAACCCCGGCGGCGCCTACCGGGGAATAATTTGTCAGGAATGTTTTCCGTCAGGTTCTGGCTAGTTGGGCTCAGTTTTCCCCGCGGCTCATTTCCATTTTTTCGCGATCCAATGTGTGAACCAGATATTCCTTGAAATCGCGATCGATAGTTACGCCGTCGAAATCTTCGTAGTTATCGTTGATGATCCCGACGAGCGACCGGTTGTCTGTCCAGGCCTGCACATTGATTTTATCGAAAGTGAACGACTTGTCTCCGGGTTTAGCGGCTACATAGACGACCTTCGACTTGTCAACCCAGCCCTGACCGCAAGCCCCCTTGACGAGAACTTCCGCGTCCGCTTCCCTGACGATTTTTAACTCGTCATAAAAGCCGGCCGTGCAGACCACTCCTCCGCCACCGCGCTGTTCTGTCAAATCGAGATCGCCCTGTTTGGACTTAACCAGATTTCCAGCAGCGATCGCCGATGTAGCAAGCATCGCGACAGCGGTTACCATTGTGAACGTTGAGCGTTTCATGGTGTTACCTCCTTACCTGTTTGTTAACCCTAAAAACAAGGTACGAAAAATAATGTTTACAAAACCAGCCTTTTGAAAAAGTTTTTCTTTTTTTTCGCTACAAGTTGGAATACATTTCCTACCTTTTGGCCGATGTCCACCGTCATATTGTTCAACAAGCCCTTCGGAGTACTGAGCCAGTTTACACCAGAAGCAGGCCACCGCGCGCTCGATGAATTCGGGTTTCCGCCGGGAGTGTACTCTGCAGGCCGCCTCGACCACGACAGCGAAGGCGCGTTGCTATTGACCGATAACGGGAAACTCATCAAGAAACTGCTCGACCCGAAATTCGAACACCCGCGCACTTACCTCGCGCAAGTTGATGGGCAAATTACGGAAGAGGCTATTCGCAAACTCTGCAAAGGCGTGGACATCAAGGGCTACCACACCAAACCCTGCAAGGCAGAAATCGTTGAAGCGCCGGACTGGATCTGGGAAAGGGTGCCGCCCGTCCGCTTCCGTGCGAACATCCCCACCAGCTGGGTAAAGCTTACGCTCATCGAAGGCAAGAACCGTCAGGTGCGCCACATGACAGCGGCAGTAGGCTTCCCCACGCTCCGGCTTGTCCGCGTGCAAATAGGAAACATTCCCCTCGGCAACTTAGCGCCCGGGGAATGGAAAGCGATTACAGATAAAGTTATTTGACGATGAAGTCGCTGGGCTTGATGCCGTAGAACACGACATCGTCTATCCAGAATTCGGTCTCGTCGTAGGAGGCTATCGAGATGGTCGTCACCGCCCTGCTGACAACATTCCAGCCGAGATTGCCGTACATGTCGTCGCGCGGCTTGAAATTAGCAGGCTTTATGACGCGACGCTGCCATTCGTCTGTATTGAGGGTATCGTAAGCCAAAGTCTTGCCTTCTTCGTTCGAACTGCCGAGCGTCTCGAGCGCAATCGAAATGACTCCGTTCCCGCGGGCATAGAACACGATGGAATCCGTTGCAGACAAATCGCACGGCGATTCCTCCGTACAAACCCAGATTCCGTAGAACGACCAGCGTCCTTGCCCCGCAGAAGACATCCAGTGCAAGGCGTTACCGGCGCGGCCGGCATCCGCTTCTACAAAGAAATCCGCAATGTCCTTGCGCGTCTCGGGTACCATCGCCACCTCGGGTGTCGTCTTCACGCTCGTATCCGTAGAAGACATGTAACCCGCCTCGCTTATACCGAGCTCGCGGATAACAAACTGCGCATCCGCAGATTCAAAGTCCAGCACCTTGATGGAATCCGGTTCGAACGCGCAAACATTCGCGCGAGCCTCCTCGCCGGCACCAACCTTCGCCGAATTTTCAACAACACTGTCACCCACAATGACGCGCAGGCCGTATTCATACGGCGGCAACGAATCCATCTCGTAGAAGCCCTCGCTATCGGTCTTTACAAGGCGGTCGGAACCATACACCTGTACCCAAGCGTAGTCAACGCCCGCAGGCAAGTAAACCTTGCCACGCAGGCGGCCTGTTTTTTCGAGAGCATACTGTACGGAGTCTCCGCTCCTGATATCCTTGGCGCGGATCCTGGTGAACAAACCTTCGTCTGCATCGACAATTTCAATCGTAGCCTCTTTTACGCCGAGGCTATCAATGCGAATCTGCCCCAAGGAATCGGTCACGAATTCCTCGTAGTATTCCGCCCCTGCGGAATCTTCTTCAACACTGCGGACAAAACTTGCCGCACGCATGCGGGCCAAGACACCGACCGCGGGCAAGGAATCCTCGTGAACAATCTGGATCAGGTAGGCGTTTTCGGTCTCGACCGTACTGATACCGGCCACCTTATCGTTCGAGCAGGCGACAAACAGCAGAACCATCAGGAGTAAAAGCAACTTTTTCATACCTTTACCCCCTCTTTCTTTGTCCGCGGGCTATTGGAAACATCCGCGACCGGATATAGTGCAAACACGAACTGCATCGCGCGATTCGGCTTGTCGACTTCAGCCACCCTCTTTTGTACCTGGCGGCGGAATTCCAGCGTCATTTCGTTCAGGTCGGCAAAGCAATCTTCGTCGACACCCACAAGCAACGACGAGATATTGCGCTTGGCAGGCTCTACCGAAACGAGGGCGTTCTGGGCAAGCGACAAAAGCTGATTCTGGTAACTACGGATAGCCGACGTCTTCGTCGGCGAACCTGCCGACGTAAAATTGGCGGTCGTCGCGGCATAGCGTTCCGAAGCAAGCGGCGTTATGAGATTCAAATCCTTGAGTACCTTTATGGCTTCGCGCACCTGGTCTTCCGAGACGGCCGGAGATATCTGCTTTACCAGGCGCGAGACCTCGGCATGCCCTCCATTCATCTCGATAAGCGCTCGCACCACGGGTATCCACCACTTGCTCAGGAACAGGTACTCGCTGGCATTGAACTTGCGAAGGTCCACATCCTGGAGCGAAAGCGCCATCTTGTAGAGCTTATCCTTCTTCGCAGGCGACTTCGTCTTGGATGCCGCCACCAGGATTTCGAAAATTTCACCACTGCGACCCTTCAGGTCCAGCAGGTCCTTCGCCAGCGGAATGCTGCGGTTCGGCAGGTGAAGTTCCTTGTTCAGCACACGGAACATCTGGCTCGTCTCGAGCCCAAGCTTCTGGCCCATCATCTTATAGGAATACAAGGGCATATCCAGCTTGCGCTGGGTATAGTAGTTCTTGAGCAAATCCCTGTAATCGCTGATTTCGTCAATGTTGAGCATAGGCCAGTTCTCGAAAAAAGACAACTATCCAATCAATAAAATAATCTATTCCTAGCCCAAAAAGCCCCTAAAGAAAACATCGCCATTGAAAAAAATACAATGAATTGTTCTAAAACACAGCCTTTTTGACTTTTCGAGTAGGTAATTTAATATCTAGGAAATAATTTCCAGCATTAGAGTTTCATTTCCACACAAAAAAATCCCGCCGGTTGTTCCGGTGGGATTTTTTAGTTGCGAAAGATTCCCGCCTTCGCGGGAATGACGATAAGCGGGAATGACGACGCTAGATCAGGCCTTCAAAGAAGTTGTTGCCCTTGTCATCCACGAGGATGAATGCCGGGAAGTCCTTGATGGTGATCTTGCGGATGGCTTCCATGCCGAGTTCCGGGAAGGCCACGATGTCGTTGCTGAGGATGTTCTGTTCAGCGAGGATGGCTGCCGGGCCGCCAATAGATCCGAGGAAGAATCCGCCGTACTTCTTGCAGGCGTCGGTGACGTCCTGGCTGCGGTTGCCCTTCGCGACCATGATCATCGAAGCACCCTTGCTCTGGAAGCGCATCACGTACGGGTCCATGCGGTTAGCCGTCGTCGGGCCGAAGCTACCTGTGGGCATGCCTGCCGGAGTCTTAGCCGGGCCGGCGTAGTAAATCGGGTGGTCCGAAACGACCTTGAGCACGGTCTTTTCTTCGTCGGTGAGTTCTTCGCCACGTTCCTGCTTGTCAAAGATTTCAGCAATCTTCGCGTGGGCCATGTCGCGGGCCACAATCATCGTGCCCTTGAGGCTGAGGCGCGTCTTCACCGGATACTTGGTGAGGTCGGCGAGCACTTCCTTCATGGGGCGGTCAAGGTCGATTTCGACTGCCGGAGCGAGGTTCACGGCATTGCCAGACGGGATGTAGTTTTCCGGATGGTGTTCCATCTTTTCGAGCCAGAGGCCGTTTTCGTCAATCTTTGCCTTGATGTTACGGTCAGCGGAGCAAGAAACGCCGATAGAAACCGGGCAGCTTGCAGCATGGCGCGGAGCGCGAATCACGCGAACGTCGTGCACAAGGTACTTGCCGCCGAACTGGGCGCCAATGCCTGTCTTCTGGCAAATGTGGAGAACCTTTTCTTCCATTTCGAGGTCGCGGAAAATACGACCGCCTTCGGAACCGCTCGTCGGAATATCGTCGAGGTAGCCGCAGCTGGCGAGCTTCACCATGTGCGTGTTCATTTCGGCAGAGGTTCCGCCAATCACGATGGCTAGGTGGTACGGAGGGCAAGCGGCAGTACCGAGCGTCTTCACCTTTTCGGCGAGGAACTTTTCCAAGGACTTCGGGTTGAGGAGCGCCTTGGTCATCGGCCAGTAGTAAGTCTTGTTGGCAGAGCCACCGCCCTTAGCGACGAACAAGAACTTCATTTCGGCACCTTCTTCGGCGTGGATGTCGATCTGGGCCGGGAGGTTGCAGCCGGTGTTCTTTTCTTCGTACATCGTGAGCGGTGCAATCTGGCTGTAGCGAAGGTTCTTCGTGGTGTAAGCGTTGTAGATACCTTCAGAAATCGCTTCGGCATCGTCAAAACCAGTCCAGACCTGCTGGCCCTTGTGGGCAACGCAGATTGCCGTACCGGTGTCCTGGCAGAACGGGAGGATGCCCTTAGCGGCAACGCATGCGTTCTTGAGCATGGTGAGGGCGACAAACTTGTCGTTGTCCGAAGCTTCCGGATCCTGGAGAATCTTTGCGACCTTCGCCGTGTGGGCCGGGCGCAGGCAGAATTCGACTTCTTCAAAAGCGGCCTGGGCAATCTTGGTGAGCGCCTCGGGGGCGACCTTCAGAATCTTCTTGCCTTCGAATTCGGCGACAGAAACGCCATCTTTACCGAGGTTTACGTATTCGGTAGTATCTTCACCGTGCTGGACGGTAGCTTCGTATTTGAATGCCATAATAGTGTCTCTTTTTGTGGGTTGATTTTTGCCGTAAAATTTAAATTCTTTCGCATCTGCTCTCGGTCAACCGTTCTCTCGAAGAGTGTTTAAACCCGACGAGGGGACTTTTTTTTGCAAAAAACGCCGATAAAGCGACAAATTTCGCGCTTTTTTGACTTTTTTTTCTTTTTTTTTGGCAAAACGTCGCTAGAAGAGTTATTTTTTACCTAAAGTTTTAAAAACAAACCCTAACGAGGAATGGAACCTATGATGAAGAAGATCTTGCTTGCAACTGCAGTGGCCGTTGCTGTTGCTTTCGCCGCTCCGGCCAAGGCTGCCAAGGCTGCTCCCGCCGCCAAGGCCGCTCCTGCTGCCGAAGCCGCCCCTGCCGCTGAAGCCCCGAAGGCCGAAGCTGCCGCCCCTGCTGAGGCTGCTGCTCCTGCTGCCGCTCCTGCCGCTGAGGCTACAGCCCCTGCCGAAGCCGCTCCTGCCGCCGCACCCGCCGCTGCTCCTGCTGCTGAAGCCGCACCCGCTGCCGAAGCTGCCCCTGCCGAAGCCGCTCCTGCTGCCGAAGCTGCTGCTCCTGCCGAAGCCGCTCCTGCTGCTGAGGCTGCCGCTCCTGCCGAAGCCGCTCCTGCTGCTGAAGCTGCTGCTGCTGACACTGCAAAGGCCGAAACCGAAGTTCTCGAAGCCAAGAAGGAAGAAGCCACGGTCGACAGCGCTGCTCTCGCCAAGGCTGAAGAAGAAAAGAAGGCTGCCGAAGCCGAAGCTAAGGCCAAGGCCGAAGAACAGCAGAAGATGGAAACCGCTTCCATGGGTTCTGCTAAGACCACCATCATGGAAAACCCGTGGGAATTCCTCGTGGTCTCCGCGCTGTTCGTTGCTTCTGTCCTCGTGATTATCTTCACCGGGGACTAAGTTAAAAGACCGTTCGCGCTCTTCATCCGGGTATTGAATTACTCCGGTATGCACTCACTCTCACAACCACGCCTCGTTAATACGAGGCGTTTGTTGTTCACAGAAGACCGTTCGCGCTTCATCCGGGTATTGAATTACTCCGGTAGGTGCTCGCTCCCACCTAAAGGTGGCCATGTACACTAAGGCAACAAGTTGCCAAGTGTCCAAAGGTCGCAATCGCCCCAGTTTGATAACTGGGGCTTTTTTGTATGGAAAAAGATTATGTCATGCGGCGAGTAAGTTCACATGACGCCATATCGCGAAGTTTATAGACGAATTTTCTTAGGTGGAGAACTTTTTATTCGCATGAGCTTCGACAACATTCACCACGTAGTCGCCGAGCTTTTCGCAGTCGTTCACCACGTCCATGTAGTGGACACCCATCTGGTAGCTGTATTCCTGGTTCTCGATATCAGTGACGTTCTTCTCCTTGAGGAGCTTGCGGTAGTCGTTGATTTCGTTCTCCAGGTTCAGTGTGCGGTTCGCATCAGCCGATGCATGGTCGCTAATGACATCGATCATGTTCGTGAGCGCGTTATCGCACAGCTGCATTATATGCTTGATATGGCCGTACTGGTTCTCCGTAAAGTCTTCCTTGCTGCGGAACTTGCGGTTGATCGCGCGCGCCATGTTGTAGCAGGAGTCGCCGATGCTTTCGATTTCAGAAATTTCCCTGAGCATCGACTGGATGTTCGTCTTACTTTCGGGACTCAGGCGGCCTTCAGAAACCTTGTTCAGGTAGTTCGCAATCTCGATTTCCATGTTGTCGCTAATGCCTTCGTACTTCTCGATGCGGGCAAACAACTTGACGAAGTCGTTTTCGTCCTTCATCTCGAGCAGTTCGGGCACCATGCGGAACATCTTCTGCGTGCGGGCCGCAAACAAGTTAATTTCCTTGCGGGCTTCGAAGAGCGAAAGTTCTGCGGTACTCATGAGGCCCGCGCTGATGAACTTGACCTTGAAATCCTCGCCATCTTCCTTCTCACGGATAATCTTGCAGATGATTTTTTCCATCGGCTTGATGAACCAGATGAGGATAAGCACGTTGCAGAGGTTGAATGCCGTATGGAAGGCAGATAGCGCGTAGGTCACACGGACGCTCGCCTGGGCAACTTCTTCTTCGGTATGCGGCACGAACGTCGGGTCGAACCCCACGATGCTGCACACCATGTTCACGAACGGGCGGAACACTATCAATACCCACACCACGCCGAACACGTTGAAGAGCATGTGCGCCAAGGCCGCGCGCCTCGCCTGCGTACTTGCCGAAAGGGCCGCCAGGTTCGAGGTGACCGTGGTACCGATGTTTTCGCCCATCACGAGCGCGATGCCCTGGTAAATCGGGAGCACGCCGCTACTGCAGAGCAAGAGCGTAATCGCCATGATGGCGGCAGAGGACTGCACACACATGGTAAGGATGCTACCCAGCAACAGGAAGAGGAGTGTGCTGAAGATACCCCAACCGCCGGTCGTCGAAAAGAAGTTGATGACCGCCTGGTTGTGGGCCAGGTCCATCGCCACCGCATTTTCGCGCAGCGTGGTAAGGCCCAGGAACATGAACGCGAAACCGAACACGAATTCGCCGATACTCTTGGTCGAGTTCTTCTTGGTGTAAGAAAGGATGATGCCGAGGGCGAAGAAGGGCCACACCACCGAGCTCATGTTGAACTGGAACCCGAATATGGACATGATCCACGCCGTGGCCGTGGTACCGATGTTCGCGCCCATGATAACAGGAATGGCCTGACTCAATGTGAGCAGGCCAGCGTTAACGAAGCTTACGGTAAGGACGGTCGTAGCGGTAGAAGACTGCACCGAGGCCGTGACGAACGTGCCTGTAAGGAGGCCTCCGATACGGTGCTTGGTCATGGTGCCAAGGACTGCGCGGAGGTGACCGCCGGTGAGTTTCTGCAAGCCTTCGCTCATCGTCTTCATGCCGAACATGAGCAGCGCAAGGCAACCAATCATTTTGAGAATCATAAGTGTCATAGGACATTCCTACGGAACGCCACTACCGGATCATCGTCGCTGCCTTTCAGCTAGTTCGGGCTCATGGCGGTGAATTGTTTATTTGTAATGCTGGCGTAAAATATAGAAATAAACCCCGTAAAAGCGGGGTTTACATATGTGTATTTTCTTGTCACCAAGATGGCAATAATTAAATACAATTAGCGTTCCTCAAGGCAAGCGGAACGCATTGTATCAAAAAACTACCGCACGTTTACCAGGCGCGACGACTTGCCGCTACGTACCAGGTAACGCCCTGCCCTCGGGACAGACAAGTTCGCCATGCCGCCATGAATGCGGGCCGAAGCCACCAGGCGCCCCTTCAGGTCGAGCACGAGCACCGGGCTGTTCTCCATAAGGCCAAAGACCGCGATATCCCTCGCCGAAACCTCGACCTGCATCGGGAGCAGTTTCACCTTCGGGTCGGCCGTCTTCGGGGCCACAGGAGTCGGGCCATCGTTAATCTCGCCCGCGCTGGAATCCGCCATGACGACGGTCACGACGTAGCCCACCTTGTACGGTTCCTCAGCATCGCCGAAGAAGTCCTTGACCACGCTTACGGCACAGGTAGAGGTCGTGTCGCTCTTGGCCACCGGCATGCAGCCCTTGTCCACCCAGTCGGCATCAGCAAAGCTCCGGGACACCTGCGTGATGGACGGATACATCATCTCTTCGAACGTGAGCGCCTCAATCAAGGAATCCTGGGCTGCAGCGCCAGCATCCTCGATGACAAACGTCGGTAGATTTCCCGTGTTCGACCCGTAAATCGCTTCCTTGAAGGAACGCGAGCCGGTCACCTTGTAGAATACGTTGGCCACGTTCTTCCCGTACAACGTATCGATATAGGAATAGGCGTTCCAGACAATTGAGGAATCCACCGCCGCGGCAAAGCCACCCGTCGCAGACGAATCCAAATCCACCTCATTTATGACGCCGCCCCTGTTATAGACTTTCTGCAGGAGGAAACCCTTCCCCTCACCAACAAGGCCGCCCACATAGGATTTCACACTTGCGGACTTGACATGCACCGGGCCGTAGTTAAAATCATTCGCCAAGGTCGTAACAATGAAATACGTGTCATCCGTGTACATTATCTGACCTTCTACATAGCCGACAAGGCCTCCCGCCCAAACTTTTTCACCGGAAAGTGCATGCACGCGGCCCCAGTTTCCGCTATTCGTCACGGAACCGGAAGAGTCAATCCAACCCACAATGCCGCCTACGTAAACAAACTGGTCCGACGAAACCTCGACAAGGCCCGAATTAAAATTATTGGATATGGTCGTCGCTTGGGCAACACCCACAATACCTCCGGCAAGGGAAAAATTCTTTTTTACATAGGAAAGCACCTTTCCCGTATTGGAGCAAGTGCTGACAAGGTTCGACGCACCCTGAGCAAGGCTGAACGTAGTGCCCACAATGCCACCCACAACATCGCCAGACACCCGACCGGAATTACTCAAGTCGCTCAGCACGCCAGCAGATGTCACGGCAATACCGCCAGCACTGCAGTAATTACAGGCGATTACCGTCGTGTTCTCGTTTTTCGAACTCAGGATTACACCCGTATTCTGGTCATAATTGTAGACGACAAGCCCTCCGGCATGGCCTCCGTGCACCAGGCTGTTGCGGATATTCACGTTTACGATGGTACCGCCATTCCTGATGGCAACACCCGCGACAGGCAATTCAAGCTCGTTTTCAAAACGGCTGTTCGCAATCGTGAATCGCCGCATCACCGCCCCCTGCGCTATGCAGTTGAACATCGCACGCGACATATTGAGCCCATAAATCGTATGACCCTGACCGTCGAAATCGACGTCCACACACTTTGAATTTGTATCGATGGACATCTGGTGCGTAGGCAAGTGGGTCGAATCCCTACCCATCACGATATCTTTTGCCAGCTGGACCCTGACCCCCTTCCGGCTCGGCGCAACAAAGAGGTTAGGCATCGCGAGGAAAGTCGCCAGTTCTTCGGCCGTAGAGACGGTATAGACCAGCGTGTCGTTCTCGACACTCGACGGAGGCATCGCATATCGCTGGATATCGGAGTAGGCAGAATCGTTCATGTACAAGCTGTCGAAAGTCAACACGGGATAACCACCGCGACGCACCCATATCTTGCGGTCCGCCACCGTACCGTTCGACGTATTCAGCATGGCAAGCATCTCGTCGCTCTGGAGCTGCTTCGTAGACTTCGCGCATCCATCGCACTTCACAGAATAACTAGACACACCAAAGGCTCCAATATCGGCAAGGGTACTGTCGAAATAGGTAATGAGGGGCCAATTCGGAGATCCGAACCATCCGGCAATAGTGCCGATGGCTTCGCCCTTGATGTAGGGAGTTGCGCTATACGAATTACGGACCGAGTATTCAGAATAATTGTAGGAGCCAAAAAATCCGCCGGCATGGCTAGAAGCTCCGACAACCTTACCCTTGGCAACCACTGCCCCCCGGTTATAGACATCTTCGAGAATGTCCGTAAGGCAGTTACCTACAAGGCCGCCAACTTCCAGCGCCTCGGCCGAGACTACGTCATCGGGGATACTCCCCGTCACATTGCCGTAGTTAAAGGAACGCGACAATACGGGCTTGTCGGACGAGAACCGTTCCAGTTCGCCCAGAAGGCCTCCCACATAGACCTCGCCCGAAGCCTCGACATTGACATTGCCGCGATTCGAGAGCCCTTCAATACCGGGCAAGTTGAGGAAAGTGGACGAATAGCCGGCAACACCGCCCACCTTAAACTTCGTGTAATCGCTAAGGCTTTTCACCTTGACATTGACCGCACCCTTGTTCATCGCATTGCGGTAGTGGGCCTTGCTTTCGCCAAAGACTCCACCAACAAAGAATTTCTCTTCGTAGCCCCGCGTCTTGGCAAGGAGTTCAACTTCGCCCTCGTTCACGAAGTCGCGGATTTCGCCATATTCGTTCTTGCGGAAATGCTTGGTACCGGCAACGCCACCGACATAGACATTCACCTTACTCGTTTCGGAAAAGCTTTCGCCCGCATACGAAATGTCGGCAAGGACCTTCCCGTAGTTCTGCAGGTTAGAAACATTCCCCAGCACAAAGCCGACGATACCGCCCACATAAATATTGCCGTTCACCGTCTTGAGTTCGACTTCGCCACGGTTGACGCTGTTCTCGACGGCAGTGCCGTCCGTGCCGTCGGCATACCCGACAATACCGCCGATATAGGCCTCAGAATCCTTAGTACTCCCTTCCGCATCGGCAAAGGAGACCTTCGCCGAATTGCTACAGCCGGCGACACGGCCCGCAGCATACCCGACAATGCCGCCCACATAACCGCCCGCCTTGACGGAGCCCCCGACGACGTTGCCGTTCAGGATATACGCTATCTGGTCATCCGCCGGGCTCGACATGTTGGCCGCAATGCCGCCCGCATAATAGACGGCACGCACATCCGTATTGTAGACATTCACGTTCCAGAGGCCCGCATGCAGTTCGGTCACGACCGCGGCTGCATAGCCTGCCGTATCGCTACCGAAGGAACTGTTAGCCACGTTCAGGTCGTGGATTGAGCCCGCGCTCGTGCCCACGACATCGAACAGCGCCTGTTCCGCATTCAGGCCATAAACCGTATGGCCCCTGCCGTCGAAATCACCCACGAAGTACTCGTTGCGCTTCGTGGTCGTCCACCTCTTTGTGGCCAGCGTGGAGGTATCGGCACCGAACACGATGTCGTTCTTCAGGTAGGCACGTAGAGTCTCGTCGGCCCTGTTCGAAGTCGTCACGGATTCGAGAAAGCCGATCAGTTCCTCGGGAGATGTAATTTCGTAGGCACCTGACACAACCTTCGGGAGTTTCGCAGTACCGTCCCAGGCCGCAAAGGACAACTGAGCCAAAGCAGATACGGCACATATGGCAAGCCATTTTCTCATTATTTTTCCTCCATTCTTGAGACTATCCTAAATATAGTCTTTTTGTCCCCGAAAATTTTATACAAACTATAAACTGCGGACCATCGCGATAGCCTGGCTCGCAATGCCTTCGCCCCTGCCCGTAAACCCGAGCTTTTCGGTCGTGGTCCCCTTGATGCCGACCTGCTTTACGTCAATCCCGAGCACGCGGGCGATGTTTGCCTTCATGGCATCCTTGTGCGGGTTCACCTTCGGGCGTTCGCACATCACGATGCTATCGATATTGACAATCTCGTAACCGGCTTTGCGGACTTCCTCGCCCACCTTGCGCAGCAGCTCCAGGCTGTCGGCGCCCTTGAACGCGGGGTCCGTATCCGGGAAGTACGTGCCGATATCGCCGAGGCCAGCAGCGCCCAGCAGGGCATCGCTTATCGCATGCAGCAACACGTCGGCATCGCTATGGCCCAAGAGGCCCTTCTCGTACGGGATATCCACCCCGCCGATAATGCACTTGCGGCCTTCCACCAATTTGTGAACGTCAAAACCGATACCCGAGCGATAAATCTTATCCATAAATAAACCTGCTTTTTTCACAAATCTAAAAAAACATCCTAGTCCTTCACGCAGCGCACGGAGAACGAACGGCTCATAGAATCTTCATTTATCGTCGGGCTCCCAGAAGAATAGGTAAACTGTATTACAGCATTACGCCTTATCCTCGAACTCGCATCGATTTCCGACGTGGCAAAATAGGCCGAAGCATCGGTAGTCCAGGAAACCGGCGCCACAGAAAAGCCGAATATATCCTTGACCCTCGGGTTCACGGCCCAGCCTGTTTCGGCCTTCAGGGAACCTCCATAACCTGCGCCATTATTGTGGTACGATACATACTGGAACAACCGCGACCATTCCTCTACCGAAGGAACATGCCAGCCTGCAGGGCATATTCCCTGGACTGGTGCGCAGAGTCTCGTCTGAATCGTATCCGCATTGAAATCCGAGGGAACGCCCACAACCGCATCCCAGAAATACAGCCGACCCGTCGTAGAGCACAGGGTCGGAACCTTGGAGCAATCCGAACGATTAACCAGATTGGGCGCGGCAAGCGTATCGTAGTAACCGAGGTTCTCGGCCATCCAGGTCTGTTCTCCGATAGTCACGACGCGATAATTGCGTCCATCACGCGGGTCAGTTATGGAACCGTTCACCACCTCTACCGGCGTCCCCCGTGCAGCCATCTGCTCTTCGCTACAGGCCTCCAGAGGGGGCTTGACCTTCATGAGGTATTCGCGTTCCGGATAATTGGAGTAGTATGGTTCATCCACCTTCAGCAACGTGAAATTCGAATCCATGTCATAATCGCATACGACATAGCGTTTTTCGTACAGGAAACTTTTATAATAGCGCTTCCATCTTGCATTTTCCGCATTACACGGTTCCAAGGTCTTTACCCACTCGTCGACAAGTTTTTCTTTCAGGGAGTCTAGCTCGATAAGTTCATTTTTCCACTCGCCTCCTTCTTCTACGCAGTAATAGTAATACCCGTAGGAATCCCGCTTGTACTCGAGCGTATCTGACTGCGGGTTACAAGGCTCGAGGTTCCCCGACTCATGCAGGCTATTGTAGTAATTCACTTCCCAATAAGGAATCTGAACGTAAGTATAGCCATCATCGACATGCGAGCAATGGTAGTAGCCGTCGCTCTCGGCATTGACCCAAGTTTCCTTGGTATTGTACGGGCAGCTGACAACTTCCGTAGTATCGGATTCAGCAGAGCAACCCGTCAAGGTCTTGGCGAACTCTCCGCAGAAATACGTCCGCCCTTTCTCTTCCTCGACCTCGTAGAACTTGATCTTGTTATTCCGGATTTCACAGTGGTAATACTGACTGCTTAACGAGTCATAATAATACTTCACTGTATCAGCAAGGACAGAACACTCTTTTTTGAAAAAATAGACCTTGTCAAGCGAATCCGCATATGCCTGCGTCGTATCCTTGAAAGTGTACACGGAGTCCTTGCCCCATTTCACATCGTCACATATATAGTAGGTCGAACCGAACGAGAACGTACGCAGGCTATCGGTCTCCTTATCACAGCGACGCTGTTCCGAAAGGAACTTGAGCGTATCGTTCGCGCTCACCCACGAATCATATGTGCAAACATATTCCGATGAATCACCCAACTTTTCTAGGCTCCAGAGATTCTTGACACCACAGTCTCCCAAGAAATAAAGCAAGGAATCCGTACCTTCGTTTTTCCAGAACAGATAATCGTACTGGCATACATAAACGGTATCCCCTAGTTTTTTCCTAATCAGGGACCTATACTCATTCTCCGAACCTTCTACCTTCAGCACTTCCTTGTTGCAAGGTCCCAGCACCTTGTTAAGAGTAACGCCCCACGAAGCCTCGCGCCATTTCTCGATACTGCCAGAATCTTCAAGTTCATCAATCCAGATGGGCTGATAGTTGCAGACATAGAACAGGGAATCACCGATAGAAGCGAACTTGTCCTTGCCGTCAGCACGATATCCGCAAGGGCCTAGTTCACGTTCCAGCGGA
Source organism: Fibrobacter sp. UWR2 (assembly GCF_002210285.1). NCBI lineage: Bacteria > Pseudomonadati > Fibrobacterota > Fibrobacteria > Fibrobacterales > Fibrobacteraceae > Fibrobacter > Fibrobacter sp. UWR2. The sequence goes on along the minus strand of NZ_MWQE01000001.1, from coordinate 517,285 downwards.
GTAAGGGCCCGATAGAAGTAGTCATCGCCAGGCTTAGCCACATCACACACCAGGGAATCCCCCTTGTATTTGGACCCTTTCGCCTTGACTTTGCCAACTTTCCCAGTGGAGTCATTTTCACAGGAAGAAAGGCCATACGCGCGTTCAACAAGCCTCCCTGCGAGTTTCCAGTTCCAGTGGCCTGAGGCAGGGTTCAGCTGTCGCAACAGCGAGTCCAGACGGAGCCAGTCTTCCACGGCATAATCCGCAAAATCAATCATAGCGAGCGTATCGTCAAGAACTCCGTCTTCCATGTCCAAACGGAAATCTTCGATATTCTCCAGGAATTCGCTATCCGACCTGCCACGCAACAGGAATGCATACATCGTTCCGACTTCGACAAATTCCCTTTCGTACGATTCCGCCGGTGCATTCACATACTTAAGGCCGAAATTCTCGCTAAACTTCTGCATGGCAAGTTGCTTGGCCGCCTTGAAAGGGTAGCCTTCGTCTACGAGCGCTTCTACCAGCGGGACTTCCAGATGCGTCATCAGGTCTACAAGCGGATTCATCTCGTTCGAAATATCGCTGATGGTCTCAAACGTCGTCGAGACCGCCTTGGATCCATAGAGTTTCCACTTTCCCTTGACAAGAATCTTCACATACGGGGACTTGTAGTTGCGTGCAGAAAACTCATAACCGATAGCATCGTCCTTGACAATGCTCCCCTTCAAGGTGTCTGTAGCAGCAAGGGAACTATCCAGTAGGACAAGCCGGACCTTTTCGGGAACGAATATATCTTTACCCTTATCCGAAGGGATAACTATTTTCCCTCCGAGGGCTCGGTCCTTTATAGAAATTGCTCCCGAGACATCATGCGAACTCACCTTCGTGTAGTCCGTGTCCGCATTCTCGTAATAGTAATCCTCACAACAGCCGACAAGGGCTATCGCCATCAGCAGTACGGCACAATTCAGTCGCATCTTGCGCATTGATTTCATCAGCAATAAAGACACCATTTCGAAGACCTATAGGAACAAGTTTCAGAACCCTTCTGTGCATCCAGATCAATCTTGACATCGTCCAGGTCGATATTCAGGTGGAAAAAGTATTCCTTGACCACATCGCAATCGTACCCGGCTTCAACCGAAAAGAAATCGCCTTTCGGGCTAGATATTTCAAACTCACCCTTCTTGAGCAACTTGGTAAAACTGTAATCGCCATTACGGAGCACAACCTTTTCAGCCAGCTTACATCCATAATCGCGACACCCGTAGATATCGACAAACAGTGAGTCACCATATTCCTGGGTTCCGTAGGCATCATCCACTACCTTGTATTCCAAGACAAGCTTAATGGAAAAGACATCCTTTTCCGGCTTGACATCGCCCGCGACAGAAAACCTGTATATCGTAGAATTCTTCGAGGTATCGCGTTTCATTTCTTTTGAGCGTGCCATATAGTTGCCGTAGACAACCATTCCGGAATAAGCCGTGTCGGCAAGGAAATCTAGCAGGGCTGAATCTGCTGCCGGCCAGCATGCGGAATAAACCTTAGCCGAATCCAATGTGCTCTCATGTTCGGTATAATCGTATGCCGAGCACCCCTCCATGACGAGACATGCCACAGCAAACAAAAACAAAACGCATATTTTCAACTTCATACCCTAAATATACATTCAACCCGTACAAATAAGGTAACCGGCACCAAGAACCCCGATAAAACGACAAGGAACCGCCCCGAAAGGCAGTTCCTTGCGAAATTCAGCGTTTTTTTTTGCAGTTGGCAATCGCCAAATAGCGACTAGCCAATCAGTGCAAAGCCGGGAACAATGCTCAGTGCAAGCAGGGCGATAGCCGCCACGGCCACCATGAACTTGAGCATGTAACTGTACGAAGACGACATGCAGCTGCACTTGCATTCGCACTGCTTTTTGCGAGGAGCGAACAGCACGAAGGCGATACGCAGGTAGTAGACTGCGGCCACCAGCGAAAGCACGAAGGCAAAAATCGCCACCTTGCTAAGGCCCGCAGAAAATGCACCCGTAAAGAGGGCGAACTTTGCGAGGAAGCCAGATGCAGGCGGAAGGCCGGCAAGGCTTGCAAGGCACACCGCGACGCCAAGCGCCACGAACGGATGCCTGCGGCCGGCACCCTGGATGTCTTCGAGGTTCTCGTTCTTGTCTTCCTTGCCGGCGAGGTAGGCAATACCCGTGAGGGCGCCTGCACTGGCGATGGCATAGGTAACGAGGAAGTAGAACATGGAGCCAAGCTGCACGGTACCTTCGCCCAGGTAATTCGGGAGCAAGAGGCCAAGCACAATGAAGCCCGCGTTCATCACGGCAGAGAAGGCGATAATGCGGCGAATGGATTTCTGGGCAAGACCACTGAAGGCGCCGATGATAATCGAGAGCACAGCGACAATGACCACCACATGGTACAAGGAAGGCCACTGGCCTGCAGCTGTAACAGGTTCAGCCAGGTTCCAGGCACCCGCAACGCCGGCACGCGTCACGAGCATGCCAATCCAGAGGGAACCGAGAGCAGCAAGGGCACCGACCTTCACGACCGCAGCCATGAAGCCCGTCACCGCGACAGAAGCACCCGTATAGACATCGGCAACCCAGTAATGCACCGGAGCAGCACCCGCTTTGAAGAGCAACCCGAAGATTGCAAGCAGCGTACCCACGGCATAGAGTGTTTCGCGGCCATCGATAATCGTGGTGCTGAAGTGCGTCGTGCCGGTAGCGCCGTACACGAGCGATACACCGTAAAGGAAAATGGCGCTGAATATGGAGCCCGAGACGAAATACTTGAACACGCCTTCACCTGCGTTCTGATCCTTGCGGCGGATACCCACAAGGGCATACACCGGGAAACTCGTAAGTTCCATTGCAACGAACAGGGCGAGGAAATCGATGGCCTGAGTCATGAGTACGGCACCGCACGAAGCAAGGAGCAGGAGCCCGTAGGCTTCGCCACCCTTATGCTTCTCGTGAGCGAGGGTCCACTGGAGGCCTGCGACACCCAGGAGGGCGCAAAGCAGCACCGTCACGCCGAGCACTCGACGAATCGGATCCATCGCAAACAAATCATGGCACGTACCCGTATTGACCAGGCAGAACGAAGCCATACCAAGGGCAACGAACACCGATGCAATCCAGGGAATGATCTTATGCTTGTTTTCGTCCTTGAGGAAAGGTTCTGCAGCGAGGGATGCAAGCGCACCGAGCGCGACCAGGATTACCGGGAAAAAGTTGACGATACTAGTCATTGGAAACCTCCTCGCTCTTCACAGCAGATTCATCTTGACTTTCCATCGGGACATCGAATTCCTCGTAAGCCTTGTTCGCGGCGTCGCGGATCCGAGCCTCTTCTTCTTCGCGCTGCTGTTTTTCGGCAGCAACTGCAGTCGCCTTGGCCATATTGGCCTCGGTCTCAATTACCTGCTTGATCAGTTCCTTGCGTTCTTCCTCGGAGAAACCGGCCTGGGTCAGCGAGGAATCGAGCTTTGCGATATCAGCAGAAGAAACGATGTGGGACTCGAGAGGTTCGGATTCCTCTTCCATTTCTTCGTCAATTTCATCTACAGGAACAGCGTCCGCATTTTCTTCCACGACCTGTTCAATGACATCGTCTTCGTAGACATGCAGGGCATTCGTAATGAACGACGGATGGAAGCCGAACACGAGAAGCAGAACGAGCATCACGCCATAGGCAAAGCCTTCGAGATGGCCGCAGAGCTTGCCCTCGGTGTATTCACGAGCAGGCTTACCGAAGATGACCTTCTGGATAAAGCGAAGCACATAGGCCGCCGAAAGGATCATGACAAAGCCCATGATGATTGCGCAAACCGCGCTCAGGTCCCAGAGGGAAAGGAGAACGGAGAATTCTCCGACAAATCCAGCAGTTCCAGGAACGGCAAGCGCCATGACGCCTGCAGCACCGAACAGGAAGCTGAACGCAGGGTTCTTGTGGGCAAGGCCGCCCATCTCTTCGATATTGCGAGTGCCCGTCATGCGTTCGGCAACACCAATCAGGTAGTACTGTACGCCGGCCGAAATACCATGGGCAACCAGGAGCACGAGCACCGCGGGGAGCATCGCCTCGGAAAGGCTAAACACACCCGCAACAGCAATGCCCAGATGGCTCATGGAACTGAAGGCAAGGAGTTTCTTGCCGTCGGTTGCACGCAGGGCCATGAACGCGCCGTAAATGGCGGAACCAAGGCCGAGCCAGACCATCGTGGAAATTTCCTGCATGTTGAACGGGAAAATCGGAAGCACCCAAGCTATAAAGCCGAACACGCCAGCCTTACTCATCGCACCCGTGAGGATTGCAGAAAGCGGAGCCGGGGCCTCGGAATACGTGATAGCCTGCCAGCCGTGGAACGGGAATATCGGAGTCTTCACGATAAACGCAATCAGGAAGCTCATGAGGACAACCAGCTGGGTCGACTCCGGAACGCCCTGGATCGCAATCGCAAGGGACATCAGCAGAGAATTGTCGGCAATGGTAAGCAGGTACCACAGGGCGACCATCATCGGGGCAGAACCGACAAGCGTGTAAATCGCGAACGTCATCGCTGCCTTCTTGCGGTCCTCACCGCCGAAACTGGCAATGAGAATAGCAGCCGGAATCACCATAGCTTCAAAGAAGAAGAAGAACAGCACGGCGTCTGCGGCAAGGAATGTTCCGTTCATCGCGCCCATCAAGGCAAAAATGCCGATGGCGAAATTGCGGTAGTTCACGCCCAGGAGCCCGCGGGCCGAAATCAGGGCGACCAGCGAAAGTCCGCAAGACAGGAACACCATCCAGGAGCCCAGACCGTGACTATACAGGTAATAGTAGGAAGGACCCTTGCAACCAGGAATCCAGAGCCATTCCACAGGAGATGTGGCGATATTCCCGCCAGAGACGAGAACAACGGACATACCCAGGAACACGAGTCCGAAAAGGATTGCCATATGGGTCGCCGCCTTGAAATCCTCCTTGGAATTGAGGACCATCAGGATGGCGGCAGCAAACGGGGCGAGGACAAGGAGATGTAACAGCATTAGACCAAACCTCCAGTCAAAAGAACAACGACAACTAGAGCGACGACACCTAGGATACTAAGACCTAGTTGCAAGCGCACCTTGCGCACCTGGAACACCGTTGCTCCGTCACCCAGAATAGTGGTGATGGCACCGAGTGTCCACTGGAAAGCCTGCAGAAGCGTGTCGACAATCTTTTCGCAAATCCAGGCAGCCACATTCACGCACTTCACGAAGAAGCCGTGCACGTAATCCCACATGAACGTCCAGCCGGCAGCATAGCCTTCAGGAGCGCTAGAGCCCTTGGCAGCCGGAATATGCGCATGCATCCAGCCCTTCCAGGCGATAAACATACCGAACAGTGCGGCAAGCGTGCCGAGCGCGGCAAAGATAATCGGGTTCACGTGTTCAACAGAACGCGGAATGAATTCGCTCAGCAGGACTTCAGGATTGAGAGCCCTAGCCGGGTCAAAGCCCTGTGCCGCACTAAGCACCGGAGCAAGCGTATCGGCGAAGAAGCGCACGCCCATGGAATCTGCCCAGAGGTAACCGGCAAAGATAGAACCGAACGTGAGTATGACCATCGGGATAAGCATCACGGCGGGAGCCTCGTGAATATGGGCTTCGCTTTCCTTGCTACCGCGGTAGCTGCCGAAGAAGGTCATAATGATGAGACGGCCCATGTAGACAGCCGTAACAACCGCTGTGAACAGACCGACGATATAGAAAATCTTGTTCATCGGAACGACAGGAGCAAGCCAGGAACCGGTAATCACCCAGGTGCAATCCGTGAAGATGCGTTCAAGGATGAGGTCCTTGGACCAGAAGCCCGCAAATCCCGGGAAGCCGACAATCGCGAGGAACGCAAAAATCATCACGCAGGCGGTAACAGGCGTCTTCTTGATAAGGCCGCCCATATTGCGCATGTCCTGCTCGCCACCCAGTGCGTGGATAACGGCACCGGCACCGAGGAAGAGGGATGCCTTGAAGAAGGCATGCGTAAACACGTGGAAGATGGAGGCATCGAACGCCGATGCGCCCGCGGCCATGAACATGTAGCCAAGCTGGCTAATCGTCGAGTAGGCAAGCACCTTCTTGATGTCATTCTGGAACAGGCCCGCAAAGGCGGCCCAGAAGGCAGTGAGGGCACCCACGACAAGAATGATGTTCAGTACATCGGGGCAAACGACAAACAAGTTCGAAAGACGGGCCACCAGGTACACGCCACTCGTGACCATGGTCGCAGCATGGATGAGGGCCGAAACCGGAGTCGGACCCGCCATGGCATCGGGCAACCAAGTGAGGAGCGGAATCTGCGCAGACTTACCCGTGCAACCCACAAAGAACAGCAAGCATGTAATGAAGAGCATCGGCATGATGAGTTCGACGTGACCGCCGGCCATCAGCATGCTGATGAAATGGTTGAGCATGTCGTAATTGAGGACACCTGCACCACCGATAGTCACGAGGCTGAGCATACCGAGCAAGAACCCGATATCACCCACGCGGTTCACGATGAAGGCCTTGTTCGCAGCCTTGCAATTATTGAGGTCCTTGTTCCAGAAACCGATGAGCAGGTAAGAGCAGAGGCCCACACCTTCCCAACCGAGGAACGTAAGGAGCAGGTTGTCCGAAAGCACGAGCACGATCATGCTGAACAGGAACAGGTTGATGTAGGCGAAGAAACGCGTGAAACCGCGGTCGCCATGCATGTAGCCTATGGAGTAGAGCGTGATGAGCGTGCCGATACCAGTCACGAACAGCAACATGATGCGTGAGAGGGCATCGAACTGGAATCCGATATCCACCTTCAGGAGAGGAATATCGATCCAGTTGCAAATCGTTTCGCGGAATCCGGATACGGGCATGTTCAGTGCAAGAACCGTCACGCAGGCAAACGAGAGCGCAGGGAGCAGCACGGCAATTGCACCGATGATGCCTTCGGGGGCGCCCTTCTTGTTACCCGAAGAGGAGACGGCGATTGCGCCCAGGATAATCGTTCCCAGCAACGGGAACAACGGAATTAGCCACAAAGGAATATTCGTCATCGATTAGCCCCTCATGTTGGAATAGGAATCCGCATCGATGCTTTCGCGGTTGCGGAAAATCAAGATGACCATCGCGAAACCGACGCACGCTTCGGCGGCGGCAATGGCAATGGTAAACAGCGGAACGATCTGGCCCGTGACACTCAGTTCTGCGGGGAGCGTCTTCGCGAATCCCACAAAGGAGAGGTTCACCGCGTTCAGGGCAAGTTCAATACCCATGAGCACGAAGAAGATATTCCTGCGGGAAATGGCGACCACAATGCCGATAGCATAAATGGCGAGCGAAAGAATCTGGATGAAAATGGGTTGGAGTTCCATCAGTGATTATCCTCCGTATTTTCAGTTTCGATAGACCCGAGGCGCTTCTTGGCCATGAGCACTGCAGCAACCATGGCAGAAAGGAGCAAGAGGCCGAGGATTTCGAAAAGGATAAAGTAGCCAGGGCCGGTCTGGGCCACGTCGAAGAGAGTCTTGGACGTGAGCGCCACGGAGCCGCGGAGCGCCGTCGTGTCAAAGGCAATCGGGGCACGAACGAGCGCAAACCCGACAAGGCCAGCGAGCACGGCCACCGCAGGCACAATGAACAGCGAGACCTTGTCGAACATCGGCGTCTTCGAATCACGGGCACCGTTCAGCACCATGATCACGAACGTCACGAGCATCATGATGGCGCCGGCATAGACCATGACCTGCACGACTCCGAGGAACGGGCTCCCGATAAGACCGTAGATACCGGCCAGGGAAACCATGGATGTCACCAGGGAAAGTGCGCCGTAAAGGGGATGACGGCTCAGGAGCACGCACACGGCAGCCCCGAGGGTAATCACGGCGAGAATGATGAAATAAATCAGGGCAAGCATTACTTAACCTCCATTCCCCAGACCTTGAGGGCCTCGGCATTCTTGGTCCCGCCCGGAGCCACCTGGCTCTGCGCGTCGTCGGGGTAATCCTTCGGATCCCAGGCGGTAAGAGTTTCAAGCGTCGCCACGAACTCGTCGCGGGTGCGGTGTTCGAACACGATTTCCTTCGTATCCATGCGCAGTGCATCCACCGGGCAGGCTTCCGCACACAGGCCGCAGAACACGCAAGTCAAGTGGTCGATATCGAAGCGCTTGACCTTCTTTTCGATACGCGGGTCATCGCTCGCAGTGGCTTCAATGAAGATGCAGTGCGCAGGGCAAGCCGCAGCACACATACCGCAGGCAACACAACGCGGAGTGCCATCGGGGCGCAACATCAGGCGGTGCTTTGCACGGTAGGTATTGCGGACTTCCGGCTGGCCTTCCGGGTACGAAATCGTCGGGAGAGTCTCGTAACGGAACAAGCCGCGAGCAGCATGCTTCAACGTAGTGAACAAGCCACGAAGGGCTTCAAAAATGTAGAGGCGTTCGACCCAGTTCATGGGCCTCTGTTTAATAACGCGCATTAGTTACCCCCTACGAGTTTTGCGATGACGGCAGTCACCACGAGGTTGATGAGGGCGATGTTCAAGATAATCTTCCAGCCCAGGTGCATCACGTGGTCATAGCGGAAGCGCGGGAGAGTCCAGCGGACCCAAATCCACACCCAGCAGAAGAGCACGCTCTTCGCGACAAGCACGAGCAGGTGGATGAGCGCTGTACCGATTGCAGTAGCGAGGCTACCCACGGCAACACCGTTCACGACCATGTTGGCCGGATTATAGAAGAACCAGGCAGCCACACCGAGAATTACGAGCACGGCGACAGCAGCCCAGGCGACAATCTTGTAGAGCTTGTATTCCTGGAGGACTTCGAAGCGGTTCGTCAGCTTGGTCGCAGCGAGCTTCTTGGAATAGCGGTAAATCATGTGGAGGAACGCAAGCGCCAGGAACACGAGCACACCGCAGAGGATGGCGAGCGAACCGCCCATGTGGGCCTGCATCGTCTCGGTCGTCACGAACGGGACGGCGTAACCGCCAAGGAAGAGAGTCGCAATCAGGAAGCTGTTGATGCAGATGTGGGAGTATTCACCCATGTAGAACAAACCGAACTGCATGGCGCCATATTCGGTATGGTAACCAGCAACGAGTTCAGGTTCGCCTTCGGCGACGTCGAACGGGGCGCGGCCGGTTTCGGCGATGCTAGCGATAAGGAAGCAGAAGAACGCCACCGGCTGGGCAACGATACCCCACACATGGTGTTCCTGCCAGTTCACGATATCGGTCAGGTTGAAGGAACCCGCAAGGAGCAAGATGCCCATCATCGAAAGGCCGAGGCACACTTCGTAACTGATGGTCATGGAACTCGTACGCAGCGCACCGAGGAAGCTGTACTTGGACTTGGAAGCCCAACCCGCAAGCACGGCACCGTAGGCAGAAAGCGAGCTGAAACCGAACAACAGGAGCACGCCCACATCGGAATCAATGATGGAACCTGCAATGCGGACGGTCTTGTCGCCCCATTCGAACACCATCGGGCCGAACCACGGAATGACGCAGGGGCTAAGGAACACGATGGCAAACGGGATAGCCGGTGCCACGTAGTAGAGCACCTTGTTCACGCCAGCAGGGGCAAACATTTCCTTGAAGAACAGCTTGGTGCCGTCGCACATGTTCTGCACATAGCCCAACAAGCGGATCTTGCCAAAGAACGGAATCTTGATGTAGGAGCGGTTCGGCCCCTGACGGTCCTGCATGAAGCCCGCACCACGACGTTCCATCGGGATGAGCAACAGGATGTAGAGAACCGGAACAAAGCAGAACCCGAACTTGGCGATGGTAATCAGCCATTCCACCCAGGTTTTGGATTCAATAATATCCATTAGGCGTTACCTCCTTCGAGCAACTTGCCTGTACTCTTGATTGCATCGTAGCTGAGGCCGGCAAGGACCGGCGCATACTCGCCCGCCTTCTTGAAGGCGTCAGCAGCGGTCTCGAACTTGGCTCCGGCCATGTGCGAAATAACCTCGTACGGAGCCCAGAGCTTTTCGTCGGGGCATACCGGGCAGGCGTTCAACTTCTGCAGAATATTCAGGCTGTTCACCATCGTGCCCTGGACTTCGCTCCAGTGGCGAACACCGATGGAAATAGTCGCGTTCTTCACCGTATCGTCATCGAATGCCGAGAGTGCCACACGGCAGTTCACCTTCTCGAGGGCCTTGGCCGCTGCCGGGTCCTCGCCGAAGAGGTTCGCGTTCACGGTCACGAGCGTTTCGAATTCCGCAGTACGCTTCATGAATTCAGAAACGTCGGCGAAACCCAAGAGCTTCATGCCGGCGCGGTTCGCCACCGGGTCACCGCTCTTCGCGATACCGTCGGGTTCACCCACCTTGAGGAGCGAGCCGCCAAAGACTTCGGCGCGGTCACCGAGCGATTCCTTGAGCACGCGGATTGCAGCGAGGTCTTCGATGGTGCAAGAACCGCCAGCAACGATAGCGACCTTGCCGTTACCGAAGGTAACCTTGTGCACGTCCATCGCCGGAATGCGGTTCTTGTCAAAGTTCTGGAACGCGAGGCGGCTCGTGTTAGAAAGCCAGCTGCGGTTCACCACCGGGTTGCAACGCGGCATCACGCGGTAGATGTGGCCGTCGGCATGGTCGAGCCAGATGTTCGCACCGAGGGAATCGTCCATCGAAATCGTCGGCGTGTGGGAAAGCAGCCAAACGCGCTTCTGGAAACGGAAGTACTTCGCTGTCATGGCGCCCACCGGGCACACATCCGTCACGCACAGGTCGTATTCGTGGTCGAGCTTTTCGCCCGGGAACGTAGTAATGTAAGTATGGTCGGCACGGCCAGCGAGCTGCAGCTGTTCGGAACCGGCGATGCTACGCATAAAGCGCACGCAACGGTCGCACTGCACGCAGCGTTCTTCGTCGAGCAAAACACGGGGGCCTAAGTCTACGTGCTTACCGCCACGAACCTGTCCCTTCGCATCAATGAACTGATGTTCCGGATTGCCGTGGTAGTTCTTGCCGTATTCGGGGCGCATGCGGGATTCGTTCTGGCCCGCTTCCATGTAGTTCTCTTGCAGGGTGCATTCACCGGCCTTGTCGCAGATGGGGCAATCGAGCGGGTGGTTCACCAGCATGAATTCCTGGGTGGCCTTGCGGGCGTTTTTGACGCGGGCGCTGGAAGCCGGCGTATAAATCTTCATACCCGGGGCGACAGGCGTGTAGCAGGCAATCACCAGCATGCGGCCGCGCGGGCCTTCCTGTTCCACCAGGCACTGGCGGCAGTTACCCGATACCGGGAGGTAAGGATGGTAACATACGTGGGGAGTTTCAATCCCGACAGCCTTGAGGGCCTCGAGGAGGTTCGTATCGCCAGGAACCATGACCGGCTTGTCGTCCACGAAGATTTCCACCTTCGGGCTGTTCTCGGTCGGGAGTTTCGGCATGTTGTAGTAGTTACTCATATTATTACCAGAAAATTCCAGGACGGTAGGTTTCTTGAACACGCGGCTTGGCGTGGTCGGGATTCTTTGCGATATACTCATCAAAGTCCGCACGGAACTTTGCGGTGTAGCTGGACACCGGACCGCCAAGCGAAATAGACAGCGGGCAAATCGTCACGCCGCCGAAACCGCCGCAGAGGCTCTGCATCAGTTCCACGTCGCCGTCGTGGCCCTTGCCATCGACAATCAGGTTCAGCATGCGGTGCAACAGGCCCGTACCTTCGCGGCACGGAGTGCACTGGCCGCAACTTTCGTGGCTGTAGAAGTTGCCGAGGCAGTTCAGCAGGTCCACCATGTTGTGCGTATCGTTAATCACAATCATGGCGCCCGAACCGAACATCGTCTTCATCGAGGCAAGGCATTCGTAATCCATCGTCGCGACAGCGGCTTCTTCGGCTGTCAAAGGTGCGCAAGAGGAACCGCCCGGCAGCACGGCCTTGAGCTTTCCGCCCACGACGCCGCCGGCATACTCGTTAATCATCGTCATCATCGGGGTTCCGAGAGGAGCCTCGTACACGCCCGGATTCTTCACGTCGCCCGAGATGCAGAACACCTTCGTACCACCGGCACGGGGCGTACCCATCTTGGCATATTCACTCGGGTCGTGCTGCAGGATCCACGGGAGGGCCATGATGGTCTCCACGTTGTTCACGCAGGTCGGGGACTTCCAGGCGCCACTCACCGCCGGGAAAGGCGGCTTCAGGCGGGGCTGACCCTTCTGGCCTTCGAGCGAGTTGATAAGAGCAGTTTCTTCACCGCAAATGTAGGCACCAGCACCGCGATGCACGAAGATATCGAAGCAGAACTTGGTGCCCATGATATTTTCGCCGAGGTAACCGGCAGCGTATGCCTGGTTCAGCGCCTTGTTGATGCTCTCGATGCAGGGCAGGAATTCGCCACGGCAGTAGATGTAAGCCGCACGGGAACCGAGTGCCCAAGCCGCGATAATCAGGCCTTCGATGAGGCGGTGAGGATCTTCCATCATCAGGAAGTGGTCCTTGAACGTACCGCCTTCGCCTTCGTCGGCGTTCACCACGATGTACACGGGCTTGCCGGAATTGCGGGGCACAAAGCTCCACTTCATGCCGGTCGGGAAGCCTGCACCACCACGGCCACGCAGGTTAGAGCGCTGCACGTAGTCGATGAGTTCGAACTGGCTCATGTTGAACAGGCGTTCAGAAATATTCGCGTAGCCGCCCAGCTTCTTGTAGACTTCGATGTCCTGGGCGCCCTTGCCAAAGTTTTGCGTACAAACTTTTACACATTCAGCCATAATTACTTAGCCTCCTCGACCGGAGCCGGCTTCTGGGTGGTCACAGCCTCGTTAGAGGGCTTGGCCGTGCGTTCGCCCGAAGTGGCAATCATGCGGTACACGTCGCCGACCTTGCCGGCAGCGTCCACAAACGCCTTGTCCTTCACGCCGGGCTCGCCAACAGCTTCCCACTTGGAACCGTTCTTCTTTTCCACCACGATCTTCGTGAATTCGGGAGCGCCCTTCCATGTGAGGGTGGCGCCGTTCTCGTCGGCTTCGGCCTTCACATTCAAAACCGGAGAAGGCGGAGCGTAGTCGGCAACCTGCGGCTTGGCAGTTGCACCCGGAGCGCCGGGATGGCCGCCGTGGCCCTTCACCGTACCGCCGAGAACATCGTGCTTCGGCATGTCGTTCACGTGAGCCTTGCACCAGTCAATGATGCGGTCGATGCTTTCTTCGGTAAGGGTCGTGCCACGCTTCATCTTGAGCTGGCCGTCCACGACGTCGGTCGCGAAGTCGTCGTTCACGAGCATCATCGGGCCGTTGCCGCAGCTGCCCAGGCATTCCACCTGGAGGATAGTGAACATGCCGTCGGGAGTGGTCTCGCCGCTCTTGATGCCGAGCTTGTTTTCCACATACTTGATAAGCGGCATGGCGCCCTTGATAGTGCAACTAATGTTGCGGCAGAACTGCAACAGGAACTTGCCCTTCGGGGCGTGGTTATACATGGTATAGAAGGTCGCGACACCGAGCGCATGTGCCGGAGCGCAACCGCAAACGTTAGCCGCCCAGCGGATACCTTCCGTCGGGACCCAGCCGAACACGCCCTGCACGAGCCAGAGCACTTCAAGCAGTGCGCCCTGCCCCACCGGGTAACGGCTGAGCAAGTCGGCGCAACGTTCCTTGATTTCGGGAGTGTTGAGCTTATCGAGCACTTCCTTCGTGGGTGGCTGCGGGACAGCCTTGTGCACATGGCCAAAAGTCTGCGCCGGATCCGGGAGAGCATCGATAGACGCTGCCGGGCCGTCGAACTTCAGGCGGTTATTGGAGACAAACTGAACTGCACCAGTAATGTGATCTCTCATCGGTCAAGTTCTCCAGCGATAATGTTGAGGCCCGAAAGTACGGCCATGGAGTCGGCAAGCTGGCCACCTTCCACGAGTTCGTGGAAAGCAGCGAACTGCGTAAGGCAAGGCGGGCGTACCTTGATGCGGTACGGATGGCCGCTGCCGTCAGAAACAATCGTGAAACCGAGTTCGCCGTTAGCGCATTCGCTACCGCAGTAGTATTCGCCTTCCGGTACGCGGATGCCTTCGTACACGCTCTTGAAGCGACCGATAAGGCCTTCCATATCCTGGTAGGCGAGCTTGTGCGCCGGCACGCGGATGCGTGGGTCGACGATGTCGACCGGCCCTGGCGTAAGGCGCAACAGGGCCTGGCGCACGATCTTCACGGATTCCTCGATTTCGGCGAGGCGCACCTGCAGGCGGTCGTTGCAGTCGCCCTGGGTGCCGACCACGACTTCCCAGTCGTAGGTCTCGTAATCGTAGTAAGGTTCATCCTTGCGCAGGTCGGATGCAACACCGGAGGCACGCAGGCACGGGCCCGTCCAGCCGTAGCTGATAGCCTTCTCGGCACTGATCTTGCCGATACCCACCGTACGGTCGAGGAAGATGCGGTTTCGATCCAAGCAGGCATGCAAGTCCTTCAGGGCCTTCTCGGTAGAATCGAGAGCGGCAAGCACATCGGCTTCGAAACCCGCGTAACTGTCGCGGTAGAGGCCGCCGATACGGGCAAAGCTGTTCGTAAGACGTGCACCCGTGAGCTTTTCCCAAATGCACATGATTTCTTCACGCGGGTTGAACGCGTACATGAACGGGGTCGTACCGCCCAAGTCCTGGAAGGCCGCAGCGACGCACACGAAGTGGTCGTTGATACGGCTAAGTTCGTTCACGATTACGCGGAGCACCTTGGTGCGCTCAGGCAGTTCGATGCCGAACATGTTTTCCACCGCACGGCAGTACGCGATGTTGTTCATGATGGCCGAGCAGTAGTTGAGGCGGTCGGTATACGGAACCACCTGCTGCCAGGTACCGCGCTCCACCATCTTCTCGAACCCGCGGTGCAGGTAACCGATTTCTTCAACACTTGCGACGATGGTCTCGCCGTCCATGGCGGCCATAAAGCGCAAGCAGCCGTGAGTCGCCGGGTGGCTCGGGCCCACGTTCAAGGGCATCAAGTTCAGCTTTTCGCCATTAGGATCCAGTACGATCATTCTTTGATACTCCCTTCCAAAAATTCGTTATCGTTGGTCCCGACTTCCTTGCTACGCTGGATAACCTTGTAGCCGAGATCTTCCAGGCGCTTTTCCAGGGCCGGGAGAAGGTAGTCGTTGGTGGAAAGCCACTGGCGCTTCTGGGCAGGGTAATCCTTGCGAAGCGGATGGCCCACAAATTCCACGTGGTTCAACAGGCGGCGGAGGTCCGGATGGCCCTCGAACACGATTCCGAACTGGTCAAACACTTCGCGCTCGTACCAGTTGGCGTTCGCATAGAAGTCACAGAGCGTAGGCACCTTCGGGCATTCCTCGGAGACCAGCACCTTAAGACGGAAGCGCAGTCCCGGGTTCGAAATGCTCTTGAAGGAATAGGAAACAGCAAAGCGCGGGCCTTCGTGGTTCGGGTAAGTCAGGTAGTCGATACCCGCGATATCCACGAGCATCTCGAGTTTCACATCGGCATCTTCCTTGAGGAACTGCACCGCGTTGCGCAGGTAGCCCGCACTCACGATGGCGGTCACGCTCCACTTGTCAAGCGTTTCCCTCTTGGCACCGAATTTCTCTTCCAGGGCGGTGAAGATTTCTTCTGCAGTCTTCATCTTCTACTCCTTCCAGAACTGTGCTTTTTTTACAAGGTTCTGCTCTTTTTCCTTCACAAAATCCTTGAGTTCCGCGACCTTACCATGGGCAAAATCCTGGGCGTTGGCCTTGGCCTCGGCAGTCTTCGCCTTAATCATCTCGAGCTGTTCCTTGACGCGGTCGGCTCGCTGCTTCATGTAGGATTCGTCCTTGATCTTCTTCTGCAGGTCAAACATCGCGTCGAAGAACGCCTCCGGACGGGAAGGGCAACCGCCGATATACACGTCCACCGGAATGATATGGTCGATACCCGGGACCGTGCAGTAGCAGTCATAGAAACCGCCGGAACAGGCGCAGGCGCCCATCGCGATAACCCAGCGGGGTTCTGCCATCTGCTCGTAGATACGCTTCAGAATCGGAGCCTGCTTGTAGGTAATCGTGCCCGCGACGAGCAAGACGTCGGACTGGCGCGGCGTAAAACGAACATATTCTGAACCGATACGGGAAAGGTCGTAACGACCCACTTCCGTACTCATGAATTCGATAGCGCAACATGCCGTACCGTAAGGGAACGGCCAAAGAGAATTCGTCCTGCCCCAGTTGACTAAAAAGTCCAGGGAGGTCGTTATGATGTTTGGCTTTTCTGCCTCAGCTGTCATAGAGGGTACCTCGTAAAATGCGCGTAAAAGATAGAAAAAACGCCAAAAAGCCGGGAGAATTTACACCCGATTGGAGCATTACAAAACCATCACGAATTTGATACGGAGACGCGTAATTTGGTGATTATCAACGCCTTACGGCACGCAAAGTTTTCAGCAGACGATTGTCCGATTCGACTCGCACAATATACACCCCGCGCACAAGCCTCGGAAGGGGGGCCGAAAAGGCCGTTCCGGCAAAGGATTTCACGAGCAGGAGGTTCCCCTGCATGTCGAACAGGCGCACCGTTTTTTTGCCCGCATCCGGGGCGGCCACATTGAGCGTATTGCCCGAAAGCGAAACGCGCACCCGCGGGTCGGCAGCCGCCACGCCCGCAATCGCGACCGTCGACGAAGACACCGCACCAGAAGACAACGCTTCACTAGAAGACGACCTCACGCTGTTCGAACTCTCCACAGACGAACTCGATTCTTCCGAGCACTCCCCTATGCTGCGGGAGGCATTGGGCGTGAAGCACGCACGGGCATCCCCGTCAAGGGCCACGCTGTATATGCCCGAAATGCCAGCCTTCCCCCCTCCATTGACGAACGAGAAGTCACTGAACTTCGCCCCCGCCTTCAATACACTCTTCACCGCGATACGCTGGTGGTCGCTATCCTTGTTGATGGCGTTCTCGTATTCGTACAGGTCCCTGTCGTAATCGATATACCATACAAACACGCCGTTGTTCCCCAGTTTCGCATCGTATTTTTCGGAAGGGCGGTACTCCACTATATAGTACTCGTCGGACTGCTTCGGATTCGTAATCGAGTACGCCTGCATGTCCACCAGTTTCTTCACGCCATATACCGAATCTTCCACAGAGATCTCGGAAAGCGTAAGCCAGCCCACGGCCTCCCTCTCGAATGCAGAAAAGGCGGCAGGGATGTTGCCAGCATTCCAGCTCGTCCCGTTGTACATTCCCTGCGACATCACGTCGTACTTGTCGGGCCCTACAATCATCTTGCCATTGTCATCTTTGGCGTAATGGTCCTTGAGCCCGAGCACATGGCTGAACTCGTGCGCAAAGATACCCATCTGGTTAATCTGCGAATTGCTGGAACCGTCGGCATACTGGGCAATAAAGAGGTACTTGTCGAAGGAATAGCCGTTAGACTTATAGGCCTCATACCCTGACCCAGAACCGTTGTACATCATCTGGTACGCATGTCCCCAGAAGTTCCGGCTCTGCTTGAGCGCATCCTCTTCCATGCCCGGGAACAGGAATATGAAACCGTCAACACTCTTGCCGCTCGAGCAATACTTGTCAGCATTCGCAAGGAAGTCCGGACGTTGGGTCAGCACCTTGACACCCTCCGCCATAAAGCGCCCCTCGCTGAAACTGTCCCCCATACCGAAACTGGTCAGAGCCGCATTAATTTGTACCGGATACACATCGAAATGCGGGTTAAACCTGCCACCTGACGAATACAGGTAGTAATCGCGGAGGCTTCCAATATTGCCGTTCTTGTTGTAGCCTTCCTGGTTCAGGAAGGCATGGAACGCAGCAGAATCGCCATACGCCTTGTCCGTAGTACCCACGAGCAGCACGGGTATCCAGCGTTCGCCCGTCACCCAGCTCTTGGGCTTGGGTCTGAGCATCCGCGCAGGCATTCCAGCCTGGTCGTAGGCCATCAAGGGAAGGTGCGAAAAGTTTAGTTGTCCCGAGGTTTCTTCGGGAGCGGGAAATCGTCCCCCGTTCAAATTTTTGTGGTTCTTGCGGACCGCCTCCTGATCCAGCCCTTCCAGGAATTTCACATCGGCATCACTGCGGTCTACCGCATTCTTCGCGACCACGGAACTCGGCTTCCCCGACGCATCCACATATACGTAGTTTCCTTCGCCGTCTCCCGTGACCAGGTAGCCGTCGGCCGTTTCGGTAAAGTGGTAATGTTCATCGCCGAAATGGCGGATAGAGACCGAACTGCCGTCCTTGTTCTGCACCGTCTGCACCGCCATGCTGGCCGGACGCGCAAAAACGACCCCGGCACAAATTGCCAGGGCGACAACAACACTTTTTTTCAGAAAACAACCCATTCCAATCCCTTTTCCAAAACGGACCTATTCCGTGTAATCTTGAAAATAATAAAAATTATGCGAAAAATCACACCGGATTTTCATCATGGCCGTTTTTTGGCTTTTTTGGGAGAAAATACGTAAATGTTCTCAAAAAAATTCTCATTTTCAGAAGGGAATTATATATATTTAGAGCGTGAATCGTTTTTTAGACATATTCCAGTTTACGCACTTCCGCAAGTTCCTGGAAGAATACCAGGCCGCCCGCGCCAAGGTGGAGCCGGCCTTTACCCGTACCGAAATCTGCAACATGCTCGGGCTCGAGAAGAGCCGCAGCTACTTCGCCGACGTGCTCCGCGGCAAGAAGGTCTCCCCCCGCATGGTGGCAAAGTTCATCGAGGTGCTGGAACTCGACAAGAAAGAGGCCAAGTACTTCGAAACGCTGGTGCAGCTCGACCAGGCGAAAAGCGACGCCGCCCGCAATGCCGCGATGCAGGAAATACTGAAGTTGCACCCGAACCCGCAGCACATCGTGAACGAGGATGCCTACGAATACTACAGCCGCTGGTACAATAGCGCGCTCTTCGCCATCCTCGATGCGATGGACGTGACCGACGACATGGCGCCGGTGCAAAAGCGCATATTCCCGAAGGTTCCGCTCGGCAAACTCAAGGAATCGCTCGCCCTGCTGGAGAGGCTCGGGCTTGCACGCAAGAACGAGGAAGGCTTCTGGAAGCCCACCAAGGAAAGCATCAGCAGCGGGCCGTACAACAACGCGGACCTGATCAAGCAATACCAGTTGCAGTGTTTCGAGCTCTCGAAGCAGGCGCTGATGACGCCCCCGAAAAAGCCGACCGTCATGAGCACGCTCACGTTCAGCATCTCGAGCGAGGCATACAAGAAACTCGAGGCAGAACTGCAGGAATTCAAGGCGAAGGCAAGGCGCATCATCGGCGAAGACAAGGAAAAGGCCGACGGCGTCTACCAGATGAACATCCACCTGTTTTCGAATTTGGAGTAGGGATGATTGGAGTAAATAAAATTTCCTTTTTTAGCGCGGCGGCACTGCTGTCGCTGTTTATGGCGTGCAGCAACGGCGAAGACACCGCGGGCGTGATTTCCGAGACGGAATCGGGGAAGACCATCGCGGGCATCGTGACGGACTTTGACGGCAACACCATCAAGGGCGCCAAAGTCGCCCTCATGCGGAGAGACTTCATTGCCGTGAGAGACAATCCCGAAATGGAGACGACCACCGACGATTCCGGGAAATTCTCTTTTGAAGATATAAAAAGCGACTCCTTCAACATCCAGGTCTCATCCGACGGATTGCTGGACTTCAGGAATATTCTCGACATCACGAAGCCTGAGGATTCCGTCTATCGCTTTGAGGTCTCCGAAGGCTCGAACCTGAAGCTGGAACTGAACGCCTACGACCTCGCTCTTGGCGACACGATATGCATCGACGGCTCGCTGAATTGCTTCGTCGTGAATTCCGAAGACGTGGACCGTGGCTACATACTGGCCGATGGCATTCCCAATGCTTATTTTGAGAAAATCACCATCATGACTGCAGAAGGCGAAACGGAGACGGATTCCGTCTACTGGAGCTTCCGCTCTGAAGACACCCTCCTTGTGACCAGGAACAAGCCCGGCTATTTGGTGGGACTCCGCAAAATGACATTCAACGACAGTGTCGTGGCAACCCTCAAGGCCATGGATGCAGGCATCACGCTGAAGCACATACCCATCTTGGTGGAAAGTAAGTCCGAAACAGTCCCAACCCTGATCGATGCCAACGGCTACGAAATCGATTACCTGCTGGATGCAAAATCCGCCAAGGGAAAAGAAGTGTTGCTGATGGACCTTCCCGAAATTTCGGCAAACATGCTGGACGGAAACGTATTAAGCCTGCGCGAAATCGAGCCCACCTACCTTTCCTTCGGGCCCCACCCCTACACCTTTTACAACCTGGACGAATACGACAGCGAAGGCTTCTACGGAACCGGCCTACACCTGGATTCAACAAAAAAAGACCTCAAGGTCCACAAATATGCCGATGGATTCCCGCTGTTCGAAGACGGAAGTCTAGGGTTCAGTTTTTGGATCAAGGGAGAAACCCCTGCCGACACCGGGTTCACTATCTTTTCATCTACACCCTCCGTCAACGGAGGCTTTGAAATCAGGCAATGTTCAAAGGACCCCGCCACCATCTGCACAAGAATCTATAGTGGCCTTGAATCCGCATCCACCGACACAACCCTCTACGGAAGCGCCAAAATTCTCGATGGTTCCTGGCACCACTACTTTGTCGTTTTTGTGCAAAAGCACCTGACCATTGCCGTTGACGGGAAAACCATCCGCAACACCGATATCAAAATTAGCGACGATTTTTCTGAATTGCAGTTCAACATTGGTATCGGAGGGAAAAACGCCTTCAATGGAGAAATCGACGAAATCTTCCTCACGTCTTTCGACGATTCCATCCGGGCCAAAGGCGACACCACCTGGCAGCAACTGCAAAGCTGGCTCAGCGTTTTTTACGAGTTGCAAAAAGAACCCGCCATCCTAGACTAGAATCTGTTTATTCCTGATTCTTTGTGATTGTCGCCGCACTCTTGCGGCGATATCTTTGTATATTTTCCTTTATGAAACGTCTCGCTCACAACAAAAGCAAATGCCTGCAGTGCGCCGGCTGTGTGGGCATTTGCCCCAAGATGGCGCTCGACATGTTTGGGCTCGACCTGCAGATTGATTCCGAAAAATGCATCAAGTGCGGCATTTGCACAAAGGCATGCCCCGTCGGTGCGCTCACGATTACGGAGGTGAACGATGCTTGATTCCCGTTACGATGTCGTGGTGATTGGCGCGGGGCCCGGCGGCTCCGTTGCCGCAAGGAACTTGGCACGGGCGGGGCACAAGGTACTGCTCCTCGAAAAGCGCGAACGCATCGGCTTCCCGGTACGCTGCGGCGAAGCGAGCACCAAACTTTCCGACCTTCAGACTTACGGCCCCATCGACGATAGTTGCATCGAAAGCATTATCAACGGGCTTTATATTTACGGCCCTGCCGGCGTGAACATTGAAGTTCCGCAACCGGGCACGGGAATCATGCTGAACCGCGAAGTCTTTGACCCGTGGCTCGCCAAGCTTGCGGCCGACGACGGCGCCCAGGTAGAAACTTGTGCACGTGCCGAATTCGTAGGCGGCGTCGAAGGCGACACCCGCATGGTGCGCGTCGTACTCGGGAAAGGCAACGGCGACGGTAGCGTCACCGAGACCGGCACGCAGGAAATTTTTGCAAAGATGGTCATCGCGGCCGACGGCGTAGAAAGCCGCATCGGGCGCATGGTAGGCCTCAAGAGCGCACAAGACCCGCGCGAAACCTGCACGGGCGTCGACATCCAAGTACAGGGGCTCTTGACCAAGCCCGACTACCTCACCTTCTGGCAAGGCCACGACTTTATCAACGACGGCTACATCTGGAGTTTTCCGAAGCAGAAGTCGAACGTCACGAACTTCGGTGCAGGCTTCCTCGCCAACGGCAAGCATTCGGGCAACATCCTCGAAGTCACGATGGAATGGCTCGAGAAGCTTTTCCCGGGCGCAAAGATCAACCATACCGTCGGCGGGCTCGTGCCCGTTTCCAGCACGCTCAAGGATTACACGCTTGACCGTTTCGCCCTCGTGGGCGACGCCGCCCACCACACCAACCCGCTCACGGGTGGTGGCATCGCTGCCGCGATGAGGGCCGGCCGGTTCTGCGCAGAATACGTGGACCAGGGCCTCAAGGCCGGGAACCTCTCGAAGCAGTTCCTCAAACAGTACGAAAATCGCTGCTACGGCTACTTCGGCAAGATGCACGACTTCGAGTACAAGTTCCGCCGGTTCCTGCTCGCCATCAACCGTGAAGACCAGATCGGCCTCTACAAGGTGCTGCAGGGGTTCGCCCTCGGCGGGTACAAGAAGAGGGCCTTCCTCAAGACGCCCTTCCAGACAGCAAGGTACCTAGTCAAGTTCGCGAAGTTCAAGTAAAAACGTCTTTGGCGTTCGGCATATTGTCGGCAATCACGATAATCAGGCATTCAGCGCAACAAAACAAAAAAAGTTGCGACAGGCGTCCTTGTATATTATATTTTTCTTATTGTTAACTTACATTTTCAACTTTACAAAGGACCACCATGGATAAAAAGAAAGCCTTCACCCTCATCGAAATCATGGTGGTCATCGTCATCATGGGCATACTGGCAGCGGTAGCCGTTCCCAAGCTATTCGGCATGATAGCCAAGGCGAAGGCCGCAGAACTCCTTGCGGCATCGGGCACCTACGTCCACCTGCAAGACGCCTACCTACACCAGGGGCACGGCGTCGGCACATGGAACGATATCGGCTACGTAGGCCCTGAAAACGGAAAGAGTAGCTATTTTGAATACGGGAGCTGCCTCGCTTCCGATGACGGCGGCGAATTTATTGGATGGTATGCGACAAACCTATCCAGCCTCAACGACTGTACCGCACGCAGTTCCTGGGCTATCATCATCACGCCCGTTAGCCAAAACAGGGCCTACTACACCCAGGTAGCGTCATCGGCAGAGTGCGCAACACTCTCTAGGTACTGGGAAGTCGGCAACATCAACGTGAGCGCCTGTACTGCCGCCACAACGCAAACTGCACAGCAAGATTCAGGCGACAACAGTCAATCATCGGACGGCGACCAGGATTCAGACGACGACTCATCAGGTAACTGTGTCGCAAGCAACGGAAAAGGCGCAGGCCTCCAGCACGCCTACGGGCAGCAAAAGAAATGTAACCCGGACGCCGAGAAACCCGGCAATGGTAATGGCAACAGTGGCAGCAATGGCAAAAACAAGCACTAGCCCATATTCCAAGTCGGAGTAACCTAAAAAGGAACAATCATTTCAAGATGACCAAGCCTTATTGCCATAATTTGATTTATTTTTCCTATAGTTCGCATTCCCTGACGAAACAGGGAGGGAGTTCGCCTATGCCCAAAAGGAACGGTTTTACACTCGTCGAGATAATGGTGGTCGTCGTCATCATGGGCGTACTTGCGGCCGTGGGCGTTCCCAAACTATTCGGCGTAATAGCGAAGGCAAAGGCTGCCGAAGTCCCTGTCGCAGCAGGCACCTACATCAGCCTGCAGAACACCTACCTGCACGAGAACAACGCCGTAGGCAGCTGGCAGAATATCGGCTACGGGGCGCCGGACGGCGGCAAGAGCGACAACTTCGAGTACATCGGATGCATCCAGGGGAAGATTGCACTGAAAGCCGGCGGAGAACGCATGGTCGGCTGGCAGGCGTTCAACCTCTCCAGCCTGAATTCCTGCACCCCGCGCAGTTCCTGGTCCATAATCATCAATCCCTTGGGAGAGCACGAGCTCAACTACGAGCACATTGTCTCTTCGGCCGAATGCGGGGCGTTGACACTCAACTGGACCGTCGGAGCCGCAGGCGAAGGCGCATGCGCAGCTACTACCGCAATGAAACCGGAAAGTTCCGCGGCAGAGGAGCCGGAAAGTTCCGACGACAACGAAGAAAATTCCAGCGCATCGGAACCGGAACCGGGCAGTTCCGCAAGCAACCAGAGTTCCACAAGCAGCCAGAGTTCATCGAGCGCCGTTGATTGCGAAGCGTTAATGGCAACAGGGCACGCAGACGACCCCAGACAAATAAAAGGAAACAAGTGCGGATGGTGCTATGTAACAGAATGTAGGCTTGCGGTAAACAAGGGGCATCTCGATGCAGAAACATGCGTGAGATTGTGCGATTACGAAAAGGACCATGACGTAAACAAGGAAATCGAGGAATACGAAGAAGAGCAGCGAAGGAAAGAGCAGGAACAGCAGCAAAGCAGCAATTCCGGAGGATCCGGCACAGGAGGCGGTACCGGTGGAACCAATAGCGGTGGCGGCACTAACCAGGGCACATCTGCAGGCGGAAGCAGCGCGCAACCTACCAGTGCAGTGACACCGGATGAAGAAAGCAGTTCTAGCGAAGGAAGTAGTTCGAGTGAAGAAAGCAGTTCAAGCGCAGTTCCTGTAATAAAGGATCAGAACGGGAACACCTTAAATTATGAATCTATTCCTGCGACTGTATGTACGAAGACTAACGGCAACTGCAACAATAAAGATTATATCCCTAAGGAACAATGTGCTGTCTACAACACCAGTACCAAGCGTTGCACAACGGTGGCATCTTCTTCGTCTTCTAACTAAAGTTTCGTACTTGACAGCATGCGGTTGTATATAATCCGCTTGCCCTTCGTGCCGTCGGAAGCGCATATATGGTCAAATGGCGGCTTGAGCATCGAGGCCACGAGATGAGCCGCGACGGCTTCCGCGAACACCGGGCGGATTCTCGCCGGCAGTATCGCGAGATGCCTGCCAAAAATCTTCTGCATCAGTTCTTCACCGAATCGCTTGTCCTTGTGCTTGCCGAGCAGCAGCGACGGCCGCACGAGCGTGAGCGCCTCGAAGTTCATCATCGTGAGACCTTCCTCGAGCATTCCCTTCAGGCGGTTGTAGAAGAACGGTGAATGCGAATTCGCACCCTGTGCACTCACGCACAGGAAATGCCTTCCCCCCGCCTTCTTCGCGACGGCCGCAAGCGATAGCGGGAGCCTCACATCGATTTTCTCCTGCGCAGGCTTGCTACCCGCCTGCTTTATAGTCGTGCCGAGGCAGCATATCGCCGCATCAAGGCCCGCAAACTTCTCGCGCAACTTGTCCACGTGCTCAAAGTCGACCACATCGAAGTCTACCTTCGCTGCACCTTCCAGGATTCCTGTTTCGGCGGGCTCGGGCACGCGACGTACCGGGCAGTACACACGCTCCACCTGGTCAAGGCGTACCAGGAGTTTCAGGACATTTTTTCCGATTAGGCCGGTCGAACCGAAAAGCGCAACTTTCATGTTGCAAATTTAGTCATTAGTCAATAATCAAGAAAGGAGTTACCAAAAAAGAACTGATTAGGACGCTGTCGGCGTAGATTTCTATCTTTTTCACCATGGCATTCTTCACGAGATCGAACCTAGACGACCTGCGGCGCGAAGCGGACCAGCTTTCCATCTGCGTCGAGCATTTCCTGTACGCCTCCGAAATCGTGCCCGAATGGGACGAGAAGACGAAGGGATTCTACGACAACTGCATCGAGAAATGCAACGGCCGGCTCAAGGCAATCCACTTCCTGATGGAAAACATCCGTACGCAGGGTCAAACACCCGACGAAACCGCCCTGAACAGCGAAAAGTGACCCTGAAACCTTGTAAAGTTTTCTAAATTATACCCCGAAAAAATCGGGTTTCCCGAACCAGTATTTAAACTTTAACCCATAGGCTCATCCATGGCAAAAACATTCAAGAAAGCTGAAGAAGTCGAAGTGCTCGGCACCGATGCGGAATCGTTCCGCAAGGCGTTCACCGACCACATCCACCACACGCTCGCCCGCAACAAGGTGACCGTGACCGACCACGAGAAGTTCCTCGCCGTCGCATACGCCGTGCGCGACCGCCTCGTCGATCGCTGGATCAAGACCCAGGAGACCTACTACAAGCAGGACGTGAAGCGCGTCTACTACCTCTCCCTCGAATTCTTGATTGGCCGTACGCTCGGCAACTCCGTGCTGAACCTCGACGTCGAAAGCGCCGTCACCGAAGCGCTCGACGAAATCGGCATGACCCTCGAAGAACTCCGCGAACAGGAAGTTGACGCGGGCTTGGGTAACGGTGGCCTCGGCCGCCTCGCCGCCTGCTTCCTCGACTCCATGGCAACTCTCGAACTCCCGGCCACCGGCATGGGTATCCGCTACGAGTACGGCATGTTCAGCCAGAAGATCGTGAACGGCGAACAGGAAGAACAGCCGGATAACTGGCTGCGCCTCCCGAACCCCTGGGAAATCGCCCGCCCGGCCAACGCCATCAAGGTCCCGTTCTACGGCTACGTGGTGAGCTGGGTCGACGACAAGGGCAAGCTCCGCAACCGCTGGGAAACCAAGGACTACGTGCTCGCCCTCCCGTACGACACCCCGATTCCGGGCTACAAGAACAACACCGTGAACAACCTGCGCCTCTGGAGCGCGAAGTCCACCGACGATTTCGGCCTCAGCTACTTCAACAACGGCGACTACATCGCCGCCGTGCAAGACATGGAACTCTCTGAAACGATTTCGAAGGTTCTGTACCCGAACGACTCCTCCATGAACGGTAAGGAATTGCGCCTCAAGCAGCAGTACTTCCTGTGCTCTGCCTCCCTGCAGGACATCATCCGCCGCTTCAAGAAGCTCCACGAAGGTGACTGGAAGAAGTTCCCCGAAAAGGTCGCCATCCAGCTGAACGACACGCACCCGGCAATCTCCATCGCCGAAATGATGCGCATTCTCCTCGACATCGAGAACATGGAATGGGACGAAGCCTGGGACATCGTCACCAAGACGTTCGCCTACACGAACCACACCCTGATGCCGGAAGCCCTCGAAAAGTGGCCCGTCAGCCTCTTCGAAAAGCTCCTCCCGCGTCACCTCCAGATCATTTACGAAATCAACGCTCGCTTCCTGCGCATGGTCAGCATGAAGTGGCCCGGCGACAACGCTCGCCTCGCCCGCATGAGCCTTATCGAAGAAGGCGGCTGCAAGATGGTCCGCATGGCCTACCTCTCCATCGTGGGTTCGTTCGCCGTGAACGGCGTGGCCGCCCTCCACAGCGACCTCCTGAAGACGACGCTCTTCAAGGACTTCTACGAACTGTGGCCCGAAAAGTTCAACAACAAGACGAACGGCGTGACGCCGCGTCGCTGGGTCCGCAAGGCCAACCCCGCCATGTCGAGCCTCATCTCTTCCAAGATTGGCGAAAGCTGGGTCAAGGACCTCGACGACCTGCGCAAGCTCGAAAAGTTCGCCAAGGACGCCCAATTCCAGAAGGAATTCATGGCCGTCAAGAAGCAGAACAAGGAACGCCTCGCCAAGTACCTCAAGGAAACGCAGGGCGTGGAACTCGACACCAACATGTTCTTCGACGTGCAGGTGAAGCGCATCCACGAATACAAGCGCCAGCTGTTGAACATTCTCCATGCCATCCACCTGTACATCCAGCTCAAGGACGGCAAGGAAATCATGCCGCGCACCATCATGATCGGTGGTAAGTCCGCTCCGGGTTACTGGATGGCCAAGCAGATCATCCGCCTTGCTAATGCCGTCGCCGCCATCATCGACGCCGACCCGGTCTGCAAGGGCAAGCTCAAGATGGTGTTCCTCGAGAACTACCGCGTCTCCTTCGCCGAAAAGATTATTCCGGCGGCAGACCTCTCCGAACAGATTTCTACCGCGGGCACCGAAGCCTCGGGTACCGGCAACATGAAGTTCGCCCTCAACGGCGCGCTCACCATCGGTACGCTCGACGGTGCCAACGTGGAAATGAAGGAAGAAGTCGGCGACGAGAACATCTTCATCTTCGGCCTCACCGTGGAAGAAGTCACCGACCTGCTCGCCAAGGGCTACCGTCCGCGCGACTTCTACGAGAAGGACGACGACCTGCGCCGCGTGATCGACCTCATCGGTTCCGGCTTCTTCAGCCCCGACCGTCCGGACCTGTTCAAGCACATTGCAGACAAACTCCTCACCCACGACCCGTACATGCTCTGCGCCGACTTCCGCAGCTACGTGGACATGCAGGCCAAGGTGGCGAAGGAATACCAGAACAAGAAGGCTTGGGCCGAGAAGGCCATCCTCAACGTGGCCCGCATGGGCAAGTTCAGTTCCGACCGTACCATCAAGCAGTACGCCGAAGAAATCTGGAACGCCAAGCCCTGCAGCATCAAGCTGTAATCTAAGATGTTCGCCGGAGTTTATCCCGCACTTGATGCGGGACGAACATGACGAATGTCAAAAGTCCCGCGAGAAATCGCGGGATTTTTTCGTTTATCGACAGTATTTATTGACGCGTTGCGACCTTAACGCTATTCGCCGCAGTCTGGGCAAGGCGTTTGCCCCAGTCGCCACAGGCCCCGTCCAAAAGTTTCAGGAAGAATCGGTGTTCGTTATCGAGCGAATCGGGAACATGCGCGATATCCCCGTTTTCGAGATAATGCGCCAGGCTCACGGTATAATCGGAGCCGGGAGAACCGCCCTGACGGCCATAGCTGACGGAAATCGCGCGCACATCCACGTCGCTATCGCGGTTCACATAGAAGTCCGCGGTCACACCCCTGTAGGGCCCACGCACCACCTTCAGGTAAAGCCTCGCCCTGTCGCAGGACTCTGTTGAAGTCTTGAACGAGACTTCGGCATCTTCGTACCTGAACAGCGTGAAAAACAGCCCGAGGTCGTGTACCAGCAGGTCCACAGAAACATCCACGTCGCGGCATCGCGGAGAATACCGGTGTTCGCGCCGGAACTCAAGACGCACTGCTGGCAGTTTGCCACCGGCATCAAGAAGTTCGTTCAATTCCAGCAAGAAGTGCTTACGGAAATTCAGGAACAGCGGGTTGAAGCATTCCGACTGCGCGACAAAAAGGAGCGTACCGTTTTTCACCGAGAGGTCTACAAGTTCCTGCGCTTCTTCCGCCGTAGTGGCAAGCGGTTTTTCCACGAATACGGGAATTCTACGTTCCACAAAGAACTTCGCGTAGGCATAATGCGTTGTCGCAGGCGACGCGATTACCGCGAAATCTACATTTAATTTATCTACAGTACCGTCAAATTCATTCTGGTTGTCTACGACGGCGACAAACTGCACGCCGCACGCTTCAAAACGCTTGCGGTGACGCTTGCCCATGGTACCGTTCCCGACGAGGATTGCACGGAGCGCTCTCATCGCTTTACCTCGTTAAGTGGCAAAACCTCTGCGAGGTCTATTTCACGGCAAGTTACGCGATGCCCCGCAGGCATGTCCTTCAGGCAAAAGGCCGCACAGTAGCCGCCTTCATGGAAAACTTCACGGAAATTATATTCCGGCCTCGGGCCCTCATGTTCCAGCGCAATGCCATCAGGCATCATCGACAGCATGAACTTGTCGGGCGAAAGCGAAATACCGCGACCCGTGACCTTCATGTAGCATTCCTTCAGCGTCCAGAGCCTGCAAAATGCAACATCTTGCGCTTCGCCTTCCGGGAAGGAATGTATCCAGCACGTCTCGGACTCCTTGAAAAAACGTTCCGCCAGTCGGGAGCGGCCTTCCTTTACCCGCTCCACATCGCAACCCGCCTCGTAGGGCGAAACCACGCACATCACGCGCGTCTTGGAATGCGAAAGATTGAAGTGCACCTCCGGCGCATCGCGAAAGGCAGGTTTTCCGTTCTCGCCGAGCACCACATGGGCATCCGCACCTTCAATCCCGAAATCGCGACAAGCAATGCGCAACAACAGCCCCACGCCAAGTGACTGCACGCGCCCGCTCTGAAACTTGAAACGCATTGCCTTCTCGCGGCGATACTCAGGAACCGTCCCGAGCAGCCGTTCAAAAACTGCGGGGTCTTCCAGCACCGATATATCTGCCGTATAGACAAGCGTATCCATACCGCGCAATATAGCAATTTAGGCCTATTGCACGCCATACCGCAAAGATTTATATTTTGCAACGCAAGAAGATCCTCGCCTACGCGAGGATGACACCACTAAGACAACAGTAATCATGGATATCAAGAAGACAAACGCGGCACGCATTCTGGACCGTCAGAAAATCAGTTACGAACTCATCCCCTACAAGGTCGACGAGAACGACCTCGGCGCACAACACGTGGCCGACAGCCTCGGCGAAGACATCAACCAAATTTTCAAGACCATCCTCGTTCACGGCGACAAAATCGGTTACCTCGTATGCGTCGTACCCGGGAATCTCGAAGTAGATTTAAAGGGGGCCGCCAAGGTGAGTGGCAACAAGAAAATCGATACCGTCCCGCTCAAGGACCTCACCCCGCTTACTGGCTACATCCGCGGCGGCTGCAGCCCGCTCGGGCTCAAGAAAAACTTCCCCATTTTCATTCACGAAACGGCGATGCAGTTCCCGTTCATCTACGTGAGCGCGGGCGAACGTGGCCTGCAACTGAAGGTTGCTCCCGCCGACCTCGTAAAGGCGACTCGCGCCACCGTGGGCGTGATTGCACGTGTCCCGCCCGAAGCCCCGCAGGACTAAGCGAGCAACAAGAGTTTCGCATCAAAAAAGCCTCTCCCGAAGGAGAGGCTTAAAAATTTCACAGCAAACCGGATTACTTCACCGAAATGCTACGGACGGTTCCTCCCTGCTTCACCAGGAAGACGCCGGAATGGAACCTAGCCTTGATAGCCGTTTTCAGGGAGGCGTCATTTTCGGTTTCAAAGGAACTGAGGAACTTGCCCTGGGCGTCAAACACGAGCGACGTGTTGCTGCCGATCGCCATAGAACGAATTTCAGCGATAGCCGTGGTCGACGAGCTGCTGGCAATAACAGAGGAACTAGGCGGAGCAACGGAAGAACTGGACGCTCCTTCAATATAGACCTTGGCATAGGGGAAGTCGTATTCGCCACGTGCATTTGCACCCGAATTGCTTCCGGCTTCGCCAAGGATCTTGGCTTCGTGCATCTTACCCATCTTCATGCCAAGTTCTTCCCACTTCTTGAAGTGCGCAGTAATGTCGATGGTACCGCAATCGCGCTTACTCTTACGAACGCTGAAATACTGCTTGAAGTAAGTGTTGTCGCCATCGATGGAATAGGAGGTTCGGTCTCCCTCGTAAACCGTATACTGTGCGCCATCGATTTCATAATCGCCGTGATTCTTTGCCGAAGCGCCCTGGGCAACCCACGAACCAGGCATATACTGGCTACCGGTGTTATCCACAATGTACCATTCCACCAGGGGTTCACGAGTCCAGCCGTAAATACCGATGTAGGAATAATCGATTCCGGAAAGATTACCCTTGACCAACTTGAAATCAGCCTTCATGTGGCCAAGTTCCTCGTGGGTCTTATCGCTGTTGAAAGAAAGACCAGCACGGCACAGATAGTCCTTGGCACCCGTCATCTGACAATTGAACGAACCATCGTCGTAGAACGTCGCGGAGCCACCGTTTCCACCTTCGTTCCAGAGCTCGTAGCCAATGCCATTGGTGAACGCCCCTACTTTATTCGAAGTGACCTCGACCTTGGATCCGCTATGGGCGGCAGTTTGACAGAAATCCTGAGCAAAGGCATTTACAGTCAGGGCACAAGCGGCAATCAAGCCATATTTTAGAAGTGTTTTCATATGGACATCCTTTTTTTTAGAAATCTACTTCAATAAGCATTGTTTTGCTGAGTGCTTTCATCGCCCCCATTATTCCAAGTTGGAGTATCCCCTCCCCCATGAATTGGAATTATAGGCTATATTTAAAAAATGCTCAACAAATTCGCAGCGACCCTTATAACCGTCACGGCAGCAAGTGCATTTTTTTTCGCGTGTTCCGACGATTCGAACAGCTCCGGACCGGCAGATGATACATCCGTAGAGTCATCCAGTTCTTCGCGTCATTCCGAGCTTGACCCGGAATCTTCTAGCACATCGTCCTCATCAAGCAGCGCAGATGGCGGGTCCTTGCCCGCCATGACGAGTTCATCATTCACATTATCCTCGTCACGTCATTCCGGGCTTGACCCGGAATCTTCCAGCAGTTCCGTCACAGTTTCCTCCTCGAGCGATTCGCCCTACCTTTGGAACGACGAATTCGACACCATCGACACCACAAAATGGACATTCGAAATCGGCACGGGAGCGAGCGGCTGGGGCAACAACGAAAAGCAGTACTACACCGCGCGCAGCGAAAATGCCTACGTACAAGACGGCATCCTCCACATCCGCGCGAAAAAGGAAGATTACGAAGGTTCCGGCTACACATCCGCCCGCATGATTACCAAGGGCAAGTTCAGCTTCACGTACGGCACCGTCGAGGCCCGCATCGCGCTGCCCACAGGCAAGGGAATCTGGCCCGCGTTCTGGATGCTCGGGGCAAACATTGACGAAGTCAGCTGGCCCGCCTGTGGCGAAATCGACATCATCGAATCCATCAACGACGAGAGCGTTGTCTACGGGACCAACCACTGGCAATTCGAAGGTAGTCACGCCGAATACGGTAACAACACGGGCGATTTCCATGGAGCAAAGAAGGAACTCGACATCACGCAGTTCCACACATACAAACTCACATGGGACGAAAAAATCATCGCGATGTACGTAGACGACTTCAAGTACCACGAAATTTCCATCGAGAACAATGCCGGCGGGACCGACGCCTTCCATAAGCCGCAATTTTTCCTGCTGAACGTCGCCGTGGGCGGAAACTGGCCCGGATTCGAGATTGATGACACGCAATTCCCGAACGAAATGCTCGTCGACTACATCCGCGTCACAAGATAGTGGCGCAGGCAAAACGCCTTCGCAGGAAATTCAGAGTTACTTTTTCGCAGGGGCCTTGGCGGCCTTTTTCGCCTCGCCTTTCGCAGAAGCCTTTTCTTCCTTCGCAGCGACAACACCGTCATTCTTCAGCAAGAAACCCGCCACGCTCTTTTCGCGCACGAACGTCTCTTTCGCGGCCTTCTGCACGTCGGCAGCGCTGACCTTGTCGAGCATCTCAGCCCACCTCAAGAAGATATGGTAATCACCGAACATCTCGTACCAGGCAAGCATTGTCGCCACGTTCTCCATGTCGGTAAAGCTGCGCACCAGGCCCGCATAGGCGTGGTTCTTCACCTTCTGGAAGTCGTGTTCGCTTACGGGTTCGTTCTTGAGTTTTTCCAGTTCTTCCCAGACAATCTTCTCGACCTTATCGGCATCGGCACCAAGCCGCATGCTCACACGTACTGTGAATTCCGAGACATACTTGTTAGGGCTGTTGCCGGCACTCACGCTCACGGCAAGCTTTTCCTGTTCCACCAGGCGCTTGTAGAGCCTTCCCGAGCGCCCGTTCAGCACGCCTTCGGCAATGTCGAGCGCATAGAGGCTCGTATCGCCCACCTCGGGCGTCTTGAACACCAGGACATACAGGTTCGGGGCATCTGCACGCACTTGCTTAAAGCGCTTTTCCCCCACCTGTTCAGGGTCGCGGATCGTAAGCGGGGGGAAAGCCTCCCCTGCTGGAATATTCCCGAAATACTTCTTCACCATCTCCATCGTGGAGGCCGTATCCAGGTCGCCCGCCAGCACGAGGATGGCATTGCGGGGCTTGTAGTACTTGCGGTAATGCTCGTCGGCCATCTCGCGGGTCAAATTCATGATGTCGCTCGGCCAGCCGATGGTCGGCACGCGGTACGGGAAAGCTTCGTATATCAGGGAATTGAGCGTCTCGAAAAAGCGGCCCGTGGGCTTGTCGTCGTAACGCATGCGGCGTTCTTCGCGCACCACGTCACGTTCAGAATAAAACTCGCGCAAAACCGCATTCTGCATGCGGTCGGATTCGAGCCACATGAAAAGTTCAATCTTGTCTTTCGGGAGCGTCACGATGTAGGCCGTCATCAAATCCGTCGTAAACGCATTGAGACCGGTACCGCCCACGGACTGGTATGCGCCCCAGAGTTCGTCCTTCACAAAGAGCTTGCGCTGTTCGTTCAGGAGGGAATCGTGTTCGGCGGTAAGCTTCTTCACGGTAGCCGTATCGCCCGCAAGTTTCGCCGGACGGATAAGCGCCTGCAGGCTGTCTTCACGCACCATGAACGCCGCATCGGCGATGCTGTCGGTAACGCCCACCTTGTTGGTGCCCTTGAAAAGTTCATGTTCCAGGATATGCGCCAGGCCCGACTTGCCCGGGACTTCGTGCACGGAGCCTGTCACGTAAAACAGGCGGCAGCTCACCGTAGGGGCCTGCTTGTTCGGGTGCAACAGCACCGTAAGGCCGTTCGGCAAAACTTCCTTGTGAACATCCAGTTTCACTTCGGCATGGGTTACAACGCAAAAAGAAAGAACCGCCGCGGTAACCGCGGCGAGCCTTCCAAAATTTCTCGGTAAAAAGCTCATGCCCTAAATTTACACTTTTTTCGGGCGAGAGCCCAGCGCCAGATCAGCGGAGAATGAAGTTCTTCGCGCGATTGTGCGATTCCAGGCGCACTACAAGCGGCGTTCCGCGGGCAAGGCCTTCAAGTCCGATGCGGTACAATGCCCCTGCAAACGAGGAGGACGCGAGCAGATTGCCCTGCATGTCGAAAATGCGGACAACCTTCGCACCCATTTCGGGAGCGTAAATTTCAAGCGTGCGGCCAACAAGAGCAACGCGGATTTCTGCACCTGCCGGAACATGATTCACGATTGTCGTCGAGGAACTGGACTCAGACATAGAACTGCTAGTAGACACACTTGTCGAGCTAGAGCTTGACGGCGGTGTGACGCTGGAAGAGGATTCCGCGCTCGAACACGACTCGGGCTCCGCACTACTGGAGCTAGCCGTACTGCTGGAACTAGCCACGCTGCTTGACGAAGACATAACGAACTTGCATTCAGTCACGGCGACATTCGAATCGAGGGCAAAGCAAACATTCGTATCGGACTCAGTAATATTGAAGAGGCCCGCAAGCACCACAGAACTGTCCCAAGCAAGCACCGGTGAAAGTTTCGTCACGTTCTGACTTCCGGGGAACGGGTCGTCCTTCTGCCTTGTGCCGCCACCCTGGCTCATGTAGCCGCCTGTTTGCGAAAGCACTCTCACGTCTCCCGCCTCGATAATGTCTACACGTTGGTGTTTCGGGTTGTCGTTCAGCGTGTCCTTCACCCATGCCGAGGAGTTATAGTCGATATGCCATACGAGCATGCCATGATTCGGAAGACCGCCATCCCACTTATCCTGCCGACGGTTCTCGAAAACATACCATTCGTTATCGTTTACGCTCACGTAGTATGCAAAATTATTCGTGCCAAGCGGAGGAACAGCTTTCACTTGGGAATCAATCTCAAGCGTTGTATAATCGAGCCACCCCATGAAATTCCTCTCGAACGCATTGTAGTTGGGCGGTTTGCGATAACTACCGCTGTACATGCCAGTCGCCATCACGTCCCAAGCATGCGCCCCCGGGGCCTGGTAGATGCTGTCGGCATAGCTCGCCGAGCAACCGCTAGAACGCACGCAGTAGTGGTCCTTGAGGCCCATCGTATGGCTGAACTCGTGAATCAACTGCACGACATGGCTAGGGCCCTGATCGATGATAAAGCAGGTATTGAAAATCTTTCCATCCGCCGTTTCCACCGTCGACTTGTATTTTTTGAGTGTCGTCTGGAATCCGCCCAGGTGCTTTGTACCACTCTTGTAACGGTCCCCTGCATACATCACGCCGAACGCATCGATTTCGCCATCGTTGTCACGATCGTATAGCGACGCGTCAAACGACGGATATTTTTCGAGCATTGAAATAACAGCCCTTTTCATGAGGGTCGCCTCGTTCCCGATATATCCGATAAACGGTTCGCTCTCGCTTACCAGGAATACATCAAAGGTCGGGACAAACGCACCGGACGACTGGTCGGCAAAGTAATCCCTGGCAGAACCCAGATAACCATCCTCATTGTAGTTTTTTGCGCTCAGGCGCGCGTACATGCCCGCAGAATCGAGATTTTCCCTACCGTCAGCCTCCCCTGCCACAAGGATAACGGGGAAACGCAGTTTCCCTTTGGAATGGTGCGACTTCGGGAGCACTTTAGGTATCCAGGCTGCCCGAGCCTCCTTACGTTCCGCATCCGGAATTTCGAAACGATTCGGCGTATTCAACCGGTGTGCCTTGAAAGCCTTTTCACGGTTGAGCCCGTTCAAGAAAGCCCTTTCGGCACTCCTGCGCTTATGAGAATTTCGAGCCTTGTATTTCGAGGGCTTGCCATTTTCGTCGGCGTAGTAGAAGACATTCCTTTCGTCGGTAACCACGAGGTAACCGTCCTCCGTACGCGTGACACTGTAGTATTCGTCGCCCAGGTCCTGGAGCGTAAGCGAATCGCCGTCGTTGATGACAACTCGGCGTTCACTAGGATCAAGCGGGGACGCAAGCACCGCCGCCGGCAATAGCACGCACAAAGCAGCCATTCCGGCAGTCAAGCGAAATCTACCCATCAAGCACATCCTATTGCACGTCCTGCTAGCGGACAAGCACCTTCTTCGCGCCGAAGCCGTCAACCTTCACTAGGTAGGCGCCGCTCTTCACCGAGGAAAGATCCACCGTAGCATAGCCGGCAACGAGCGCACCCGATGTCACCTTCGCACCGTCAAGCCCAACTACAGTAACAGCCGCCGACTTCGCGTTCGCCGCATTCACCGTAAGTGTACGGCCAGCAAGTTTCACATCAAAGCCTGTCGAAACAGCAACTGTACGCTTGATGGATACGGGCAACTGAATCTTTTCCGCCTTCTCGTCGTAGCGGGTCGCAAGCGCCATCAGATACCAGGTGCTATGCGGAAGCCACTGTTCAATCCAACGCCAGTTGTTCCAAGGTTCCAAAGAAGAGAATCCCACATAGGCAACGCCGTCGTCGTCCCAGGCAATCCCCGAGCCATCCGTATTCTTGCCCGTAATGCCGTTCGCGATACCGCCCTTGAGCGTTGCATCGTACTCGGACTGACCGTTGTACACCTCAGGATTTTTCTTACCAATACCGTTCATCATGCATGTTGCATACGGGTTCTTACCCAGAATCCAGTCAAGCTGGTCGGCAGCATATTTTTGCACGCTATCAGCGACAGTCCCATTCAAAGCACGGTCGGCATATACCGCAGCCGCGGCAAGGCTTGCAATACGAGCGTCCTCACCCTGCCACCAGTAGTCACTCTCGTTGTCGTGCGGAATAAAGAAGCCATCCTTGATAGCGTTGTTCGTCTTGTATGTCTGGCGGGCATAGCCGAACGGATTTTCAACCTTGTTCGTAATAGAAACCAACCAGTTGTAATGCCTTTCAATAGCATTAAGGACATCCATCAAAAGCATATTGTGGCAAGCGCAACTAAGGCAGTCCGGGCATCCCCAGATATCTAGATCATTGTTATCGTCGGCCATTTTAACCGCGGATTCAATTTCCGCGAAACGGACTAGAGCTACCAGCGGAAGCCCCGCATCGCTCGCATGCCAGAACGGGCGCGTCTTCGCGTCGTCGCTCCAGAAATAGCCATCTCTGCTCAAGCGGTTAGAAAGGTTCTGAGCGCGGTCACGGGCTGCCATGCGGTAATCCCTTTTCCCTGTTGCCACATAAAGTTCAGTCGCCGCAAGGAGAGCCGTATAGTCGTCGATGATATTCTCCTTGCCATCGTCGCAATAGGCACAGGACTTACCGATACCCTGCTTTTCGGACAAGTGAGCGAATGCCTTCTCGGCTGCGGCAAGATACTGTTCGCTGGTGTAGTCTCCCTTCGCACCGAGTTTCGACACACGCGCAAGGCCTGCAATCGCCATGCCACCGCCTTCACGGAATGCAGTCTGGTAATCGGCACTCTTTATGCCGTCGGAACCCTTGAACGCGCAGAGTTCGCGCCTGTCCATCGGGTTACCCCACTTGTCGAACACCGTCATGTAGAAGAATCCCTGGTCGTCGAGCATGCGCACCAGGAAATCCGCACCATAGGCTGCTTCAGCAGAGGTTTTCGCCTTGCTAGAGGTAGAACTGAGCAGAGTCGGAATACGTTCCGCCGTAAAGGCAAGCGCCCACACCGTCAGCGGAATCTGCTGCGGGTTCAGGTAGTTCGCATAGGAAAGGTGCGAAAGGTACTTGCTCACGTCGCCGCTGGCATCGTACCAGCCGCCGTGGACATCACGCGTGGCACCGCTCCCGTACACAGGCAAGTTCTTGTCTTCCCTCACGATATTTTCGTTCACCGCACGGTCATCGTAGAAATAGTCGAGAACCATACCGAGCGTCTTTTGCGCGAGAGCCTTGTCGCCGATAAAGAACTTCTGCGAGCTCGACGGGCTACCCGCAGTCACCTCCACATGGAAGCTGCCCGAATACGCAGGCTTGTCCGCCAGTTTAATGGTGTAGTACTTACCGCTCTTAGCCCAATTGTCCGGATCTTCGCCCTTGTCGAACTTGCCAGAAGCAACGGAAGCCCCAGTCATGTCGCCATCCGGATCATACCAGAGGGTCCACGAGGCCCCTTCGAGGTTGTCGGTGCTGCGGACCACGATGGAAATAGGCTGATCAGAATCGTAACCCGCCTCGTTGAAATAGAAGACGTTCTCAGCAAAGGAGGGTACAGAGAAAGCCACGGCACCGAGAACGGCCATGGCGGGGAATTTCTTGATAAAAGGGTTCTTCTTCATATTCCCAAATTTAAATTAAGAGTCGCAAAAACGAGTGTAAACAATTATATAGGCTTCGCACAGGTGACAAAAAACACGAAAAAAAACATTATTTGTACGAATCTAGCTCCTTGTTAGTTGCCTTAATAAAGAGGATTTTAAAAATCGTTGCAAAGTAGGGAATGTTCGTCCGCATTTTTTTATCTTGTAACGAGGAATTTCTCGTTTAATATTGCGTTGAAGGAAGATGAAATCATGAAATTCTGGGCGTTGTTTTTGACTTTGGCCTGCTCGGTTCTTTCTTGGGCGGATTGCCATACCCTTGATCTGTCTGTAGTGATTACGAAGGATTTTATGTTCATCGGTGCCAAGGGCGGTTTTTCTCCCAATATTTTCTATACGACGATGACCGACCAGTATGGAACCCGTTACGTGACGCTCCATCGCGAAAGCGAGGACGACCCTGGCCGCATCATGTGGGCGCTGTACTCCGAAAAGAATGGAACGCTCGATACCGTAATTACCGATAAGAGCCATAAGATGTATACGGCCGTAGGCCTTGGCGAAGGCGGAAAAAATCCTCCGCCGAAAAAAAGTTTTAAGTATCGTGGAAAAGGTGGCGTTGTTGCTCCTTTGTCTGCACTTGATGAAGTTGCTTGGAATCTGGTTGAATTCCGCAAGCAGGGCGAATACCGTGCCGATACGAATGATGTTTTGCTCGGTGTGGAGTCGGAGGAAGATAGAGATGTTTTTCTCCAAAAAATTCGTTCTTACAGGCCCTTGGTGCAGGCTGCAAAAAAATTCGGTTTTACTTATTTTAGCTTTGCTGTGTCGGGTGAGATTGGTTCGAATTTTGGTGATTTGACAAAATTATCCCAAGACATGTTTGATGCGGTGGAACTTAAAATGCCACCCCAGGAAGAGGTGAAAAAACATCAGAGATGCTCTTGCGTCGTTGGGCGTGAAAATAAAACTCTAAGAGCCGTAATATTTGAAAATGACAATCGAGATACGATGAGCAGGGACTCGAAGGAAGTAAACACCCCTCATAATAGGGGAGTAATACAAATTCTTAAAGGTAATTAGTTGTAAAAAGAGCCCTCTTTGAGAAGTAAATGCAAAAAAAGGACCCCTCTGAGAGGGGTCCTAGAGCGGCGGACCGGGATCGAACCGGCAACCATTAGCTTGGAAGGCTAAGGCTCTACCATTGAGCTACCGCCGCAATTTAGCCCAAATGTACTAAAAAAGGGCCATTTTATAAAGGGGTCAGGCGAAAACTATTGGAAAATTTTTTAAAACTTGCTAAATTTTCGCCCACATTAACAATCATACCCAAGGAGTATACTTGTTCCCTAATCCGCGCGATCGTCGCATGCCCAACCGTCCCAGCGATGGGACCCGTACCAACGAAGATATCCATATCTCCCCGATTCGTCTCGTGAAGGAAGATGGCGAGGCCATTATTATCGAGACGAGCAAGGCATTGCAGATGGCAAAGGACGCCGGACTGGACCTGGTGGAAGTGTCTCCGAATGCAAAACCGCCTGTATGCCGCATCATCAACTACGGCAAGTACAAGTTCGAGCAGGTCAAGAAGGCCAAGGCCGCCAAGGCCAAGCAGCACGTGGTGAAGCTGAAAGAAATCAAGATGCACCCGAAGACTGCCGAGAACGACTACCAGTACAGGATCAAGCAGGCCGGCGAGTTCTTGCAGGACGGTATGAAGGTGAAGCTTATCATGCAGTTCCGTGGGCGCGAGATGGCGCACATGGACTACGGCAAGCGCCTGATGGAACGCGCCAAGGAAGACTTGGCTCCGTTTGGCGATTTGGAAATGGACTCTAGGGTCGAAGGCAACACTATGCTTTCTATCTACGGTCCTAAACGTGGTGCAGGTTCTGCCAAAAAGCAGGACCAGGCACCGAAGCCCGCAACCGAGCCCATGGCAGCAGGTGAGGCTTAACATTAACCTAACGAGGTAAAAATGCCTAAAATGAAAACACACAGCGGTGCTAAGAAGCGCTTCCGCCTGACTGGTTCCGGCCATGTCAAGTTCAAGCGCGCTGGTATGCGCCACATTCAAGCCAAGATGACCACCAAGCGTAAGCGCAACCTTCGTAAGGGCGCTCTCGTCAAGAAGGTCGACACCTATCACGTCAAGCGTCTGCTTGTAGTAGCATAAGGAGAGTAAGAATGCCACGCGCTAAAACCAGAGTTCCTTCCCGCGAACGCCGCAAAAAAATCCTCAAGGCCGCCAAGGGCTTCTACGGCCGTCGCAAGTCGAACCTTCGCCTTGCCATCGACGCAGTCGCCCATGCTGGTCAGTATGCCTATGCTCACCGCCGTGACAAGAAGGGCACGTTCCGCTCCCTGTGGATCGTCCGCCTCAATGCCGCCGTCCGTGAACACGGCATCAGCTACAGCCAGTTCATTTACAAGCTTTCCAAGGCCGGTATCCAGATGAACCGCAAGGTTCTTGCTGATATGGCCGTCGCCGATCCTGAAGCATTCGCCAAGGTCGTCGAAGTCGTGAAGGCTGCCTAATTAGCTGACTTAGCGAAAACGCGAGAAATTGTCCCCTGCCGGTAAAACGGCGGGGGACTTTTTATATATCGCTCGTTCGGCGTCTATGGTGCTGAACTTCCGGTTTCTCACTCGCTCTCGCAGCCACGACTAGTTAATACTAGTCGCTTGCTGCTCACGGCTCCTTGCGAGTGGGGCGTTTTTTAGAAGAAGTCAACCGGCAGTTCGGTCTTCTTGCGGCCGGCGGGTTCGATGACTGCGGCCGAGAATTTCGCTGCATTGAATAGTTTATTCGTAGTCGCGACGACTTCGTCTTCGGTCATGGTGCGGATAATCTTTTCAGAGTGTTCCATCGTGTGGAATTCCCCGAGGTGCAGCATCTGTTCCGCCATGCGGACCACGCGCTTCTCGGGGCTATCGGCACCGAGGTACATCCCGCCCAGAATGTTCGTCTTGGTGCGTTCGAATTCGCCCTTGTTGAACCCGCGCTTCAGGAAGTTGCGGGTCTCGTTCAACGAAAGCTCGAGGGCAGTATTCAGCTGGTGCGGCTCGGTCGCAAGCGATACACCCCAGTCGGTGCAGTCGCGGTAGATGTCCGCAGTGGAATACACGGAGTAAGCAAGTCCCTTGTCTTCACGAATCTTCTGGAAGAGGCGGCTTGCCATGCCGGCTCCCATCGCGACGTTGAAGAGCGAGAGGGCGCAGCGCCCGCGCTCGTCCATCAGGTTGCGGTCAAAACTCAGACCCCAGAAGAGGTTCGACTGCGCGATGTCCTGCTTCTGCACGACCTTCACGCTGTTGTGTGCCCTGTAGGTGTCTGCGGGCAACACGCCGGAGCATTTTTTCTGCGCGAACTTTTCCGCACAAAGTTGCACGAGTTCCTCGTGGTCCACCTTCCCCGAGGCACAGATGAGAAGCGGGATTTCGCTCGTGACCTGCTCCCTGTACTTGAGCATCTGCTTGTGCGTAAGCGATTTCACCTGCTTGATATTGCCGGTGATGGAATGCGCAATGCCGCAACCCTTGAAGTGGATGGCGTTGAACACGTCGCCCACGATTTCTTCGGGAATATCGTCGTAGCTGTGAATTTCCTCGATGATAACGCGGCGTTCCTTTTCCATCTCCTTCTTGTCCATGCGAGGGTGCATGAGCATGTCGGCAATCACGTCGACGGCGAGCGGAAGGTGGCTACGTTCAATCTGCGCGTAGAACCCGGTTTCCTGCCTCGTGGTGTAGGCTTCCAGGTTCCCGCCCTTGTCCTCGATGGAGCGAGCTATCTCGAGAGCCGTGCGGTTCTCGGTTCCCTTGAAAACAAGGTGCTCATAGAAATGGCTCAGTCCGTATTCGTCCTTCGCCTCGTGGCGGGACCCGCGCGGGATCCACACCCCCATCGCGACGGAATATGCGTGCGGCATGTAGTCGGTTAGAATGGTAATGCCGTTATCGAGAACGGTCTTCTTTACAAGTTGCTTCATGTTGATTATCAAATTCTGCGGCTCAATTTAATAAAAACAGATGTTGCGTTTTTCCGGCGCATGAAAAAACGCCGCCCTATGGCAGCGTTTCTCGTAAAAGGTCTGTCGCCAAAACTCGCCTTACTTATAGTACACGCAGTTCGTGGTACTGCTTCCAAAACACTGCTTCTGCATGCCGTCGACGCTGTTCACCACGCGGGGCTGACCCACGTTCGATACCATCTTGCTTCCGCTGAAGCTCGGCTTGAACGCGATATCCGATGTGCCGTAGTAGTTGTCGGCGGTAAAGTTCACGCTGTACTGCGTGCCTTCTTCGGAATTGTTCGTGCCGAAGCCAAGAAGCTTGCCGCCCGTGATGCTCGTGGAACCGTCGGAGTCGACCATGCCTCCCATGCCGCCGTTCATGCGGCATTCGATGACGACGACTCCTCCGGATATGTCGATGTCGCCGTTGCTGTCGAGTCCGTCGGTGTCGCCCGTGCCCACGTAGATGTAATGGAAACCGCCGGTCACCTTGGCCTTGCTCCCGTCGCTGCTGCCGAATCCTCCGCCCCAGCCGCCCTGGTTGCCGCCGGTAGAGGTGCTCGTTCCGCCGGCCGCGTTCCAGCCGTCGTTGGTGGTCACGACGCTCGTGACGCCGCCTTCGAAATTCATCTCGGCACCTTCCATGCCTTCGTAAGCCATCGTGACTTCCACGGTGCCGCCCTTGATGGTCAATGCCTTTTCGGAGAGCAAGCCATCATCATCTGTCTTCACGCTCGCGAAGCCGCCGTTCACGGTAAGGTTGCCATCGCTGTGGATGCCGTCGTCGTGGCTGTCGATGTCAATCTTGCCTGCTTCGATGACGATATTCGAGTCGGCCTTGATGCCCTTCATGCTGGAGTCGGGAGAGCAGGAGTTGCCTCCGCCGAATCCGCCTCCGGGGAATCCACCGCCCATGCCGCCGCGGCCGCCTTGGCCACCGGTGCTGTTGCCGAGGCAGGTCTGGCCACCACCCGCCGTAATCTTGATGGTCGGCTCGTCGGTAGTTTCACCCTTGGTCACCTGCACAGTGTTGCTTGCACTGATGCCATCGAATGCCGACGTGATGGTAATGGTGCCGCCCGCAATCTTCACAAGGCCCTTGCCTTCGGCAAGCTTAGTGACGTCGTCCTCGTCGCTCTTGATGCCGTCTCCGCTGGCGTTGACGGTGATGTTTCCGCCGTTGATGGTGAGCGAGGCCTTGCCCTTGATGCCGCAGTTCTGCGCGGTAACATTCAGCGTACCGGTGCTCTTCTTGATCTTGAGGTCGTTGCTCGTGTGGATGCCGTTGTTGTAGTTTGCCTTCACGGTGAGACTGCCGCTACCCTTGATGCTCAGGTCGTCTTTTGCGTAGATGACCGCCTTCGCGGTATCGGCCTTGCCGTTATAGGTATGTACCTGTGTGCGGGTCGAACCGTCTTCGAGCGAGTTCGTGGTGCCCTTTACCAGGTGGAGTTCCGCCTTCTCGGCGTTCTGCACGTAGATGGGAGCGTCGCTGCTCTTGAGCGAGACACCGTTCAAGAAGAGGTCTACCTTGCCGGTGTCGGTCGTAGCGGTACTTACGATAACCTGGTAATTACTTGCCTCACCCTGCAGGTAGTAGTTGCCGGAGCACTTGACCGTAATTGC
This sequence comes from Fibrobacter sp. UWR2, assembly GCF_002210285.1. Taxonomy (NCBI): domain Bacteria; kingdom Pseudomonadati; phylum Fibrobacterota; class Fibrobacteria; order Fibrobacterales; family Fibrobacteraceae; genus Fibrobacter; species Fibrobacter sp. UWR2. Next base: position 473,122 of record NZ_MWQE01000001.1, on the reverse strand, counting down.
ATTTGCCGCCTTCTCGAGACATCCGTTGTCATTGGTAACAGTTGCGTCGGTGGCGTTGAATATGATGGTCGTCTCGGAACCATCGAGTGCAACCACGTCATCTTCTTCGGTGTCGGCACTTTCTCCGTTGCCACCGGGAGTGATGTTCGCGCTGCTTACGGGTAAGACGTTGGAACTGGATGATTCAATAAGATCAGGTGGCGTTTTGACAAGCGACGTGTCAAACGGATCCAGGTTAGTCGACGACGTAATATCGCCTGGCATGATGCTGCTGGAACTATCAACGGAGCCTTCGCCAGGAACGCCTTCGGGTACGGTAACGCCGGAATCGTCGCCGCAGGCGATTAGCATTGCAGACGCAATCCCGAACGGAATCAAATAAGGAAATTTCATAACATCCCACCTTTTTTATTGTAATATACAATAAACCTCTATTTCAAGGAAGGTGTCGCAATTTGCTTGCGTACGCCCCTTCGGCTCCGTTCCGCGATCCGAAACAAGCTGTTTTAGGGTATTGGGGGGATTTGTCCCGAAAAAGGATTACACTCTGCCGAATCGCCTTGTCTTGCGGAAGGGCTTGTCGCCGAAACTGCGCTCATCGTGGTCCTTGCGGAACGGACGGTCTTCGCGGTCCTTGTGGAACTTGCGGTCGCCGAACATCTTTTCGCGACGCGCCTTGCGGTTCTCGAAAGGCTTGCCGCCTTCAAACTTGCGATCGCGATGGAACCCGCGGCGGCCTTCCCTGCTTTCGCGCGGGCCTGCGGGCGGTTCGTCAGTCATCAGACGGAACTTGGAATCGTTCCCGCGGATTGTCATCCCGGAGAGAATGTCAAGAACTTCCTGCGGGAGCGTCTCGGGCAATTCGACGGTACTGAACCTGTCGAAGAGTTTGATGCGCCCGATGTTGCTGCTGCTGATGTTGCCTTCGCCGGCGATGGCGCCCACGATATCCTTCGGGGTCACGCGGTCCATTCGGCCTACGCCCATGTAGTAGCGCAGGAACCCTTCTTCCACACCGTTGCTGCCTTCCTTGCGTTCCTTGCGCAAGCGGCTCCTTTCTTCACCGGTGAATTCGCCTCCGGACTTTTCGTCACGACCGAGGAAATCCCTGCCGCCCAACTTCTTCTCGCGCCTTTCCTTCGGCGTATCGAGCGGGGCAAGTTCCGGGAACAGCGGCTGCTTTTTCTGGTACATCTTGATGACTGCCGCAGCGACGTCTTCGGCAGTCATTTCGCGCACGGAGCCGTCTTCAAGCACCACGCCGTTTTCCATGTTGCAGCCTTCTTCGACCATCGCACGGACAAGGGCCTTGAACTTGTCGAGTTCGCCGTAGCTCACGACGCTCTTGACCTTGTTCTTGAAAGCCGTAACGCGCTTTTCGCTAATTTGTTCGGAAGTCGGCATCGCCATTGCTTCGATAGGCTGGCGAGTAGCCTTCTCGATGGTCTTCAGCAGGCGGCGTTCACGCGGGGTAATGAACAAGATAGCGTTTCCGCTCCTGCCGGCACGGCCCGTACGGCCAATACGGTGTACGTACGATTCCGTATCGTAGGGAATGTCGTAGTTCACCACCAGCGAGATGCGGTCCACGTCGATACCGCGGGCGGCAACATCCGTCGCGACGACGATATCGAGTTTGCCCATCTTGAGACGATTGATGGTGCGTTCGCGCATGGACTGCGCAAGGTCGCCGTTGAGCGGGGCCACATTGAACCCGCGGCTTTCGAGCTTCTCGGCAACTTCGGTGGTATTCTGCTTGGTACGCACGAATATCAGCACGCCGTCAAAATCTTCTCCTTCGAGCACGCGAGCCAAGGCCTCGATCTTGTACTCGCTTTTAACCAGCAAGAAACGCTGACGGATATTTTCTACCGTCGTCGTCTTGCCCTCGATACGGGCTTCCTCGTATTCACCGAGGTGCTGGTCAATAATCTTCTTCACGTCGGCCGGCATGGTCGCACTGAAAAGGGCGCGCTGGGCATCCGCCGGAATTTCCTTCAGGATGGTTTCCACGTCTTCCATGAATCCCATGTCGAGCATTTCATCGGCTTCGTCAAGCACGATGGCCTTCACGCCGGAGAGCACGATGGAACCGCGCTTGATATGGTCGATAAGGCGGCCCGGAGTAGCGACGATGATGTTCGCCTGGCGCTTGAGCGCACGCATCTGGATGGCGATGTCCTGCCCGCCGTAAACCGGAACCACGTGGACCTTCGGCATCTTGACCGCATACTGCTGGATCGCTTCGGCCACCTGAATGGCAAGTTCGCGAGTCGGCGTCAGCACGAGCATTGATGTCTCATGCCCGTTGAACTGCAGCCTGGAAAGGAGCGGCAGCGAGAACGCGGCCGTCTTTCCCGTACCTGTCTGCGCCGTACCGAGCAGGTTCGCCCCCTGTAGCAGGGCCGGAATCGCCTTCGCCTGAATCGGGGACGGAGTCTCGTAGCCCGCCTTCTTCACCGCCTCGAGCACCTCGGGAATAAGTCCCAGGTCGTCGAACGTGACGAGCGGTTCATCGGCACCTTCTTCGGAATCCAAGGCCGCCGAGTTCGCCGAAGCGTCGTCGGCAGTGACATCGGCACCCGCTTCTACAGGTTCTTCGGACTGCACCTCTGCAGGCACCTCCGCTTCGGCACTTTCTGCACAGTCCTTCTTCGACTCGGCGTATTCCTTGTCGTTTTCTTCGGCGGGATCCTCTTCAACATCTTCCTGTTCGACTTCGCCTTCTTCAAATTCGACCTTCGTGCCGACCTCGATGGCGGATTTCGGGCCCTTCCTGAGCACGTCACCTTCTTCGTCAACAACAACGCCATTCGGATTTAGCGCGAAAAACGCGGCTTCGTCAGCCTCGTCTTCGTCGGCACCGCTGGCAATGGCATCTAGGAACGCGCCCGCTTCGCGAGCAATTTTGGATTTCGGGTCAATACCCTCTTCAGGGATACGTTCTTCGGTATCTTTCGACATAGTTCACCTTCAGGACCCGTAAACTTCATCTGCGGCCCATGCCGCACTATCGTAAGAAAAGCCCCGGAGCGCACTCGCACTCATAAACCTGAAGTCTGTCTGGATCCGCTTGATTGGATTTGGCGCCAAATGTAGAAATAAGCACCTACGAAAACAAGGGTGGATATACACGCCCTCTTCGAGGGTTCGTTCTACTAGCCTATTGAAACAAAAACGAGGCTTTGCAGCCTCGTTTTCGTTTCAAGGAGAGAGAGGGATTCGAACCCTCGGACCTGTGACAGTCTCCGGATTTCGAGACCGGCCCAATCGACCACTCTGGCATCTCTCCAAGGTTCGCATAATGTAGTAAAGTTTTGCCGTTTTGTCTAGACTACACGAACTTGCTCTAGAACGCCTGGTATATCTGGAATATCGCAAGAATCTTCCCGATAATCGCCGGAATTCCAGGGCACAGGAAGCAAAGGATTACGCGGGTCACGCGGTTCTTCCACCAGCGCTTCACCTGCCAGATGTCGTCGGAAAGCGTTTCCATCTCGGACACTCGCGGCGGGCGCATGTACACCTGCGTTAGCGCCGTAAAGAACCCGACCCCGATAAGCGGAGTAAGTCCCGTAAACGGAGCGACCAGCAGAGCCACAAGAATCGTGACCGGATGCCCGCCCGCAATAATCGTACCGAGCATGGCGCCGCCGCCCGTAAGCATCGCCCACTGCAGGCTCAGTTCGCCCGCCTTCTCGACGCCCGCCTTGTACCCCACGAAAATAATGCTTGCGACAATCGCGAGCGGGATGGCCCACCCGATAATCTTCCAGATGGGAGCGCCCTTCGGGATAACCGAGATAGATTCCTCGCTCGGGAGTTCCTTGTTCTCGCTAATGACGGAGGCGATGCCCTTCACGTGGCCTGCACCGACGACCGCCACGACCTTCTTGCCCGGAGCGTTCCTGATCTTGCTTGCGAGGAACTGGTCTCGTTCGTCGATAAGCACCTGCTTCACCTCGGGGAAGCTCTTCCCGAATTCCTGCATCATGGAGCTGAGGGCGTCCTGCTCCTTGATTTTCGCGAGTTCCTCCTCGCTAATCTTCGTCTTGTCGAAAATGCTCGCGAACAGCCCGCCCAGCAGGCTGAACTTGCGGTACCACGGTGTACACGCCCACGTGCGCTTGAGGGTTATCTTGATATCGCGGTCCGCCAGTACCACCGGGATGTTCTTCTCGCCAGAGACATCGACTGCCTCCTTGAGTTCGGAACCCGGTTTCACGCCGGTCTGCTCACCCATCCTCTTCTGGTACGACCCAAGCACGAGGTTCGCAATCAGTGTTGCGAGCTGCTTCTTCTTGATGACCTCCTTCAGGTCGGTCTTTTTCCAGCGGTCCGGATCTTGGATGGATTTCGCACGTCCTTCGTCAAGTTCGACACAGACCGTATCGGGGTTCTCCGCCTCGATGGTTTCACGCACTAGTTCCTTGGACGCCTTCGATATGTGGGCTGTCCCAATAAGGATAATTTCACGACCATCCGGAGTGCCAATGCGGTAAATATCTGCGTTTTCGCTCATAATGAGCGAGAAAATAGAAAAAGTACCATAGGAAAAACGCCATAATTGCAATAATGGCACAGAGTTACGATAAAAATAGTCGTTTTTTTAGATAATTTCTGAAAAAATTGTTATATATTAGGAATGGGATAATTTTTTAAGGAGGTTTCTCCCTATGAAAAAGATTTTGATGGGTTTAGCATTCTCCGCATTCGCACTTATCGGTTGTGCCGGTACTTCGGACGATCCTGAGGCCCTGGACAACGCACTTGTCGGCTTTACATCCTGTGTGCAGGGTTCCCGCTGGCAGGAAGCCCTTGATTACGTAACTCCCGACGAAGCAAACCAGATTAGCCCCGACGGCTACGAATTCAAGCAGGAGTACCAGATTGCCGCACGTCGCCTGCCGCTTTCCACGCTGCGTAAGGCCGGCCTCCAGGTCGATGGCCGTGGCCGTCTCGTCGGCATCAAGGCCGCCATGGACGAAGCCAACGAACGCTACGTGATGTCCGAGGAACAGGCCAAGGTCGGCACGAACCTCGAAGAAATGGAAAAGAAGCACATCCAGCAGCGCCTGGAAGAAGGCCAGAAGATCCTCCAGGAAGAAGAACAGGAAGCCGAGCAGGAACAGCAGGTCGAAGTGTTCACCAACAAGCTGACCGACGAAGAAAAGCGCAAGTACGGCAGTACGCGCGACCTCCAGGCTCCCGAAGAGTTCCATGACGAGAACACCGAGGAAGCCGAAGAGAAGATTTTCAACGGTGACTACGAATCCGACTAATCTTCGCACCGTCTAGTTTTTTCCCCGGCCTCGGTCGGGGTATTTTTTTAGGTAAAGCATGAAATTCATAAAGGCCATACTGTTCGGAACCATTCTGTTCCTGGCTGCATGCGGTGACGGCTGGACCACGAGTTCGCCGGAAGCCGATGGCGCCCTGTTTTCGCGTTCGTACCGCTACTACTACGTAAAGGACTGTCGCTACGATTCGTTCGGGCTGTACGACTGCAGCTACGAGGAGTCGATAAGCCCCGCCTACACGGCCTCGCTCCGGATTGATTCCGATGGCCTCGCCACGCTCAACCTAGACGGCGGGTACAATTACTACTACACAGAAAGGCAGTATTCCCTAGGATACGACGACTACGGGAGCTATTACCACTTCATCGAAAACGACTGGGAAGTGTATTTCTACAAGGACGGTTCACAGATTGTAATCTGGGATACCCGCGAAAATACGGCCACCGTCTACCTCTACGAACTTGAGTACTAGGGCAAATAATTCTATATTTGCGCCCACTCATGAGTAGTTCTGAAAATTTTGTCATAGCCCTTGACGGCGGCTCCGGCACCGGAAAGAGCACGACCGCGAAAATCGTGGCCAAGACCCTGGGTATCACCTACCTCGACACGGGCGCCATGTACCGCGCGGTGACACTCGCCGCCCTCGACAAGGGACTGCCGGCCGAAGAAGGCCCCGCGATGGACGAACTTCTCTCCAACCTCACCCTCGGGTTCGACTCCGAAAACCACATCCTCATCAACGGCGTGTGCCGCGAAAGCGAAATCCGCGGGATGAAGGTGTCGAGCAACGTGAGCATCTACTGCGCCCTCCCCTCCGTCCGTGCCGCCATGACGGCGCAACAGCGCGAAATCGGCAAGAGGCAGAGCTGCATCCTGGATGGCCGCGACATCGGCACCGTCGTGTTCCCCGACGCAAAGTACAAGTTCTTCATGGTGACGGACGTGAAAGTCCGCGCTGAACGCCGCTACAAGGAACTCCTTGAAAAAGGCGAAAAAGTTACCCTGGAAGAAGTCCTCGAAAACCTGGTCGAACGCGACCGTCTGGATTCTTCCCGCGCGAACGCCCCGTTAAAGAAGGCGGACGACGCTATAGAAATTGACACTACACACATCTCAATCCAACAACAGGTCCAAAAGATTCTTGACTACGTAGGTGTAGTGGCGTAGCCTGAATCCTTTGTTCCACAACCCAATCTAAACAATATGTCTCAAAATCTCAAATTCGGAACCGCTGAAGATCTCGCCGAAATCCTTGCCGCCCAGGGTGAATGCTCCCCGGACTTCCGCAAGCAGAACGCCGACGTGTATGCCGGCATGGGCTGCCTCGAACAGGGCAAGCTCGTCATGGGCAAGATCAGCCAGGTCAACGACCAGGAAGTCCTGATCGACGTGAACTACAAGAGCGAAGGTGTTATCGACCGCGCTGAGTTCAAGGAATCTGACTCTCTCGAAATCGGTTCTGAAATCGAAGTGTTTGTCGAAAAGCTCGAAGATGAAGACGGCCGTCTCATCCTTTCGAAGCAGAAGGCCGACTTCGTGCGCGTGTGGGATCGCATCCACGCTGCATTCGAAAACAACGAAGTCGTGCGCGGCACGCTCACCAAGCGTATCAAGGGCGGTGTGGTTGTCGACCTGTTCGGCATCGACGCCTTCCTCCCGGGCTCCCAGATCGACCTCCGTCAGATCCCGGATATCAACGCCCTCATCGGTCAGGAATTCGACCTCAAGGTCATCAAGGTCAACAAGGCTCGCCGCAACATCGTCGTGTCTCGCCGCGTCGTTCTCGAAGAAGAACGCAACAAGCAGCGTGGCGACGTTCTCGAAACTCTCGAGAAGGGCCAGGTCCGCAAGGGCCTCGTCAAGAACATCACCGACTTCGGTGCGTTCATTGACCTCGGCGGCGTAGACGGCCTCCTCCACATCACCGACATGAGCTACAAGCGCATCAACCACCCGACCGAAATGGTCCAGCTCGGCCAGGAAGTCGAAGTCATGGTGCTCGACTTCAACGACAAGAAGGAACGCATTTCTCTCGGCATGAAGCAGCTCAAGCCGCATCCGTGGAAGGACATCGCCGAACGCTACCCCGAAGGCGCTATCGTCAAGGGCAAGGTCGTTTCCATCACCGATTACGGTGCATTCGTCGAACTGGATTCTGGCGTCGAAGGCCTCATCCACGTTTCCGAAATGTCCTGGACCCAGCACGGCAAGCACCCCTCCAAGATCCTCTCTGTGGGTCAGGAAGTGGAAGCCGTTGTGCTCAAGGTTGAAGAAGATGCCGAACGCATCTCTCTCGGCATGAAGCAGCTCGAAAGCGATCCGTGGGATTCCATCGAAACCGAACTTCCCCCGGGTGCCCGCGTGGTTGGCGAAATCCGCAACATCGCTTCCTTCGGCGCATTCGTCGAAATCAAGGAAGGTGTTGATGGCCTCATCCACGTCTCCGACATGTCCTGGACCAAGAAGATTACCCACCCGAACGAAATGGTCAAGAAGGGTGACAAGGTCGAATGCGTCGTGCTCGCTGTCGATAAGGAAAAGCGCCGCATTTCCCTCTCCATGAAGCACCTCACCGAAGACCCGTGGGATTCTATCGAAACCACGTACCCGGTTGATGCCGAAGTGAAGGGCAAGATCGTCCGTATGCTCGACCGCGGCGTCGTCGTTGAACTCAACGACGGTATCGAAGGCTTCATCCCGGTCTCCAAGCTCACCGCTGAATACATCAAGGTTCCGGCCGATGCATTCAAGGTTGGCGACGAAGTTCCGGCTGTTGTGACCGAGATCGACCAGAACAACCGCAAGATCTACCTCTCCGTGGTGGACTACTTCAAGAACCGCGAATCCGCTGAACTCAAGGCTTGGATGGACTCCCACAAGCCGGGTGAATCGGGCACGACGATTGGCGAAGCTACCGCTCCGAAGAAGAAGGCAACCAAGAAGAAGGCTGCTGAAAAGCCGGCCGAAGAAGCTGCCGCTGAAGAAGCCAAGTAAGTTGCCGTTGTGCACTCCGTAAGGAGTGCGGCAATCACTTGCAGCATTAAAAGTCCCGTGGGTAAAACCACGGGATTTTTCGTTCTATTTTTTATCGACAAATTACTGCTATTTATATAAATTATTCGTTACATTTTATCCATTCGGAACAAATTAGCATTCCTATTTCTACAATACAAGGAGAAATCGATGGTCGGGAAAAGCAAGCAATGCTGGGGAGTTTTCGCAGCAGGAATCGTCACTTCCATGTTTTGTCTCGCCGCTTGCGGCGACAACATTACGGAAACAAAAGGCGTAGAGTCGGTAGCCACGTTCAAGAAACTTGGCGACTGCTCCAAGGATAACGCCGGCGACATGGTGTTCGTGGCGGATTCCGCAATGCTCTACTACTGCTACGAAGGCGAATGGACAAGAGTGAAGGGCCTTGACGGCAAAAAGGGAGAAAAGGGCGATAAGGGCGACAAGGGTGATGACGGCGAAAAAGGCGACAAGGGAGACAAGGGCGATAAAGGCGACGATGGCGCCAAGGGAGCAAAGGGCGATGATGGCGACAAGGGTGACGACGGCGAAAAGGGCGACGACGGTGCTGATGGCAAGTCGGCCTACGAACAGGCTGTTGCAGCCGGTTTCACAGGAACAGAAGAAGAATGGCTCGCTTCGCTGAAGGGTGAAAAGGGCGAAAAGGGCGATGACGGCAGCGGTTGCACCGTTGCTAAAACCAGGAATGGGGTCAAATTCGTATGCAGCGGAGACACACTCGATGTCTCCCTCCAGAACGAACAGGAATATCCTCTTTGCGGCGGCATTCCCTTTAATCCCTCGACTAGCTTCTGCGATGTGCGCGACAGTTCGCTGTATTACTATGTTACCATCGGTAACAAGAAGTGGATGGCCGAAGACCTCAGGTACATCGATAGCGTCCAGACCCCCAGCCTGCAGAACAATTTCTGGTGCAAGGACAGCTGTGAAACCGGTGGCCGCTACTACAAGTGGGCGGCAGCCATCGATTCCATTTACACTTACGAGAACAGCGATATCAACTGCCATGATTCGGTCGACTGCAATCTCCCCGAAACGCTGAGAGGCATTTGCCCCAGAGGCTGGCACCTGCCGACAATCGAAGAATGGGAAGGCTTGTTCATTCTTATTGGCGGCCTCGAAAATGCATCGTGGGTTCTCAGGGAAAGAATGGAATGCTACGGACAGTGGTACGGCCATGGAGGCATTCGCGGCCTGAACTCGTTTGATTTTACCGCAGATCTTGGTGGCCACATGGAATACATGGATTACTACGGCTACGAGCATGTCCAGAACTACGGTGGCATGGCGGAATACTGGACCGCATCGACTCCGTTCCAGGAGGCCGACAAGGGTTACGGCGTCCAGTTCTCGTGCGAAAGGAAAGACGCCGTCTTCACAAAATACAAGAAGGATATTGCACTTCCGATTCGCTGCGCTAGAAATTAACCGCTTGCTTGCAAGAAATATTTCCCTGAAAGGGCCGGCCATGCCGGCCTTTTTCTATCTTGCATTATATGGAACTAGCTGGAAAGAAGATCCTCCTTGGCGTTTCGGGCGGAATCGCCGCCTACAAGAGTTGCGAACTCTTGCGCCTGTTGCAGAAGAAGGGAGCCACGGTACGCGTATGCATGACCGATGCCGCCACCGAATTCGTGGCGCCGTTAACTTTTGCAAGCCTCAGCAAGTGCCCCGTCTACCTCAAGAGCGGAGCCGTCGAGGCGCGCCCCTTCCAGCATATTGATTTTCCGCATTGGGCCGACCTCTACCTGGTGGTACCCGCGACGGCAAATGCCATCGGCAAGTTCGCCTGCGGCATCGCTGACGACCCGGTGAGCCTCTGCTTCATGAGTTGCACGTGCCCGCGCGTCATTGCCCCTGCGATGAACGTCGCGATGTACAACAGCCCCGCCGTCAAACGCAACCTCGAAGTCCTGCGCAGCTTCGAAGGCACAACCGTTCTTGAATCGCCTGCGGGGGTACTCGCCTGCGGTGAAGTGGGGCAAGGCCGCCTGATGGAACCGGCAGAGATTGTTGAATTTTTGGAAGGGGAGGGCTCTCCCCTCGCTGCAGCCGCTCGCGCGTCTTCCGCTACCCCTTCTAGCGGGGGGCATCCCCGCAACGCCCCCGAACCGCCGGCATTCCCTGTCGCACAGGACATCGACCCGACTCTGGACGAAACCCTCCCCGGACACGGCAAGAAGTTGCTCCTGACCGCGGGCCGCACCGAAGAAGCGATTGACCCGGTCCGCTACATCAGCAACCGCAGCAGCGGCAAGACAGCCGTCGCGCTCGCTTCCGTATTCTACGCGAACGGCTTCGAGGTCGAAGTCGTCGCAGGCCCGATGGAAGCAAAATTCGCGGATGGCATCCATGTGACGCGCGTACGCAGCGCCCAGGAAATGCACGACGCCGTCATGGCCCGACAGCCCTCTGCCGATGTCATTGTCCACTGCGCGGCTGTCGCGGACTACCGTCCGAAAACCGCCGCCGCCGAAAAAATCAAGGACAGCAGGAGCCAGCTTTCCATAGAACTCGTGCCCAATCCGAACATACTGCGCGACTGCACCGCCGCCCGCACTGCCAGCGGTAACGAAGACAAGCGCCAGGTCATCGTAGGTTTTGCCCTCGAGACCGACCACTTCAAGGAACACGCTGCAGAAAAACTCACGAAGAGCGGTGCCGACGCGCTCCTGCTGAACGCCCCCGTCGCAAGCGGCAGCGGTTTCGGCCATGACGACGTGCGCTACACCCTCATCCGTCCGGGTACCGAGATCCCCGAAATGAAATTGGGCGGCAAGGTCGACCTCGCCACTGAGATTGTTGAATTTGCCTTGAACGAACTACAAGAGAGCCGCGGAGAGACAGATGCCTGAAGAGTTTGACTTTAGCGAATTGCAGAACTACCTGCAAGGCCAGATAGACATGGGCCTTTCCGACGTGTACCTCGACGAGCCCTGGACGCTCCAGAAGCCCCAGCGCGCAGCCAGCGCCCCTGTACCAAGGCCTGCTATACCGGCACACCCGCAACCCGCACCGCAGCCCGTGCATACCGCACCGGCAGCACCTGCACCGGAACCTCCTATTATGCCCGCAGTGGCGATGCCCGCCGCACGCCCTGCCGTCAAGAAGACCGCAGCCGCATTCGAATCCGCGGAATCCCTGGACGCCTTCTACGAAGCCATCCAGGGCGAAGCCGTCTACGCAAATGCAGGCAACCTCGCCCGCTACGCAGGCCCCACGAATCCGAAACTTTTGCTCCTGATGCCGCGCCCGCTTCCCGATACGGCCGACTTCTTCTCGTCGGAACCGGGCGCCATGCTCGTAAGGCTCTTTGCGAACCTGAACATTTCCGCAGGCGAAATCGGGGTCAGCTACTTCTACAAGAGCGCTGTCGCCAAGAACATCCCTGCCCTGCTCGAAACGGCCCTCCGCAAGATGCTCACAAAGGAACTCTCCTTCATTGCCCCGCAGGTCATGGCCACCTTCGGTGAGCCCCTGTTCCACCAGGTATTCGGCAAGGGAAAGAACTTCAACGACCTCGCCGGAACGGATCTCGAGTTTTCGGGCGTCAAGACGTGCGCTCTTGTCGACGCGGTCGAAATGTCCAAGGACAAACAGCTCAAGTGGGTCACCTGGAAAGTCCATATTCCCAAGTGTTCCTACTTCAAGGCGTAAACCAAAAATTATATTTCAGCACATTAGCATCATTCGATAACAGAAGACGACAGAAGAAGCAGAAATGGCAGAATTTGCAAAAGAAAGCGATAAGTTCGAAGGCCGCCAAGTCCCGATGGACTGCGACGCCGAGCGCTATTTGCTGGGTGGCATTCTCCGTGACCCGAATGTAATCGCCCCCGTCATCGAGGTGGTTTCCGAAGACGAGTTTTTCTACCTGGAACGTCACCAGCTAATCTGGCATGCCATGAAGAACCTGTACAGCCAGGGAACCCCCATCGACATGCTCACCCTGCCTGCCGAACTCGAGAAGGCGGGCAAGCTCCCCCAGGCTGGCGGGCGCGAATACATTTTCGAAATGATGGAAAGCGTCGCATCGTCTGCAAACGTGGACTGGAACCTCCAGCACCTGCGCAACAAGTACGTGCTCCGCAAGCTCATCAAGATGTCGTCGGAAACCATCAAGAAGGCGATGGACGCCTCCAACAGCCCGGACGAAGTCCTGCAGGCTGCCGAAAGGGATGTTTTCGCCATCGCCGAAAAGCAGGTGAAAAACTCGCTCAAGCCCATCGAGAACTTCGTGACCCCGCTCCTCGACCGCCTGAACAACCGCAAGGACGGCATCACGGGCGTGCCAACGGGAATCACCGAACTCGACCAGCTCACGAACGGCCTCCAGAATTCCGACCTGATTATCCTTGCAGCGCGCCCTGGCGTCGGCAAGACCTCGTTTGCCCTCACGATTGCAGCAAACGCGGCTATCGACTACCACAAGAACGTGGCGTTCTTCAGCCTCGAAATGGACGGCGTGCAACTCGCACAGCGCCTGCTCTGCTCCAGGGCACAGATCGACCAGAGCAAGCTCCGCAACAACAAGCTTTCGCCCGAAGAAATGCGCAAGCTCATCGCGACGGTCGCCCCCATCAACCAGGCTCCGCTCTATGTGGACGACAATGCCGACCTCGGCATCATGGAACTCATGAGCAAGGCCCGCGACTTGAAGCGCAAGGGCAACCTCGACATGCTCATCATCGACTACCTGCAGTTGATGAAAACCGGCGGCGAAGAAAACCGTGCGGTCGCTATCGGCGCCATTTCCCGCGGTCTCAAGATCCTGGCCAAGGAACTGCAGATTCCCGTCATCGCGCTCGCACAGCTCAGCCGTAAGGTCGAAGAGAAGGGGCGCGAAAGGCCCCAGCTCAGTGACCTCCGTGAATCGGGTTCTATCGAACAGGACGCCGACATGGTCTGGTTCGTGGAACGCCAGTTCGTGCGCACCCACAAGGACGAAGACAAGTACAAGGCAGAACTCATCGTCGCCAAGCACCGTAACGGTTCGGTCAGGGACATCGATCTCTCGTTCGTCCCCGAATACACCACGTTCTACGACGCCACTAACGAAGAAGGCGACGGTGGTGCCGGCGATAGCGAATATAGTTACAGCGACGACCCGCAGGCCAGCGGCTACTCATTCGGAGACTACCAGTAATGTCTATTCTGCTTAAACCAGTAGCATGGATCGGGCACGTCATTGTCGACGGGATTTCGAGTATCGGCGAAGTCCTCTGTATCCTGCTACTGACCCTCAAGCAGATGCCGCATGTTTTCAAGAATCCCGACCTCATCGTCAAGCAGATGATCTCCATCGGCGTATCGAGCCTCCCGCTCCTGTTCGTGACCTCCATATTCACGGGCATGGTGGCGACCGTGTGCGCCGAGTTCGAGTTCCAGAACCTGGTGGCCGACAAGTTCGTCGGAACAGCCGCCTGCAAGATGGTGCTTATCGAACTTGGCCCCCTGCTCACGGCCATCGTGCTTTCGGGCCGCGTGGGCAGTGCCGTCGCCGCAGAACTCGGGAGCATGAAGGAGAAGGAGGAACTCGCCGCCTATACGGTGCTCGGGCTCGAACCCTACCGCTATCTCGCCCTCCCTCGCTTTATTGCCTTCATGACGATGATCCCATGCCTTACCGCCATCTCGAACGCGCTGGCCCTTATCGGCGGCTGGATCGTATGCGTACTCGGCCTCGACATCACCACGTATACCTATACCACCGGCATGCAGTACCTGTTCGATTCCATGGACCTCTGGTCAGGCATGATCAAGTCGCTCGTGTTCGGTGTGCTGATTTTCGTTCTCGGTTACTATCACGGGATCAACGCCAAGCCCGGCGCGCGTGGCGTGGGGCTTGCCACAATGAACGTCGTCGTGTCGAGCTGCCTCATGATCCTAATCTCGGACTTTATACTTGACGCCATCATGTTCTTCTAGTTTATTGCAGGTGAGACTATGCCTAACGTAAAGATAGACCCAAATGATATCGCCATCCGCCTGAAGGGGCTCAAGAAGTCCTTCGGCCCGCAGACCGTGCTCGAGGACGTGAACCTGGATATCCGCCGTGGCGAGACCATGGTCATCATCGGCAAGTCCGGTGGCGGCAAGTCCGTCATCCTGAAGCACATGATCGGCCTGCTGCAACCGGACGGCGGTGAAGTTTCCGTGGACGGTGTCACCATCAGTACGCCGAAATTCTTCGACACCCATACCATCCGAAAAAAAATGGGCATGCTCTTCCAGATGGGCGCGCTCTTTGACTCCATGAACACCGGCGAGAACATCGCGTTCGCACTCCGCGAGCACCACCCGGAACTTTCCGAGAAGCAGATCCAGGACGTGGTGACCGAAAAGCTCCAGATGATCAACCTCGTCCCCGAGTTCCGCACCAAGATGCCCTCCGAACTTTCGGGCGGTATGCGCAAGCGCGTAGCCCTTGCCCGCGCCATCGCGTTGAACCCCGAGATCCTCCTCTATGACGAACCGACAACCGGCCTCGACCCCATCACGAGCGACGTCATCAACGACCTCATCCTCGACATGCAGAGCAAGCTCGGGGTGACATCCGTGGTGGTGACCCACGACATGGTGAGCGCCTTCAAGGTGGCCGACCGCATCGCGATGCTCCTGAACGGACGCATCATCGAGGTCGGGACTGTCGACGAGATCAAGAACACCAGCAACCCCTACGTGCACCAGTTCATCACCGGACAGCGGAAAATTTCGGTCGACGAGGAGCAGTAGAGGGTCAAAAAAGCCGTTTTTGGGGCTAAAAAGCAGTTTTTTCTGTGTTTTCTTTCACGAAAAATTGTTTCAGGCGTCCTTTTTTATAAAGATTAATGTAAATTTCCTCAAAAGAGGTTTTGTATGAAGAAGAAACTTTTGATAGGTCTTTCCGCTATCGGCGTCGCGGCCGGCTTTTGGGCCTGCGGCGGTGGTACCGTGGAACCCATGAATGCAGACGATGACTTTATTAGGGCAATGCTTAATGCAGATGAAGGCGGTCTTCAGCTTTCTACGCAGATAGAAAAAGCCAAGAACCAGTGCACCGAAGATCTCGATTGCTACAACGAGATGATCAAGGCAAACGGAAGCGAACTCGAGTCGTCCTCTAGCGAGGCACCCGTCTCCTCTTCTACGCCGGTGTCCTCCGTCAAGGCAAGTTCTTCTAGTTTCATGCCGTTCTCCTCGATTGGCCCCATCGGCCCGGGTAACAGCAGCAGTTCTTCTACGCCTCCCGTACAGTCTTCCTCTTCCTCCGAAACGCCGCTAACCGGCCTTGGAGACTGCGCTCCCGCTACTGAAACGGTGGAACTGAACACTCCGACAACCTGGAAGTTCACCAGGGGACCGGGCCTAGACATTACGGCAATTTCCACTGTCCAGTTCGATTGGACTTTCGAAGACGGAACACCGACGACATCCTCTGTAGCCCGTTCCTTAACCTCTGGTCAAGTGAGTTACTCCAAGTCCGGAAAGAAGACCGCCACCGTCAAGGTGTCCCTCGCCACTGGTTCCGAGACGATTACCTGCAGCAAGACACTCCAGGTGAACGGCATTCCTATCACGGGCTGCAAGTGCTCGGGCGACAACCTCCAACCTGATATTGCGAAGGGAGAATCCGCCTCGTGGATCCTCTCCGGCTGCACCTCTACCGGAGCGAACATCATCAGCTATACCTGGACCGGCGCCACCGCCGATGCCACGGGCCAAGCCGCAACTGCCGCGGTCACTACGAAGGGCGAAGAGGTCAAGGGCGTTTCCGTTGCCGTCGCCAACGATGACAACACCGTCGTAACTGTCACCTGCCCCGATGCGAAGGCAATCAACTCTGACATTCCCGACTTTTCTATTTCGTCAACCGAAGACCGAGTCACTTTCGACAAGTCTGGCGAATACAGCCTGGTTGCAGACTTGCCGCAGGGATGGCACAACAGCGACCAAACCTGCACTGTATTCTGTAACGGAGGCAACACTTCGTATTCTGTATCCATAGATGGCATTACCCTTTCTGGTGTCAACTACGTTTCTGTACAAAGCAAGATGCAAGTTGCTCACACCATTGGGAAATACGCTATGCCGGTGAAGGTCACTCTCGGATCCGACAACGCACCCATCGAATGCGGCATTGGTTGGTAATCCAACCAAATCAGAGTATACAAGAAGCCCGCTCAATCGAGCGGGCTTCTTTTTTATACAAACTACTTTCCAGTTCCCTATTCCGGAATCCGAATTCCTACAGGATCCAGAATCCGACACCGAACTTGAAGCTCATCAGTTTCGAGCCGTCAAGTACCAGCCAGGAACTTTCGGCATCGTCGCTTTCAACGTAGGCATCCGTCACGCCAAGAACAAGGCGGGCATCGAACGTGAGGCGGTCCATGATGTTGACGCCCACGCCGAACACGAGCCCGAGAGTGAAGGCGGAATTTTCCACATCGATTTCAAGCAGGTCATCCATGTCGACAAAGATTTCATTCTCGACATCGACAGCGTCTTCCGTTTCCAGCGAGGCATCGGAATAGATGTTCAGGTTTGCCTGAATGCCTGCCGAGACATAGAAGATGTCGATAACGAATGCGCGTACGGCAAGGGGAACCTCGATGTCCATCTGCGTGAACCTGCTCTTTGTCCCTTCGTCCGACTGTGTAAGGCTAATGTAGTGAAAGTTCACCTCGGGGTTGAACTGCAAGAAGTTCGTCATGGGGATGCGACCGCGCACACCCACGTCAAGACCGATTCCCGAAGGAGCGTCGGTCTCGTCGCCACCGTTCCAGTCCTGTTCGAGACCGTAAAGGAAGCCGTACTCGAAATCGCCATGTAGCCCGAAGCCGATCTTGTCGGCATTCACAGCCTTGCTTGCGCTCTGTGCAACCGGCTGTGTGTTACCCTGGTCAGCAGCCTGAACATTCTCCTGGGCAAGCGCGCACGTAGCGGCAATCGCTCCAGTGGCAAATGCTTTAGAAAGGTTCATCTTTCCTCCTGTAAATTTTCTGTAAATATAGGAAGTTTTTTGAATGTTTTTCAACGATTTCAAGCGCCCGCTGGTGTACCAAATTACAACGGATTTCGCTTTATAAACTCTTCTTTACGTGTGTTTTGGGGTGCTTTTATCTATTTTTCGGGTGAAAACATCACTCTACACCTTTTTTAAGGAATTAAACATGTTTTTGTTGACCCATTTTTACAGAAAAACGCCCTAAAAAACGGCTTTTTTAAGTAGATTATGGAGACAAAAAGCAATTAATAAATGGAGATGCTATGCTCGACCTTCTTGCGGTCCAATCCAGTACGACCAATGCTACGATCATTACCCTGATCTACACGCTTACATTGGCCTTTATCCTCTCTTCCATGATCGGGTGGACATACGAAAAAACGTTCCTCGGCCTTTCCTACTCCCGCAACTTCGTCCAGGGCATCGTCTTGAGCTCGGTCGCGGCGGCAATGATTATGCAGGCCATCGGCGATAACGTCGGCCGCGGCCTCGGTATGATGGGTGCCCTCTCGGTCGTCCGCTTCCGTACGAGCTTCAAGGATCCACGAGATATCATGTTCATATTCGCTGCGCTAGGCGCAGGTATCGGTTGCGGCGTGTACGCCTGGGGTGCTGCCGCCGGTGGTACGGTCGCTTTCTGCTGCGTGGCATTCCTCCTCTCCCGCACAGGGCTTGGCACCAAGCACTTCTTTGACGGCATGCTCCGCTTCGCCCTCCCCAACGAAGGCCCGGTCCGCGCCCAGGTCGAACAGATCATGAAGACGAGTCTCAAGACGTTCATCCTGATTACCATGCGCGAAGTCGATGGCGGAGCCCGCCTCGACGTGGCCTACCAGATTAGGCTCCGTGCCACAAAGCCCGCCGCAGAAATCCTGAACGAGCTTTCAAAACTTGATGGCATCTCGGACGTGCAGTTCATGATGCAGGATGCCACGACGGAAATGTAGGGGTCGAAGATGAACAAGATTGAAGATTTTCTCGATACATTCTGGAACACCCACAAGAACAACGCTGGCGTAGCATACGTCTACACTCACAAGCTCTCCATCGCATGGGCTCTGTGCCTTATCATGGCAATTGTGCTCGGCTTCATGTACCAGGGAAAGGCCGCCATGTTCCGCGGCATCGCCGAAGCTAGCGAAACCATCATCAGCGTGCCCTCCGCAACAGAAATCGTGAAGGTGCACGTAGTTCCCGGCCAGGAAGTCCAGGTGGGCGACACGATTGTCGAAATCAACCGCCCCGACCTGAACCTCCGCATCTCGGAACTGACCCGCGAACTTGACGCCCTCGAAGGCCGCAGCAACCTGAGTTCCGCCGAAATCGACCAGAAGGTGGCCGAAGTCAAGGCGAACCTCGAGACCCGCCGCCTGGCCCTCTCCGCCGAAATCCGCAACCTCGAGACGGAATACCAGAACAACAAGGCCATTTCCGCTAAGCTCAAGAGCCTCTCGAACTCGAAGTCCGGCAGTGACGGCAACGACGCGATGGCCATGCGCATCAAGAGCCTCAAGAACGAACTTGCACTTGCAACCAAGAGCGCGAACGAACAGATTGCACTCCTCCGCGGTAGCGGCAGGCTCCAGAAGACCAGCGGCAAGAGCGAAGCCGAGAACCTGAAGAAGGAACTCGAGGAACTCCAGAAGCAGCAGGAAGAACTCATCCAGATCGCGAAGGAAAACTGGGTCGTGGGTGACGTGAACGTTCGCGACGGCGAGAAGGTTTCGAGCTTCGCCCCGATCGTGACCCTCACGCACAAGAGCCCGACCCTGGTGCGCGGTTACATCAACGAACAGATTTACCAGAACATGAACGTGGGCGAAGCCGTGAAGGTGACCACGCTCGCCGGCACGGGTAAGGCCGTGGTGGGCGAAGTTGTCGGCCTCTCGAGCCGCATCGTTCCCTTCCCGACACGTATGTGGAAGATGCCCGAAATGCCTGTCTATGGCCGCGAAGTGACCATCAAGATTCCTGAAGAGAATCCGTTCCTGCTGGGCGAGATGGTGACCATCACCGAGACAAGCGTAAAGAAACTCAAGAAAGACGGTAAAAACTAATGAAGCGCATTTTTGCACTCCCCGCATTGCTTTCGGCAGCGGTATTCGCAGGCCCCCTCACATGGGACAAGCTTGTCGAATCCGCAAAGAACGACCCCCGTTATGAGGCCGCGCAGAAACGTTCCGAAGCTACGTCTGGCGAAAGGAACACCAAGCTCTGGGACAAACTGGAACTGCGTTATCAGCTCGACGGTTTCAGTTTCGCAAAGCACGATTTTGAACTGCGCATGACCCCGAAGACTTTCGGCGAAAGCAGCGCCGACAAGGAAAGGGCCGACGCCGTAAGGAATTACGAGAAGGCGAGATTCGGCGTTGAACGCTCGCTGTTGCTCTACGACCGCTACGAACGTGGCGTGCGCTATGTGATGCGCAAGAAGATCAACGAAATCAACAAGCAGCTGTTGCAGGTGAACACCGACCGCATCGAGGTTCTGCACCTCAAGTCCGGTTCGGCGACGTTCAATGCCGAAGACCTGATGAGCACGCTCGAGAAAAGCGCATCCATCAAGGCCGAACTGCTCTCGGACAGCACGGCGCTCCGCGATGCGGAACTCAAGATGAAAATCTGGGTGCCCGACTTTGATGGCGTCGAACTCGATTCCACGTTCCTCCCGACGATGGAAGAACTTGCGCAGAACCTCTCGAACGGCGTAGAAGTGAACGAGAACTTCCCGCTGGTGGCGATGGCCCGCGGCAAGCGCGACAGCGAAGTCGCCCAGGCCAAGCAGGACGTGAGCAAGGGCCGCGACTACATCTCGCATATCGGTATCGGGTACTCCTTGCAGATCGAATCGCTGATGGAAAAGTACAAGACTTTGGACGCATCTGATGTGTTTGGTACAGGGCAGTATCGCGATTATGTAGAAGATTTTAAAACAAAAACGGGTTGCGCGACCGCTGTAAATTGTGTCGAAACAGCGGATTTTCTCGTCCCAGATAAGGACAGCCGCAAGACCGCCGACAAGTTCTTCGTGAACCTCGCCTTCCGCCTGCCGTTCTTCGACAGCGGCAAGGATTCCGACCTCAAGCTCCAGGTTGCAAAGCTCGATGCCGAAAGCGACTACCTGGCCGACGTGCGCGACATTAACCAGAAGGTGGCGCGCCTCACCGAAGAAGTGCTCGCGCTGATTGGCCAGTGGAAGGTGCAGAAGGAATTCGTGGAACAGGTGGGCGCGAGCGGGTTCATGGAACAGTTCGCCCGCAATGCCGGTTCCGACCCGCTGCTGCTCCTGCGCGCCAAGGAAAGCGCGCTTGAAAGCGACATGAAGGCAGTGAAGCTCGAATACGACATTTTCGCCCGCTACCTTGAACTGCTCAACTACGCAGGCATCCTTGCCCGCGAAAACAGCGTGAACCACTTGCGCGAGGCTTTGAAGTAATATGGCAGAAGCCCGCGGTTTTAGCCTCCTCGAACGTTTCGAGCTCAAGTACCATATCCCCGTCGCATGGGCGGACCGGATTGGTGCCTTCCTTGCTCCGTACTGTGAAGAGGACTATTATTCCAAGATTACACCGGGCGGATTCTACTGGATTACGAACCTTTACCTGGATTCCCCGAAGTGGACGTTCCTCGGCTGGAAAAAGAAGCAGTTGCTGGACCGATTCAACATGCGCATCCGCACCTACGGTGAACACCCCGCACAGGACGGCACGTTCCATTTCGAGGTCAAGCGCAAGATCCGCAGCATCTGCTACAAGAGCCGCGCCACCATCAAGGGAATCAATCCCGGCGAAGTCTGGAACATGAAACCCGAGGAATGGCCCTGCAAGGGCGAAAAGGACCGCATGTACCTCAAGGATTTCCTGTACAAGACGGAACTCCACGGGGCACATCCACGCCTTTTGACGCAGTACAAGCGCCGCGCCTGGTTCGGACTCCGCGAAGAATATTCCCGCGTCACCATCGATACGGGCATGCGCTTCCGCGAAGAGAACGGATTCGACTATACGGTGGACCCGCACTACATGCATTCGACCGGCCTCCCCCGCTTTTTCCAGCCGGGAATGGACGCCGTGCTCGAATTAAAGTGTCCTTGCTCACAGGTTCCCTACTGGATGTTCGACCTGATAAGATTTTTGAACCTCAAGCACGCCGCATTTTCTAAATTCGGTAATGCGGCTGCCGAGTGGAAGCGTGTTTACGAGAACCCCCGCCGGTTTAAGAGTCCCTACTGGACAAAACTGGCTGGCAACTTCTAGGAACTTTTACTATAGGTTATGGACATAAAAAAAGGATGGCCCTTATGAACATGAAGAAGTGGCTTTTGGCCGGATCCTGCATCGCAATGCTCGGTGCATTTTCGGCTTGCTCCGACGATCCCACCTCTGCCGACCCCGATAGTTCCTCGTCTGGAACGAGCGCAGGGATTCCCGGCAGCAGCGGAGGCGTTCCCGGAAGCAGCGGAGACAACCCCGGAAGCAGTTCTTCCGTGGTAAAGTCCAGTTCCTCTATCGCGGACAATGCCGAGCCGCAGATGGCCTGTTCCGAAATCATGTACCATGCAAAGGATTCCAAGCTCGAATGGATCGAGATCTACATTGCGGGCGGCATGGACATGGACAACATGCAGAACTTTTTCCTTCACCTGAGTGGCGCCGTCGATTACACGTTCCCGGCAGAGCCCCTCAAGAAGGGTGAATATGTCGTGGTCACGAACGACCTCGCCGCATTTGCCGCTGCCTACCCGACGTTTAGCGGGAGGGTCTTTGGCCCGTGGGACAACGCCTCTACGGTCAAGCTCTTCAACGAAGGTGACGTGGTCAACGTGAAGGTCCAGGGCGAAGGTGACGTGAGCTGCGCCTTCAGTAACGAACCTCCCTGGCCGAGCCTTGCCGATGGCAACGGCCGTTCCCTCGTGTACAAGGGCGGCAATGCTGCCCAGCCCAACTCCTGGGCGGCTAGCCAGGTTGACGGCGGAACCCCGGGCGTAGGCGGAGACCAGTGGGTCGCCCCGACAAACGTACGCATCAACGAAATCAAGCCGTACAAGGCCGGCGAGGAATCCTGGATTGAAGTCTACAACGCGGGCGACCAGGCCGTAGATCTCACAGGCTGGACTCTCGAAGTCAAGCGTCGCGGCCAGACTCTCACTATTAAGTCGGGCACTGTCCCTGCAAAGGACTACCTCGTTCTAGATGCCACAACAGCTTTTGATGCCGAATTGATTGTCGCCCCCGATGGCGGTGAATTCTACCTGCGTGGCCCGCAGGAAGGCGATGAATCAAGCATCTGGGTGTCGGCAACCAACTCGACGAGCGGTGTTGTCGACCTGAGTGACGGATCTACCGCCCAGGGCCCGCTTGCCACGGCAACCCCCGGTGCAAAGAATTCCGCCCTTTTGGTTGGCTCTCTCTATATCAACGAAATCCATTACCATCCGGCAACATCCAACACCAATGTTCCGTTCGAATTTATGGAAATCGTGAACAGCTCTGATGCAGACATCACCCTCTACAGTTCCTCCGTGAACAAGGGATGGAAGGTCGAAGGCATCAACCTGGAATTCTCCAGTACCAAAATTCCCGCAAAGGGCCTGATGCTCCTAATTCCTGAGGTCCTCGAAGACGTAGACATGCAAGATTTGGGCATCACCAACTGGAACGCCGATTTCGTCCGTACCACCTATTCGATTCCGGCCGAAGTACAAATCGTGACCTACAAGGGCAAACTCTCTAACCGCGGCGAAACGATTGCGGTGAAAGAACCCTTCTCCAAGGAGCAGGATCCCCAGGATGCCTCGATTACCAAGTACTTCTATATCTGGCACGATGCAACGCTCTATTCAGACAACTGGGATGGCCTTGCCGAAGCAGACGGCTATGGCTACAGCCTGCATCGCGTAGACACATCCACCATGGGCTACGAGGCCAAGGCCTGGAAGGTCGATGTTCCGACTCCGGGCAAGCTCTAATCCGAAGCCGTAATCATTTGGTAGCATTGCAAGGAACCCGCAAAGGAAGCGGGTTCCTTTCTTGTATACTGGGCGTCGGATGTATTGCACAAATAGCCGACGAACGGAGTTGCCTAAACTTTACAAAATATGTATCTTATTCTTGCTATGAAAAAGTGCTTACTTTACATTGTTTCGTTGGGCGCTTTGGCAATGGCCTCCCCGCTTACGCTGCAGGAAGCCCTTGACATGGCAAAATCCAACAACTCCCAGATTAAGGCAGAAAGGGCGAAAGTGGACATGGCCGAAAGCGGCAAGACCGAAGCCCGTTCCCGTTTCATGCCGAAAATATCCCTTTCTGCCAGCGTAACCAAGATTAATGACCCCATTATTATTGACCTGAGCAGCCTGCAGGAACCCCTTAGCGATATCGCGGGGGCAGCGGCCTATTCCAAGGCCTACCTTTCCGCATACGACATTGCGTACTCCACAGCCTACGATAACGCCGTGAAGCAGACCATGAACGCCTATGGCCTTGACGAGGCGACAGCCAAGAGCATGGTCGACCAGAAGGCCGACGAAATCAGGAGCGGCGTCATGGGCAGCAAGGATGTCGGGGACCTCGCCCAGAAAGCCGCAGGCGAATACGGGGAAGCCGCATCCAAGAAAATCAAGGACACCGATTTCGGCATGAAGGTGCAGGACGACGTGTTCTTCAACGCGCGCGTGACCGTGGTCTGGCCCATCTTTACCGGCCTCAAGATCTATTCGGCATACGATGCCGCCAAGGAGAACGTGAACGCCCGCAAGGCTGAATTCGACATGGCGCAGAACGCCGTGCTGATGGATGTCGCGACCAAGTACTTCACGCTCCGCCTGGCCGAAGAACTCACCGTGATGCGCGAAACGACAATGAAGAACCTGGAAGGGCACCTGGAACGTTCCAAGAAGCTCGAAGAGGGCGGCCAGATCAGCAAGGCAGAACGCCTCCGCGCCGAAGTGGCCCTCGCCGAGGCTCAAAACGCCTACGAAGACGCCCTTCGCGACCAGTCGCTTGCCCGCATGGCTCTCGCAAGCCTACTCCGTACGGACACAAGCATTACGGCGACAACTCCCGTCGAGGCTCCCGAACTGATCCGTTCGATGGAAGAATTCAAGCAGCTCGCCCGCGAAAAGCACCCAGGACTGCGCCAGCTGCGCACGGAACGTAAGCGCAGCCACGACGCTGTAAGCGCCGCTCGCGCCGACTGGTTCCCGACTATCGCGCTGTTCGGCTACCGCGAACTCTACACGAAAGATTTAACTATCCTTGAGCCCGAATGGGCCGTCGGCGCGAAAGCGCAGTGGGACCTTCCCTTCCTAGGCGGTGCGGAATCCCGAGCGAAGGTGAGTTCCGCAAAGGCCATGGAACGATCGCTCGCCAGCAAGGAAGAACAGACTCTCGACAACATCAACCTGCTCGTCGAAAAGCGCTGGCGCGAACTCGAACATGCGAAAGGCCGCCTCGCAAGCCTCGGAAAGACGCGTGAACTCGCCGACGAGGCGCTCCGCAGCCAGACCCGCGCCTACGAAGCGGGACTTGCCACCGGCCTCGACGTGGTGGATGCGGAACTTGCCCTCGCCCGCCTGCAGGTCGGCGACCTCAAGGCGCATTTCGATGCTGTCGTCGCATGGCTCGGGCTCCTCGAAGCCTCGGGTGACGTAGCAGAAGCCGGCAACATGCTGAATGCGGTACGCCCGGTCGAAAAGAACGAAACTGAGACACAGGCCGAAGTTCCTGCCGATACGGCTGCAGCGGCACAGCCTGCAGCCGACCAGAATGCGGCAAGCCAGGACAACGGCGAACAGGCCACTAGCCCAGCGGAAGCAACAGCCAACGTGCAGGAACCTGCCGGAACGACTCCGGCCCAGAATGCTGAAGCACCTGCAAAAGAAGAAGCGGCAAAAGAAAATACGGAGGTCAAGAAATGAACGTCCTGAAAGCTATCGGTAAGGTAATCATTGTCCTGGTGCTTATTGCACTTGTCGTCTTGGGAATCGCCCAATTGCAGAAATTCGCAACCGCCCCGCGCGAGAACTTCTTGCAGGGCCAGATGGAAGCACGGCGCGTGCTCGTGGCCGGGAAGGTCCCCGGCCGCATCGAACGCCTGTTCGTGCACGAGGGCGACATGGTGACAAAGGATTCCATTGTGGCAATCATCTCCAGCCCGGAAATCGAGGCCAAGAAGATGCAAGCCCAGGGCGCCCTCGGTGCCGCACGCGCCCAGGCAAGCAAGGCCCGCAACGGAGCCCGCAGCGAAGACATTACCGCGCTCAAGGCCATGGCCGACCGCGCCCAAGATGCTGCTACCCTCGCGAAAAACACTTACGACCGTGTGCAGAAGCTCTTTAACGAAGGCGTGCTCCCGCTCCAGAAGCGCGACGAGGCCGAAACCCAGATGAAGGCTAGCCAATCCGCTGCCGACGCCGCGAAGGCACAGTACAACCAGGCCGTGGCCGGCGCCCGCAGCGAAGACAAGGCCGCAGCAAACGCTCTCGTAATGCAGGCGAAGGGTGCCACCGCCGAAGTGGATGCCTACCTTGAAGAAACCAAGATCAGGAGCCCCATCAGCGGCGAAGTCTCCCTGAAGCTTGCCGAAGAAGGCGAAGTCGTCGGTTCCGGCATGCCCGTCATCGCGGTGACCGACCTCGACGATGCCTGGGCCGTATTCCACCTGCGCGAAGACATGCTCAAGAATGTATCGAAGGGCAAGAAGTTCACCATGCACATACCCGCGCTCGACAAGGATATCGAGATGGAAGTGAGCTACATCGCCTCCGTGGGCGACTACGCCACCTGGCGCAGCAGCAAGGAAAGCGGCGGATTCGACCTCAAGACATTCGAAGTGCGCCTCCGCCCGACGACAAAGGTCGAGAACCTCCGCCCCGGTATGAGCGTCCTCCTTTCGGCTGACTCCATCAAGTAGCCCGGTTGTGCCATGATATTGAATGGCCTACTAAAAACCATCCGGAAAATCTACCTCAGCCACAATATCGTGCTGTGGATGATTCTCGTGGTCCTGCCTGTCGGCGTATCCCTGTTTACGATGGGGATGTTCTCTTCGCAGATCGTGCAGCACGTTCCCATAGGGATTGTCAAGCAGGACAACGGCCAACTTGCAGACAGGCTTGAATCGAAACTGCGTTCAAGCCCCGTACTCAACATCAAGATGATCTGTTCCGACATGGGCGAATGCGAGCATGCCGTTGTCCGTGGCGACATCCAGGCCTTCCTCGTTTTCCCGAACGAAATGGAACGCCGGGCACTTCGCCTGGAAGCCCCCGTTATTCCCGTGTATTCGAGCGGACAGAACTACCTCACCAACATGTTCGCGACTAAGGAAATCCGCTCCGTGCTCGCGGCCGCGGGGAGCGAACTGTTTACCGCCCAGATGGAAGACCCCGTGAAGGTGCAAATCCATTCGGTAGGGAACCTCAAGAGCAATTACCAGGGATTCCTCGTGTTCGGCCTCGTGACTGCAATTTTCCACCTCGCGGCAATGATTGTCGGGGTGTACGTGACCTCGTTCCCGCTTCGAGACCACCGCGTGACCGAGATGATCCGCTATGCGGGCGGCTCGCGCCTTACCTTGTGGGTGGCTAGCGTGTTCCCGATGAACATTATCCTCTGGCTCGAATCCCTCGGCTGCTACGCCTACTGCCACAGGATTCTCGCACCGCTCTCCTTCGAAGAATTCGTCATGACGGCAGCAGCCCAGCTGTTCATGATTCTCGCATGCTCCGGTGCCGGCACCGTTTTTGTCGGCGTATTCGGAGTGATGCGCATGGCGACCGGCGCTGCAGGCATTATCGGAAGCCCCGCATTTGCATTTGCAGGCCAGACATTCCCCGTGATGGCCATGCCCTTTGCCGTTCGCTGTTTTGCATTTATCCTGCCCCTCACCCACGTTCTCATAATCCAGT
This sequence comes from Fibrobacter sp. UWR2, assembly GCF_002210285.1. Lineage (NCBI taxonomy): Bacteria > Pseudomonadati > Fibrobacterota > Fibrobacteria > Fibrobacterales > Fibrobacteraceae > Fibrobacter > Fibrobacter sp. UWR2. Next base: position 445,887 of record NZ_MWQE01000001.1, on the reverse strand, counting down.
CGACCATGCTCCTGGGCGACGTGAACATGGCGACCGCGTGGAACAGCATGAAGATCCTCATCGGAATGGCCGTGTTCTGGAACCTGCTCGGAGCGTTCCTCATGTCGATGCGCTGGAAGCAGTTCACACGTCGTGAAACCAGGCGCGAAGAAGAAGCCAGGAAACTTGCGGAGGCAAGCATATGATCAAGCGCCTCTGGAAAGTCGCCTTTGCCGAATGGAAACTCATATACACGGACCCAGCCGCCGTGCTCTTGCTTGTGGTGGCGGGGCTCATCTATGCGTTCTACTACCCGGTACCGTACGTCTACCAGACGGTATCGAAGGTGCCCGTGGCGGTTGTCGACCTCGACAATACGGCCATGTCCCGCGACCTGGTGCGTATGGCGTCTGCCGCCCAGCAGATCGAGGTAAAGTCCATCTACCCCGACATGCAGCAGGCCGAGGCCGCCATGGCCCGCGACGAGATTTACGGGTTCATGGTCATCCCCGAGAACATGGAGAAGGATATCCGCGGCAAGCACCAGGTGACCGTGAACATCTTTACGCACGGTGCCTACGTGATGTTCCATGGCGCCATCGGAACGGCATTCTCCACCTGCGCCCTGACGGTAGGTGCCACGAACAAGGTGAAGCAGATTGCGCTCGGCAAGAAGGTGCCCTCGGCCAAGGCCATCGCCATGCGTGACCCGATCCCTATCAGCATACAGACCCTGTACAACAGTACCGGCGGCTATGCCAACTATGTGGTACCGAGCGTTCTCGTAGTCATCTTGCAGCAGTCGCTCATCATCGGCATCTGCGTGCTGGGCGGCTCGCGCGCGCACAGGCGATTCCGCAAAAAGTTCCGTGACAGTCCCGTCGAGAACGAGACTGTCGCCTACCGCTATTTCGGACGCTCCCTCGCCTTCTTTGTCCACTACTGCTCATTCATCCTGTTCTATCACTGCATCGTCTACAATATCTTCGATTTCCCGCGCCGCGGAGAACTCCTGCCCATGGTGGTTTTCTCCATCGTATTCCTCGCATCGGTTATCAACCTCGGCATGGTTGTCTCGCAGATCTTCTTGCGTCGCGAATCGAGCATGCAGTTATTCCTATACCTCTCCATCCCGGTGCTGTTCCTTGCAAACTTCAGTTGGCCTGCCTACCTGATGCCGCGCTGGATGACCGCAATTTCGTATATTCTACCTAGTACCTTCGCCGTACCCGCGTGGCTCTCGATAGAGCAGATGGGGGCCGATATCTACGATGTGGCGCCCAAACTCTACCAGCTTGCGATCCAGGCTGTTGTATATTTGATACTTGGACTGTTGCTAACCCGTGCCCGTGACAAGGCGAAGATAGATATAGGAGACATGTAACTATGTATCTCGACCCTTTATACATGATGATTCTCGTAGTGACGATTGCCCTTTCGGGTGGCGTGTCACTGCTTGTCAAGACACGCTTCAATGCGGGCCAGAAGGTGAACATCTCTAGCGGGCTTACCGGCGCCGACGTGGCAAAGGCAATCCTCATGGACGCAGGCATTACCGACGTGAAGGTGCTAATGCACCAGGGATTCCTTTCGGACCACTACAACCCGCTGAACAAGACACTCAACCTTTCGAAGGAAGTCTACTACGGGCGCAACGCGAGTGCCGCAGGTGTCGCCGCGCACGAGGTGGGCCATGCCATCCAGCATGCGCAGGGATATTTCCCGATGTGGCTGCGGTCGGCAATTGTCCCGGTCGCAAACATCGGAAGCAGTCTCGGGCCCTGGCTCGTGATTATCGGAATCATGCTGATGAGCCTCGGGAAAGCGATCGGCTACTCCGTCGCCATTATCGGCGTACTGCTGTTTGCCGCGACTACCATCTTCACGCTGGTTACCGTGCCGGTGGAATTCGACGCCTCCAGCCGGGCAAAGAAGGCGCTCGCCCGCATGGACGTGGTGGCGCAGGGCCGCGAATACAATACCGTTTCGGGCGTGCTCTTTGCCGCAGGCCTCACCTACGTAGCAGCCGCCATCAGTTCGATCCTGCAGTTGCTCTACTGGGCATACCGTGCGGGCCTTATCGGCGGGCGCAGGGACTAGGAGGCTCTATGGCAGTAAGGACTCTTACCATCGAATGCCCCATGTGCAAGGGCGAAATCGTCGTGGATGCCGATTCGGGCGAAGTCCTTTCGCACAAGGAATTCAAGAAGGAAGTCAAGTCTTTCGACGACTTCCTGAAAGAACAGAGCACCCGCAGTTCCGACCTAGAAGCGAAATTCGCCGCAGCGAAGGAAGCACAGAAGAACCGTGCCGAACTCCTACAGAAGAAGTTCGAGGCCGCAAAGCAGAACAAGGACCTGAAGGACCCTCCGCCAAGCATCAACTGGGACTGATTATACAGAAATACAGGAAGGCCGGACCTTGCGCAGGCGGCCCTCTTTATGTATATTTGTTTACATGAGAATTCAGAATCCACTTTTCCTTTCGACGGTAGCATTGTTGCCGCTCTTTTCGGCGTGCGGGGACGATACATCCAGCGCCGGATCCCATACACCGGATAACCACGGCGCACAGGGGGAATACGCCTCCGTAAACGAATTGCCGGAATGCACTTCCGAAAATTCCGGAACGCTCGTCAAGGTAAAGGACTCCTACTACACATGCTTTGACAACGTATGGGAGCAGGTTGACGGCTTTGCCGCCGGAGTCTGCAACATCCGCGCCTGCAATGGCGATACCGAAGGCGAATTTGTCTATGTGGAATCCGGAAAGGAAGCCTACCAATGTAAATCCGGAACCTGGAAGAAGTCTTCCGGCAAGACGTTCTCGGATTCCGCATTCATGGAATGCTATGTGGCCGCCATCGTGACGGCAAAGGCAAGTTCCGTAGACTCGCTGAAAAGCTGCACCGAAAAGCGCGAGGGCGACCTAGCCTATGTCGCAGATGACCTTTATGCCTGCGCTTCCAGGAAGTGGCTTAAGCAGCAGGACCTGGTTGTCTCCGTATCCGACTTGGGCACATGCAGCGACGACAAGAGCGTGTATGTCCTTTCCAAGCTGGCCTCGTACACCTGTAAGGACGGAAACTGGTATCGGACAGGAGAATCTTCTCCAAAGCAGTCTTCCTCTTCCAGCCGAAAAGAAGATCCCGTTACATCATCTTCCAGTTCTAGCGAAACTGTCGTCATTGTCCCGATCAATGACAGCACGAAGGTGCGCGGCGTTTGCGTCGCATCTAAGAGCAATATCGAAAGCGGCGATTCCGTATCGTACGTGTTCTACAACATGGGTGGCACCCCGGTCACGTTTGGCTGGATCTTCGGCGAAAAGGCCTCTCTGCCAAGCAGCGACGAAGTATCCCCGACTGTAACCTATTACGGCGGAGGTAGCCACCGGGCACAATTGATCGTAAACGAAGGTCTCCCCTCGGAAAGCGACGTGATCGTTTGTTCCGGCGTAAAAATCCCGGGAGTCCCCATCAAGAACTGCAAATGCAACTCGGATATCAAATCTGTACGCGTTTCCACAGCATTCCCGGACACCGCAACATGGTACGTCTCGGATTGCGAAGGCGGCACGGACTTTGTCTATGAATGGTACTTGTCGAACCGCACGAAATCCACCATTCTCAACGGAGACACATTCCAGGCGATAATCGACTATAACGGGAAATACGCGCCCGTCCTGACCGCGATCAACAACGACGACGAAATGATGGACGTGACCTGCCCAACCGTCAACGCAATGCAACGTCAGGATATTTCTGCCACTTGCGAGGTCTTTTTCGGAGACCGCTATTACGGCAACAAAGCCGGCGCTGACGATTTTATCATTGAGATGCGTGATCTTAGAAATGCCAATTATGTCACCCAGCTTCCGATTGCCCTGACGAGCGATTACGGATATTCGGCAGACTACACGGTAAAATGCGCGTCTTCGGGCGAGACGTATTACGATGGAGAATACATTCCTGTTTGCTACTATTGGGGCTACAACGAGAATTCATACGCCATTCCCAAGCCGGATGTTCCCGGCAGACACACCTACACGCTTTCGACCGAAGGCGATGTAATCTGTACGGTAAAGAGCCCTGTTACGTGCGGTCCGGCAAACGGATACATTACACGTTTCGATTCTACCCAATGGAAAATTCGCGGAATCGGGAACTACACCGAAGGAACCTACCTGTGGACTTTCGTGGATAGCGACAGCAACATTGTACAGAGTACCGAGATGGAACCGAAGTTCTCCTACCCCGAAATGGGAACAGTCTCTGCGTCACTGACCATAGACGAAGGCAAGGATACGGAGATTACCCTGACGTGTTCCGGCCTTTCTATAAGCGGGCGCCCGATTCTGGGTTGCGAATGCACTTCGGAACTGGTTTCCGATACGAACGACCTAGGCGCAATCGACGAGGTCGTATACAAGTGGACCGTCGCCGGCTGTAAAGACTACGGTGCAGCCCCCCTGACCTACAGTTGGGACGAAGACTATACGCAAGATGCGGAAGACTCCACCATAGCGACGAGAGCCTTCAGCGAAACGGGCGAGTTCACGCCGATTGTACAGGTGATAAACGCGGACAGCACCGTCGCGAACGTAAGGTGCGATACCGTTTCCGTCATAAGCATAATACCCGAAAATCCCATCGACTCGACGCTCACCGACTCAACCGAGGTTGATCCATGAAAAAAATATTCCTTATAGGCATTAGTTTCCTTGCAGTCGCGTTCCTCGCTTGCGGTGATGACAACTCTACGGGTAATTCAGAAAATAACGGTGAAGTTGTCGGGCCAGACGGCAAGGTGATTCCCGATAGCATCCTCTATTCCGATTCGCTCTACTCCTGGTACCTGGAGCAGTTCGACAAGGAAAATCCCAAAAGTTCCAGTTCAAAAAATCCATCGGGTTCTAGTGGCAGCGATTCGACGGGCACATCGGTAAGTTCCAGTTCCGGAATCGTCCTCGACGAGAAACTTGTCGAGGCATCGAAAGTCCACCTGCTGCCGCCGGCAGGGTTCTATAGCGAGTTGACCATTCCCGTTCCGGCACCACTGTACGGCGGCATTATCCGCTGTACCTTCAACGGAAGCGAACCCGACGAGGAGACGGAAGAATTCACCGAGCCGTACAGGGTCATGCGGAATACTCCGGTACGGTGCGCGGAATTTGTCGACGACACTATCGCGCGCAAGTCCAGCCACACGTTCTTTATCCGGGAACAGGTCTCTATGCCGGTAGTGGCCATCAGTGTCGATTCAGAATTCTTCTATACAAGATACGGCAATACGTCGGACTGCTTCGGAGAGAATCCCTATGGCTGCAGGCTCCCCATCATGGAGGACGCCGAATTCCCTGTCCACGTGGAATTCTTCGAGAACGGGAGCGCCAGCACCAAGAAGGCATGGCAAATCGATGCGGGCATATCCCTGATGGGCAATTACAGCCGCACATACGCCAAGAAGCCCGTGGCCATCAAGATGAAAAAAATCTATGAAGACGGCAGGCTCAAGTACAACCTGTTCTCCACGCGCCCCGAAGACAACAAGTTCAAGGGATTCAACCTGCGCAATGGCGGAAACCGCTTTGTAGGCGATTTCGTGGCCGACCCCGCCATGGTCAGCGTAGTGGAAGGATCTAGCGTGGATTACCAGCGTAGCCGCCAGGTCGTGGTGTTCTACAACGGCGTATATATGGGAATCCATGACCTGCGCGAACGCCTGAACGAGCACTTTGTGGAAACGAACCACGGAATCGATTCCAAGAGTGTCGACATGATCAAGCATGTGAAGGATACGGTAACAGCAAATGGGGGAACAGCTGATTCCTATATCGAGATGCTGAACTTTATCGGGGCAAACAACTTCAATACGGACACCTCGGATGAAGATGTCGCAAAAAAGGCGGCAGAAAACTACAAGCATGCGCAGACCCTGCTCGATGTAGGCAACTACGCCGACTACATGGCTGCCGAGATATACCTGCGCAACGGGGACTGGCCTAGCAACAACGTGCGCGCCTGGCGCACGGCTGAACAGCCCTACCGATTCATCCTGTTCGATGTAGACCAGGGCTTCGGATGGGAATGGACTGCATTGCCGGGCATTGGTTCCATGTTTGACTGGATCAAGAACGATCGCGGTTCCGGCCGAACGGCTCCAGGATTCTTTGCCAACATATTTATCCAGCTGCGGCAGAATGCGGATTTCTGCAGGATGTTCGTGAACCACGCCGCCGTGATGCTGACTACATACCTGACATACGACCGGATTGTAGCGGCTGTCGACCGCGTCAATTCCGAAATCCCGCAACAGGAAATGGACCGCGATCTGGATAACGAGGAAGTTTTCCAACGCAGGTACAGCCCCTACGGCTCGTTCCCGCAAGGCTTTGACCGTACCGGCGCATACGTGGTCTCATACGCAAGGACCCGTACGGCAAGTACGCGCAACGAATATCGCGAGGAATTTGGCTTGGGTGAAGATATTTCTGTCACCATTTCCGCCACCGGAAACGGCAAGGTCCTGCTCGACGGCATGACCCTCCCGAATTCCAGCTACACGGGAACATTCTTTGAAGGCAACGACATGCTCCTGACCGCTGTTCCGGAAGGCAGTTCCAAATTTGTCAAGTGGGAAGACGGCTCTACGGAAAACCCGCGCCTTGTCACCCCCGCAGACGGAGATGCTTTTACCGCAATCTTTGAGTAAATCGAGCTGTTAGTCGTCGCCGGAATGAACTTCCAGCGACGGAAACTCATCATCATCGCCGGAATCTTCGGCGATGTTTTCTTTTGAGGAATTTTCCTCGGCCTGGCCGGAGTAGAACGCCTGCGCCTTCTTCATGAAGGCCTCAAATTCCTCATCGGACATTTTTGAAGTGTCGGCCGGCTTGTCGGACGCTTCGACTACTTTATCTGCACTGTCGACATTTTCTGCCGGAGCGATAGCTTCTTCTGCAGGAGCAGAAATATCTTCGGACGGGGCAACGGATTCCTGTACCGGCGGCAGGGGCGACGGGTCCGGCGCTCCACCGGCAGGCGCATTAGACATCGCGGCTTCGGCGGCATCGTCCTCGCGCATCATCTCGGCAAACGGGTTCTCCTGGACTTCGCTCAGGTCCTCGCGGCCCTCGAGCATGGCCTGCAGGTCGTCTTCGGTCACATCCCTACCGCGGGTCGTCCAGAGTACGGCCTCCTTCATCACGGCGGCGATATCGCCTACGCTGCCTGCCTGCGAGCGGGCTAGAGCCATGTTGCGAATTTCTTCTACAAGACCAGGTTTTACATCCGGATCCTTCGAATAGAAGACCGTTTCGCGAGCCATTTCGTCGGCATACTCCGCATTGTTCTTCTTGCGGTAGATCCAGATGGGGCCAAACAGTTCGCTCTGGCGGAACACCACCTCGTCGGTCTTGATCATTTCGAGGAGTGCCATGAATGTCACAGCGGCCACAATCGGGTGGCTGTCGTTGTCGAGCAGGTCCTCGAACAGCGCACGACCGTTCACGCTCAAGTAGTTGTTTATCGCCTGCTGGCGGTCCTGGATGGTCACGTAGTCGAGTTCGATATGGTGGACCGTATCCGAAATCTTTGTCTTGAGGCTCTTCTGGTAAGCGCGGAACAGCTGCCAGATGTTCGCGTCGGCAAGAGTATCTTCTTCGTTCTGCGTCTTTTCGAGGCGGCCACGGCTGTACGTACCGAAGTTCTTGCCTTCCATGTCCTGGAGCCCGCCCGCGACCTGCTTGTAGCGCTGGTACTCAAGCATTTCCTGCATGAGCTTTTCACGGTCGGCATTGTATTCCTCGACGAGTTCGGGGTCGCGTTCTTCGGCAGGGAGCAGTTCCTGCACCTTGAGAGCCATCAGGCGGCTCGCCATATAGAGGAAGTCACCCGCCTTCGAGAGGTCGGTCACCCCAATCTTGTTGACCCACGCAAGGAAGTCGTCGGCGATTTCGGCAATCGGAATCTGGTCGAGCGACATTTCCTTCTTCTGGACCAGGTAGACGAGCAGGTCCATCGGCCCGTTGAACGAACCAATGCGTACTTCGTAGTCTTCCTGCTCTTCGAGTTCAGTCATCCAAACCGAAATGTAGAAATAAACTGTTTACACAGGAGTCCAATTATACGCAGAAAAGGCAACAGATAAGCCCCGAAAGAGAGTATTTTTGGAGAAAAGGCGAATCCAAGAGGAACAAGAAGATGGTCCTAAAATTTGCAATTCTCGGGTGTGGCCATATCGCCACGAAGATGGCCAAGGCGGTCAAGGCTCTTGAAAAGAACGGCATGGGCGTAGAATGTTACGCCGTGGCGTCGCGCTCACTTGACAAGGCGAAAAAGTTTGCCGACGATTACGGGTTCGGCCGAGCCTATGGCAGTTACGAGGAACTTGCAAAAGATGCGAACGTAGATCTGATTTATATCGCAACCCCGCACTCCGAACACTATAATAATATTTTACTTTGTCTGGAATACAGCCGAAACCTGCTCGTGGAGAAGGCCTTTACGGCGAATGCGCTGATGGCATCGGAAGTAATTGCTCTTGCCGAAGAGAAGGGCGTATTCATGAGCGAGGCGATGTGGACCCGCTTTTTGCCCGCGGTGCAGATGGTGAAGGACTGGATTTTGGCCGGGAAGATTGGCAAGGTCGAAAGCGTGGAAGCCGACTTCTCGATGCCGCTTTCGCATATCGAGCGACTGAAGAACCCGGCGCTTGCGGGCGGTGCATTGCTTGACCTGGGGATTTACAGCCTCACGTTCGCGGACATCTTTTTGACGGACGAAGAAATCGGCGGTGCGAATCATGTCGTGCAGACAAAGACGAAGTGCGTCAAGTTCCATACGGGCGTAGATGCGACGGACTGGATTGACCTCGTGTATGCTGGCGGGCAAGTTGCCCACCTCAAGACATCTATGGTGGCCCCGCTCAAGAACGAAGGCGTGATTTACGGTTCCGAAGGATTTATCCGTGTGCAGAACCTCAACGACATGGTAGAAATCCAGCTATTCGATGGCGCCGGAACACTCGTGGAATCCGTGAAACCGCCCCGCATCGAGAACTGCTACGAGTACGAAGTGCTGGGCTGCAAAGCCGCCCTCGAGATGGGATTGAAGGAATGCCCCGAGATGCCGCACAGCAAGACCATGCAGATGATGACGCAGATGGACTCGCTCCGTGCACAGTGGGGAGTCTCTTACCCGTTCGAGCTCAGCCCGGGAGAAGTCTGGGACCGCAGTGACGACAGGTCCTTCTTGGAAGTTTTCGACATCGAGACCGGCGAAACAAAATTGCTCAAGGAATTCGACCGCGTAATCGAGGCACCGAACTGGAGCGCCGACGGCAAGTTCCTCACCTACAACAGCGAAGGGCGAATCTACAAATTTGAACTCGCCACAGGCGCGATTACCGAAGTGCCGAGCCACTTCGTGGACAACTGCAACAACGACCACGTCCTTTCTCCGGATGGCGAGGGCCTTTACGTAAGCCACCACACCAAGGAAGACGGCCTTTCGCGCATCTACAAGATTTTCTTTGACGGACGCATGCCGGAACTCGTGACACCGCTTGCGCCGAGTTACCTGCACGGCATCACTCCCGACGGCAAGACTCTCGCCTACTGCGCCGAACGGGACGGCGAATACGACATCTACACGATTCCTGCTACCGGCGGGAACGAAATACAGTTGACAACCGCCTTCGGGCTGAACGACGGGCCGGAATACGACTGCGACGGCGAATACATCTGGTTCAACTCGGTACGCACGGGCCGCATGCAGGCTTGGCGCATGAAGGCCGACGGCTCCGAACAGACGCAGATGACGTTCGACGCGCACTCAAACACCTGGTTCCCACACATCTCCCCCGACCGCGAAAAAGTCGTGATGCTCGCCTACCACGAGCGCGATGTGCGCCCCGGCGAACACGTGCCCAACAAGAACGTAGAAATCCGGCTCATGACCGGCTGCGATGAAACCGGCTGGAGCGAGCCCCGCACCATCCTCAAGCTATTCGGCGGCCAGGGAACCATCAACGTGAATTCCTGGGCCCCCGACAGCAAACGGTTTGCCTACGTAAGGTACCAGAACCGCCGCACATAACTTACCTCGTGCGGTTGTTGCGTTTCTGGTAGTCGGCGTCGACATTCTTTTTCCACATGCGCTCGTTCTTGCGGTTATGGCGGATATCGCTCATAAGGCAGCACTGTGCTTCGTACATAACTTCGATTCCGGCTCCATCGTTCACGAAGTTTGCGGCACGTTCTTCATCGATACCGAAATTCCTTGCGGTCTCGACGGCATCTATATTCGCGCCGAGGAAGATGAATTCCCAGCCGTACTTTTGTTTTTGGCGTTCCACCATCTGCTTCACGCGATCGGAGGAATACTTGCGGCTCGCATTCTCGTAACCGTCGGTGGTGATGACGAAGATGGTCTTTTCAGGGCGGTCTTCTTCGCGGGCATACTTGTGCACGTTACCGATGTGGTGGATTGCCCCGCCGATAGCATCGAGCAGGGCCGTGCTTCCGCGGGCATAGTATTCCTTGTCGGTGAGCGGCGCAATCTTTTCCAGCGAAACACGGTCGTGCAATACTTCCGTGTCGTCATCGAAAAGTACGGTGGAGACAATCGCTTCGCCTTCCTCCCGCTTCTGCCTCTCGATGGTGGAATTGAATCCGCCGATGGTATCCTTTTCGAGCCCGCTCATGGAACCGCTGCGGTCCAGGATAAAAACGATTTCGGTAAGTCCCTTTTTCATATTTGCGTCCGTGCCGCTATAAGTGCGGCTTAGGTGATGGTCGCTGGCTTAGTGCGTTCGCACTTTTGCGTTTGCTACCGGTTGACGAAAGCAATAATAGGTGCTATATAGGGAAATTTGGTCGCCTGGCAGGCGACATTTTATGCGCCGAGAGTCGGTTGCCCGAACTTGAAAAGCATGCTATTGATTTCCCAGATATCGTACTTCTGTCGCTCAATAAAATACATGACAATCAGGTCGCCCCTGTTGGAAGGCGATAGCGCAAGTTCGGCGCGGGCAAGCAAGTCGGCCGTTTCGTCCATATTCAAGCGCAAGGCGATGGCGAGCGCGAGCGCCGTCTTTTTGGTGGGCCTGTAATTCACGTTGCTGCGAATCTTGGAAAAATGTTTGCGGTCGAGATTCGCGCGCTTGTAGACTTCCACGTCGTCCTGGTTCTTTTCGTGAATGAGTCTGAAGAGCTTGTTACAGAAGGTTTCGCCCGGCTTCGCAAGAATATCCTCGAGGCTTTCGAGGCTTTTTTCCGCTGATTTGACGCACAGTCTTACGCACTCGTCTGCAGCACCATCTTCTTCGACGAATTCTTCTCTATCCAAGATACGGTGAGGTTCCTCGTCGGGAATGTCGCATTGCGGTGCTTCTAGGGCATAAAACCTTTCTTCCTGTTCGACCTGCAAATTTCGCCGGCGATTGCTTACGTACCTATTGACATCGCCGTATTTATCCTGTACGTAGTTATCGTCGATAAATGCCTGAATATCGCTACTCAGTTCTTCCGAGACTTCAAACGCCTTGCGGTCGAATACGACCAGCATTACATTCATTTCGTTCGTCTGCAGGAACTCACCGATGGCGCTCAACGCAATCCTTAGCGCACTATCCTTGGGGAACTTGAACACGCCGCTAGAAATAAGCGGGAAGGCGATGGACTGGCAGCCCAGTTCCTGCGCCTTGTCGAGCGCACCCCGGTAGCAGTCGGCAAGGGCCAGCGATTCTCCGGAATCACCGCCATTCCACTTGGGCCCGACAGTATGGATGATATATTTGGCATCGAGTGCGAAGGCGGGCGTCACCGCGACCTGCGCCACCTTGAGCGGCCCCACCTGCTCACGAGCCTTCAGCAAGTCATCGTAACCGGCGGCCTTGTATATATGATATTCCGCGCCTCCCCCGCAAATAGGATTCTTGTTTGCGGAGTTGACAATGGCATCTGCCTTGACCTTCGAAATGTCGGCGCGGATAATCTCTAAAGGCATGGCAGGCCTACTTCTTCTTTTTATTCTTGCCCGGAGGCCCTGGCATGAAGGGGTTGCTAGCGGAAGCCTTCTCGCTCTTCGCTGCGCTGACGGTTTCCTGGCTTACGACCACGGAATCGCCGACGGAGAGTCCCTTCAGAATCTGGATATTCACGCCGTCGCTGATACCGGTCTTGACCCTGCGCGGGGCAGCCTTCCCGTCGATGCTCACCCATACATGGTCACCCGAGGGCTTCTTCGCGCCGGCGCGCTTCTTGAAGCCACCCTTTCCCGGAGGCCCGAACTTTCCAGGGCCGCCTGCGCCCATGTCGGGCGGCGGAGGCGGGAAATCTCCCTTCGCAAACGCGCTGTCACCGCCGGCAAGCGAATCGCGGCCCATGTGCGGCGGGAACGGCATGTCCTTCGGGTCCGCCATCGGGGTGCCGTCTGCGGGCGTAAACTTGAGCGCCTTCACGGGTATCGCGATGGCGTCTTCGACTTCCTGCGTCACGATAGTGCAGGTTGCCGTCATGCCGGGGAGCAGTTTCTGGTCCGGATTCTCGGCGGTAATCACTACGGTATAGGTCACCACGTTGCTCGTGGTAGTCGGATTCAAGCGGACTTCCTGCACGGAGCCCTTGAACTTGTCGTCCTGGAAGGCGTCGACCGTGAATGTCACGCGCTGGCCCTGCTTCACCTGCCCGATATCGGCCTCGTCAATGGCGGCCATCACCTTCATCTGGCTCAAATCCCTAGCTATTACGAACAGCGTCGGCGTACTCATGGAGGCCGCCACCGTCTGGCCCACTTCCACGGCGCGCTTCAGCACCACTCCGTCGATGGGGCTCTTGATGGTCGCGTAGCTCAGGTTGAGCCGGGCCTGGTTCACCTCGTTCTTGCTGCGTTCCACGGAAAGCTTCGCCGAGTTCATGTTATACTCGGCGGTCTCGAGTTCCACAGCGCTTGCGGCGTTGCTCTCGGAAAGTTTCTTTACGCGGTTGTAGGTGGATTCCTTGTACTTGTAGTCGTTCTCGGCACTCCTGTAGGCGATTTCTGCCTGCGTGAGAGTGGCCTTCAGTTTCGACTTGTCGAGTTCGGCGATGACCTGGCCCTTCTTGACCTTAGAATTGAAGTCGACATAGATCTTTGCGATGTCGCCCGAAACCTGCGTACCCACTTCCACCTGGTCCACAGGCTCGAGCGTACCCGTCGCCGAAATCGTGGTAGAAATCGTCGTCTGCGTGACCTTCGCACTCACGAGTGGCCCTGCGGCGTCACTTGCACTTTCTGAAAAAAAGAAATGCTTCACGCCGAACGCGACAGCAGCAAGGACTGCAACCACAATAATGAACTTTAAAACCTTTTTCATACGAGTCACCCAAAAATAAAAAGTATTATCGTCGTTTTCGTGTATTTGGATGCACAACGTTAGTGAAAGGTTGCGTTTTGTTATATTTAGAAAATCAATAATTATGACCCGTATCACAAAAAAAGATGACAGTGCGGAGGTCCGCCACGTCACTTGGGTAGGGCTCGGCTGGAACGCCGCGCTCTCGGTAGGCAAGTTTTTTGCCGGCTATTTCGGCGGGTCCCAGGCACTCGTGGCCGACGCTATCCACAGCGCATCGGACTTCATCACCGACATTGCGATCATCGTAGGTTCCAAGTTCTGGAACCTGCCCCCCGACGAGCAGCACCCCTATGGGCACCGGCGATTCGAGACACTGATTTCTGTAGGCATCGGGCTTGCCGTCTGTGCGGTAGGTATCGGGCTTGGCTATAACGCCATCATGGCGCTCATCAACGGCGAGCAGTCTCACCCCGAATGGATCGCCGCCATCATGGCCGCCGTTTCCATCATCGTAAAGGAATCGCTATTCCGCTACACGCGAGCAAAGGGCCGCGCCATCCGGAGCGAAGCCGTCGAGGCGAATGCCTGGCACCACCGGAGCGACGCGTACAGTTCCATTCCCGTACTAGTCGCGGTACTTTTCGGGATCCTCTTCCCGAGCCTCTGGTTTGCGGACTCCATCGGGGCCATCATCGTGTCGGTATTCATACTGCATTCAGGTTTCGAGATTGCCTGGCCAGGAATCCACCGCGTCGCAGACGAAGGCGCCAGCGAAGAAGTGGCGCAGAAACTAAAGGATGTCGCCCTCTCCTGCCCTAACGTCATCAGCATTCACGGGTTCCGCACCCGATATGTCGGTTCGGACCTGCATGTGGACCTGCACGTGGTGGTCCCAGCCGAAATGACACTCCTCGATGCGCATGACCTTGCCGAAGAGGTGGAACGCAGGCTTATCGATGCCGGCGAAAACGTAGTCGACGCCCTGGTGCACATCGACCCCTACAGCGAAGAACGCGTGAAGCGCGGAACCATCAAGACACTCGAGCGCTGAGGCCGGACCAGCACCCCTGCATTGCAGGCGAACTAACAAAATTCGAACAAACAAAAAAAGGCCTGCAACCTTACAGTTGCAAGCCTTTCGTGGGACCTCCGGGACTTGAACCCGGAACCCGCGGGTTATGAGTCCGCTGCTCTAACCAATTGAGCTAAAGTCCCAGTTCGCCCAATATTAGCAAATATTTTGAAATCGTGCGGGCCCATTCGTAATGGAAACCGCTGTACGCGTTCACCACCGCCTTGTCCCAGTCGGCGACCTCGTTCTTGTACACGTGGAGCGCATCCTTGAGACGGCGCAACATCTGGTGCGGGGCATTCTCGTCTTCGACCAGGAACGCATTCGCGCAGCCGGCAGTCTCGGGAGCATAGTCGCTCAGCATACTTGCCACGCCCACATTGAAACCCGTAAGCGGAAGCGTTCCGCAAGCAAGGGCCTTGAGGATTATAGAAGTCGACGGTTCACGCAGGTTTGCAGCAAACAGGACATCCGAACCGGCAAGGACTTCCTTGAGCGGCTTCACGTTCTCGGTTTCCTTGTCGAGCGGCAGCACATGCAAGATGTCGGGATACTGCTTCGACACGTCCTGGTAGAAATGCCATTCTGGATCTTCGGGCGAGATGCCCACGATGATGAACACTTCCTGCTTGGTAATATCGGCAAGGATAGTTGCTAGCGTCTCCGAAGTATTGCCGGCTTCGTCATCGAGGTGCACGTAAAGCACAAGTTTCGACCCGAAATTCACGTGGAAGGATTCCTGCAACTGGAGTCTCGCCCTGTGCTTGGCTTCCTTAATCGGGAGTTGCTCCTCTCGGTTGAAGTCCCAGACCTTATAACTCACGCCAAACTGCACACCGATAAGCTTATCGGCATTGTGACTCAAGAATCCACTGAGCCCACCAGGCAAGTTCGTGTTGAGCATCGCGTCGCGATAGCCGGGAGAAGGGAACAGCACCTTTTCGGCAAAGCAGATGCCCGCCTTGAGGAGGCTCACCTTGCCCCAGAACTCGTAACCGTCCATGTTGTACCTATCGCGCGGAAGGCCGATTCGCTCAATTTCATCGGACCTCACATGGAAGTCGTAGGTGATGTTGTGGACGGTAAAGAAGAACGGCACGTCGCCAAATTCTTCCTTGTAGATATTGTGCGCCAGCGCACCTACAAGCGCACCGCCCCATTCGTGGCCGAGAATCGCCTGGACCTTGGTCTTGGTCTCGATAGCGTAGCTCAGGCAAGCCGAGGCAAGGAAGGCAAACCGCAGGTGGTTGTCTCCGTACGGGACACTCTTGGGCGGGCCATAGACATAGGGGCGCCCGAAATAGTCTTCATTATATATATAGGTGTGTAGAGGATCTTCCTCTGATACCCAGACCTCGTAGGGCTTGCCGTGCAGGCGTTCCGCTCCGCGGAACACGCACTTGTAACTTTCCAGATTTTGTAAGTGGTTCTTGTAGAACGGGGAACAGGTTACAACATTCACCCCGGCCTGGGCGAATGCATCGGTCAACCGGTTGACCGCCGTGGTCAGCGGACTCGGTATCTGCCAGTTACCCGCTTCCGGGCTGACAACTAAAATATCCATTCCCTACACACACTCCAAAAAAAAATTTACCTACATGTGTGATATAAGACAAATTTATTTAATTAAATTATCATGTGGAAGGCCTTCGACCCATTTAACATGGGTTTTTAGGTTATTTTGAACTTCATCCTCGAGGATTAAACCAATGAAGAAAATTTTTCTTGCCACTTTAGCCATGTCGGTGGCCTTTACGCTTACCGGATGCAAGGGAGCCAACGAAAAGCGTGGCGACGAACACCTGGCTAACGAACGTTACAGGAACGCCATCGCCCAGTACGTGGATGCCCTAAAGAAGGGCAAAATCTCGGACGAGTTCTACGACAACTTTACGCTCGCCCTCGTGCGCGGCGCAAACATCGAAGCGAAGAGCAATATCAACAGCGACCTCATCAGCGGTTACTTTGACAAGGCTGCATCCAACATTTCCAAGGTGCAGAAGCCCGAAGTCATCGAAGAATTCGTGACGAGCTACGCCACTATCGGTAAGCAGCAGGCCGCCCAGCAGGGTCTGGACTACGGTTCCACCCTCCAGGCCTTCGCCAAGATCGACACCGCCCTCTCCATCGCGAAGAGGATGAACGTCGGTGAAGCCGCCGTGAAGACCATCCGTACCGAAGCCGAAAACCTCTACGTTCCGGCCGCACTCGCCGAAGCGAATGACGAAACGGATCCGGTCGTCTGCGAATACTACCTGCTCCGCATTGCCGAAATCGCTCCGGAAAATGCCGACGTGAAGGCCGCGCTCAACAAGAGCCGCAAGGGCACCCGTGGCTACTTCCTCATCTTCGGTGAAAACATCCCCGACCCGTCCGGCAAGAACCGCGTGGACAAGTGGGGCTACGTGATGGCCCTCCCGACCATCAAGTTGACCGCCACCTCCCTGAGCGGCGAACTGCAGTTCTGGGCATCGACCGGCAACAACACCGTTCTTGACCCGGCAAACATCACGCTCGTCTCTACCGACGGCAAGTCCGTGAACGCCAAGGCCGGCACCGGCTGGTGCGAAGCCGAAGTGCTCGTGGGCAAGAAGGGCGACGAAAAGATCGAGAAGAAGCGCCAGAACCTCAAGGTTGGCGAAAAGGGCAAGCTGATGAACGAATTCCAGTGCGGCGTGAACATCACGTTCAACTTCGAAAAGGGCTTCGTTCCGGACTACATCCAGTACAAGGATGAATTCGGCATCGGCAAGAAGTTCCTCGGTCAGTAATTGTAATTGCTACAGAGAATGTAACAAGGTCCCGGCTTCGCCGGGGCCTTGTTTTATATAGTTGGCTACAGACATGCTTCACACACTCACACGATCACTTCGTTCAAGTGTTCGCTTAGTGAAGCATGTTCCTCCGCCAAGGATAGGCGGTGGCTCCGGTAGAAATCTGTTTGTTGCTCTGTCGCAAATAGGGGATGTGTGTTCCGGGAGGAAAACCTTGTGACTGTTAGTCCCTGCGGCTTTCCTTTAAACTGTTTTTCTCGCCGCACCATGAGGGGCGCCCCCCCCCCTTGTCTCATTTAACTCGCGGTTCGCGGAGTTTGGCGAGCGCCCAGAGCAGCACGCACGAAAAGAGCGGAGCGACGACATTCCACGGCCCGTGGTAACGCACCTCGCCAGGCAGCGACATCCAGATATAGACGAGTACGATATGTGCGGTATAGACGTCGAGGCTGTGCCGGCCCATCACGTTTGTCGGCCTGAAATCCAGAAGGGCCGGCCACCTGCGCACAATGGCGCAAATGCCCAACATGAACGCGAAGAAGTTCACAAAGCGCAGCACCCCCACATGGTCCTTGCTCACGAAGAAATCCGAAGGCAGTGCTAGCGACCCGAATGGGAAAAACTGGTGCGACCAGAGGAAGCAGACTGCAAGAAGCACGATGATTGCGGGAGTAAGCCTCTTGACGGAGCGGACGGCAAGCGTGTCGCCGGCGGATTCACTTTTGCGGGCAATACGCCACCAGGAAGCGGTCGCCGCACCCGAGAAGTACACGAACTGCCAGCCGAAAGGGTCAAAGAACCCGTGGCTTACCCAGGCGGGGAAAACGGAATTGCACATGTCGCGGAGTCCGAACTGCGCCGCAACCCACACGCAAAGGGACGGCAACCACAGCAACAGCACCATGCGTTTGCGGTCCGCCTTCACGAACAGCGGGAACACGAACGACCCCAGAAGCAGGAACAGCACGTATAGCGGGAGCACGTCGAGCCATTCAGGAGTATTCACGAGCAGGAGGCTGAGCACGCTCCCCTGCACCGGATGATTGTACAGGGAATCGAAGAAGTGCGTGACCCGGGGCAAGAACAGCCACGCCGCAAGGCAAAGGCATACAAGCGTCACGATATGGTAGCGCCATGTCTTGAAGGCTCGGGCGCGCATCCACGACTGCTTCGGGTCCTTCACGCCCTTGCTTGTCGCGGCGAGCATACCGACAAATCCGGACAAGAAAAAAAAGCCTTCGGCCGCACTGAAGAAGCCGAAGCACTGATAAAGGTAATAGGATATGGGCCTGCCGAAATGGTCCAGGGTCATCTGCAGGAGCAGGAGCCCCCGTATAGAATCTAAAGCCCTGATTCTCACGGGTATCCCTAGACAGGCTCGGCCGACGGCTAGAAGCTAGCCTTCGCGCTGACACCCATCGCGAAATCGGTGTCGATCTGCTTGCTGAAGTTGTAACCGGCCCAGAACACGAGTTCAGTCTTGAGCGTCGGGTACAGGTAGGCGTTCAAGCCGAGGTAATGGTAGCTGTCCTTATCCACATTGGTATCGCGGTCGTGGTATTCGTAGCCCACGCCGAGAGCAAACTTCTTGTGGAGGTTGAAACTCGGTTCAATGGCGAACATCAGCTGGTCTTCGGTAAGGATCTGGTCAGCAGCTGCGTAGTCTTCATCGGTAATCGCGTAGAAGAAGTTAGCCGAGAGATTGAAGAAATCGTAATTGAAGGTCGGTTCCAAGAGGAAGGAGTGGACGCCCTTGCCCTTGTACGGATGGACACCCCAGACGGCGTACACGCCGTAGTTCAGCTTTTCGTAGCTCCTGGTGTAGTCGACTTCGAGACCAAACGTGTAGGTGTAGCTACGGCTGATTTCCTTACCGAACAGCCAGTCCACGCTCGGGGTAAGCACGAGGTGCTGGTCCACGTGGTTGAGGAGAGGATAGGAGTAGGATCCGAAAAGGGCCATGGAATGCTCGTTGTTCTCGGAAGCACCCATGTAGACCTTACCGCTACCGTACTTCTCGTTGCCGACTTCGATACCGGCACCACGCATGTACTGTTCGCGGACAATCACGGCATAGCGGGCCGGATCGCGCCAGTAGTAGTAATTGAAGGCGCCAGCCGTGTACATGAGGTCACCGAACACGAGGCTAATGGAGTGAGCCACGTCCCAACGGAGTTCCACACCATCAAAGTTGAACTCGGTGTACTTGCCCCCATCGTTGATGGCGGTAGAATGCGCGTAGTAGTGACGGCGGGTCTCGGAAGCCTTGGTAAGGCCATCGGAGCTGTCCACATAGGTGCTGTGGGTATTGGCAAACACCGTGACAGACACGTTTTCGTCAAGTTTGGCCTTGGCAGAAAGGTCGATATCCTGGTTGGCCGCGTTAGTGGGGCTGAAAGAGCTGTCGAAATAGCTTCCGTAGTCAAAGTTTACATCCCCGTGAAATTCCACATCCAAGGCGAATGCGAAAGACGCAGAAACGAGAGCGATAGGCAAAATGAGTTTGCGCATAAAATCCTTCCAAAAATGTTCTAGGACAAAAGATAGAAATATATTGCACAAAAACCCAACCTGCACGGCTATCGTTTTGTATTTTTGTGCATATTTAGGAGCGTTATGAAAAATCGCAGTTTCCTTATTATATTGTGCACCATGATGGTCATGGCCCTGCAGGCATTTGCCCTGACCGCAGAAGAGGCACTCGCCAAGTCTCAGGCCTGGTTCAAGTCAGGCAAGGCATGGAGCCTCGAGTTCCAGGTGCAGGTGTTCTATTCGGAATCGCCGGATATCGCAAGCCAGAAGGGTTCGCTCCTAGTCGCAGACGGCGACAGGTTTAAGTTGAAGGTCGCGGGCATCGAATTTACGAGTGACGGCGAGAGCCTCTGGCAGTACAACCCCGAACAGAAGCAAGTGCTCATCAAGGCCATCGAGGACCTGTCCTCGGCGTTCCACCCCTCCGAGATGCTGTTCAAGTACCTGAACTGCAAGGCGAAGGAACTGAAGGAAGCGGAATTCAACAAGCAGAAGCTGTGGGTCCTGAAACTCGACGCTTCGAAATATGCCGGACAGTTCGACCAGATGGAGGTCTGGCTCTCGCAGAAGGACTTCTCGCCCGTAAGGCTTTTCACCGTAGACCCCTCGGGTAACGCCTCCTGGTACAACATCATCAACCTGAAGGTCGTAAAGAAGGTATCGCCCGACGACTTCAAGTTCAAACCCGGCAAGGACGTCGACGAAATCGACATGAGGTAACGATGGCTCTGAGTCTAAAGAACAGGACAATGCGCTCGCTCGGCATCGTAGCCATTTCTGCAGGCTGCGCATTCGCGGCGAACGAGACGCTGTTCAGCAACTGGGCGTTTTCAGTCGCGCCAGGGAATTCGAAAGGAACCCTGCTGGTATTTTCCCGCGGGGAACTAAATAGCGGAGTGACCCTCCTGAACCTGACGGTCACATCATCGGGCCAGGTGCACGTCGACAAGACTGTGCAGGAATCGCTCTCGGATTCGATGACCGCCGTTCACGACGGCTTCTATAACGATGTATATGCGGAACACCGCCGCATTCCTGTAACGAAAGCCGGCAAGCTCGGGACGGTATTCCCAATGTTCGGGATCGACAACAGCGGCAACTTCATGAATCCCGAAGGTTTCATTGCGGCCCAAAATGCGAACGGTACACTGAGTACCCCGCTCGAAACCCCGCTGGAACTGCCGTCGGCAGCGAATGACCTAGATTCGGCGATGACATATGCCGTAAGCGGGTTCGCCTACGACTCCACGAAGTCTACGCTCTGGATTGCACGGGGCATGCTGGGCCTTACGGGATACGACATCTCGAGGGGGGCGCTCGACCCGAAGGAATTCCACCTCATATTCAATCGCAACGAAAAGCGCCTTGATACGCTCAAACTGAATGCGTCCAAGAACCTGAAGAAGTTCACCGAGATTTTCGACGTAGCCTTCGACAACGAATCCCAGACTCTCTGGCTTGCAACAGCGAAGGGTCTCTGGAAACTCGACAACAGCGGAAAACTCGCAAGCGCATCGAAAGCGCTCGACACCATGCGCGTAACGGGTGTCTGGCTAGGAGGCTCTCCCCCGCAGATTATCGCCGAGACTTCGACACAGAAGAAAGAATCCATCTCGGGCAGCCTGTGGCGCAAATACGCCGACTCGTCAAAGGACTTTGCTAAAGTTCCGTTTATCGGGATCGACGGCAAAGCGCTCAAGAAAGACGTGTACGACAACGCCGACTACACCGTGAGCGACGTGGCCTTCGTCGGGAAGGAAACGTTTATCGCCGTCCGTGCAGTAGGCAGTTCAGAAAGCGGATTCCTGAAACTCGATTCCCTGGGCGTGCGCGCCTACGAGAACGACGATGAAGAAAGCGCATGGCTATACGGTTTCAACATGGGCGTGACCGACCGCGATGTCGTCATATGGTCCATGACCTCGTTCCCGCTCACAAAAGATATCGAAGGTCTCGCCATCGCGACCTACGGCAACGGGATTTCCGTCTCGGCGGATACCGGCAAGACCTGGACTTCCATACAGAACCGCGCAAAGCTTAGCGGAGACCTCGGAACCATCCGTATGGTTCCTTCCGTTATTACCGCCGGCAGCGAATCGCTTGTTTCGTACAAGGTCAGCAAGGATTCGAAGATTACCATCGAAGTGTTCAGCTACGACATGAAGAAGGTAAGGAAAATCGTAAAGTCGGCACCCCGTTTTGCAGACGCTTCGCGCAGCACGAACGCGAAGGAAGATGTGTGGGACGGCCTTGACGACCGCGGCAACCCCTGTACCATGGGCGTGTACTACGTACGCGTAAAGGACAACCATGGCCATGTCGGCTGGGGCAAGGTCATGACGCTGGGAGGGGGTCGATAATGAAACGAGAGATTCTCCTAGCCCTTACCCTACTCCTAGCCGGCAACGCATTTGCGGGCGTCGTCGACAAGAAGGCGGCCCTCGGCGGATTCGACGGCTTTGTAGAACGCATGGGCGCCGGCACGCGCGAACTCGGGCGCGGCAACACCGGCACAGCAGATACTTCGGCAATGCCGGGCGCCTATTGGAACCCCGCCATTCTCGGGTTCCGCCAGAACTTCAACTACACATTGAATCTAGAACGCCGGAGCCTCGACCGTCTGGGCGGATCACTCGGCCTCGAAACCTCCGTCGGGAACCGCATGGGCATCGGGTTTGCCATGCTCTACCGTGGCGATACCGACTTCAAGGTAATCGACGAGGACGACCAGACTCTCGGCACGGCGACTCCATTCTTCTCGATGATGTATCTCGGATTCTCGTACCGCGCAACACGCAAGGACGCATTCGGCATTTCTCTTTCGCTCGGATACGACAACATGGACATATCCGAATACTACGAGAGCAACGAACTGGTCGACGGTTTTACGAGTCCGGTCTCACTCAACTTCGGATGGTTGCGCCAGTGGAACGAGAAATGGTCATCGTCCGTTGTCATCAGGAACATAAGCTTCAGCCGCAACCTCTCTGCCCGATGGACGCGTACCCCGAGTACGGACAACAGCGTTTCCTCCACAGAAGGCGTGCGCCCTAAGGTCCTGCAGGTCGGCCTCGGCTACCGTTCGAAAGTGTTCGACAAGCCCGTTTACGCCTGGATGGAAGCCATCGACTACCAGGTAGCCGACACGCTTCTCGTATTCGACCCGCAGCACCACGTATGGACAGGCCGCGTCGGTTTTGAATGCGAAATCATCCCTGCAGGCACGGTCCGCATAGGCATGGACGGGCTCGATGCGATGCTCGGGCTTGGCTACAAGTTCAACGTACGCATCGGCAAGAAGAAATACCTGTTCGACGTGAACTACGCCCTGACATACGAATCCAGCGCGGGGCTATTCAACCCGCTCAGCATCGGCGTGAGGGGATTCATCCCGTGATCAATTCGCTTTCGGTCGGCCACGTGCGTAGCCTTGACGGCCAGGAGTTCTCGTTTACTCCAGGTATCAACGTAATTCACGGGCCGAACGGTTGCGGCAAGACAACGATTCTCGAATCCGTACACCTGCTTTCGCAGGGGTTCTCGTTCCGTGCAAAGGACCTGAAGGAACTGATTGCGTGGAATGCGGACGAACTGATCTTGCGAGGTTCATTCGACTGCGACAGCATAACACTTTCCCGCGCCTTGCAGGTCGGACGCCGGAAGGTCACCGCCAAGGAAAACGGGAACACGGTTCGTGCCGTCTCTTCATTTTTCGGAAAGTCGCCCGCAGTAATAATGCAGCCCTCCGACATCGAACTGCTGCGCGGTGCGCCTGAGATACGCAGGCACTGGCTCGACGAAATTCTTTGTTTCCGCTCGGTCGCGAATGCAGGTGTACTCCGGAACTACAAGCGCGTGCTCCAGCAGAGAAACCAATGGCTCCGGCAGTTCAAGAAGGACGGCCTTGCCGTAGGTGGCGAAGACCTGTTCCATGTGCTTTCGCAGCAACTCGTGGACCTCGGGGCGAAGCTCTGGCTTGCGCGCATTAACCTTTCCGCAGAAATATCCCCGGTGATAACCGGCTATTACCGCAGGCTTTCCGGCGGCGTAGACGAAATTACCTGCGACTACAGGAGTTCCATCCTCAAGGAACTGGATGCGCTTGACTGTGCCGACTTTTTGGGAACGGACGAAATCGATTCGATGGTCGCGGAAAGCCCTACGGAATACAATGCCGGCGGCGTGACCGAAGAAATGTTGCGCAACGCATTTGCAGAAAAACTAGAGGGACTCGAACTGGTGGAGAAAATGCAGGGCATCACCATGGCCGGCCCGCACAAGGACGACCTCGCGCTGTGCGCCTCGGGCTACGAGATGCGTTCGGTGGGTTCGCAGGGGCAGTGCCGTTCGGCGGCAATCGCCATGCGGTTCGCTGCAGTCGATGTCGCATCGCAACATGTAGGCAAGCCCATCCTTTTGCTCGACGACATCTTTGCAGAACTGGACGTAAACCGCCGCGACGCAGTGGCATCGCTCGTACGTGAAAAAGATTGCCAGGTACTCATCGCTACCCCGCAGGTCGAGGAACTGCCGTTTAAGGCCGACAAGGAAATCCCCCTCGGGGCATAAAAAGAAGGCCGCCTTGCAGCGGTCTTCGTTCCGAAAACATTCGGGAAAATTACTTCTTCAGCAAGTCACGGATTTCAGTGAGGAGCTTTTCTTCGGCGCTCGGCTCAGGAGGAGCCGGAGGAGCTGCCGGGGCTTCTTCCTTCTTACGCATGTTGGACATGAAGCCGAGGAACTTCTTCATCACGATGAAGACAACGAGAGCGACAATCAAGAAGTCGATAATGCCGCCAATGAAGTTGCCGTACGGAATGGTCACGCCTTCAGCGGTCGTGAACGCGAGAGCCTTGAGGCCTTCACCGGCATCCTTGCCACCGCCCATGGCGATGATGGCCGTAACACTCGGCATCACGATGTCGTTCACGAAGGATGTGACGATTTTACCGAAAGCACCACCGATGATAACACCGATAGCCATATCGACGATATTTCCCTTGAACGCGAAGGCCTTGAACTCTTCGAGAAGGGAAGCTGCTTTACCTTTGATACCCATGTGGGCTCCTTTGTTGATTGTTGCTGCTTGAAAAATAGTATTGTGGTAAAGTTTGGCAAGCCATTTTTCTAAATTTGGCGCGCTATGTCATGGTTGATTCTGGCTTTTGCCTCAGCGGTTTTTCTCGGTTTTTACGACCTGGCCAAGAAAAAGTCGGTACAGGACAATGCTGTCCGCCCGGTACTTTGCCTGTGCAGCGCCTTTTACGCCCTCTTTATGCTCCCGGTACTCCTCTCCGGGCACTGTGAACCGCTTTCCCTGCACGACCACCTGCTGCTGATGGTCAAGGCGGTCATTGTAGGCCTGAGTTGGCTATTTACCTACAACGCCATCGCGCACATGCCGCTCAGCATTTCTACGACCATCCGCGCCCTCGCCCCCCTGTTCACCATCATGATTGCGGTCGGGTTCATGGGCGAACGCCCCTTCGCGCTCCAGTGGGTGGGGATAGCCCTCTGCGTGTGCTCGTACATCGGGCTGAGTCTCGCGGGCAGGAAGGAGATGGGGCACTTTTTCAGCAACGGCTGGGTAGTGTCCATGCTCATCGGGACAATACTCGCCAGTTGCAGTGGCATTTACGACAAATTCATCTTGCAGCGCATGAACTTCGAGCCCATGACGGTTCAGGTGTGGTTCAGCATCTACATGCTTGCGGTGCAGTTCATCACGACGGCATTCACGTGGTTCCCGACTCGCAAGAAGACGACCCCGTTCCAGTTCCGCTGGAGTTTCTTGGCGGTGGCAGCACTCCTCATTATCGCAGACCGTTGCTATTTCCTTGCGGTGAGCCACGAAGACGCCCTGATCTCCATCATCACGGTGCTCCGGCGTTCAAGCGTATTCATCAGCTTTCTGGCCGGGATCATCATTTTCCGCGAACGCAAGAGCAAGCTCAAGTTCGTCGCCCTGCTGGGAGTTGTAGCAGGCCTCTGCCTCATTTCGCTCGGCAAGGGGTAGTTCCCGGGGCATGCCCGGAAAATTTGCTATAATGAAAACCATGAGAAAAATCGGTATCACAGGTACAATCGGTGCCGGCAAGTCGTTTGTCTCGTCGCTCCTGCGGGAGCGGGGCTACGCCGTTCTCGATACCGACAGCAAGGTGCACGAACTGTACCGCGGCTGCAAGGAACTGCGCGCAGAACTTGCAGAGGCGTTCGGGCCGGAATGCCTTGCCGAAGATGGTGTAAACCGTGCATTCTTTGTAGAGCGGGCTTTCTCGGACAAGAGCGTCC
The DNA here is from genome assembly GCF_002210285.1 of Fibrobacter sp. UWR2. Taxonomy (NCBI): domain Bacteria; kingdom Pseudomonadati; phylum Fibrobacterota; class Fibrobacteria; order Fibrobacterales; family Fibrobacteraceae; genus Fibrobacter; species Fibrobacter sp. UWR2. Next base: position 419,899 of record NZ_MWQE01000001.1, on the reverse strand, counting down.
GCAACAAGCTGGAAAACACAGTCTACCCGTACCTGACGCAGGCGGTGCAAGCGTTTTTCAACGAGCCTTCGGGGAACATCGCGGGTAACGAAAAGCCTGCAAGCCAGCCGCGCTTTCTGGAAGCGGCCCTCCTTTCGCGTGTTCCCGAAATAGTCGGGATGCTTGACGAAATCTGGATCGTAGACGCCCCCGAAGGGACGCGCCTCGAGCGCCTTGTCGCCCGCGGGATGGCCCCCGAAGACGCAAAACGCCGGACCTTGGACCAGGCCGGCATCTGCGATGCAGCGCGATTCCCGGGAAAAACGCTGCACATGATTGAAAACAGTGAAGGAACCCAGAGCCTCAATCGGCAGCTGGATTCCCTTTTGGGTGGATAACTTAGCGGATTACCTTACCGCGAAGGTCGAAGTAGGACTTCGTCCCATCTTTCAGAGTCCTTTCCAGACGCACGGCATTGTCCTTGAACACGAGCCTGTCACCGGCAACGAAGGTCTTTACACCGGGCTTTTTACCAGGAATTGCATCGACCGTGAAGGTTTCCGGCTTTTCGCCGCCCACCTCGTACTTTTTACCCGTCGCATAGATTGCCTGCAAGGATCCGGCGAGATAGGCAAACGGTGCGTTCCAGTTGATAGCGACTTCGTTCGTCGCATAGCTGCAGGAATTATCGTAGAAGGACTTGGCGGGAGCATCTGCATCAATAAACTTCTTGGCGCAGTCATCTGCAGTGGAATTCGGGCCACCCACAAGCATACCCGGAACTGGCGCCACGACGGTATCGCCCTCGCTCGGGCGGTGGTGCGGGTTCATGACCTGGTTTACGCCCCATCCGGTCAGGTACGAGAGGTCCAGCGGGTTCCTGCCCAGCAGGTAATCCAGGATTCCCTGGGCCGCATCAAGGTACTTCTTGTCGTCGCTCAGGATATAGGCATGGATAAGGACCATACCCTTGTTCGCCACGACGCTATTGGAACCCCAGTAGAAATCCTCGTTGCCGATAGCAAGCCCGAATCCATTGTTGAGTTCCTTGATATAGCTGTCAGCCAGTGTGAAAATAAGAATCTTGGCGGAATCGACATCTTCCTGGTCAAAAACCTGCGGGTTCGTGGCCATGGTAAATGCCGCCAGGGCATACACGGTCTGCCAACCCTGCAACTTGCGGCGATTGTTGATCAGCTTGAACTTGTGCAGGTCCTCGAGAACCTCGGGCAGGCCAGAAATGCGGTAAAGTTCCGCGGCGCCCCACATCCTTTCGTCGACAGCGCTGCCGTCCGTATAGCTTCCGGTACCGACATCCTTCGGCTGGGTAAAGTAATCATACGGATGCAAGGTCGCCCACCAGCGGGCCGCACCGGCAGCCTTCGCGCACTTTTCCGCAAATTCGGCATCGAAACGCTTGTAGATATCGGCAGCGAGAGCCGTCACGCCCACAAAATCCCAGGTAGCGGTAATACTCTTACCAATGGCAAAGCGCTTGGAGGTCGCCTTTTCGGGCAAGACCATGCCGGCAAACTGCTTGGTCGTAAGCTTGTGGAACACGCCACCGTCATCGTCCTGCATGGTAAGCATCCATTCAATATTCCAGCGAATTTCGTCCAAAATATCAGGCACATCGTTCTTGCTTTCAGGAATATTCAGGTTGAGCGTATCGAAATACGCCTTGTTGTGCTGATAAAGCTGCAAGAGCGTATAGGTGGTAATGCCCGAGTTCACGACGTACTTGCCGTAGTCGCCGGCATCGTACCAGCCCTTGGAACCATTGAAGGTCGCAGTAAGGTCTTCCTTGCCGGTAGATTCATGGTACAGCACTGCCGTATCCGGGTGGCCCATGGCACGGGCATACTTTCCGGCATATTCCTCGGTGAGTTCCATTGACGAACGCTGGAAGTAGAAGAACTTCAGGGAAGCCTTCGTCACGCCTTCAAGCGCATTATCCGAAATGTTGATGGGGTGGCCTATGGAATCGTCACCGACAAACGCACGGTATGTCCCCGGCGTGGTAAGTTCCGAGAAATCGACGAGGGAGGCTTCCTGGTTTGCAGGGGCCCACATGGAAGCCTCGGGAGCCGTAACCGTCAACACGGAATTGCCTTCGGCATCCCTGAACACGACGTCCTTTCCGGCAGCGTCCACAACGGCTATCTGCTTAGGAGCCTTGGAGATGAACCCTACCTGATTCTGGTAGGATGTTGCGGCAAGCGTCGCCGTTACGGCGAGTGCCGAAAGAATCGTTACTTTTTTCGAAGTCATAGGAACCTTCCCTTTCACACCTTGTTTCCACATTCAAAATTAAACTCGGATGACTCGGACAAGTATAGTCCGCGGATACAAAAGTGTTTTCACCTGAAAACACGGGCGTTTTTTGTTTACCCCCGTATCCGAAAAGCCCCAAAAAGTTACAAAGGTTTACAAATCGGGTCTCAAAAATCCCGTAATATGGCGCAAACGGCAAAAAAAAATAGAACCGGCCCCGCTATTGCGGAGCCGGCCCCATACATCAAATTCGTTCTTTTACTTTACCTGCACACGGAACGCCTTCGAATGCCCAAGGTCACGCACCATGTAGATTCCGCGGGCAAAACCGTCGCGGGCCAAAGCCTTGGCAACAGTTTCTCCCTGCAATTCCACACGGCCCATGTACTGGCCCGAAAGCCCGTAGACATCGAACGTGGTCTGGGCATGAACATCGAGGTGCACATCCTTCGCAATGGAAATCGTGCCGTTCGGGTCGGTAAACTGGAGCCAGTCTACGTTCAGGTAGTCGCCCGTAATCAGGAGCTTGAGCACATGTTCGCCCTTCTTGAGTTCCACGGAGCCCACATCGACAACCTTGTAGGTGGTGAAAACAGAGTCTACTTTTTCGAATGTAACCGCATCCGTAACCGCCTTGTCGTCAACAAACAGCTGCATACCGGCAGTCTCGAACGCAGTCGCGATGTTCGCAGTGACATCGTACTTGGCATCGGCAGTGACATTTATAGTATATTCCACCCATTCGTCCGCCTGCGTGTAGCCGATGGCGTAGCCCGTGCAGGCAGCGTCACCGCACTTGGAATCGCTGATATCCACCACGTCGACCTCGTCTTCGCGGTAGGCCTTGCCCTGGTTTTCGCGGTCGTTGTCGTAGAAGGCCTTGTTGTGGCCGCCTTCGTCGTAGTTTTCAGCCTCGATCTTGCCCGGAACCGCAGCGGCAGTGCCCTTGTAAGGCGTCTGCGGAACGGCAGTCTTTTCGCTTTCCATATACCAGTAGTCGAAATCGAAACCGCCCTGTTTGACGACAAAGAACAGGTCGTCGACGCCGGCAGCATCGGTCACGTCGAAGGTATGTTCTTCCCAAGCAGAACTTGCAGGGATATTCATGGATGCAAGGAGAGCGCCGTTTTCGGAACCGGCATGGAGTTCAAGCTTACCGCCGTTACCCCTGGTGCAAACGATAATGCGGTCGGCACCGTCGCCCATGTCTACGGAGCGCACCTTCGTGTAGAACCCGCTGTTCATCTTGGTGAGGAACACATTGCCGTATTCGGCACCGACATGCTCGATGATGGTGTAACCGCCCGACGTATTGACAGTCATGCCGCCAACCCAAGCCTTGGTTTCGGCTTCCACGCGCACGAACGGGTCAAGATTCTTGATGGGCTTCACGACGCCATTGTTGGTGGCGCGAATAGTGGGAATGGTACCGTCGGCATTCCAAGTGAATTCTTCGATGGCGGTAGAACGGCTGTAGCCGCCGCCCTTCACGTTCTTCTGGTTGTGGTAGAAGAAGAAGCTGCGGCCCTTAAAGTCGACAATGCCGGAGTGGACGGTGAACGCGGCACCCGGTTCGCTACTTGGCATAATGACGCCCTTGTAAGTCCAGGGGCCCGTCGGAGAATCGCTCCAAGAATAGTCAATGGATTCTGGAATGCCACCGGCAGCGTAAATCATGTAATACTTCTTGCCGCGCTTGTGAATCCACGGGCCTTCGGTATACTTGCCGTTAAAGCCGCTCATGTCGGAGACCTTGATTTCGCTTGCGCATTCAATCATGTTCTCCTTGAGGGGGCAGTAATAGAGCTTGGGGTTACCCCAGTAGAGCCATGCCTGGCCATCGTCGTCAATAAATACGGTGGGGTCGATGTAGTCCCAGTTGGGGCCCGCCAAGTGCTTGCCGTTCAGGGCATCCTTGAAGGGGCCTTCCTTCTTGTCGGACACGGCCACGTTGACGGCGCGGCCGCCGCGGGTAGATTCCACGGTCACGTAATAATAGTACTTGTCATTGCGGCGAATACATTGAGATGCCCAGTCGCCGTTTTTCTTGGCAGAACCGTTAAAATCACCCGCTTCCAAAATGAGGGTGTTCATGTCGGTCCAGTTCACCATATCCGTGGTGCAAGAGACGCGCCAGCCGTGCATCGTGAAGAAGCTACCGCCCTCGTCGTTGCCGGAATAGGTGCAAAGCGTATCGCCAAACACCACAGGCGCCGGGTCCGGAGAATAATATGTCTGAATAAGCGGGTTTTCGGCAAAAGCCGTAGACGCAAGTCCGAAACCCAAAGCAACCGTAGCAGTCTTTATCGCTTTTTCAAATCTCATTGTTACATCCCTTTCGCCCGAAAGGCGGGTATATATTTCACACCATTCTAAAGATATTTTCAACAGGCCGGAAAATTACATGAAAAAGGCCAGTTCCTATGGATAACTTGTCAATGCGCCAAAAGCAAAAATTCCCCGAAAAACGGGGAATTTCGCCAAAAAATCATGAACCAGCAGGCAGTGGTGCGCAAGCCAGCCTAGAAAGCCCTGACGCGCAGCGTTTTCTGGAGTTTTCCGCTCTTTACGACCGCAATGTAGTTGCCCTGCGGGAGTTTTTCGCTTTCGCCAAATTCGACAAACGCATTGCCCGTACCGCGCTGGCTAGCGATAAGGTTTCCGTTCATGCCGTAGAGATGCACCTCAAAATCATCCGAGGCATGCACCATGAGGCCGACGGAGCCCCGCGCCAACGATACCGGGCGCACCGAGAGCATGTTCGCCATCTGGACACTCGGGCGAATCGGTGACGGGTCGCTTTCAATGCTAAACCAGTCAAAGTTCATCAGGAAGTCGCTTGCGCCGGAATACTCGAAGTGGAGTTTCTGCTCGCCTGCGCCAAGGGCGATGGTGGCCGAAGTCTCGTACCAGTCGTTCCATCCGTTCGTCTTCTCGGGGTCTACCGTAAGGGTCGCGAGCGCCTTGCCGGTAGAATCCGTTATCGTGATGGTCGAGGATTCTTCAGCCTCGCTCGCCACGCGGGCCGTAACCGTGTAGGTGCCTGCAGTCGGGACCTTCACCAGGTATTCACTAAAATCGCCAGCGTTAATCCAACCCAGATTCGGCTCGCCATCAGCATCGGGTTCGATCTGCACGCCGTCCATGGCGATGTAGCTTTCGGCCTGAATCTTGCCCGGGATGGTCACCGGCTCAAACGGCTGGTTCGTGAGTTTCAAATTGCCATCGAATTCATAAATCTTGCCGGGGACCGTCGTAGTCGTGAAGGTATTCGTACCGCTGACCAAGTTCAGCGTCTGGCCCACATCGGACTTGATGGCAATATACGTGAGCTTGCCGCCCTTCCAGGCCATGGAATCGATTTCGAAACCACCGCGGGCACGGATACCCTTGATGCTACCGTCCTTCCACTGCGATGGGAGCGCCGGCAGGAGCTGGATGCGGCCGTTATGGCTCTGCATGAGCATCTCGTTCACGCCCGAGACCGCACCAAAGTTGCCATCAATCTGGAACGGCGGGTGCGCATCGAACAGGTTGTTGTACGTCTTGTTCGGGGTAAGGAGCATGCGGATCATCGTGTAGGCGTGATCGCCGTCGTGCATGCGGGCCCAGAAGTTGATTTTCCACGCGAGAGACCAGCCGGTCGCATCGTCGCCGCGCTGTTTCAGCGTAACGCCTGCACCCTTGATCAGGTCAGGAGTCTCTTCCGGCGTAATCTGTGCGCTCGGGAAAAGGCCGTACAGGTGCGAAATATGGCGGTTCTTGTTGTTCGGGTCATCCCAGTCCTGGAGCCATTCGGTAATTTGTCCGTACTTACCGGTCTTTGTCGGCGGCAAGCGTTTGACAGTCGCTTCCATCTTGGCGCGCACATCCTCGTCAACGCCGAGAATCTTGGAAGCCTCGATGGTGTAGTTCAGTACGTCGCGGATAATCTGGTTATCCATCGTGGGGCCAAAGCAGACGTTGTAACCGCTATGGTCGTTTTCCGGAGAATCGCTCGGGGCAGTCACCAGATACTTGTGGCCGGTTTCAGGTTCTTCCACAAGGCTGTTCACGAAGAAGAGCGCCGCGCCCTTCATGGTGGAGTAAACATCTTGCAGGTAAGCCTTGTCCGTCGGGTTGAAAAGGAAATGTTCCCAGAGGTGCGTGCTGAGCCAGCCAGCGCCAGAGGGCCACAAGCCCCATGCGCCATCAATCGGGGCAGTACGGTTCCAGAGGTCGGTATTGTGGTGTTCCACCCAACCTTCGTCTACGCCCCAATGCACCTTCGCAGTCTTTTCGCCCTGCGGGACCATGCTCTTGATCTTATCGATGAGCGGCCAAACACATTCGCCAAGGTTAGCCGTCTCTACCGGCCAGTAGTTCATTTCGAGGTTGATGTTGGTAGTATACTTACTCCCCCACATCGGGTTCGTATCCTTGTTCCAGATGCCCTGCAGGTTAGCGGGCTGGCCGCCCTTGCGCGAACTCGCAATCAGCAGGTAGCGGCCAAACTGGTAATGCAGTTCTACGAGCGAGGGATCGTTCGTGGAATTGAAGTTCTTCACTCGGGTGCTGGTGACATCGCCCGCGCTCGCGTCGGCGGTGCCCAGGTCAATTTTCACGCGGTTGAAAATGGTCTGGTAATCCTTCAGGTGCGCTGCAAGCAGGTCATCGTAGGACTTGCCCTTCACCTTGCTCATGATGTCGGCAGCAATAGCGCCCGGGTCGCCGCTCACGTCATTATACGATTTGAAGTTTGTCGCAATCGTGAGCACGAGCATTGCGGAATTCGCGCCCTGCACATTGATGTTCCCGTTCGCAACAGAAACCGTACCGCCGTCAGCAACCACGTTCAGGCGGTTCTGGAACTTGATGGAATTGACCGTCACGTCGTAAATGAGAGTGTTCCCGCTATTCGACATCTTGTTTGAACGATGCGGGGTGGTCATAGTGGCGCCGAAACTCACCGATCCCGACTTGTCTGCAGACAGACGAATGACAATCACGTGGTCCGGATAACTCGCGAAGTATTCACGCGTGTACTTGACTCCCCCGCTCGTATAAGTCGTCTTCGCGATGGCTGTCTTGAGGTCGAGTTCGCGGCGGTAATTCGTGGCCCCCGAATGCGACGTGGTAATCACGAGGTCGCCTACCGGCTGGAAACTCGCAGGGCCGGGGCCAATCATGTAGTTGGAGACGATGGATTCCGCCGTGCGGTAGTCCCCGCGGAACATGGCGTCGCGGGCATCCTTCAGGTGGTTTGCCGCACCCTGCTTGTTGTTGTCGCCCGGGCCGCCCGACCAGACCGTGCTCTCGTTCAGGCCGATGATATCCTTCGTGACGCCACCATAGACGATACCGCCCATGTAGCCGTTACCTATCGGCAGCGCATTCGTAAATTCCGTACCCGCGTCGCTATTGTACCAAAGCGTAAGCGGATTGTCTGCAGAGGCAAAGGCGAGAGTAACCGCACAAGCGAGAGCGCCAAACATTACACCAAAGGATTTCATACGTTCTCCTATTTTTCTAACATCCTCCTTAAAAATATCCCCAAAAAAGGCCAAAATTCCCCTCAAAAAGGCAATTCCCATTGACTTTTTATCAATAGCAAACAAGAAAAACCCGCACATCCGATGATGGCGGGAATGGGGAAAAACGATAAATCGGCCTATCTTACGGTGTTTACCTTGACACTCCTGCGACTTGCAATGTCACGAACCATGTAAACGCCGGGGTTTACGCCCTTGGCTGCGAGAGCCGCCTTGATGCCGCCCTGCGCCTGCACGCCTTCGATGTGACAGACAAACTGACCATCCATGCCGAAAACGTCGTAACCGCGTTCGTCCGCATTTAGGTGCAGTGGTTGCATGTCCACCAAACGCGTTGTGGCCGTGTCTGCCGGGTCGGCAAAATTAAGCCAGTCGATATTCACATAGTTGCCCACAATTTCAAGTTTCAGGACATGCTTGCCAGCAGAAAGGTTCACTTTGCCCGCTTCGAACGTGGTGTAGGTTTCCCAGTCGGCCCCCTGAGGGAACACGATATCGTCCTTGACAACCTTGTCGTCCACATACAGCTTGATGCCAGTATTTTCAGAAGATGTCGCATAGCTTACGGAGAGGTTGTAGTCACCCGCCGCCGCCACATCCACGGTGTACTCGAGCCATTCGCCTTCCTGTGTATACCCGATGGCATACCCCTCGCCCGCCTTTACGATATCTACCGCATCTTCGCGGTACTCACCGCCCTTATTATCGTCGTCCTTATCCAGGTAAGCCTTGCCCGAACCACCGACATCGTAGTTTTCTACCTCAATCTTGCCCGGGATGGCGGCAGCGACATCCTTGTAGGGCGCCTGCGGGATAATCGGCGTAATGTTGATATGATAGCCATACTTGGTGTTCGTAATGTTCACCGGCACCGTAATCTTGCCACCGTTCACATCGTATTCCTTGCTGGATACAGGCGTCGTCGAGGGCACGGCCTTGTCCTTGTTTTCCCAGACAACGTATTCCACGTCGACATTCACCTTGTTGCCAAACGCCTCAGGGATGCCAGAAATGTTCACGCTGATTTCGCCCTTGGTGTTTCCGCCGAGCACGATGCTTGCAAAGCCCTTCTTCTTGTCGAGGGCGGCAAAGCCGTCTACGCCGTCGCTCTTGTCGTTGGGGGGCGTGACCTTCGCCATGTAGCCGCTCATGTCGCCATACCACTTGTACAGCCACCAGCCGCCACCGCGCTCGTTATTGGAGGTAAGGAGACTGCCGAGACGCCCCGGAAGCGGTACGAACCACCAAGAAATCATCGCGCTTTCGACACCGTGGCGTTCGAATTTGGCAATAAACGGGACGGACACTCCGGGGCAACCCTCTTCGGAGTGTTCCGTCGAAGAATATTCGTTAATGCTCAGCGGGCGCGGAGACACATTGTACTTTTTTTCGAGATTGCGGTAGGTCTCGACAGAGCCCACGAAACCGCCCGATCCCCACTGGTGCCAACTCACCACATCGGGCATGCAGTTGTTTTGCGAACAGTACTTAACGAATTCTTCCATTTTCGAAGCGTGATAGAACGAATAAGAAGGTCCGATGATTTTTGCACCGGGGTCCATCTGGCGAATCAGATCATAAGTCTGTTTCCAGAGACCCGAATTAAAGTCGATATTCGATTTCCAAGTGTCGTTCGGTTCGTTCCAGATTTCGTAGCCGTCAAAGTTCTTGTTGTTCGAGGCAAGCTTATCTTGGATAACGGACTTCACCTCGTTTTTCCAGTGGTCCATGTTCTGGAACTTGTACGGCCAGCCGGGCAATACGTCGGCAAGGCGAATCTGGATTTTGGCCCCGAGGCTTTCTACACGCGGAGCAACGAGGAAGGCTCCGCCTATACCCTGCTGGCGACCGCTGCCGCTGCGCGCCGGCGAAAGGAAAACATTAGGCTTGAGCGGAGCAACATCCTTCTCGATATTGCTCGGGAGCGTTTCCGTAAGGCCATAGAGTGAACCCGTGGCCACGTGGGTCACCGGCTTAATGCTATCGCCCAGACTCACATTGAGGTTTACCGCCGCAAAAAGGCACGACGGCAGCAAAACAAGCGGAAAAATCGTACGAAAATCCATCATAACCATCCCTTGTGCCAAAAAAGCACATTTTACATATATAAGGTACCTAAAAGAGCATGGTTTTAAAAGGAGGTCTCCAAATATACTTTTGAAGAAAATACAATGGGTTTTTCGCAAAAAACTAGCGCACAGTGTTTATCCTGATACTCCTATGACTTTCAAGTCCGCGAACCACGTATATGCCGGGATTCACCCCCTTGAGCTTGAGAGCCGCCTTGATGCCGCCCTGCGCACGCACGTCCTCGATGCGACAGATGTAGGAGCCATCTACGCCAAATACATCGTAAGCGCGCTCGCCCAGGCCAAGGCGCATATCCGTCTGGCGAATGGGAGAAAGTTCCTCGGTAGTAAGCGCGAACTTTATCCAGTCCAGATTCACGTAGCTACCGGTGAACAGGATTCTGAGCACATGCTCGCCCTTCGCAAGTTCGGCGGTCTCGCCGTCGATTGTGGCATAAGTATTCCAGTCTTCGCCCTGCGGCACAGGTATCGTATCCGAAACCGCCTTGCCGTCGAGGAACAACTGGAAACTGCCGCCTTCAAGCCCGGTCGCCGCGTTCGCGCGGAACAAGTACTTGCTCGCCGTCACCACGTTCACGCTGTATTCCAGCCATTCGCCCGCAGCCGTGTAACCGATGGCAAAGCCCTTGCAATCCTGGGTATTGAGCGTATCGCTGCAGCCGAAGCCCACCACATCGACGCCGTCTTCGCGGTAGGTATTGCCCTCGTTCACGAAGTCCTTGTCGCTGTACGAAACGCTCTGGCCGCCCACATCGTAGTCTTCGGCCTGGAGGATGCCCGGAATAGTCATCACGACCTTGAATGCGGCCTGCGTGACGGTATTACTGAAGTCTGCCAGCGGAATTTCCTTGATGTCGCGGATGTAGCGGAATTCCTTCTCGATACCGGCATTGTTCACGACATTTTCGCTGTAGTAGTTGCCGTCCTGCTGAATCGTATTCTGACCGGCCTGATTCTGGCCCACGCCCGAAGGGGAATTCTTGAACACATTTTCTTTCACGGTAAAGCCGCTGGAACCTTCGTCTAGGTAAATGGGCACGTTCCAGTAGTCGGCCCACTTGGATGTTCCGTTGTCGTGAATATAGTTGTGCTGGATTTCGCTGCCGGTTCCCTGGTTACTCAAGGTGTAAATCGGGCCGGAGTCGCAAAGCAGGCGGGCAATATGGTGAATCTCGTTCCAGTTCACATGGTTGTTGGTCATGGCCGTCTGGGCCTTTGTCCAGCCAAATCCGATGGAAATGCCGGAGTAGTACGTGTAAGAGACTTCGTTATGCTCGATCACCACATAGCGCGGGTAACCGGCGCCAATACCCACGGCACCCTGATGTTCGTTCGTCACGTTGGTGACCAAATTGTTCTTGACCGTATCGCGGGTGCTGATTTCGTCCTTGTCGCTCGGATTGTAGGCGATGTGGATTTCGGTGGTAGAATCCTGATAGAACTTGCCGAGCATAATGCCCGCTGCACCGATTTCGAAGAAGGCGTTGCCCTGGATCATGTCGTCATTGGTGCCGGAGACAAAGTCGAGGCCCGTAGCCGCAATCTGCGAGAACACATTGCCCTGCACCAAGAAATGATGTGCGTTCTCGACACGGAACGCCGCATCGGGGCGCCATAGCAGATACTTGTTGCTGTTCAGCTTTTCCCAATTTCCGCGGCTAGGATCCGGAAGCACGTCTACGTTGAAGTTTGCCGCCTGCAAATCCAAGAAGCCTTCTTCGCTGGGGCGTGTAAAGTTGGAATGGGCGAAGGTCAGGCCCTCGAAAGACATGTAGCCAACTTTGTTCTTGGTATCTTTACCCAAGACGCTGAACAAGGTATTGAGACGGGGCGCAACCACGTGGGCTGTCGCCATGCTTTCGCCTTCACGGGGCTTGTAATAAAGCGTTTGATTCTTTTCGTCCAGGTACCATTCACCCGGAGCGTCAATCAAATCGTAGGAGTTTTCGAGATAGAAAACCTGCTGCTTGGGCGGATTGCTCGCGAAAGCGGTGCCGAGCATCGGGTAAGCACGGTGGAACAGCTTGGTGCGTTCAGGGTCCTTGGGAATGAGCTTTGCCGTACCGCCGTTCACCTGGGCCTTCTCCAAGCGCAAGATGTTTTCGGACCAGGCAATCATCAGGTGGATTTCGACATCTTCGATGTTCTTGATATTCTTGATGTAGTCGGCGGAGACATCGAAGGCGCGGCCCGAAGAGTCTACCTTCGTGAGGCGCACGAAATCGTGGTCGAAACCGCCATTGCCCTTTTCATTTGCGGCAATCACATTGGGGAAGCAAGCACGAACCGCCTTGCGGTTGTTCACGTAAAGCTGGCGGAAACGACCGTCAACGCCTTCGGCTTTCCAGATGTTTTTCGCTTCATCGTGAATGGCCCAGCCCGTAATGGGCATACCACCGGTAATCAGGGGCTTTTCGCCTTCGTAGGCTTTATAGCGCACATAGTGGCCGTCCTTACCGCCATCGGCTTCCGTGAAGTTGACGGTTGACGGAAGCACGTAGGTGCCCTCGCGTAAAACCACTTCGATGTCGCCCGTCATGGTGCCGTTTATGGCACGCACAGCCTTCTGCGCCTGCGTAATCGTCTTGAAGGGAGCATCCTTCGATCCGTCTGCGGCATCATTGCCCGAAGGGGACACGTAGAAGGTTGCCTGCGTCGCGGCAAGAGACATGCCCGACATCACCAAACAGAAGGATAGTAACGACTTCGTTCCCATAATTTCCTCTTTTTCCCGTTTTTACACCAAGGGGGGATCCCTATCCCGAAAATTACCATTTACGAATAAAAAAAGAACCCCCGGAAAGGGAGTTCTCGTTGACAACTTATCAATGGAGGGACACTTACTTGATGCGGTGGCCCGTCAGGTCGAAGCGCATGCCGTTCCTTTCCACAAACAGCTGGCCGCCCTGCTTGCGGAGGCGCGGGGCCGAAGCCTTGGTAAGGGAGGCGGGCATGATTTCGCGGATTCCCGTAGGCGCCTCGCAGGCCTCGCCTTCGCAGAACTTGAGCCAGTCCACGTTCACGTAGCTACCCGCAATGGCAAGTTTCAGGATGTGTTCGCCCGCAGTAAGGTTCGCGACACCGACATCAACTTCCTTGTACACGTTCCATGTGGTATCGACCTTCTCGAAAGTCACCGTATCGCCAATCGCCTCGCCATCGACAAACAGCTGGATTTTCGAGGTCTCGGACGCGGTCGCCACGTTCGCGCGAATTGCGTACTTGCCGCTCGTAGCGACCTTCACGCTGTATTCGAGCCACTCGCCCGCCTCGGTATACCCGACGGCATAGCCCTTGCAGGCCTCACCGCCACAGGTTGCGCCATCGAGGGTAACGACATCCACCGCATCTTCACGGTAGGTTTCGCCCTTGTTGGCTGCATCCTTGTCATAGAAACTGAAGCGGTTGCCGCCCTTATCATAATTTTCGGCTTCGATTACGCCCGGAATCGCCGCAGGTTCGCCGTTATACGCCTCGCGCACGAGCGGGGTCGTCTCGACCGTGTCGGCCCAGGCCATCTTCATGCGGTCCACGCCCGACTGGTTCACGATTTCAAGCTTGATGTTGGCACCTTCGCCCGTGCGCTTGGTCATGCTGTACCAGTCGCCATCGCGCAGGCCCGGCCAGTAGAAACTGCCCATTTCCCATTCGCGCAACTGGGCAGACATGCCGCGGATGTATGCCATAAAGTAGTTGGTCGGGTTCGCATTGTAGTCCATGTAGTCGTAGTGCACACCGTTCTTTTCGCCGGGGCTCATCGCGCCACCCCATTCCGTACACACGGTGCGGTCGGCATACTTGCCCACCTTGCCCTTGAAGCTGTTCTTCCAGCCCTGTTCGGTGGTGATGCTCATGTTCCAAAAGGTGTATTCGTGCACAGCGAAAAGGCAGCCTTCAAAGCGCGGGTCGTCGGCAATATCGGGCACGTTCCATGCAAGGCCCGAGCCGTCGAGCAGAATATGGTCGCGCGGCACATTCGGGAATTTTTCGAGCCATGTGGCATACAAGTTGCGCAACTCGTCCTTACTATACATGTGCGGTTCGTTGAAAATCTCGAAATAGGCATTCGGGTGGTCGCCGTATTTTTCGACGATTCTCGCCCACATTTTCCACCAGTCGTCCATGTTCTTGGGGCCGGAGGGCTGCGCGGGGCCCCAGTAGCCCATCACGATGCGGCCCTTGGAAAGGCCCATGTCGATAACGCCCGTGTAGGTATCCCAGAACGTAAGAACCGTGGGCTCGTTCACCGGAATGCGCACGCTGTTGGTGCCGAACAGTTCCTGGAACTGCCCGATGACGCGGTCCGCCACCACAGATGCCGACTGGTAATTGTCCGAAAGGCTCATGCCCGAAAGTACGAGCACGCCAGAGACGAAATTGTCACGCTTGTCCGCCCAGTTTACGCCGCGGAACTGGCTCGTGACGGCGAAGGAACTCACTGCCGAAAGTGCGGTTGCAGCAAGAACAGAACAGGCTACACGCCTGAAACCATAACCAAACATCATAAGAACTTCCTTGTTAACACCAATAAGAAAATTACTTGAAAAAAGCGTAAAAAGGAACCCCCGCTAGGGAGTTCCTATGGACAGAATGTCAAAAGCCACCCTTCCTGAAAATCGTTGAAGCATAGCTGAAACCATCCCGCTGGATTTTCAGGATATACATTCCGCTTTTCATGTTACCAATTCCGATGCTGAAACTGGACTGCCCTGCTGGGAGAGCCTCGGATTTCACGAGACGGCCATCCATCGCGTAAATCCTTGCGGTAAAGCCCTGCGAGAGCGCCGTTCCGGAAGCAATCTGCAACTCACCGCCCATCACGCGGGCCTTCAAGTCGGGGCGCGCAGGCATTCTCGCGGGTGTAGCAATCGCCGACGGCACAGAATCCTTTACTTCGGGCTTCGGCTTGTTGCGGAGCAGTCGCACGCCGTAGATGCCGCCCACCATGCCGGAACTTGCCGTAAACGAGATGCGCACGATTTTCTTGCCCTTCACCATGTTGTCCGGAATCGGGTACGTCACGTTCACGAACTCGTTCTTGTTCCAGCGATTCGAAATCGTCTCGGTCACGAGTTTCTCGCCATCGATATCGATATCGAATATGCGGGTGCAGCCCTCGTTGCCCCAGTAGCGCACCATCAGGCTCAGGGAATCCTCGCTGTTCGTCTCGAATTCATAGCTGATAAGGCCACCGTCGCCACCGCTGCACTTGCCCGCATCGCGGTAGAATTCCCCATTCGCCGTGCCCGAGGTGGAATTTTCAATTTTCATCTTGTGGTCCGCTTCGGGCTGCTGCTCACCGGGCGCCACCTTGTCGACCGTCTTCTCGTCGAGCGCAAGAGCCTCTTCCTGCTCCTTCTTCAGGCGTTCAAGAATGGAGGGGTCGGTAAGCACCATCCAGTACATCATGTAGCGGGCATCGTGCACCTCGTAGAATGGCTCCAGCAGCAGGTTTGCATCCTTCTTGGCCGCAAACAGGTAGGGCGCCTTGAAGTGCATCGGCTCGCCCTTCACGGGTTCCACCTTCGAGGGGATATCTTCCTTCTTGCTCGCAAGCATCGGGGCCTGATCCAGGGATTCAAGCGCTCCCGACGCGATATGGCTCCAGCGCCCGTCATCGGCAACGAGGCCGTTCAGGTTCGCCGTCCCCGTCTTCGCGGAAAGCACGATTGGGCCATGCAGCAGGGCCACGTAGTCAGAAACATTCGGGAGTTCTTCCACGTGCGTGTACATCGGGAACAGCACCTCAATCACGTCGCCGGACTTCCAGGACTTACCCACAGACACATAGCTAGACGGGTCGGATTTTTTCACAACGGTATCACCGTTCACGATAACCTTGAACGCATCTTCCTTCACCCAGTACGGATGGCGAATTTTCATGTCGAAACTGCCGCTACCCGTAACGGTGAACTTCGCGCTTTCGCCCTTCGGAAATTCCGTCTCCTGCTTGATTTTCACGCCCTTATCCTTCCAGTTCAAAAGCGAAGCCGCAAACAGGTTCACGTAAAGATTGTCGCCATCCTTCGTGTAGATAAACTGGTTGTACTTCGCGGGGTTTTCCATGCCCGAGCCCACACAGCACCACATGGCGGCATTCACCTTCGAATAGACGCGGTAATGGCGCGGCCTTGCGGGCGTAAAGTACACGTAGCCGCCGTGCGTCGGGTGAATTGTCGAAAGGATATGGTTGAAGAGCGCTCGTTCGTAGAAATCCGCCTGCTTGGCGCTGTGATCCATGTTGAACAGGCGTTCCGTCAGCTTGAGCATGTTGTAGGTGTTGCAAGATTCCGGCCCTTCGCGCTCTTCCACGTACTTCTTGTGGTTATCGAAAGACGGGAAATGTTCCGAAATGCTGTTGCCGCCAATCGCGATACTGCGCTTGTTCACGACGCGGTCCCAGAAGTACTCGGAACCCTTCACGTAAGTCTGGTCGCCGGTAAGTTCCGCAATGCGGGCAAAACCCACCACCTTCGGGACCTGCGTATTCGCGTGCACGTTCGTGAGGTTGTCGTTACTTGCCGCCATCGCGTTCAAAAGCCACTTGTGGCTCCAGCGCTTGGCCTCTTTCAGGTACTTGTCCTGCTTGGTGAGCGCATAGGCGTCGGCATAGACTTCCGCCATGCCGCCGTGTTCCGTACCGAGCATCGATTCCATGGCGTTGTCGTTGAGCCCGCCCGTAATCGTGAGGCCCCAGTCGCAAAGAGCAAGGAACATCGTTTTCGCCTGCTCGTAGCCCGCATAGATATAGGCATCGCGCAAGCCCGCATAAAGCTTGTGGATGTTGTACCACGGCACCCAATAGCCGTTCTGCGCGCCCGCATTGCCGCTCTTGAACTTGAGCCACATCTGCTTGCCATTAGGTACACCGCTGATGTACCCCTTGAAATTGTTGTCGCGGGAATTGTAGTCCTGGATGGTCTTGAGTTCGCTCAGCACGTATTCCAGGCGCTGCTTGATAAGTTCGTCCCCGGTATCCGCAAAGTGCATGGCAAGCGCGCTCAGGTAATGCCCCAGCACATGCCCATCGAGGCCAGCCCAGTTCGAGAACTTAGTCGCCTTCGGCTTCATGCCCGCCTCTTCGTAGAACGGCGCAATTAGTTTGTCCGTATCGTAGGAAAGCAGCGTTTCCGCATTCAGATCCTGGCGATCCTTCAGGGGGCCGCCCAGCAACTGCACGTCGCCCAGCGGGAACATATCCGAGTAAAGCAGGTCCTGCGAAAATCCCTGCGAGAAAATGCCGCAAACCGCAGCGAACGTGACAAAGGCGAGCCTTTTTGCATTAAAGCCAAACATCTTATACCATCCTTTCCCTATACCTTGCACCAATACAAAAAATAAATCCTGCAATATGCAAAAACACCCCCCTTCGGGGATTCTCCTTTGCAGAAATTTCAAAGACGCAAAAAGACGCTCCGGCACGAAGCCGGAACGCCCGATGTTGGATGTGTGGAACTTTTTTACTTGACGTTTATGCGGAACGTCTGCCCTGCCTTGGAACGCACCAAGTAAGTGCCCGCATGCTTGACGGCATTCTTGGTGAGCGCGTGCAGGTCTTCAACACCGCGGGTCATGAACTTCGCCACGAAACGGCCTTGCATGTCGAACACGCTATAGTTGCTTCCCATTTCAGGAATCCTGAAGACAAGAGGCTGCGTTTCCTTTACCGCAACGGTGACGTCGGTATCGGGCTGGTTCTCGTAAATAGCCTCAATTTCCTTCTGGCCATAGGGTTCCGCCGGCAAATCGTTCCAGCCGAAGTTCTTGAAGCCGAGCAGCGAGTATTCCGTCGGGTCATTCAACTGCTTGCGGATCGGAGCGATGCGGAACTTGTGAGAGTATTCGCGGTTCGCATTCAGGCGGTAGGCATCAAGCGGTTCGGCACCCCAGGAGTTGATACCGCCGAGACCCATCTGATGCAGGTCTACACGGAGCGTGATATCCTTGTTGCGCTTGAGTTCCCACGGGAGCTTCACGTCGGTAAGCTGTTCCGGAGTGTAGTGCTGTGCACTGAATTCCATGCGCGGGTTACCCACGACCATGAGGCCCTTGCCGGTCTTCTCGTTCGTGAGCGTCGCCCACTTCACGTCGGTGCGCTGGCCCGTTTCGC
Source organism: Fibrobacter sp. UWR2 (assembly GCF_002210285.1). Taxonomy (NCBI): domain Bacteria; kingdom Pseudomonadati; phylum Fibrobacterota; class Fibrobacteria; order Fibrobacterales; family Fibrobacteraceae; genus Fibrobacter; species Fibrobacter sp. UWR2. The sequence goes on along the minus strand of NZ_MWQE01000001.1, from coordinate 401,915 downwards.
CAATTTCCATATACTTGACCGTCATGGAATCTGCAAGCGTAGAGAAGAGGCCCATGAAACTTCCGCGGTTGCGGCCCATGTAGTTCTCGTCGGGACCACGGCCAAACCAGCGGACCTTTTCGTAACCTTCAGGAACCGTGAAGAGAGTACCTACGTTCGGGATATAGCTCTTGGAGCCATCCGGATTGAACGTGTATTCCACAACGATATCGCCACTGCCGTAAACGGTGTAAGTCATCTTCATCTTGGAACTGCCCACATCCGGGAAACCGAAGTTGAATGTCACCTGGGTCTCTTGCGGAGAAACTTCCTTGACTTCGGAGGACACATTACGGTTCTTGCTCGCCTTGCGCCATTCGCCGTGGCCGCGTTCCATATTGAAGCCCTTGTCGTTGTCGGTCGGGGCGCGCCAGAAGTTCGGAATACCGCCGTTCTTGATGATGGTATCGCCATCCAAAACGTAGCTGGCAAGCGTTCCGTTCTTGTCGTCGAAGGTGACCTTGAAATCCGTACCTTCGATGACAACACCGCTGACACGGGAAACCCTGGCGCCGTCCATGGTGCTGATATCCACTTCGGTAGACCAGAGCTGGCCCAAGTTGATACCGAACTGTTCGTGAGCCACGCTGTGGCCTGCCTTCGCCCAGAGTTCATCCTTCTTCAGGCGGAAATCGATATCCAGGTGGTATTCGGCGCCGATGGTCGTCTCGATTTTCGGCATTTCGATAGAAACTTCCTTCTTCTGGAGGGGTCCGATATTCATCTGCGAACCATCCAGCTTACCGCTCTTGATAACCTTGCCGTTTTCCTTGAGTTCCCAGAAGGCATCGAGGAAGTCGCCGAGATTCTTGTAGAGGTAACGGCTCTCGATTTCAACCTTGCCCTTGGCGGCATCCACGTTCTTCACGCGAATCTGGCTGTACTGATACTTGACTTCCCACATTTCCGGCTGAATCGCACGGTCGGGGAACACGAGGCCGTTCGCACAGAAGTTGTCATCGTTCTGCCAGTCACCCCACATACCGCCGAATTCCCAGTACGGAGTGCCCTTGTGGTGCAGGCCCTGGTCAATAAAGTCCCAGATGAATCCACCGAAGGCGCGCGGATTGCGGTAGAAGGCGTCCATGTATTCCTGCAAATCGCCCACGGAGTTGCCCATAGCATGTTCGTATTCGCAGAGCATCACGGGTTTGTTGCCATCGTTGTAGCCGTTGATGTAGTCGTAACCCCAGTACATCTGGCTCGTCACGTCGGCATTGTTGTTATCGCCTTCGTAATGCACGTAGCGGGTGGAGTCAATTTCATGAGCACGCTGGCGTTCGGAGGCAAACACGTTGCCGTTGCCCGCTTCGTTACCTAAAGACCAGAGGATAATGCAGGGGTGGTTCTTGTCGCGCTGCACCATGCTGTTCAGGCGGTCCACCACCGGAGCGCGCCAGTCGTCACTGCTCTTGGGCAAGTCGCCGTTTGCGCCATGGCTTTCGACGTTCGCCTCGTCAATCACATAAATGCCGTACTTATCGCAAAGATCGTACATTACCGGGTTGTTCGGGTAGTGCGACATGCGGAGCGCATTGATATTGAATTTCTTCATCAGGATGATGTCCTGTTCCATGCGTTCGCAGTTCACCGCGCGGCCGTTATCCGGGTCGAGTTCGTGGCGGTTCACACCGTGGAACTTGACCGGCATGCCATTCACCAGCAGGCGCGGAGCACCATTTTCCTTCTTGATTTCAATCTTGCGGAAACCGATTTTGTTGCTTTCGACCTGGATAATCTTGCCGGCATTGTCCTTGATGGTGAGCACGGCCGTGTAGAGGTACGGGGTTTCTGCAGACCAACGATTCGGCTTGGTGAGCGGGAGTTCAAAATGCACGCTCTTTTCGCCACCATTCGCACCGATGCCCGAAACCTTCTGCGCGCTGGGAGCAATCACTTCGGCGCCGGCATCGTTGTAAAGCGAAAGTTCGACGGTGAATTCACCCGAAGAGGAACCCGTAGAGTTGTAGATCCAGGCGGTTGTCTTCAGGAGACCATCGGTATAGTTATTCGTAAGGGTTGCGTCAATCTGGAAATCCTGAATATGCACTTCGGGAACAGCGTAGATGTACACGTCGCGCATAATGCCCGAAAGGCGGATGAAGTCCTGGTCTTCGAGCCAGGAACCGTCGCACCAGCGGAACACCTGCACGGAGATGTTGTTCTCGCCCTTGCGCAGGTACTTGTTGATGTCAAATTCGTGACCCGTGAAGGTGTCTTCGGAATATCCCACGTAGTTGCCGTTCACCCAGACGTAATAAGCAGATTCTACGCCTTCAAAGTGCAGGCGGATGCGCTTGCCGTTCCACTTTTCGGGAACAGTGAAGGTACGGCGGTAGTGGCCCACCGGGTTGAAATCCGTCGGCGCGTACGGTGCGGACACGCGGTTGTTCTGCGCCCACGGGTAAACCACGTTCGTATAAATCGGATGGTCGTAGCCAAGCAGCTGCCAGGAAGACGGAACCGGGATTTCGTCCCAGCCGGAAACATCGTAGTTGTCCTTGTAGAAGTCGTTGTTGCGCTGGCTCGGTTTTTCGACGTGGTAGAATTTCCACTTGCCGGAGAGCGTCTGGTACCATTCGGATGCATGACGGTCGCCCTTCACGGCCTCTTCCACCGTAGTGTAGGGCATCGAGGTCACGTGCGGGTTAAGACGGTTTACACCGAAAATGCGCGGTTTGCCGTTCCATTCGTCGTTCGGGCCGCTCTGCGCAAATGCAGTAGCACAGGCAAAAAGGCCGATAAGGCCCATCGTAGAAACAACTTTGTTCATAACATCCTCTTTTTTTATACACCTAGAATAAAAATACCCCTTTTTAGAACGCAAATCAATCGTCAAAAAACAATCTCTATGGATGTTTTGTCAAGGGTCAAAAACGCATTTAGCCCGCAAACAAAACAAAAATGCCTCGGGATATCCGAGACATTTTTGGGTGTGTGGGATTGTGAAACCTAGAAATTCTTGCACTGGCCTTTCCACTTGCCCGGCTGACCATTAATTGCGCCATCGATGTACTTGCCGCTAGTGCCGACAAAGTCCTTCTTGCGCCAGTCTTCGCCACCGAGGTGCCAACGCATCCAGGCAACCGTAGCAGCCATGCCGCCCCACGGGCCCGAACCGTGGCCCCAGCCACATTCGCCGTTGTAGCATTCATTGCCCTGACCGCCGGTCATCTTGAGGAGGCAAGCCGGAGCCTTGACGTTATTGTTGTTGTAGTCGCCTTCGGCGTTCGGGCGTTCCATACCGCCTTCACCGTAAACGATTGCAGCAGTCTTGGAAGTAGAGACGTTGGCCAGTTCCGCATGGTTGAATGCACCGCTGTTGTTGAGCACCGCAGTAATCACGCGATCGTCGTTAATGAGCATCTTTTCGGACTGGAGACCGCCCATGGAGTGGCCGCTTGCACCCACCTTGGTCATGTCGAGCTTGCCAAACAGCACGTCGCCCTGGGTTTCGTTCTTCTTGGAGAGCCAGTTGAGTGCAGGAATGCCACGGTTCGTGCCATCCGGAGATTCGCTCGTAGCAACCACGACGAAGCCGTGAGAAGCAAGACGGCGAATGATGCCTTCGTAGTCGTTCGGGCTGGAACCGCCGCCGGGGCCCCAAAGGATAACGCCGTGCTTCTTGTCGTTAGAAAGCTGCTTCGGGTAGCAGAGGACGCCACCGCCGTTATCGGCAGTATTCCTGATATATTCAACTTCGAGGTAGTTCTTGTCTTCGTCCGTGCCTTCGGTAAGGAAGATGCCGGCCGGCTTCACTTCTTCGCTGGAAGAAGAAACGACCGTTTCGCTAGAAGAGGACTGCGGATTTGCGACTTCGCTGGAGCTAGAGGCCGGCGTCACCGTTTCGCTAGAAGCAGGGGGGACCGTCTCGGAACTAGCCGGATTGACTGTCTCGCTGGACTCGGGAGCAGCAATTGTGCTGGATTCCGGGCCCACGCCAGTGCTGGACTGCGGATTGACGGACGTGCTAGATTCCAAGTCAACAGCCGCACTGGACTCCGGGCCGAGCGCAGCGCTGGATTCAGGATTCATTCCCGTTTCTGGCCCTGGTGCGGCAATAGTACTTTCATCACAACTCATGAATGCGAAGGCACTCACCATAATCAAACCCTTCAACATCATGGATTTCATGTTTGTACTCCTTTTCCTAATCGGTTGTACCCCTAAACTACATAAACGCTCCCCCCTTCCCTACACGCCGCAAGGCAGTTTTCTTGGACAAAAAATCCATAGTCCAAATTTCCCCCTACAAAGAAATTGCGCAAATTTCTACATTTTGGGCATGCTCTTTGAACAAGCCATCGCCCACCAAATCCCCAATTACACGAAAGAATCCGATTCCGCCTACGGCGAAACCCTCGCTCCCCTCAGCTATAAAGAAGAGCTGAAAGTCAAGAACGATGCCATCCGTGAATTCTGGGATGTAAACAGGCTCCCGCGCAACCCGCAGCCGGTAACCGCAAGCCCCATGCCCCGCAACTACCGTACCACCAGCAAGCGGCGCGTCGACATGCAGCCGGGCGACCTGCGCTTCAACGAATACGACAGCATCTTGGAGCCCGAAGAGCACAACGCCATTTACCGCCTGCTGTTCGACAAGCTTATCACGCCGCCGTACAAGCCCCTCGCCTACGCGCTCAACTGGATTATCATCCGCGGCACGTACAAGTACAGGGTCGTGATATTCAATATCAAGAAAATCGATGCCGCGATCGTCCGCAAATTGAAGCAAATTGCCGAAATTTTGCAAAATTCGCCCTATCACGTGACTGCGGCGCACGCCTACATTGACACGACGGAGTCCGATTACTACCTCGAGGCCAAGCGACCGACCGAAGGACTTTCCTTTAAGCAACTCTTTGGCCCGCGCGAACTTACGCTCAATTTAGGGCATTTCAGCCTCAAGTACCCCGCGACCGGCTTCAGCCAGGTGAACGAGAGCCAGATACACAACCTCATCAAGGCCGCTGGCCGCCTGCTTTCGCTTACCCGCGAAGACAACTTCCTCGACCTGTACTGCGGTTACGGGCTCTTCAGCTTTGCGCTGGGCGAAGCCGCAAAATCCGTACTCGGCGTCGAAATGGAAGGCCCTTCCATCGAATGCGCGAAGGCTTCTGCGAAATATCTCAAGAAGAATTACCGCTTTGTCGCAGGCAAGATCGACGAGAACTTCGTGCAGACAAGGCTCCCGCGCCCCGTAGCCGGCGAACCCGAGAAAATCCTGCTTGACCCGCCCCGCAAGGGCTGCGAACCCGGAGTCATCCACGCGCTCGCCATGCGCAAGCCCGTACGCGTCTGCCACGTTTTCTGCGGCACCGACGAGATTCCCGCCTCCATCAAGGAATGGGAACGCTACGGCTTCCGCGTCAAGGAAGTGCAGCCGCTCGACCTGTTTCCAGGCACCCCGCACCTGGAAACCATCGTGATGCTGGAACGCAAATAGGGTGTCAATCGCCATCTAGGGACGTGAAACACTGAAAAATCCAAGCCCCACTCATTTTGATGGATTGGAGGGGGTGATTATTGTCGATGAGTCAATGCGATGATATTCATTATTAATGCAGTTGCAATAAGAAGCATTGATAAGAAAATCCCGGCTCCTGGAGATACAGAAATCATTCCCATTGCGCTTGTTGACAAATCTCTACATGAAAAATATCCAACCAAGAATGTAATCCATATATATAAAACGCTTATTCCGCCGGCAATAATTGCCAAAACAGCTTTGTTCATAAAGCTAAAAACGGCAGCGGCAATCACAAAGACGAATATTCCCGCCACCCAAGGCGATGCATCATAATGAGTAGATTGATTCTTGTATGAGGAATCGATTTCTCTAGCAATTTGGTCTAGGGAACCAACTGAAGAAGTTCTGATATCACCGCCTATAGTAATCTCATAGGCATTGAATTCTGCGACGGGGACATCGGAACATGTGACTGTAAAAAGAGGCAGCGCTAAAGCAACAAGGACCAATAAGTAAGGAATTCCTGCTATACGATTCAAAATGCCGCCCAGCATTGTTGTGCCAGAAGCTGCGTTTGCTTGCGGTCTCGCCGCAAAAGTTTGCTGGTATTTTTCGTATGCATCTTTTTGTTGGCTTGACAGCAAAGATTCTTTCATTTCGTCTAGAGTCATGGGTAAATTCCTTTTGAAGATTCTTATTGGTCCTTATATAATTTTTCTAGCTTCTCACAAATCTCTTTTTGTGCTTGCCCAGAGAAAGCTTGCTTATCAGGAATGTTGCCTAATTCTTCTGCTAAATATTGAATAAGCCATACGGGAACGCTCGGGCGTTCTGTACGACAAGTAACATCCGCGTTAGCCATAATTACAATTCCATTCACCCATTTTTTTTCTTTATTGCGTATAAAATCTGATTCAAGATATTCAGCAAGTTGAGCGGCATTTGCTTTAACCTGAATGGTCGGATTATTCTTCAATCTCTTCCTTTTCTTTTTTTGCAAATAAAACCAATCGTCCCCTGAATTTTCATATTTTCCATTGTATGTTTTTACTTCGAATACGAAAACGCCTTGAGGGCCAACCAAAACAATATCCATATCTCCTTTTTTGTTTGGCAAAATTAGGTTTCTGAAGGCGTGATATGAACCATCTAGGTATTCTCGCATTACATCGATAACTTTATCTTCTCCTTCTCGGCCTAGCCTGTGCCTTTTGATTTGTTCGCCGTAGTCATCAAATTTTTTTTCTGCAGTATGTTTTATGATGAGGTTGCCTAAGAAGACACAAAGCATAACTATTACAAGAATGAATGTGAATCCCAGAAATTTTGCATCTGCAATAAATTTGACAAGAGTTGGGAATGCTCCTGTTATAGCCATATAGATAAGATCTGCAATAAGTATGACTATGCAAATGGCTAAAAATGCTCCCCAAAACGCTCCTTGTTTGAAAGAAAGTATTTCAATTTGTTTTTCCATGAAACTTCGATTGGCGGTCACCTTTAGTGAGCCCTTTGGTTCGTTCATTCGTTCATTTTCTATGCCTAATTGTGATTGAAGAATAATGTGCGATGCTACACGAACCTGCTCGTCCCATGCTTTTTCTATGGCGTACGCTAAATCCCGCTTTGTTATATCACGGTTGTCAGTTAGCTCACCCATCGTGCAACCGATTTTTCCAGTGTATTTGCTGAACGGCCATATCACAGCCCTTGCTTCATCGAGGTTCTTGGGGATGTGCCCTTTTTCAATAAATCTTTTTGTTGAAAGTTGTTTTTGTTTTAGTAAAACGGTGCAAGCGTTCTTAATTGCCGGATCGTAGGCATTTTTTGCACCCCACTCGAGACGGCTTGTGGTCAGAAAACCACAGTCAAATAATTCACCCATTGGCCTATAATTATTTTTTAGCCAATAAGTACTGCGAGCTCTTTCTAATGTCATAAAAGGTGCAGCATTCTGCATATTATTCCTCTTCCAATTTCAAGATGGGATAACCGTCATTCAGTTCGGAGTCGTAGACGAATTCGTCACCGAGGAGTTCCGCGAAATCCTCGGACTTCATTTCGTCGGATGTCTTGGGGGTGGCGACACCGCCGCCATTGTTGAGTCCAAAGGGTTCCTGTTCGCCTTGCTCAAGGTAATAGTAGTCGGCCATGGTGGTGTTGTAGTTATAGCCAATCATTAAGCCGACTAAAGAATCGCCGTCGACTTTGCCGGTACTGTAAGCGGCACTGGTGACACCTTCTTCGTTATAACCGACAATGCCGCCAACATCATATGAACCAAATATATCGCCATTATTATAAACAGCATCAATCTTTGCTCTTTGAGCGTGACCAGAAATTCCACCAGAGAATTTATTTCCTACAATATCATTCACATTAGACGCTTCATTTATAGACACACATTGGGCTTCTCCAACAATTCCTGCCGTATAATTTGTTCCGGTTATTTTACCAACATTTTTGACATTAGACATAAATCCATAAATTTTATTAGCGGGGCAATAAATATCGCCAAAGTAACTTGCAATTCCTGCAGTAAACTCTTTCCCAGATATGTTCGCATTATTGATTGCTTCATCCAAATCTGTAGAAGAACCTAGATGTCCCGCAATTCCGCCCACACCATACGTTCCCTCAATTTCACCTTCATTCGTCACGCTCCTTATTGTCAATCCTCCATCACTAGAAGCAACAATTCCTGCAACCAGTTTTTCTCCCTGAATAAAGCCGTAATTGCCACAGTTTTCAATAATTCCTTTCTTTGAATAGACGTACGATGTTAGCGCTACAACTCCCGCTGTTGATTCCGCTTTACCGATTACACTTGACTTGTTTTTGGCGTTTCTTACAATTCCATCTCCACGAAGAACAGCAACAACACCCGCAGTATTTTTTCCTCCGCTTACCCAAGAATTTTCCACAGTCAAGTTCTGCACGGTTCCGCTGTTGTTCCCGAACAATCCATTATGCGAACTCGTGGTGTTGATGAACATTCCGCTAACCGTGTGCCCGTCGCCATCAAAATTTCCCGAGAAAGCAACGCTTGAATTCCCGATAGGAGTCCATTTGTGGAGCTTGGCGGAGTCCGCAACTAACGCACCCTTGTCATCGATAATCTTGCCTTCGTTGAGAATGATATCGGCGCCGAGTTTGTAGTACTTGCCTTGATATTCTGTCTCGTTTGCGCCGACGATAAAGGAAAGTTTGGCCAGCTGTTCTGCAGTCAAAATGATATAGGGGCTAAGTTTAGTCCCAGCACCGCACGCAAAATCCTTGGCTGTTGTTCCGTCCCACGCATTGCCCGATTCACCAACGCAATCTTCATCTAGATCCTCTGCAAAACTACTGGAAGAAACCTTTTCTTTTGAACTGGAACTTTTGTCCCCCTTCTTACTAGAAGAACTTTCCGTCGCGGAATCATCTTCCTTCGGAGCCGATACGGTTTGCGAACACGATGCAAAAAACACCGCGCAACCAAGGATTATCATTGCCTTAAAATGATTCATAACATAACCTCCTTTTTAATATACCTTTTTCCTATAAAAAAAGATCCTTGCCACCGAATCACCCTTCCGAAGCATATTCCCAAGCGGAATAAAAGCTCCCTTTTTGTAAGCAATCTCCAAAATTTCTATCTTTGGCCTCCGGGATATTTGACATGACGGACGCTAACACAAAACCTGCCCTCTGGACGCGGAACTTCACGACCTGCGCCGCAGCGAATTTTTTGCTGTTCTTCAGTTTCTACCAGCTGTTGCCCATCCTCCCGATGTTCATCATCGAGAAGTTCCAGACCGACAACGCGACCGCAGGCATCGTCATCTCGCTCTACACCATCGGCGCGCTCGCCTGCAGGCCCTTCGCGGGCTTCCTCGTAGATACCCTCAGCCGCAAGCCGCTGTACTTCTGGACATTCTTCGCGTTCACCCTGTGCTTTATCGGCTACAAGGCGCTCGGGCTCATCCCGCTCCTCGCGGTGCTCCGTTTTATGCACGGGCTATGCTTCGGAATTTCTACGACAGCAAGTAACACGGTCGCCATCGACGCGCTCCCTTCGAGCCGCCGCGGCGAAGGCATCGGCTACTTCGGCGTCAGCGTGAACCTCGCTTTCGCTACGGGCCCCATGACAGGCATGTTCCTGTACGAAGCCTTCGGCGACACCATCGTATTCGCGATTTCCATAATCCTGTGCATCATCGGCCTCGTCCTGGTGCAGACCCTCAAAGTCGCCCCCAAGGAGAAAAAGCCGCATGCCCCGCTCTCGCTCGACAGATTCTTCCTCACGCGTGCCATCCCGCAGTTCGCGAACTTCATCTTCGTGGGGTTCGCCTACGGGCCAGTAACCAACTACATCGCGCTCTACGCGAAGGAACTCGGCATCGGCGGTTCCGGCTGGTTCTACGCGCTCATCGCCGCAGGGCTTATCATCAACCGCCTCACCACAGGGCGGCTCATCGACAGGGGTTACCTCATCCACCTGGTAGGTACAGGCATGACGCTCAACATCGTCGCCTACTTCCTGCTCGCCTTCAGCCACTCTCCCGCAACCTTCTTCGGGGCAGCATTCCTCATCGGCACGAGCCTCGGGCTAATCTTCCCGGGCTACCAGACCATGTGCGTGAACCTCGCCCGCCACGACCAGCGCGGCACGGCCAACAGCACCTACTTAAGCGGCTGGGACATCGGCATCGGTATCGGCATCCTCGCGGGCGGCTCGATGGCCGAACACTTCGGCATGCACCAGCAGGTATTTTTCACCTGCGCCATCGCGCTTGTAATCGCCGACATCCTGTATTTCACATGGACGGCACGGCACTACCTGAAATATAAACTGGAAGGGTAAGGCCTAATTCTTCGACAAAAACGGCTTTTCGTTGCCGACTTTCAGGATTACGGGGTAAAGCGGCATACGGATGGTTTCGCGGGCAATACCTTGCTGGATGACCCGGCCGTTCATGTCGAAAATGAAGTACGTTTGACCAATCAAGCGCTCCGGGATATGCGCAAGGCCATTTTCAAGAACAATTTCCGCGGCACCGTTTTTCTTCACCTGTGCAATGGGGGCCTTTGCACAGGCCTTTTTGGCCCAAGTTATGATTTGATCTGGATACACAAAGGGAGTTTCCATTACTTTGACCCACGATGTCTGAAACACTTCTCCCTCATCATAATCGTTCAGCGCATATACCAAGGAATCAATTAATGAATCAGCCTCCTCGTACGCCATGTTTAAAAAACCACATTGCTGCCAATGGAGGAATTCATCTCTAAAGACATCGCCTAAGCCATGTGTTGCAACGGGAATGCTATACATGTAAAGGATGTGTTCTCCATCTTGAGGATATACCCCCGGAGGCAAGCCCGTATAGAGGAAGACATTAGAGTCAAGAAATGCTTTTTCACTTGCTCTCCCATATTTAAAACATTTATACCCATCTTCCAATTCTTCTGATAACGTATCTGCAACGACAACATAAGTTCCCGATGAAAACACATAATCATCATACCAAATCGTTGAATCTAAAAAATGAATTTGTACCCCATAACGAATATTGCAATCATCTTCTGCAAAGACCAGCGAGCCGACTAGTAAAAGAAAGGCCAGAATTTTTTTCATATCTTTCCTCCATTGTTTTTTTGTTTATTTTCACTAAACACATATTCCACCCGTTCTCGGTCGAATTCAAAGGGAATATTTTTCAACTGGGTATATTGATGTACTGTAATTTTATCTGCAAAGAACTGACCAAAAAATTTTTTTTCGTGTGTTTGACCCAATACAATCTCTGCGTTCGGAGCAATAATCGAGCCGAACCAATTCACATCAAAAAAGACCCTGTCGACACCTGAATAAATCAGCTTAAACTTTGCCGCGACAGGTTCGTAAGAGAACTGTCCATTAGCCTTGTAGATAAACTTTGACCTCCATATGATTCTTCGTTTAACATAAAGAATCGTATTTCGCGCCTGATTTTCAAAACCCACCTTGCCTCCAGAATCCAACTGTAGGTCCCCAACATAAACTTTTCCTGTAGGAAGATAGACCACACCTCCCGATTCAACCTTCAGTTTTTTCAAATGAAGATTATCTCTCAAAAAACAGGTATCCCCCCGCTGGACAACCAGGACGGAATCACCCTCGTCAAAAGAAGGGGCCTTAATATCCAGTTTCCAGGGCCATTCATCATCATCGAAATGCCGTTCAATGGTAGCCTTTCCATCAGGCCTCACCGTGGTCAAATCACTGGAACCATAATAATTAACCGCAAAAGTATTATCGTTGCTGCGAATAAGTATTTTATTCCTTGCATAAAGATTTACCGGAGCCACCCTAGCCCCCATAATCATCCCATATTCAGAGTCTGTCCCTTCCGAGGCATACATACAGTATCGGTTTAAATTACTTTCGCAAGCAGTGCCATCATTGACATTCAGCTGCTTCCGTACGTAAAGCACGACATCTTTCGGCAACTCATTTATGTCCATCGAATCTTTAAAGACGTTTACCTTATAGGGCTCCGGGTCATCTCCATCCAAGATGCCATCGTTGTCAGAATCCGGGTCTAATTCCGCACGCTTGCCATCCCCATCCACATCGGCCATATATTCCCTCTGGACTCCTGCGATAAATCTCATTTGCGTCAAATCAATATTCATCCCGACATACGAGCCTCTTAAATCAAGGGATCCCTTTTCGAGAATGGTGTAGGAATGTATTTCATCCTTGTCTTTCACCCGATCCGAATCGGAATCATCCAGGTTTGGATTAGTCCTGAAGCGATAGATTTCGTCAAAGTCCGTTATTCCATCATTGTCAGAATCAGTCCATTCGATTGTTCCTTCATTGTTTTCAACGCCGAGCAAGGGGCTCATATTCCGAACGCTTTCCGGTTTGTCGATTATTATATACCAGCCAATTGCTTTAAAAAGGGAGTCCGCCAAGAACACTCCGTTATTTCCTAAATTATCTACATTGACACACCGGACAAAGTTGCCATCATCCGTGATATAATAAGAATCTATCAACATAATATGCCCACTAGTCGTATTTGGCCAGGTCATCTTTATTAAAATTTCCTGGTTCTGCGCCAAAAAATCCTTGACCTTATCGAAAGTCAAAGGTTCTTCTTTGTATGAGATATTTTCATAAGGCGCCAGCGAATCTAGCGCATATTTCAGTCCAATTTTACTCTCTTCATAAGAAGCCTCGGCATTCAACAAAAAACGGAACGCATTAACGGAGTCTCCGTTACTCTTCACACGCCAGATTATTTCATCGAGCGACAGGTTGCCCTCATATAACTGATTCAGATTCTTTATAGCAATAGCCCAGCAGGAATAGTCCTCTATTTCGTCCAGAAAAGTTCGCCCTAGGTGAGGTCTGTCCCATTCACGGAGGTCCGCGTATTCTCCCCACCCTACAACAAGCATCGGGGTATCCTTGTGTCCTGATACCGATCTGATATTGTGACTCATCGAATCCCTCACAACCACAGAGCCAAAATAGTCAATAGTCAAGTAATTGAGCAATCCACCAGCCCCTGCACCAGAATAACCGGTTCCCGAATTTTTCGCCTCGACCTGCCACAAATAATCCCCGGCACCAAGAGCGACAGATTCTCGGTTCTCGTAAGTTTCTTTCTGGTACACCAGTTGCGTATCCGTAGTGAAAACCCTCAGCCTGTATTTCTCCGCATTGGGGACCCTGTGCCACGCAAAAGGAATAGGATCTCCCTCGTCAATAAGCATATTGGTTCCAGAGACTAGAGTCACGGGAACTGCATCGGGTAAGTGGTTCCCGTCAACATTCACTTCGACTTTGCTATTGTTTACAAAAATGGATGATGCAATGTAGCTCGGATCCAGACTCTTGTCTCTTTCTTGCCAATTCACGTCATGTATGCCAAGGCAAATACCCGATTCATATGGGTAGATTCCCGGGGGCAAGGTGTCGACGGAAATCGTTAAGACCCAGATATTCTCACGCAGCGAATCTAGTCTAGCTCTAGCTCCGCCCAGATCATACCCCTCTACTACAAGAAGTTCATTTCGCCCTTTCTGTACAAAAAACCTTACATTTATATCATAGAGGTTTTTCCCCGTCTCGTTATTTATCCGGAGTCGAAGAGCAGTCTGCTTCGATGAATTTACCTGCTCGTCTAGAGTCTCCACAGTAATGGCAGAAACATCACAAATAAGCACAAGGAGAAAGATTATCTTCGATAAAAAGAATCGCATCGCCTGTTTCCCGAAGCAGTTTACAACCAATCTATAAAACAGGCACTAGTTTGTCAAGAACAATTTTCTCATTCCCGACTTTCAGGATTACGGGGTAAAGCGGCATGCGGATGGATTCTTTTGCAATGCCTGCCTGGATGACTCTGCCGTTCATGTCGAAAACGAAATACTTTTGCCCCATCAGGCGTTCTGGAATATGCGCCAAGCCGTTTTCAAGAACAATTCCCGCGACACCGTTTTTCTTCACTTGTGCAATGGGAGCCTTTGCACAGGCGCGTTTCGCCCAGTTTTTAATTTGGTCAGAAGATACATCAAAATAAGCCTCCTCAATTTCAACCCAGGACGTTTGAATCACTTTACCCTTGTAAAAGTCATTCAACGCATCAACCAAGGATCCGACCAACGAATCCGCTTCTTCGTACGACAAGTTTAAAAAGCCACATTGCTGCCAATGGAGGAATTCATCCCTAAAGGCATCACCTAAGCCATGATTCAGTATGGAAATACTATACATATAAATACTTTTTTCACCAACATGCGGATAATAAAGAAAAACATTAGAATCAAGGTAGGCAATTTCACTCGTTTCTCCTTTTTTTAAACACTTATAACCATCAGGAAGAGATTCTGATATAGAATCCGCTATTACAGTATAGGTCCAATAAGGGAGAGTTTCACTATTATTCCAAATTGCAGAATCTATGAAGAGCACTCGAATTCTTGTATCAATACCGCAATCATCTCCCGCAAAGGCAAGCGATGCGACTAGTAAAAGAAATGCTAAGGCTTTTTTCATCTTATAATTAATCTATAAAACAGTTGCCAGCCTGTCAACTACATGTCCAGCAGATAAATTAAGGCGCCCTTAAGCGGCGGAGCGCTTGTCTTCGTACATCTTCTGGTCTGCGCTTGCCACGCAGTCCTTGAAACTCGAGATATCGCCATCCCACCTGGCGTAGCCCATGCTCGCTGCAATCCTATAGGAATGCGGGCCTTCGCGGTTAGCGATTTCCTCTTTCAGGCAATCCCTGACTTGGTCGATGACTTCCTGCGGCGATTCCGTCTTCGCCAGCAGCATGAACTCGTCACCACCGTAGCGACACAGGAAAATCGAGATATCCATGCGGCCACAGGCCTTCTTCAGCGCTCGCGAGACCAGCATCAGCGCCCTGTCGCCCTCGATGTGCCCGTAGGTATCGTTAATCCTCTTGAAGTGGTCCACATCCACCATAATCACATGCAGGTTCTTGGCTCCGCGCTGTAACTGCAGGTAGCGTCGCAGCTGGTTACGATTGTTGAGCGATGTCAGCGGGTCGGTCGAAATCAATTTGTTTAGCGAATTCAAGAAAACAAACAGGAGTATCAGTGTACACCAGAAGCAGAAAATCGGAGTCGTCAGCGAGAAGAAAATCTGGGCCCCGGCCGCAACGATACAGCCCGGAGTATAGCTCGCAATAATCAGGTACGTCTTCAGATTCTTCCGGTTTTGCGGTTTAAGCCCACGCGCGACACCTCGGATTGTCACCGAAATTATATAGATAAACGGAAGGAACGACAAGATGAAATAATACAAGTCGCAGGGCTCCAGATTTTCGTCAAGCCAAAAACTAGGCGCTACAGCGAACGAAACAAGCAACACCACCATTTCTACAAAAATCGGAATGCGCAATTTCGCCTGCAAGGAACTGATTTGTGCACGAGTCATATCTGGACGCGTGCTCATTTCGGCATAGATAAAACAACTGTAAAACAGGACCGCCGCAATAATTGCATTCGAATAATTTACAGCAAGAACAGTGACGATATTTTTCGGAATAACGCCGTCATTCACCAGAGCCCACAGAGCATCGCTCACAAAATAAGCGATATGCCAAAGCACCAGTTTGCGGAACAGCGTAAACTTCAGCTGCGGAGTCGGTAGTCTATTGATGCTATATAGCAGGACTGTCAAGATGCACGCACACCCGACGCTGATATAGGCATAAAAGACATAAGTACTCATATTGGAGAAAATACACTAATTCCCCGAAAAAGTCAAATATGGGGTCTCCATACCCCCGCCAGTGTGCAAAAACTCACTTTTTCGCAAAAAATTCTAAATTACAGACCATGAAACCCTGGAAACTACTCGATACGGAATACCTTGTGAACGCCCCCTGGCTCAAGGTCGCCAAGGAAAAATGCGAACTCCCCAACGGGAAGGTTATCGACGATTTCTATACGCTATGGCAACCCGACTGGGTGCTAATCCTCGCCCGCACGGCACAGGGTAACTGGGTCATGACGGAACAGTACCGTCACGGCAGCCAGACCATCGAGCTAGAGTTCCCCGCAGGAATCATCAACAAAGGCGAAACGCCGGAACAGGCCGCACTGCGCGAACTGCAGGAGGAATGCGGGTATTGCATAGATCCTCGCCTACGCGAGGATGACGATGGGGCTCGCGAGGATGACGATGGCAAGGCAATCCGTTACCTCGGGGAGCTACCGGTGAACCCGGACAGGCACCGCGGCAAATTCCACATCGTCTCTATCGACGGTGTCGTAAAGGCTGGCGGCACGCATTTCGACAGCACCGAGGATATTGAATCGTTCGAACTCTCCGACGATGAACTGCAAAAGAAAATGGCGGACGACACGTTCTGCCATCCGCTCCAAATGGCGGGCTACTTCAAGTGGAAACTTGCCGCCCGCACTTTATAGTCCGCTAGCTACTTGCGCCTGATATAGACCGCAGCGCAGGCGTCCATGAACTTCACCTCGAACTGTCTAAAGTTGCCCCAGGCCTGGCCGTTCTTGTAGTGCGGAATGTGCTTGCCCAGCTGTTCCCTAGTAATCTGCATCCACTCGCCCTCACCGGTAAAGCAGAAGAAATCGTTATCATTGAAGTCCTCGAACAACAGCGTTTCCTCGTTGAATTCCGAATCCGCAAGTTCGAATCCGTCCACGGAACCGCCGTTGTCCAAAATTTCCTTGAGGCTATCGAGTTCGGACTGGGCGTCATCAGAAACAGCAGTCATATCGTCCGTCCCGATGGAGAATTCGCCTTCTTCTTCATTTATAATGGTTTCCTTGCCTGCGGTGGCGCTGGACTCGGGTTCAGAGGAACTCGATTCCGCCTCTTCCGAGCTGGAAGACTTCGCCTCGCTGGAACTGGATTCAGCCTCGCCCGAAGAGGAGGAATCCTTCGCGGAACTCGAACTGGAGGTCGCCTTCTCCGAACTAGAAGACCCCTTCGTGGAACTCGAGGACACCTTCTTGGAACTGGACGACTTTGCCGTCGTATCCTTTACAATGACATTGCCCTGGTCGTCGACTTCACCTTTTTCGACCATTTCGGCATATTCATCCTCGCCAAGGATATCACCCTTCGGAGTGATTACCTGAACAGGGCCGTCCGCAGAACAGGCCACGAAAAACGCCATAAGTGAGGCGCCTGCGAGAATCCAAATGTTTTTCACCATCGTTTTCATAATGGCTCTCCTTTCGCTTGTCACGAAATTGGGTTTCTGTCTAGACGAAAATAAAATTTTTTATACAGAAAGTAACGTAACGGACAACATAAGTGTTCTTTTTGTGCTCAAGCACACAAAAAAAAGGGCCCGGAAGGGCCCTAAAATTTGTTCCAAACTGGAATATTACAACTAGATTCCGTCGATGACGGCGTTGAACGCATCCACCGGACGCATCCACTTCTTCAAAAGATCCGCCTTCGGGATGTAGTAACCGCCGATGTCTGCCGGCTTACCCTGTTCTGCGGCAAAGGCAGCGACAATCTCGCCTTCCTTCGCTTCGAGGGCTGCTGCCACCGGGGCAAACTTCGCGGCGAGTTCCGCATCAGCCTTCTGGTCTGCAAGGGCACGGGCCCAGTACATCGCGAGGTAGAAATGCGAGCCACGGTTGTCGAGTTCGCCAATCTTGCGGGCAGGAGTGCGGTTGAATTCGAGAATCTTGCCGTTCGCGGCATCAAGCGTATCGGCCAAAACCTGAGCCTTCTTGTTGCCGGTCTGTGTAGCGACCTGCTCGAACGACGGCACCAGCGCGAAGTATTCCCCGAGGGAATCCCAGCGCAGGTAGTTTTCGGCGAGGAACTGCTGCACCTGCTTGGGGGCAGAGCCGCCCGCGCCGGTCTCGAAGAGGCCACCGCCGGCCATCAAAGGCACGATGGAGAGCATCTTCGCGGATGTCCCGACTTCGAGAATCGGGAAAAGGTCGGTGAGGTAGTCGCGCATCACGTTGCCGGTGACACCGATGGTGTCGAGGCCGGCCTTCGCGCGCTTCATCGTCTCGACAATCGCCTTGCGCGGGCTCATGATCTTGATGTCGAGGCCGTTCAGGTCATGTTCGGGCAGGTAGGCCTCGACCTTCTTCTGGATTTCGCGGTCATGCGCGCGTTCCGGGTCGAGCCAGAAAATGGCCGGCGTGCTGGAGGCGCGGGCGCGGGTCACGGCGAGCTTCACCCAGTCGCGGATAGGAGCATCCTTCGCCTGGCACATGCGGAAGATGTCTCCCGCATCGACATCCTGCTGCAAAAGCACTTCGCCCTTGCTGTTCACGGCGCGGATAACGCCCTTGCCCTTCGCGACAAACGTCTTGTCGTGGCTGCCGTATTCTTCGGCGCCCTGGGCCATGAGGCCCACGTTCGGCACGGTACCCATCGTCTTCGGGTCGAACGCGCCGTTTTCTTTGCAGAACTTGACCGTCTCGTCATAGATGCCGGCGTAGCAGCGGTCCGGAATGCAGGCGACAACCTCTTGCAGCTTGCCTTCCTTGTTCCACATGCAGCCGGAATTGCGGATCATCGCGGGCATCGATGCATCGATAATCACGTCGCTCGGAACATGCAGGTTGGTAATTCCCTTCGCGGAATCGACCATGGCGAGGTCCGGGCCATTCGCGAGGGCAGCATCGATGGCTGCGCAAACTTCAGCTTCCTTCGCATTGCCTTCGAGGCGCTTGTACAAATCGCCCAGGCCGTTGTTCGCATCGATCCCGAGTTCCTTGAACAGGTCGGCATACTTCGTGAACACATCCTTGAAGAACACGCGCACAAAGGCACCGAACAGCACCGGGTCAGAAACCTTCATCATGGTCGCCTTCAGGTGCACAGAGAACAGCAGGCCCTGCGCCTTGGCCTCGGCCATCGTCTTCGCGATAAACTTTTCGAGCGATGCCATGCGGAGCACCGTCGCGTCGAGGATTTCGCCCTTCAGGAGCGGCTTGGCGGCGCGCAGTTCGGTAACGGTGCCAGCAGCATCCACAAATTCAATCTTGAACGTGTCGGCATCGGCAAGCGTAATGGACTTCTCGTTCCCGTAAAAATCATCCGCATCCATGCTCGCCACGCGGGTCTTCACGGAAGCATTCCACGTGCCGTTGCTGTGCGGGTTGTTGCGGGCGAAGTTCTTCACCGCATTCGGGGCGCGACGGTCGGAGTTGCCCTGACGGAGCACCGGGTTCACCGCAGAACCCTTCACCTTGTCGTAGCGGGCACGGATAGCCTTCTCCTCGTCGGTCGCGGGGGCATCCGGGTAATCGGGCAATGCGTAGCCGTTCTGCTGAAGCTCGGCGATGGCCGCCTTGAGCTGCGGCACGGATGCCGAAATGTTCGGGAGCTTGATGATGTTCGCCTCGGGCTTGAGCGTAAGCGCACCGAGGAAAGCGAGGTCATCGCTCACGGGCTTGCCGGCAAAAGTCGTGCCCGCCGGGAGCGTATCGGCGAAAGCCGCGAGGATACGCGCCGGCAGCGAAATGTTCTTGGTCTCCACGTCGATATCCGCAGTCTTCGCGAAGGCGGTTACAATCGGGAGGAGGGATTGCGTCGCCAAGAACGGCGACTCGTCAGTCAGGGTATAAAAAATCTTTGTACTCATACGAATACAAAGATAGAAAAATACGCCTTTTGGCCTTTCGGGGCTGTGGAACGAACTGCGCGTTTATGCGCCGGCATCCTCCAGACGCTGTACGTGGCAGTATGCGAGTTCCTTTGTTTTCTCGTCCCTAAGGTGCAGACTAGAGCCTTCGCAGTAGCGCCAGTATTTACATTTTTTGCAATCGCCAATCTTGGCCCAGCTGCGGTCGCGCATCACCTGGTAGCGGTTCTGCCATACATCCCACAAGTCGTCCTTGTAGATGTTGCCCTGGATATAGTCGCCGCGCAAGCTCGGGCAGGCAGAAATGCTGCCATCGCAGAGCACGGAAGACACGTTCACGCCGGCACGACAGAAGAACGGGTAGTTGCGGGCGTCCTTCTCGTAGCTCCCGAGGAACCCTTCGCAGCCGTAATTCACGTTGATGAGGTTCTGCTTCTTGACTTCGTGGATAAAGTCGAACACCTGGCGAAATTCCTGGTTCGTGAGCTGGAACAGCGGATTGTCCTTCGCGCGGCCCTTCGGGAACACGGTCGCAATGCGCCAGCGCTTCACACCGATTTTTAAAAGCATGTCGAGAATCTTCGGGAGTTCCTTCAGATTCTCGCGGTTCACGCACGTCATCACGTCGAAGGTGAGGCCCTGCGTGTGGGCAGCCATGTCAATGGCACGCAGTGCGCGCTCGAAGCTATGCGGGTCACCGCGGAAATGGTTATGATTCGCCTCGAGTCCGTCAAGGCTGATGGTAAGCGAGCGAAGCCCCGCCTTCAGCAACTTGGTGTAACGTTCGGGAGTCATCGCAAGCCCGTTCGTGACCATGCCCCACGGGTAGCCGCGCTTCTTGATTTCCTGGCCGCATTCCTCGAGGTCAGCGCGCATCAGCGGCTCACCGCCGGTAATCACCACGATAAAATGTTTCGGGTCGATGTGCGGGGCCAACTTGTCCAGCACGTTCATGAAGTCTTCACGCGGCATGTCCGGGATGGCGTCCTTCACGCAGTCACTACCGCAGTGCAGACAGTGCAGGTTGCAGCGGAGCGTGCATTCCCAGAAAAAGTACGTAAGAGGGTGCGCCTTGATTTCGTTGTGGCGGTAAAGGCGGTAGGCTTCGAGAGCGAGTTTCTTCTTGAGAGAGAGTTGCATAAAATGTGTAGTGTGAAATGTGAGGTGTGATTAGGGATTAATGGATGCGTTGTCCATCCACGTAGTATTTCGACTTGAATTCGTCTTCAGTGTAGAGAGTCTTGTTGTCCTTTTCATCGCGACAGTCGAAAGTTTTCGTTTCGTCGTCGGTCGATTGGAAACAGGTGACGTCGTCTTCACAATAGTACGTGTCTGTGCATGCCGGGTACGACACTGTGCAGTTTTCGAAGTTCCCGGAAATCCTGTCTTCGTCGTTCTCGCAATTGTAGAAAATGCCATATTCGGGACATATCTGGTCGAGTTCGCATGCGACCAGTTTTTTCCCGGCTGAAGGGCTGTCGCTGGACGAATCGTCACTACAACCGCCCCAGAACAGAGCGCACAGGCTTAAAAGGATTTTTTTCCAGTGTTTCTTGAACATGATTACTTATCAGCCTCGCCGGAAAGACACTTGTTAATCCGTTCTTCGATTTCCTTCATCTTGTCTTCGTAGACCTTCTGGAGTTCTTCTTCCAGGGCAGGCTTGTTCGCTTCCCACTCTTCCTGCATCTTGAGGAACTTGGCATATTCCTCGCTGGGCCTGATGGTGCCGTCGCTGCAAGAGTCTACCGCGTTATTGATGATGGTCGGGGCGCCGTAAAGGGCCACGAACCTGTCTAGTTCCATGCGCAAATGTTCGAGGCACAAGGGCGTTTCTGCCAAGGTCGGCGTGATGGAGTCTATCTTGTCTACGGCATCGTGCTTGGCCTCTTCCTCTTTCCACATCTTCTTGGTATCTGCGCTGTAATCCTGAGCGAAATACGCAACACTAGAATCCATGGGGGAGCATGTGAAGTCTATATCTATGCCGTAATCGAGCGCCATTCTTTCTAGGTCGAAACTGCTGGAACTTTCGGGCTGTGAAGCCTCGCTGGAACTGGAAACCGGGTTTTCGGTGGCGCTGCTATAATTGGGGTCGGGACCATAAAGGCATACGGCCGATGAGGCCGAGTCTTCGCAACCAGCCCAGAACAGGGCGGTCAGCGAAAGCGCAATTTTTTTCCAATGATTGTAGAACATATTTTCTCCTAAATTTAATCTAGTAACTAATGGTTAGTTACTGTTCTGTCTTTTCCGGGCACTCGATGATGGGGTGGCAGCCAGCAAGAGAATCCTGTTCAATCGGTTTTTCCGGATTCCGTTCGATGCAGATATCTTGGTCGCTTGTGCAGTTTATGGCTTTTCCGCTGCCGGCCTCCGGGGCGAATATCTGGACTCCTTCGGGAAGCTCAACACCCTCGTAACCGGCATCAGACGGATCTCGAAGGTACTTGTTGCCATCGGTGCAGTCGATAATCTTGAACACTTTGCCCGAATCGTTCGTTGCGGTATCGTTGTAGCAAAGGACTCCCTGTTCGATAATGACTGGAGCCTCTACCCCATAAAGGCAAACTGCACCCCCTATAGAGTCGGATGGCATTACCTGAACGCCATACTCGGGAGCAAACACAGCTGTATCGTCTTTCGATCCATCGTCCCCACAGCTGGCCCACAATAATCCGGTCAGCGCAAGTGCAATCTTTTTCCAGTGTCTGTAGAACATTTTTTCTCCTTTTTGGATCCCCAGGAACTTTCTATAACATAAATATACGTTTATTTCCTCACGGCCGAAGTAAGCCTAAATTCATTTTACCTCTTTGCCGATTTTCCGTACACAAATCACAAAAAATCACATTTTTTGGGAATTTTCCACCCAAAACAACCTTTCCAAATATGCGAAAAATCACTCGTTTCCCCCTGTAAACACCTAATCCTGAAAAAAAACACCTTCTTTTTTCGCAAGCGAATATATTAAGAGCGAATGTATGGAGGTTTGTACCATGAAGCATCTGCTTTTCACATCCCTGGCGCTAGTTTCTGCCCTCACGGCAACGACTTTTGCCCAAACCATCACCCCCACCCGCGTGGGGCCCGTGAGCCAGTACGGCCAGCTGATGACCGGCAAGAACTCGCAGGGCAAGGGCCAAATCTACGGTAGCTGCGAAGGCGTGAAGGACGGCGCCGAAGTGCAGGTGCGCGGCATGAGCCTCTACTGGAGCCTTATGCCCCAGGCCGTCGAATACTGGAGCGAAGAAGGCGTTTCCACCATGGTTCGCGACATGAACATCCAGATTGTGCGCGCAGCCATGGCAACCGGCAACGAAGACTGGAGCAACGGCTACAAGGGCTACGGCAGCGACCCGACCACGCAAATGAACTTGATGAAGACCGTCGTGGAAGCGGCCATCAAGAACGACATCTACGTGATTATCGACTGGCATTCGCACAACGCCAACGAACAGACCAATTCCGCAAAGGATTTCTTTTCGAAGATGGCACAGGAATACGGCAAGTACGACAACGTGATTTTCGAACTCTTCAACGAACCCACGGACGTTTCCTGGAACACCATCAAGACCTATGCAGACCAAGTGGTTTCGGCCATCCGCGAACACTCCGACAACTTGATTCTCGTCGGAACACCTAGATGGGACCAGAACCCGCATGCACCTATCGGCAACGAAGTCAACGACCCCAAGAAGAACACGGCCTACACCCTGCACTACTACGCCAACAGCCACTGTTGGAGCGGCAGTTACGATTGGAGCGACCCGACATGGGGAGGTGATTGCGAAGGAACCAAGGGCGAAAAGGCAATGAACGCGGGCCTCTCCGTATTCGTCTCGGAATGGGGCACCGCCAACTCAGATGGTAACGGGAATCCCGACCAGAGCCGCAACCAGAGCTGGCAGGACTACATGAACAAGCACAAGCTCTCCTGGGCGAACTGGTCCGCCTCCTACATTTCCGAAGGAACGGCCGCCTTCCAGAACGGCTCCAGCAAGACCTCGCTGCAGTACACTACATCGGGCAACCTGGTGAAGGGCTACCTTTCCACCAATCCCACGACCTACAAGGCCTGTCACGACGTGACTCCCGAAAGTTCCTCTTCTTCCGTCATCGCCATTCCGTTCTTCAAGAGCAACGACCAATTCAGCGTCTCCTTCGCAAATGGCAAGCTCGCTCTTGAATCCAGCGCTAGCGGCGCCACCAAGATCGAAGTGTTCGACCTGCTCGGCAACACTCGCCTCCAGAAAGAGGAATCTCTTTCGTCCGGCAGCCACCTGGTCGACATCGGCGCACTCCCCGCAGGCAGTTACCTTGCCAGGGTCCGCCAGGGAGCCAACATCCGCCAGGTACGTTTTGACATCCGCTAGGACATAAGTCACAATCATCCCATTTACACCAAAGAGAGAGAAGTCCCGGTGGCCTTGTGCCGCCGGGATTTTTAAATTAAGGTCAATGCGGATCAAATCGACATTCTGCGGAAGGCGCTTCAGGTCGATGCTTTTTACAGCATCTATTTCGGTCTGTGCCGAAACCCTGAATATCCTCGTCGACAAGATTGTCGCGGCACAGTTCCTGGGCGAAAAAGCCCTTGCCGCCATCACATTCTTCACGCCGCTTTTTTCGATCGTGCTATTCGTGAGCGCCGTCGTCATGGTCGGGACCCTGGTTTGCTACTCGTTCGAGATTGGCAAGATGCAGAAGGACCGCGCCAACCAGTTTTTCGGGCAGGGCATCATTCTCTCCTTCGCCAGCGGGATCATCCTAGCGGGGCTATTCACCATCATTCGGAGCCTACTGCTGCGGGGTCTAGCCCTAGATGCCGACCTCATCGGCTACATCGACGGATTCTACACCTGGTTCATCTGGTTCTCGTTCCTCATCCCGGTAAACAATGTTTTGCAGGAGATGGTCTATATCGACGGTGACACCCGCACTTGCAACCTCTCCTACGCGGCCCTCCTGGTCGGCAACGCCATCTTTTCCATCGTATTCTGTCAATCCATGGGCATCAAGGGCGTCGCGCTCGGCACGCTCGTATCGGTACTCCTGAGCATAGCGATTCTCTGCACGCACTTTATCAAGAAAAGCAACACACTCAAGTTCGTATGGTACATTAAATGGCGCGACATGGCAGCGGTAGTCCGCTTCAGTCTCGCCGAGGCCAGCGAGTTCCTGATGTTCGCCCTATTTTCCTCGATACTGAACTACTATTTCATCTGCTCGTTCGGGTTCGGCAAGCTTCCCGTACTCTCGATGGTCTACGAAATCGTGGAACTCAGCGTATTCTTCAACGGAATCTGGATGGCGGCAGAACCCCTGGTGAACACCTACCGCGGCGAGAAAAACTGCAAGGGAATCATGCGTTCCATGCAGTTCGTGAACCGTACTACCATGAAAGAAGCGCTGCTCGCGTCGCTGCTGCTGTTTATTGCCGCACCGTTTGTCATATCGATATTCCATATCCATTCCGAAGGCCTAAAGGACACCGCCATATTTGCAGTAAGGGCTTGCGCCATCGGGTTCCTGCCCCTCGCCTTTTCCAAAATCTACGCGAACTACCACGTACACGAGAATCCCTTCATCTCGTTAACCTTCATCACGCTTGTCATGTTCGTCTCGCCGCTCATAAGCATCGTGACTCTCGGTTCCCTTTTGGGGCCGAAGGCGTTCTGGGTCGGCTTCTCCATTTCGCCGTTTATCGCTTTTGCACTCGGTTGCCTCTTGCAGATTGCCGCCTACGGGAGGGAAAAATTCCCACTCATGATAGAAGACCCGAAGGACATGGCGAACTGGTTCATCACCGACACCAAGCTCTCGCCCGAAAGCCTCCTGATGTTCCGGGACCGCATGGGGCGTATCATGGAACGCCGGAACGTGAATGCGAACACCCGCATGAGGGTAATGCTCATGATAGAGGAACTCGGGATGGAAATCTACCAGCACAACAATGGGAAAACCGTCTATATCGAATTCGCGCTGGTTTTCCGGAACGACCATGTCCTGCTCATCTGCAAGGATGACGGCAAGAGAATCGACATGACCGATCTCGAGCAGTCGATCAACGACCTGCGAATGTACCTGATAAACATGTTCATGGCGGCCCAACAGGAGAAAAAGTACCTGCCTACCGCCAACTACAACCGCTACACCTTCAAGTTCGAACGCTAAATAAGTATATTTGGCGCCGAAATGAGCGATTTCTACTCCAGCAAGCTTAATTCCTTCGGTACCGCGAGCATTCCGAAACTGGTTTTGCAGTTCTCGGTCCCCTCCATCATCAGCATGATGGTGAACGCGCTCTACAATATTGTAGACCGATTCTTCGTGGGCCAGGGAGTCGGAAGCCTCGGTATCGCGGGCATCACGCTCTGCTTCCCCATCACGCTCTTCATCATGGCCATGTCGATGATGATTGGCGTGGGCGGCAACACGCTTTTCGCCATCCGCCTCGGGCAAAAGAAGTACATTCAGGCAAGCATTATCCTGAACAACTCGTTCTCGCTGCTGTTACTGATGGCAGCAGGCACGTTCACGCTCGGCGAGATCTTCATGGAGCCCCTGCTCAAGCTGTTCGGCGCCAGCGACCAGACGCTCCCCGTTGCAAGCAGCTACATGCGCATCCTGCTTTGCGGCGCATTCTTCCAGACGGTCGCCCCGGGCATGAACCATTTTATCCGCAGCATGGGCCACCCCAAGACGGCCATGTTCCGCGAAGTCATCGGTGCCGTCACGAACATCGTTCTCGACTGGCTCTTCATCATGAAGTTCCACTGGGGCATCGAGGGCGCCGCATGGGCGACCATCTGCTCGCAGCTGGTTTCGGCATCGCTCATCACGCAGTTCTTCGTAAAGAAGGGGACTCCCATACGCATCCGCTGGCGCCATATGAAGTTGCGCTTTGCCTATGTGAGGAAGATTATCATCCTCGGCATTCCGCCTTCAATAATGCAGGTCTGTAACAGCCTGATGAACGCGATTCTCGCCTGGAGCCTCACCACCTACGGAAACATCAGCCTGCACGATACGGGCCTGCTTTCGGGCGGCGACATGGCAATTTCTGCCTTCGGTATCGTGAACAGCATAGCCTCCTTCATATTGCTCCCGCTGCTCGGATTCGTGCATGGCACGCAGCCGATTATCGGGTACAACTACGGCGCGCGCCTCAATGCCCGCGTGAAGGCGACCCTCAAGTTCACGTTCATCTATGCGTTTGGCGTGATGCTCGTGGCATGGGCCATCATGATGTGGCAGGCAGAGGCGCTCGTGGCCCCGTTCGCCCCGAACGACCTGAAACTGCAGGAGACCGCCTCCTGGGCCATGAGGATTTTCGGCGCAGGCTTCTTTATGATTCCACTCGGGCTTGTATCGGGGAGTTTTTTCCAGGGTACAGGAAAGGCGCTCAGGTCCATGTTCCTGAACGCCTGCCGTCAAGTTATCTTACTGATTCCCTTCCTGCTCGTGCTCCCGCGCTTCTTTGAACTGAAGGGAGTGTTCCTCGCGCAGCCTATTTCCGATGTCGGCGCGGCCATCATCGGGGTGTGCATGCTCGCGCACGAACTGAAAAAGCTGAAATAAACCTTAGAACAACTTTTTCGCGTCGGTCAGCTGGCCGTCCTTCTCGTGGAACAGGATGACAGAGCCGCCCTCGAGGGTCTTGAGAACTTCGACCAGGCGGTTCACGGTCTTCGCCTCGTCAAACCCAATCTCGTTCTTCGCGCCCTCGTTCACCACGATACCGAAGGTCACCGCATTCGGAGCTGGGCGGCGGAGGTAGTTGATAAAATCTTCTGCAGAGGCAATCACGTCGGTACGGCCCTTGACCTCGATGTTCATCGGGTCGCGGACGCTGGCCGAAAGCGGGAAGAGATCCTCGTTCACGGTCTGCTTCGCGTTCAGGAAGAACATGTTGCCCACGTAGAGGCTGATGGTATCGTCGAGCACCTTGCCCACTTCGATGGAGACATCGCAAGAGGAGGACATCTCCTGGATTTCGAGTTTGGAGGGGCCGCAAGCGACGAGTGCAGCGGAAACGAGGATGGCGAAAGCGGCCAGAATCTTTTTCATAGAAAACTCCTTATGTTCCTGTTATGCTAGGAGATCCCCGCCTTCGCGGGGATGACATTTGCAATTAGGGAACATCTTATATTGCTGAACCTAAATATATACTATTTCGAGAGGATTCCGAGAGCCTTGGACACGAGTTCGGGCGAAAGCTTGAAAATTTCGCTCAATTTCGACACCCTTTCGGGTTCGGCAATACGTTCCATGCGGCTTCCGTTCGCATCACGGGTCACAAGGTTGCCCTTCTGGTAATAGTACTGCACGCCGCGCTCGCGGTCGAGGCGGTTCAGCACCGGGTAGGTCATCATCTCGCGGTAGAAACTTTCACTCCAGTGCTGCTTGAATTCCTCTACGCCTACTCCTGCCACCGGGTACTCGAACCGCAACTTCATGGGTGAAGAAAGCGAACCATCCCCGCGGATGGCGCCGCCGGTCCAGAGTTCCATGGAATCCATGTCGGGCCGTACGAGGCGCACGCTGTTCGGCACGAGCGGGAAAAGTGCTTCGCCGGAACCGAATGGCTGCGGAAGCGGGATAGGCAGTGGATCGAAGATGAGGTAGCCAGGATCGAAGAGGAACTCTTTGGACGAGAGGGAATCCTGATCGGGCAATATCAGCGCGCAGTGGATGTTTCGTTCCTTGCGCTTGTGGCCCATCACAAGCCGAGGTTCAAGTTCCATGTCGCGCAGGCTCTGGTAGAGGTGCCACGTCATGCTGAAGCACGTGCCGCCACCCATCCATGTATCGACATCGTTCTGGTCGCTATCGTCGAGGTTGCGTGCCGCAGTAGCGCTGCCCGTAGATTCAAGGCGTATGATTTTCGTGAGGTTCTCGTAGGTCACATGCGAGAGCCTGTTGCACAGGTCGAGAATCTTTTGCCATGTCGCGGGTTCCATAAGTGCAAAGATAGAAATTGCTATATTATACGCATGCTCGGAATTGAACAGAAAAAAGGAAACGACGAAAAACTTTGCGGCAGGATGATTGCCTACGCAAGAATTTTGCCTACGCCCGACAACGAAGAAAGCGACTCCCCGTTCGGAGATATGATCAAGAACGGACTCCTGACGCTCGAAGGCGATTTCCGCAAGTTCAACCCGACCGTGCCTTCTCGCCAGAAGAGGAACCGTGTCATGGACGAGCGTCTGAACGAACTGCTCGAGACCATGGAAGAGAACGGAGTGGAACTCCCGGAGAACCTCGACGTAGAAACCATGCGCGACCGCCTGCATGAACTTTCGAACATGGAAGTCATCCCGATTCCTGCACGTATCGGGAACTTCACGCAAGAAGAGGAAATTCTCAAGGAAGATGCCGACATCTACTACGTCGGCGAGTTCATCGGCGCGAACCAGGCGCATTTCTGCCTTACGACGCTCCCCATCTACTACCAGGCGCGCTACCGCGAACAGACAAAAAAGCACGAGATGGAGCTTCTGAACGACATGCTCTCGCAATTCGAGAACGGCGGATTCCTCGACAACGACGACATCATGAACGACACGGTGGAACTCTTCCCCGAAGGGGCTTCGCTCAACACGTTCGCGGGCGACCTCAACAACCTGCTGAACGTGAAGGTAATCCCCTTCCTGCTCGCCTGCGAAAGCGACGACGAATACGACCAGCAGGTAAAGCAGCTCTATGCCTTCATGAAAAGCTACCCCGAGCAAGTGGATATAAAGCGCATCGACGCGTCGTTACGCATGCTGCGCGAAAAAGGCGATAACGAACTCGCCCGCAAGGTACTCGAACTCAGCTGCAAGAAGATAAACGCGCTCTACAACGAAGACGCGAAGACCGCCGAGAAATTCGAAGCGGAAATTACATCTTTGAAAGTGTAAGCAGGGCTGCGCCCGCAAGGATAATGACCGTCGAAGCGGCAAGCTTGACGCGTTCCTTGTACGTCGCGTATTCCCCGAAGGCGAACACGCCCCACATCTGGTTCACGACCAGATTGAGTTGCAGCAACGGATAGCCCACCGCATAGCCGAACATGCCGTCATCGGCAATGGCCCAGAATATGGCGAGGGTACCGAGCATCCAGAGCATGCCGGCAGCAAAGGCGAAAATCGTCGGAACCGCAGGCATTTCAAAACGCTTGCTGCGCGCCAGCGAAAGGATAATGAAGAGGACGACACTCCCCACACAGATACCGAACGAGAACGGGAACAGGAATTCCATGTCGCCCATTCCGCTTAACTTGTAAGGAATCAGGTACGTACCGAATACGGCACCCGAAAGGAGCGAGCGCCAGTTCTTCCAGATATGCTTTATATGCCCCGCCGGAATCCAGATGCCCACAAGCATGCACACGATGGCGGGAATCGAGAAATAGAAAAGCGAATGTTCGGCAAAAAGAGTGACGCCCGTGATGAACGAGAGCAAGATGCTCACGCTCATGGAACGCAGCCCCGTGCCCGCGAGGTCGGCCTCGGCCTGCACCGCCCAGAAGCAAAGCGCACCGCCGAAAACCCAGAGGAGCCCGCAAAGGACACCGACCGGATGCAAGTTGAACTGGCCCGTGACGCATGCGATAATCGCCGAGCAGAACAAGGCGCCTACGGCCATCACGGCAAGGAACGCCCACGAGGAATAGTGAGGATACTTCTTGAGAGGGACCATGTAGGTGCCGAAGGCGAAAACGCCCAGCAGGACACCGATAATGCTGAGAGTGCTACTTGCCAATGCAGAACCCCGCGAAAATAGATTGAAGAATGTCTTCGGACGAGATTTCGCCCGTTATGCTCTGGAGTGCGCGACGCACCACCTGCATCTCGAATGCCAGCAGTTCCACAGCAGGATTATTCCTGAGCAGGTCGAGAGCGCGGTCGACTCCGGCAAGGGCTTCCTCGAGGCATGTTTTTTCACGCTCGCTCGTTATCCAGAAGTCTTCGGAATTGCTGTTTTCCTTGAAAAGGCGGCCGTTTATCGCCATGCGGAGGGCGTCGAGCCCCTCGCCTGTCTTGGAGGAAATTCTGAGAGCGTTCTCCGCCAACGTCATGGCGGCCCCAGAGCCGCCATCCGACAAATCACTCTTGGAATAAACGATAAAATCGGGCTCGAAGGCGCGCGGGTCGCATTCAGAATCATGCGCACCATCCACCACGAGAATCTTCATGTCGGCTTCTTCGAGAACTTCCCTGCTCTTTTGCATGCTGAGCGCATCGAGCGCGTCGGTCGCCTTGTCCGCGATGCCCGCGGTATCGACAAGCCGGATTTCTCCACCCGGCAAGAAAAGGCGAACTTCCACGAAATCGCGCGTCGTGCCGGGAATGTCACTCACGAGGATGCGGTCCTCGCCCAGGAGCGCGTTCACCAGGCTCGACTTGCCCGCATTCGGGGCACCGTAGAGAACCGCAAGCGGTAGCCTACCGAGCGATGCCTTGTTGTGGAAACTTTCAAGAATTTTCCGTATGGATTCACGGACGTTTTCAAACTTTTCCTGCCAGCCCGCGAAGTCCGGGTCAGCCTCTTCCTCAGCGAAATCCACATCAAGTTCCAGGCGCGCGGAAATGTCCTTCACCTGTTCGGCAAGTGTCGAGACCCTTTTCGAAAGTGCTCCCCCAAGAAGGCGGTGTGCATTCTCGAGTTCTGCACGGTTCGCGCTGTGGATTACGTCGGCAACCGATTCCGCCTGAGCCAGGTCCATCTTGCCGTTCAGGAAGGCGCGACGCGTGAATTCCCCAGGTTCGGCAAGACGCACGCCGTCGAGCCCGCGAATCGCCTGCAAAAGTTCGCGCACGATAAGTGGGTTTCCGTGCGGGTAGAGTTCCAGCACGTCCTCGCCCGTATAGGAGTTCGGGCCTTCGAAGAACAGGAACAACAGACTGTCAATGAGTTTGCCGTTTTTCGGATCCCGCGCAGTCCCGAGGGATGCCCGACGCGGCTCCAGACTTTTTGCGGCACGTTCCCCGAAAAGGGCAGCCACCACGTCGCGAACCCGAGTTCCGCTCACACGGAGCGCAGCAACGGCACTCACGCCGGCCGGAGTCATCGGGGCAACTATCGTCTGGGAATCCATATGTAAAAAGATAGTTATTAGTTGTTTTGCTATCTTACCCCATATGAGCAACTTCAAACTGATTTCTCGCCCCCTGGGCACTGTCCAATGTTTTGTCCTCCAGCGCGATGACGGCGCCGAATTCGAAGTCCTTTCGGGCTACGGCGGCGGCCTCAATGCCTGGCGCATCCCCGTAGCAAGCAACGGCGCATCCGCCGAAGGCAAACTCGACCTTCTCTACGGTTACCGCGAGGGCGACGACATCTTCAAGATGGGACCCGACACGAACGCGGGCTGTAGGCTCTGCCCCTTCCCCGGGCGCACCGCCTACGCGAAGTTCACCTGGCGCGGAAAGACCTACCAGCTCATCAACAACGTCAGTTGGGCACCGCACGCCCTGCACGGGTTCCTACAGAACCAGGAATGGAAATTCGAGAGCTTCGAGACCGACAGCGAGAAGTGCTCCGCAACCTTTACCTGCGACTGGCCGGGCGCCTTCGCCGGATTTCCCTTCCCGTTCCACGCTACAAACAAAATAACATTCACAGGTGAATCGTACGAGGTCACATCGACCGTCGAGAACACCGGCAACACGGACATGCCCTATTCCGAAGGCTGGCACCCCTACTACATGCTCGGTGAAAAGATTGACAACCTCACGATGGCGCTCCCCGACTGTCTGCTCGCGGAACTCGACAGTGCTGACCTCCCCACCGGAAACTTCCATGCAGACAACCGCTTTACCGGCGGCAAGAAAATTGGGGAAACATTCATCAACGACTGCTTCTGCCTCGTGGACAACAGCAACCCCGGCGAGAATGGGTTCGGGATTGTCACTCTCGAGGGCAAGAACGGCAAGCTCACCCTCTGGCAAGACGCGCACCTGGGGCAATACAAAGCCATCCAAATCTACACGCCCCCGACCCGCGAAAGCATCGCCATCGAGCCCATGACATCGGAGCCCGACGCGCTGAACCACCACCGCGGACTCATCGTGATCCCGCCGGGCGAAAAGCGCACGTTTACCTTCGGCGCGAAATTCGAATAGCCACCCGGCGCACCGTAAGCCACTTACAATTTACTTGCAAATCACTAGAAATGCCGTTTTTACGCCAAAAACGGCATTTTTGATGTTGAGATTTGCCCAACATCTTCTTCGGCCCTATTCAAATAAATAGTGCATTTCGCACCCCATAAACCTATTTTCATGAAAAACAAAAAAGGACGTGTGTATGGACATCCAAAAGATTCTCGTTTCCCTTGGCCTTGCCACCGCCATTTCGGCAAGTGCCGCCATCAGTTACACCCCTGTCACCGAAGGTGCTACCGAAGGGGCCCAGAAACTCTATAACTTCCTCGCCACCAACTACGGCGTTCGTACCGTTTCGGGTGTCATGACGGGCGACGTGAATGACGCAACCGTCAAGGGACTCGTGGATGTGGATACCTTCAACATCCGCACCGGAAAGTACCCTGCCCTCGTGGGGTTCGACTTCCTGTTCGCTACCGGCGTGAAGGCCAGCGATTCCTGGTACAAGAGCTACACGCAGAAGGCCCTTGATGCAGCAAAGGACCTGTGGAGCCAAGGCGGTATCCCCGCATTCACCTGGCACTGGAAAGACCCGAGCGACCAGATTGATGCGTTCTACACCAAGTCGGGCAATGCCAGCGAATTTACCGACTTCGACTTCACCCAGGGTTTCGCGGACCCTGCATGCACGGCCAACTGCACCTGGAACAAGGAAAGCGAAACCTACAAGCAGATACTGAGCGACATCGACGAAATCGCCGACATGTTCCTCGGCCTGCAAGAAGCGGGTGTCGCCGCCATATTCCGCCCGCTACACGAAGCGAGCGGAGCATGGTTCTGGTGGGGCACCAAGGGCGGCGCCGCATTCCAGGCGCTCTACAACCTCATTTACGACGAGATGGTGAGCGTGAAGGGCGTAAAGAACCTCGTGTGGGTATGGAACCCCGAATACACCAAGGATACCGACTGGAATCCGGGTGCCACCAAGTACGACGTGATAAGCCTCGACATTTATGAAGCATGGGATTACACATCCAAGTACACCAAGGCCTACGCCGAACTGACCACCAACTTCGGTAGCGACAAGATGTTCGCCGTTTCCGAAAACGGTTCCATTCCCGATATTTCCGCCATGACTGCTGCAAAGACCACCTGGTCCTGGTGGATGCCCTGGTACCAGAGCTGGAGCGGCAAGTTCCTGGACCAGACCGTGGAATCCGTGTGGAAGGCAAATATGGAAAGCCCCTGCACTATCAGCCTCGAAAGCATGCCGGGTTGGGACAAGTACACCATTTCTACGACTCCGGTCGCCGCCTGCGAAGTCGGCTATGAACTCGGCAAGCTCGATACCGCACGCAAGATCGAAGAAGTGTTCCCAGGCGACCTCGCCACGAACGGATGGCTCCAGGTGAAGTTCTCTGCCAGCGGCGAAGACACCGCCAAGGGCAATGTTGTCGTTCTCGACAAGAACATCCCCGACCTCTCCACCGCCAAGAAGCTCACAATGAAGGTCTACAACACCAATTCCATGTCTGGCATCTGGTTCACGGTAGCCTTCCTCACCGGTGCTCCGGACTGGGCATGGGCACAGCCCGACGGTTGCTGGATCAACGCGGGCGACTCCACTACTTGTGAAATCGACCTCTCCACCACAGCCAAGGACCAGGTTGTGCTAGAAGGCGATGATTACACGAACTTCATGGGCAACATCTCGAAGGTATACCTCGAAGTATTTGCCGCAGGCTTCAACGGAACCGTCTACTACGACGACATTATGGTTGACGGCACAACGCTCATCAACGACTTCAACACCGCACAGAAGATCAAGGTGGAACAGGGCTCGCTCGTCGAAGTGAACGTTCTGCCCCCCGGGTCTAGCGCCATCGAGCCGAAGGTTGCAACCACGGCATCCAAGCTCAGCGTCTCCGGAAACGTCATCTCGTTCGCTGCGGCAAAGTCCGGCATCGTAGCGGTCGACGTGTTCGGCATGAACGGCAAACGCGTCGCAACCCTCTACAGGGGTAATCTCGCCGCCGGCAACTACAGCTTCAGCCTCGAGAACATGCCCAAGGGCCGCTACATCGTGCGCGTGAAGGGCACAGGAATCACAGCCACGCAGCCCGTGCTCGTAAAGTAAAATACTCCTATGGTAAAGGCCCTGCGGGTTTTCCGCGGGGCTTTTTTGTCAAAGAAAAGATAACCAGTTGTTGATTAAATTATCTTAGGTACTGGAGATTCCCTATGAATATATTCAAACTGCTGACCGCATCCGCAATTACATTCACAGGCTATTCGATGGCCGAGGCCCTCCGCTACGAGGCGGAAGACGCCATCCCCGCCGACGACCACGAAATCGAGACGCTCACCGACGCGAAGGCATCGGGCGGCAAGTACGTCGACATGGGCTCGGGAAACCTCCTGTTCACCGTCGACATGCCAAAAGACGGCTACTACACGCTGTTCATCAACTACAAGCTACCCTCCGACCGTACCAGCAAGATACAGAACCTGACCCTAAACGGGAATTCCGCAGGCCAGGTCAGCTTCGGCCTCACCGACGAATTCACGGTCATCAAGGGAGCCGGCAAAATCAAGCTTTCCAAGGGCACGAACACCATCGGCATCGAGAAGTCCTGGGGATGGGTCCAGATCGACTACATCGAGATTACCGAATTCGAGGCGACCCCCTGGAACATCTCTCCGACTCCTGTCACGCCTGAACCGACCGAAAGCGCACAGAAACTCTACAATTTCCTGTACAACAATTTCGGCAAGCACGTGATTAGTGGCGTCATGACGGAACGACCGTTCGAAAATAACGGCCAGTACACTCCGCAAAACTACGAAACGCAAACCGAACTCAGCTACATCTACGAAGCAAGCGGCAAGAACGTGGTTCTCGTGGGCTTTGACTTCTTGCACGCATCGGGCAAGAATTCCGACCAGCAAT
This sequence comes from Fibrobacter sp. UWR2, assembly GCF_002210285.1. Classification (NCBI taxonomy): domain Bacteria; kingdom Pseudomonadati; phylum Fibrobacterota; class Fibrobacteria; order Fibrobacterales; family Fibrobacteraceae; genus Fibrobacter; species Fibrobacter sp. UWR2. The sequence continues at coordinate 366,242 of NZ_MWQE01000001.1, read as the reverse complement.
GGTATCAGGGTTACACACACGCCTCACTCGAAATGGCAAAGACCGTCTGGAAGGCTGGCGGCATTCCGCAATTCAACTGGCATTGGAAAGACCCGATGCACGAAGTCGAAGCGTTCTACACGCAATCTAGCGGAAACGACCCCTATACCGAATTCAGCATCACAAAGGCCTACGACGAAGACACCGGCAAATGGAAAACAGACAGCGATGCGTACAAGGCCATAGTCCGTGACATGGAAATGATTGCCGATTCGCTTTTGACTTTGCAAAAAGAAGGAGTCGCTGTTCTTTGGCGCCCGCTCCACGAAGCTAGCGGAAAATGGTTCTGGTGGGGCACCGATGGCGCCAAGCCGTGCGTCGCCCTGTACAAACTCATGTTCGATATTTTTGTGAACCAGAAAGGCTTGCACAACTTGATTTGGGTGTGGACCACCGACGAAGCAAGCGATGCTCTTGACTGGTATCCGGGCGACGAATACGTAGACGTTGTAGGCCGCGACTACTATTACTACCCGCGCGAATCAAATCACGCCTCACTCATCAGCTCGTTCGAGAAAGTCAAGGACATGTACGGAGCCAAGAAGATTGTCACCTTGTCCGAGAATGGTTCCGTGCCTTACCCTGACGAGATGAAGGCCGATGGAGCAAACTGGAGCTGGTTTATGCCGTGGTATGGCGACTACGCCATGGAAAGCTGGGCGAACGACAACACCAAGGAAAGTTGGAAAACCGTAATGAACAACGAATACACGCTGACTCTCGAAGACATGCCGGGCTGGGACAAGTACGAAATGCAGACAACCGTCGTCGCAACCGTCAGGAAAGCAGCCCCAGCAATTCGGCTTGTCGGTCGCGATTTGCAAGTGAACCTGAACGCCTCTACGGCACAGGTCTCGATTTACGATTTGCAAGGAAACCGCGTAATCGCCCAAAAGATGAGCCAGAACGGCACGATAGCGCTTTCACGCCTCGCCCGCGGACCGTACCTAGTGCGCATCCAGGCAAACGGCTTGACACAAAACCACAAAATCATGCTAAAATAAGCCCCACTTGTGCGCCAGAACAAACACCTGACAAGGTGTTGACATAATCCGTGATTTTTGTCAACACCCCAAAAGCGGAAAAGTCCTTTTTTCGCTTTTTTTATTTATTTTTCGGGGAAAGAAATGAGGATGTTTACATGAAAAAAACTTTCAGGATCTTGCTTGGCGCCACCCTGCTCGGTGGGGCTGTTTCTGCATTTGCCGCTCCGGGACTTACCGTAAGCGGAACCGACTTGCTCTATAACGGCAAGAAGATTTTCTTCTCGGGCACGAACCTCGCGTGGAGCGACTACAATTCCGACGTAGGTGACTCCCCGCTGAACGAGAACGCCTGGCGCAAGGCCGTAGAAGGCACGCGTGCTGCGGGCGGCAACGCCATCCGCTGGTGGCTCTTCAACAACATGAGCCAGAGCCCGACTATCGACCAGAGCACACACCTGGTGACCGGCCCCAAGGAAAATACAATCGCCAACATGAAGAAGGCGCTGGACATCGCCGAGGAATACGGCGTGATGGTCTCGATGTGCCTCTTTAGCCATAACCTGATGGAACCGAACCAATGGGGACTCTACAACGAGAAACTCGATATCACGGCGAACGAAAAACTGTTCGAGGACGAAGGCACCAAGGCCTTCATCGATAATGTACTCGTTCCGGTCGTGAAGGCCATCGGCAACCACAACGCGCTCATGACCTGGGAAGTGTTCAACGAGCCCGAAGGCATGACAAGCGTGGGCTGGACCACCCAGAAACTTGAAAAATCCGTGCTGCAGAAGTTCACGAACAAGATTGCTGCCGCCATCCATACGACGAATCCGGAGCTGCTCGTTTCTACGGGTAGCGTGAATATCCAGTATCAGAGCTGGTGGAACGATTCCGAACTCATCGCCGCCGGCGGCGAAGCCAATGGAACGCTCGACTTTTTCCAGACGCACTACTACCCGTATTACCAAAACGACGACGTTTCGCCCTTCGTGAATACGGCTGCCCAGATGGCTGCAAAATACAACTACGATAACAAGCCGATGATTATCGGTGAATTCCCGGCAAGTGGCTGGAAGGGCGATACCTACACTTCGAGCATGGCCGCGAAGACCCAGATTTCGACCGAGGAATGCTACCGCAAGGCCTTTGATGGTGGCTACGCAGGCGCACTCGCCTGGCAGTACATCGGCGACAAGACCGAATCGCAGTTCGGCGGCTACACCTACACCATCGACCCCGCACTCAATGCCATGACGGCACTTGCCGCTACAGAAGAAGCCTCCATCAAAATCAAGGACGTAACGATTAGCCAGGAAGGCGGCGACGGCAAGATGTCGGTGACCTACGGCGGCGATAACGCGCAGATCGAATACCAGAAGACATGGGACCTGAGCAACGCAAATACGTTCACGTTCGAAGCAACGAACAAGGGCGAAAGCAACGCCCAGTTGCACCTGATTTTCAAGCTGACTAGTGCATGGACCTGGACTCCGGTGAACGACGATGCCGGCGCATGCGTCGTGCCTGCGGGCGAAACGGTAACCTGCTCCTTCGACATCTCCAGTTTTGCCGACCGCAACCAGACCTTGAGCGTCGTTGTCGCAAACTACGCCGCAGGCTATACAGGCACCATCCTGTACGACAACTTCAAGGCGGGCGACCAGGTTCTCTGGGACTTCAACAGCGACAAGTACGATGCCTTCAGCCGCGGTTTCGAGAACACCGAAGAGATGATTCCCGAAATCAAGATCGTGTTCGATGGCTCTGTGGCAATTCCCCACGTCGCCCAGGTACGCACGGCATTCGGCATCCAGAACACCACGATTTCACTTACCACCGCAAAGGCCGGCAACGTGAGTGTCGACGTGTTCAACATGAACGGCAGGCGCATCGCGACCCTCTTCCACGGCAAGCTCGCTCAGGGCAGCTACGCCTTCAGCCTTTCTGAAATGCCCAAGGGAATGTATATCGTGCGCGTGAAGGGCACAGGCTTCACCGCGACACAACCCGCGCTTGTAAAATAAAGGATTTCTGACTCTTCGCCCCTGCGGGATAACACCTGCGGGGGTTTTTGATATTGTGCGTCACGCAACAGGTTTTCTTTCTTTTTTCTTGTAATCGTTCAATCGGGCTTTTTTTAGGATATATTTAGACCAAAGATGTATGGAGTGTTTATGGAATTCAAGTCTATCGCGGCGATAGCCGCATTCTCCGTGGCGGTATCCGCTTTTGCCGCCCCCACAGTCTACGAAGCCGAAGCGCAGCCGGGCGTAAATGCCGGCGATATCTCGGCAGATTCTACCGGAGCGAAGTTCGTGTCGAAATCCTCCGGCACCGAGTTCACCTTCACTGTCAAGGTCGAAGAAACCGCGATGTACGACATCACGACCAAGGTGCTCATCAAGCAGTACGACTGGACCACCTCCAAGATTCTCGTGAACGGCGTCGAGGCGGGCTCGATGCTCACGACCCCGCGCAACTGCGATTCCAGCTACGTGGTGGCGGCATCTGCCAAAATGCGCGTCGGCGAGAACACAATTACCGTAGGGAACGGCGCCATCGGTGTCGACTACATTACCGTAGAACGCCATCCCGATCCCGTTTTCAATATCAGCGCATTGCCCGTAACGCCTAACGCAAGCGAAAGCGCCATGAAGATCAAGACATTCCTCCGCGACAACTTCATGAAGAAGACGGTGAGCGGCATGATGATCAGCGACCAGAACTTCAACTACGATTACGGCAACATGAAACTTTTGAAGGCGGGCGAATGCACTCCGGCAGATTCCTGCAAGTTCAGCGACGAGGAAGTTTCGTGGAAGGGCCAGACCGACATTGCCGAGTTCTACAAGCGCAGCGGGCACTACCCTGCCGTGGGCGGGTTCGACATGCTCTTTGCCGCGGGCGGGCATCACGAAGAAGGCTGGTTCCGGGGCTACACCGAGAACAACCTGGTTATGACCGAGCAACTGTGGGAAATGGGCGGCATTCCGACCTTCACCTGGCACTGGAAAGTCGGGGAAGATACGATTTTCTACACGCAGCAAGAAGGTTTCAGGAACGCGGGCTGCACCGAAGGCGTCACGAAGACGGCCGACAACAACACCTGTTTCAACTACACGAAGGCCTTCAAGGATTCCACCTGCAAGGAAATCGACGTGACTTCGCAGGTCTACAAGGACATCGTTGCCGACGTGGATATCGTTTCGGGCTACTTCAAGGAACTCGAGGAAAAGGGAATCGCCGTCGTGTGGCGCCCCCTACACGAGGCCAGCGGTGGCTGGTTCTGGTGGGGCGTGGGTAGCCCCGAGTGCTACGTGCAGCTTTACCGCCTTGTGTTCGACCGCATGGTGAATACAAATAAACTCACGAACCTCATCTGGGTATGGAACATCAATACCGACCCGAAATTCGGTTACGACTACAGCGCTCTCAATGCGGAATGGTACCCGGGTGACGAATACGTGGACATTGTCGCGGTCGATATCTACGACCCGCTTAACAACCACAATTCCGCCGCGAACTACTTCAATAAGATAGTGAGCGACGTCGGCACCAAGAAGCTCATCGCCCTGAGCGAAAACGGCGCTATCCCGGATATCGACAGCATCGCCGAAGACAAGGCCTATTGGAGTTACTGGATGACCTGGAGCCAGACGTGGAGCGGAAACTTCCTCGAAAAGACTCCTACCGACATGTGGAAGAGGAACCTCGATGACGAACGCATTATCGCACTCGACAACATGCCCGGCTGGGACAACGTCGTCGCCGACACTAGCAGCGAGGGTGCCATTGTCGCCCCGACTGCAATTCCTGTCGCGAAATCCGCGAACGTTTCGAATAAACTAAACATTCACTTGAACGACAATATGCTCGAGATAAACGTGAGCGACAATACGACGGCAAACATCGCGCTGTTCGACATGCTCGGTCACAAGGTCGCAACGCTTGTCCGGGGCAACGTGCCCGCAGGCTCCACACTATTCGACCTGCAGGGAATCGCAAGCGGAAACTACGTCGTTCGCGCCAAGATAGGTAGCACAAACTACGCCCAGAAAATCCTCGTGAAGTAAAGTTTTCTATCTTTGAGGGCATGGACAAGAAGTACCCCCTCTACTTTACGATTCACGGTCATTTTTACCAGCCCCCCCGCGAAAACCCCTGGACTGGCGTCATCGAGAACCAGCCCAGTGCGAGGCCCAATCACGACTGGAACGACCGAATAGCGAGCCAGTGCTACAGTCCCAATTCCGCTAGCCGTATTTTAAGCCCGCACGGCCATATCGTAGATATCGTCAACAACTACGAGTATATGAGTTTCAACATGGGCCCCACGCTCATGGGCTGGATCCGCACGAACACGCCGGATACATACAAGCGCATTCAGGAAGCCGACAAGAAAAGCTTCGAGAGGCTCGGGCACGGCAACGCGATTGCGCAAGTCTATAACCACATCATCATGCCGCTCGCAAGCGAGCAGGACAAGCGCACACAAATCCGCTGGGGTATCGAAGATTTCAAGTTCCATTTCGGTCGCATGCCCGAGGCGATGTGGCTCGCCGAGACCGCCATCAATCTCGAGACGGTTGTCGAACTCATCAAGGCCGGCATCAAGTTCACCATCCTCTCGCCCACGCAGGCCGAAAGTTTCCGCAAGCTCGGTGAAGAGGAATGGAAAGACTGTTCCAACACCAGCATCGATACGACACGCCCCTACCGCGTGTACCCGCGCGACAAGGACGGCAACCTTCTCTGCGACGGCTACCTCGACGTATTCTTCTACAACCCGTGGCTTTCTTCTGCCGTAGGTTTTGAGCACCTCCTGCGCGACGCCGGCACGTTCGGCAGGCGCATCGCCGACGCCTGGGATGCCAACCGCGAAGAGCCTCAACTCGTAAGCATCGGAACCGACGGCGAAAGTTACGGCCACCACGAACCCTTCGGCGACATGTGCGCTGCCTGGCTCTACAACCGCTACGCTCCCGAACACAAGATGGTCCCCGTAAACTACGGCTGGTTCCTCGAGAAGTTCCCGCCGCAGCACGAGGTTCTGCTCAAGAACTTCCACGGCGAAGGCTGTGCATGGAGCTGCGCCCACGGTGTGGGCCGCTGGTACCGCGACTGCGGTTGTTCGACCGGCGGCGGACCCGACTGGAACCAGAAATGGCGCGGCCCCCTGCGTGACGCGTTTAACCACCTGAAAAAGCTCGCCGACCACGTCTTTGCCCGCGAACTCGAAAAAATTTCCACAATGAACCCGTGGGATGTGCGCGACGCCTATGTCGAGACGCTTGTCGCCCCCGAGCAGAAAGCCCGCACCGAAGCCTTCCTGCAGAAGGTCCTCCTGCATCCAGACAATCCCGAAGAATGCGCCAGGGCTATCAGGCTCCTTGAAATCCAGAAGTTCTGCCTGTTCAGCTTCACAAGTTGCGGTTGGTTCTTCAACGACATCGAAGGTCTGGAACCCGTGCAGAACATGCGCTACGCCCTGCGTGCCATGGAGCTCCTGGAACCGTTCCTCCCCTTCGGGCACAACATCAAGAGCGAGGTACTCAGCATTCTCGCCCGCGCCACGAGTAACGAACATAAGTGGAACGGAGCCGAAGTGTTCACGCGTTACGCCGAAGACGCGGTTCCCGTCATCCTCAAGGAGATGGCCGAACGAGCCGCCATATTCCACCTAGAACTCGATGACAACTACAGCGACAAGGATTCCCGCATGAAGGCGGAGAAGATTTCAAGCCGTCGCCGTCAGACCCTCGTGCGCGTCACCTACGAAGACAAGCTTATCGCCGAAAGCCGCGAGACGACGAACCTAGTCATCACCGATGCGCTCGGCCGCATCAATATCGTGGTCGCCATGGGCACCATCGAGCAGAACGGCCTCAAGTTCGTCGAGAATCCGAACATGAGTACGCAGGAACTACGCCACATGTTCCCCACCGCCTATGTTGTCCGCATGCGCGACCTCATGAGCGACTCGCTACAGTGCATCAACAAACTCTGCACGCAGAAACATCTCGCCAAGCTCACCGAGTCGTACTCCAGCTTCGCGCTGAACCACGGCATCTCTATCGACAGTCTCGCCGACCCGGACCATACGCTTCCCGACACCATGCGCAAGATACTCTCGCTCGAACTGAACGCCCGCATTCACCACGAGGCGCTCAAGCTGCTCGAAGGTCCGGATCCTAGCCTGGTCAACGAAATCAAGGGACTCATCGACGAGGCGAACGCCCTCGACACGAAGCCCAGTTTCGGAGGTACGGGCCGCATGTTCTTCCGCAGGCTGAACACGCTCATCGACGATGTCTACGCCAAGATTGACGAATCGACGGTCAAGTACATCACCGACCTCATCACTGTCGCCGACTGGCTCAACCTCTACATCGACAAGACGAGCCTCGAGAACAAGGTCTTCAATATCTACAAGCAGTACCAGCTAGCCCCCACGGGCCCGCTCGCCGCGCTCAAGCCGATGTTCGGCTGGCTCAACTTCGAGGTGGACGATGTATAGGAAATCCGACAAGCCGCTGATTACGGCGCAGGCGATAAACGAGCGTCTAGAATCGCTCGCGAAGGACATCGCCGCATTCGGCTGCGACATCGTAATCACCGTGCTTTCGGGCGGTTTCCTGTTCAGCGCCGACATCAGCAAGCGTATCGCAAGCCCGAAACTGCAACTCGCCTTCATACGCGCATCCAGTTACGGCAACGGCACCGAATCAAGCGGAAACCTGAAAATCACGGGACTCGAGAACATCGACATCCGCGGCAAGAAGGTACTCGTAATCGATGATATCCTCGATACCGGAAATACGATGTTCGGAATCAAGAAGGCCCTCTCGGGTATGGGCGCAGAGGAAATCAGGACATGCGTACTGCTCGACAAGCCGGCACGCCGCACTGCGGATATAACCGCCGACTTTGTAGGCTTTGAAATCGAGAACAAGTTTGTCGTAGGCTACGGTCTAGACTACGCGGGAGACTACCGTACATACCCCGAAATCTGGACAATGGAGGAATCCGATGGCTAAGAACGATTTTGATGACGTCCGACTACACGCCACGCAGGCTTTCGAGGCAGTAGAGCGCAGCTACAACAAGATAAGCCGCGGCAAGCGATTCCTGATCAATGCCGTCGTATGCCTCCTGTTCTTTATCGCGGGCTTTATCGTGAGCAAGGTGATAAACGACGTGCCTTCGCAGGGGATCATCGAGAAGGTGGCCGCCCAACCCGACCTCAAGAACAAGTGCAAGGGCCGTTACGACCGCCCGATGGAATACGCCATCATGCACGAATGCGTCTTCGCGAAGGGCATGCCTTCCAACGAAACGAAGCTCGTGCAGCGCATCAACTACTGTACCTGTGCCTTGCAGAACGTGCAGGCCCGCAAGCCCTACCAGAAGATGTTCGAGAACAACCTGGTCGACTTCACCTTCAAGATCCGCGAAGAGAACCTGTGCCAGGAAGAAAAGAACATCCCGGTACTCGACAGCAATGACGCGGAAAAGTAGCGGCTAGGCATTGTCGGTGAGCGCACGATGAACTTGTTATTGCAAAAAGCCGTCAACGGCACCCGGCTCACTCCGGCGGAAGCGCTCGAGATCCTGAAAAACGCCCCATGGACCGATGTAGTGGAAGCGGGCGACGCTGTGCGCAGGCGCATGAACCCCGGAAACCGCGTGGGCTATACCGCGTTCCGCATCGTGAACTACACGAACGTGTGCGAGGTGACCTGCAGTTTCTGCAGTTTCTGCAGGCCTGCGCACAGTCCCGAAGCCTACTTGCTTAGTTTGGACGAAATCCGCCAGAAGACAATCGAGGCGAAGGCGAAAGGCGCCGACCAGATCTTTTTGCAGGGCGGAGTGAACCGCGATATTCCGCTCAGCTACTACACCGACGTGCTCAAGATGCTCACCCGCGAGATGGGCGTGAAGGTACGCGGCTTTTCGCCGGTAGAACTCGTGCACATTGCAGAATTCAACAGCATTTCACTAGACGAACTGTTGGACACGCTGAAAGAAGCGGGCCTCAGTTCTGTTCCGGGAGCAGGCGCCGAGATTCTCAGCGACCGCATGCGCCAAATGCTGAGCCCCAGGAAACTTACCGCAAGGCAGTGGTGCGACACGCTCGCTGCCTGCCACAAAAAAGGACTTCCCGGCAGTGCAAATATCGTATTCGGGAGCGTCGAGACACCCGAAGAAATCATCGAGCACCTGAACTACGTTCGCGAAACACAGGATATCGCACAGGGTTTCAAGAGTTTTGTGGTATGGACATTCCAGCCTCAGACAGACAAGTTCCCCATCAGGCACGTGCGCGGCGACGAATACCTCAAGTTGCTCGCGCTCAGCCGCATATTCCTCGACAACATCCCGCATATCGAAGTCTCGTTGCTCGGGATGGGGCTTTCCCTCGGGGAACTCGGGCTCCATGCCGGCGCCGACGACATCAACAGCATCGTCATCGAGGAGAACGTGCTCCAGAACTACGGCCTTACCACCATAGAGGCTGCAGAAGAGTTTATCAGGAACGCCGGCTTCACCCCATACCGCCGCAGCCTAAACTTTGACTAGGGCTTTGCCGGTGGATACCACCGGCTGTTTTACAAATCTTTTAAAATAAAACACCGGTCCGCCTGTTCAGCGAAACCGGAAATCACTAGAGAGAGAGTAAAAAAAACGTTGTCGTCTAAAAATTAGGCGCGCTTAGCGTATTTCTTGAAGCTCTTGACCAGCAGGGCGGCGAGAATGCAGTACATGTCTATCCTTTTATCCTTGATTTTTTCTTTTTTATCGCCATTTTCGAAACGGCGAGCCAATATTAACAATTTTTTACTAACGCTGCAAGGGTAAAAATTATATATATTTAAAGTTTATCCTTTCTTTTCCCTGGGTTTCACAGCAAGATGGGCCAAACCCGCCCGGATTCGCTTGGTCTAGCCGTGCAAAATTTGGTATTTTTGGCGGTATGAAACGAATTCTACTCTTATGCCTTGCCCTCGCTCTCGGAGCGTCCGCGCGGCCGTCCCTGCAACTTGACAAGGACAGGATCGAAGCGGGCAAGACTTTTGGATTACAGCTTATATACCCGTTAAGTGATTTGCCCGAAAACAGGAGCGGGTTTTCCATCGATACCCAGAACGGATTTACGTTCCTGGGCCTGGATAGTTCCGACCAGGTGATTCGCCCCAGCATGGAAGACATGTTCAATTCCTTTTTCGGGGGCGGTAGCCGCGGTGGCTACAAGGCACGCGTCTATACCTTCAAGCTAAGGGCTCCCAAGAAGACCGGGCGTTTTAACGCCGGCAAGATCATGATTGAATTTGACGGGCAACGGCACCCCATCTCGGGCGATATTCCCGTAACCATCCAGCGCGCCTATACCGACGACGCACTTGCCGTGTCGCTTACCGCAAGCAAAAAGGCCATCTACGAAGGCGAACAGTTCTACGTGACGCTCGGCCTCCATACCTACGAGCACTTCGAAGGCAACCTGCAGGCGACCGACATGAACACGGGCAACGACTTCATCGTCCACCGTAGCGACCTCTCGAACCTGAAATTCGAACCCGTGGAAGGCAGCCGCCGCGAAATGCAGGCGAACGCAAAGTTCGCATGGCTCAGCCCCACCAAGAGCGGCAACCTGCAAATTCCACCGTTCAAGTTCAAGTACACCAAGCGCGGCGAACCGAAGATTGTCGAAGAGAATAAGCAGATGGGCGGCATGTCGTTCCATTCGCAGAGCATCCGGCAGGAATCCGTCGAAGCCGAGGCACAGTCCCCCACGATAAACATCACCGTGAAGCCCCTGCCCGAAGAAGGCAGGCCCGCAGACTTCAGCGGCATGGTAGGCAGTTACAGCTTCACCGCGGACTTTGACCGCACCAACCTGAAGGTGGGCGAGGCGCTCACGCTCTCCGTCGAAATCAAGGGCGACGGAACGCCGGGCACACTCACTGACCCCAAGTTCCCCGACTTCAGCGACTTCCGCTCCGTGCCGCCCGAAAACAACATCAGCAAGAAGATCGTGGGCAGCAAGGTCATTACCAGCAAGAGCATCAAGGTGTTCCTCTACCCCAAAAAGAAGGGCGAATTCACCATCCCCGCGATTTCCTACTCGTGGTTTAACCCTGCCAAGAAGAAATACGAGTCCGCAACAGCCGGCCCGTGGAACATCGTCGTGGAGAAGGGCGAAGCCGCTCCCGAGGCGATATTCCAGAACCCCGTAGCCGCCACAGGCCCCGCCGCCGTACAGAAGCAGGAAATCGAATCCCTCGGTTCCGATATCCGCTTCATCCACCAGGTAAAGGGCACGGGCAACACCGCCCCCTATAAGAGCATCGTGTACTGGGCCCTGATGCTCGCGGCCCTCCCCTTCTACTTCATCGTGGTATGGGCCATCCGCAAGCGCCGCAAGCACAACAGCGATTCCGCCCTGGTACGCAAGGGCAAGGCAAACAAGATGCTCAAGGTCCGCTTTGCAAGCGCACGCGAGGCACTCGCAAAGGGCGACGCCAAGGCACTCTACGCGGCCCTCGAAAACGGCCTCATCGGCTACCTGAGCGACCGTACCAACCTGGAATTCAAGGGCATGACCCGCCCGCAGATGAAATCGAAACTCGAAGAACTCGGCGTGAAGGCAGAGCTGATTGGCGCCATCGACAGCTGGCTCGAAAAATGTGCCTTCGCGCGGTTCGCACCCGTGAACCCGAACGAAAGCGAGCAGAAACAGATGCTTGCCGACGTGGAAAAACTTTGCGAGGATCTCGACCTATGAATTTCTTGAAATATTTCTTTGTGGCACTTTGCATTTCTGCGGCATCGGCCGCAGCCGCCCCCGACTGCGCGGGTATTGACGCAGGCACCAAAGCCTATAACGGGGGCGACTTCGAGCGCGCCATCGACGAATGGCGCACCTGTGCCGATAACGGCACCCCCGATGCCGACCTGCTCTACAACCTGGGGAACGCCTACTTCAGGAGCGGCAAGATTGGTTTCGCCATCTTCTATTACCGCTCGGCCCTGAGGCTTCGCCCGGGTGACGACGATATCCAGCACAACCTGAAGTTCGCGCAGGCCATGACCCGCGACAAGGTGGACGAAGACGAAGAAGAGAACCCCATCCTTTCGGGCCTCTTCAAGCTGCATCACGCGCTTTCCCTGAAGGCACAGCTCATCACGCTGCTCGCCATCTTCTGGCTCATCGCCCTCATCGGCATCGCCAGCAAGGTTCTCATCGGCGAACGCGCAAAGAACATCTGCACGGGAGCCATCTTCGCGCTCACCGCGATCTTCTGCGTCATCGGCTCCAGCGCCGCCTACAAGATTTTCGTACTTGAAAAGGAAATCTGCGGCGTCGTCACCGCAGCCGATGCCGACGTGACGAGCGCCCCGAGCGACAAGTCGCAGACGCTCAATACGCTTTCCGAAGGCACCACGTTCGAAGTCATTTCCGAACAGGGCAATTACGCCGAAATCCGTCTCGGCGAAAAAATCAAGGGCTTCGTAAAGCTCTCCGAAGTCGGAATCGTGAAGTAATTAGTTATTAGTTAAACTTCAGCATCAGGGCCAGTTCGAACTGCAGGATCTGGCGGAGGTGCGGAGTTTCGTCATCCAGTTTCTCGTGAATCTGGCGGTATTCGATGTAGGCGCTCATCGAGGCCATCTTGTTGAACTGGTAGCCAGCACTCGGACGGATGAACCATTCATGCGTGCGAGAAGGAACGGTACGGTCCGTCAACTTCAATTCAGGATTGTAGGCCGTATAGTCCTGGGAATCGAATTTCCACTGCTTATACACGCCATCGGTACCGCTCTCCTTGTTCCACATGTTATAATCCTGCCCGTTGACAGGCTTGTATTCCTTGCGGATGGTCTTGTTGTAGTCGTAGCCCGCGGTAAGCTTGAGGTCCACGTTGTTTTCGAGCTTGAAGTACCATTTCCACAGCTGGAACCCGCGCTTGAGCTTGAGCGGGTAAGATATCGTAAAGTCGTCGCCGACATTGATGGCGAAATCGTTAAACAGCGCCGTATGGATCCACGGAGTTTCCCAGAAGTAATCCGTGGTATCGGTCATGTTGCCTAGGGAATCCGGCCAGCAGGGGAGCCCAATGACTTCTTCCTTCGGGCGGCGATCGGTCGTCTCGATCTTCAGGCGCACACTATTTTCAATCTTCAGGTTCTTCTGCGTGAGGAACGTGATACGGACGAGCGGGTTGAAGTTAATCTGGTAGCCCCAGGAATCTTCGGCACTCTGGAAAGGCTTCACTGTAGTCGTCTTCGTAAAATCGAACCTGTGGGTCGTACTCACGCTCCTGAAACTGTTCAGGAACGATATGCGCTGTGCAAAGTTGGGGACAGAGACACCGACTCCAATCTTGGGCCACACCGTAGTCGTATCTGTGTATAGCGGGTATTCACGGGACTGCGAGAAGTCTTCCTTCCACTGCAGATCACCCGTAAGGCCGATATCCCATATCGGGAGCGTAATGCCCGTACCAATCTGGAAACTGCGCGACACGGCATGGCGGAAATTACCCTGGTACACAAGCGTATCGACATCCCTGTTGCGGTACTGGCCAAACCTTTCGAAGTCACCGCGGGAAGTGAGCCCCATGTCGCCCGAGACGATATTCCAGAGGCCACGATTGCGGTAGCCATTCCCAAGGCCGAGGCCGTACAGGTAATATTGCAGCGGAGACACGCCCTGCTGTTCGTAGAGCTGGGCAAGAGTGAAGTTTTCACCGATGGTATTGGTACTTGCGTTCCAGTTGAAGCGGACTTCGCGCCACTTGATCTTCTCGAAGAGTTTCACCACCTTGGACTCGTCACCGAAGAGTTTCAGGAAGTCGATAATCTTGAGCGTCGGGCTGAATTCAAAACGGTTCGTCTGCGAAATGGTCCAGTAGTTCTTTTCGAGGTTATTCTGGTCCATGAAATCAAAGGCATCGGGAATCGTCTTCTGCTGGTTGAAATCCGAGGTGAAGTTTGCATTGAACGGCAAGAAGGGTATAAGGCGCGGGTTGAAACTCACCTTGAACTGTTGCTGCCTAGAACGTTCGTTACGGAGGATACCGTAAGATTTGCCATACTCGCGATGCCCCACACTATCGACCTTGTAGAACACCGTCGTATCGTAACGAATCTCATAGGAATCCGGGTTCGACATGTCTATCGTCTGCTTCACGCCGGCAGCATTCGTGCGCGCCACCGTATCGGTCGGTATGATGACCAGGCTGTCGTGCGACACATAGACCTTCCTGTCGGTATGGTCGAAGTCAAACACGTAACCGCTCGCGAACAGGCCGCCTTCATCGGGCGAGAAGAAGTTTTCCTTCACGAACCCTTCCCTATCGCCGCCGCCATACATGTCACGCTTGATATTCAAGGAGTAACTCGTAGAGAGGAACGAAAGGATGTTCCAGCGCATATTCAGCTTGTGGGTCAAATCTGCGGTATAGGTCACGACCTTGTCGACCTGCGGTTCCACGAAATCGGGGTCGCGCACCTGGTTCACATAACGCACGTAGTTGAAGTCGAACAGGGTCAAGTCAAAGGTCTGCGGCCACGGTTCAAGTTCCGTCTTCGCAAGGGCCTTCAGGAACGAATTCTCGGACTTCGCCAGTTTCTCGAAGGGCTTCAACTTGAACAGGCTAAAGGTTCCCAACTTGTATTCAAGCATCGTATGGTAGGAATACGTAGAGTCCGCCGTAGTTGTCGCACGGCCTTCCGACTGCCTAAAGGAGTAACTTGCCGCCGGGCGTTCCAGGAAGATCTGCGAGAGCGCCTCGCCCACCTTGGAATCCGACGCCTTGTAATTCTTGCTATAGCTTATGCTGAAGTTCTTTTCACGCGTGTACGATTCGTAACCCTTGGACTGTGCACCGTCACGAAGTTTCTGTTCTTCCTTACCCGATGTCACGGCAAGTTCATTCTGGAACATGTCCTTCGTGAGTTCGCCAAATCCACTGCGGTCAAGGGTCAGGTCATCCGAAGGTTTCATGTAGGGGCGCTTCGTAGAACTCCTGTAACCGAGATTGAGCGGAATATGGAATCCGAGGCTATCGTTGAGGAACTTGTTCAGGCTAATCGACACATCGCCCGATACATCGAGCTGGGATGCCGCCTGCGAAAGTTTCGGTTTCGGAGACCCGCCCGTTGTCTTGAGCGTTGCGAAGTTTCCGTCCTGGTAACGCACGGCACCGGAAACAGAGAGGAAGTCCGCGAAGTTCACCTGAGCCGAGGTACGGGCCGCGTAGCCCCATTCCGTATCCATGTCCGAAAGGCGCAAGTCATCAATCCAGAAGGTACCCTCGAGGTCATCGGCAGATGCACTCGAGTCCGCAATAATCACGAAGCGCATCCAGTCAATGTTCGTAACGGTCGGGTTACCTACCAGGCGGAGTCTTTCCTCGCGGTCGCCTCCGAGTTCCTTCACCACGGGCTCCACAAACGGCGGGCGCCTTCCCTGCTTCAGGTCGGAGAAGTCCGAGACATTCATGGCGAATGCGTTCGCAAGCCAGTTTTCTTCGTGGCAGTCCTGTTCGCGTTCACACGAAGAACCGTCGTATTTTACCGGGCGGAAACTCCATTCGTAGTAATCGCTGGAACCGTCTAGAGAACCGGAACCGAACTGCAGGGCGAACCTGATCGGGACAGTCTTCGCGGGCGTCGTGTAGTGGATTTCCATCTTCAATGACTTGTACGAGGAGAGGTCCTTCTTGTCGGTCTCGAATATGCGCGTCACACCTACTTCCTGGCCCGGCCGCATATTCTGGTAATCTAGTTTAAGAGCAGTCTCCTTCAGCGGGGCGTTCGTCTCGGAATCGCGTTCCGTCTTGGTGTTCGGTGACTTGAAATACGTATTCGCATCTTCGCGGCTATTGATGGTCGAAACCCTCACATACGTCGTATCCGACGAAGACACGTTCTCCGATATCGTGGTCTCGTTCCCGTTCACGCTCACAATCTGGGAATGTTCCGTCGAGCTAGTCTTGTACAGGTCGGCGACCGTCGTTTCTTCCCAGGCGTTACCCAGCACGGCAAGGCTCACAATCTGCACCTTTGCTTCCGCAACACCCGGATTCAGTTTGCCAATCCACAAGCGGGTATACAGGGACTGGGCCAAGATGGACTTGTAGTCGCTACCCGCCGAAGATACAATCGTGTCGTACTGGTTCAGCGGGATACGCCACTTGCGCCATCCATTCCGGAGTTCTTCGAAATTCGTCCTGTCCGTATCCGAAAGGTCGATGCGGTAGCGTACGAAGTTGATGTCGGTATCGAGCGAGCCATTCTTGTTGATATCCTCGGTATCGTACGTACGTTCACCGGAGTTGTTTTCCGTACCGTTGATGGTGACCGGCGGGTCGCTGTCGTCGTCCAGGTCCTCGTCGAAGTTATCCAATGCAATATCGGTTACGGCGCCCGAGTTGGTCGAGTTCCACACCGTTTTCTCGCAGCCCGAAATACGGCAGTCCCATACGGTTCGGGATTCCTCGTCACCCGATTTTCCGTCAAGACCATTGTCGTGGAGCGCAGTCGTCGAGCCTAGTTCGTTTTCACCGTTGTAGTAGCCGTTAGGTTCTTCGCCATTAATGGAAAGGTCTTCGCTCACCTGCCCCAAGTCGAGGAAGATCGATCCCACGTTACCGCGGGCCACCACCTCGATATACTTCATCTGGCTCATGTCCTGATAGTAGGCGCTATTAGGCCTCATCACGCCACCCCAGGAATTTCCCGCCAAGTTGTCGTTGGCGCGGAGCGTCATCTTGAGTACGGTCAGGTGCTGGTTATCCACGTCGGAGTTACCGACGTTCGGGTAGATGTACTTGTAGAGTTCGGTATTATTGCTGTGCCAGATAAACTCGCCCTTGTGACGATAGTCCTGGTTCTCGATATATGTCGAAGGGTTGCTCGCCACGCCGCCCGGAGGAGACGCATGGTACCACGAAAGTCTCGACAGCGGGTACGTAAGGCCGTTCGACGTCGCCTCGAAATCTTCGACAAGCGCCTCGGCATCGTCACTGGTATTCGCATTGTGGCGGCTGCCGGCAAATTCCGCTTCGAAGCGCCAGCTGGACTTGGCTTCGGTATTGATACCCGGAATCATGTTCACGAGGTCGGTAAGAGCCTGGACTGTATCTTGCAGGCGCAGGTTCATGCCCCACAAGAAACTGGAGAAGGGTTCGTTACCGAGAGTCGGGGTCTTGGCCGTAGTGCTCTGGCTCTTGTAGAGGGCGGTAATGCCGAATACGGAACCCGTACCGAACCCGTAACGTTCCAGCGGCAATTCCGCTCGCGCGCCCAGCAAGAGCTTGTTGTCGATCTCGAAAAGCGGTTCACATTCAAAGGTGACCTTGATTTCCTTATTCGGGTCAAGGGCGCGCTCGCTCAAGAGTTCAATCTGGCCGAGTTCGTAGTTCACCTCGTAGTCGGTGCCGCGGGTAAGTACGGTAGAACCCGCAGTAAGCTTTTCCGTACCCGGCGAAATATCCATACAGGCGCTACCGCTCACGGAATAGCTCGAGTTCGGGTCACGCACGCTAATCGTAGAATTACGGCGCTTGCCAACCGATTCAAAATAGAACTGGCTCGTGTAGCGGTTCAGGTTGTAAACCGGAAGCGTATAGAGCTGCGAGACAGCGTTTGTCGTATCGAGCAGGCGCAACGGTTCCAAGCAGTTCGTGCGCGCACGCTCTGTCGCATTCGCGCCCGAATACTCCGAAAGCGGTTTACACGGGAGCCACATTTCGCCCGTGTAGTTGCCGTTCGCATCCTTCTTGAAAATCGTAGCGTCGCTCACCAGCGGACTACCCGTTGAAGTGTCCGCGACACCAATCGTCTTGAGGAACGACCCCGCCACTCCGGACTTGTTCTTCATGCGCAGCACAAAGCTCGAGGCACTCGCATCGGTGATGCCGATGGAATAGACGTTACGGAGCATGAGCTTGCTGATATCGGTCAGTTCCGCAAGTTCCGCATCCCACTGAATCAACACAATCTTGGCGCCATCGTTAATCGTCGTTCCGGTACGGCCCGTTCCGTCGTCGCTCCAGCTTGCTGCCAAGAGTGTCGTACGTGTTACGCCGTTCACCTTCAAGATACCCGTCTTCTGGTCGTAGGTATATTCGCCACTGGGGATTTCCACCATGCGTTCGACCTTCTTCTCGATGGTCTTGCCGCTCGGAGTCGTGTACACGACCTTAATGTTGTCGAGGACATCCTTCGAGTTGTTCAGCGCACTTCTCTTGTAGAGCTTGAGGTTCGTCGCCGGGTAACTAGAGGTGGTGCGGCCCGCAATCGCAGCATTGATGTAGGCATTCCTCGCCTCATGGTTCAAGAAGTAGTAGCGGTAAGATATGAACTGCTTGTCGAGCACCTGGAATTCCGTAGTGGTCTCCGAGGCGTTGATGGTGTATTCTTCCTGGCTTCCACCATCCTGCGAGGCAATCGTCGTAAGCCTCCAGTCACCCAACTTCCAGTCAGCCTTGATACCGAACAGGCCCTGGTGGTTTTCAGAGTAACCCGTAAGTTCCGTACCGGTAAGCGAAAGCGAAGTCGTACCCGCCTCGACACGCTGCAGTATGTAGTCCTCGAATTCTCCCTTGAACGATTCCTCGTATACCACGCGCACCTGGTTCTGCACACCAAGGCCACTTTCCACGTTGTTGACCTCTACCGTGATATACGGGCCAATCTTTCCCTTCACCATAAAGCTCGGTTCGTACTCGAGCGAAGGCGACGGCCAGAGACTAGTCTTGGTGCTACCCTCGGCATCATCCAGTTCCCCGTACCCCTTGAGGCGTACGTTCATCGTTCCCTGCAGCATCAGTTTCGGCTTGTCGAAACCGAAGGTCTTCATCCATGCAGGCATGTTCACCGGAATCGTGATGTCGAACATGGAGCCCGTCTCGGGCGCCTCGTAGCCTTCATCGCGCTGCCCGATAAGGCTATTGAGCCACAGGTTCTTGCGGCCCACGTCGTACATGTCCGCCACGTAGTCTGTCAGTTCCGGATAGTGTGCCGACCAGAGCGTCGTCGTATCCCTCGACACCGAGTTCACGCGTTTCTCGCTCACGTCGAGTTCACGCGTCGCCATGTTGATGTCGTGCGTGAACACCTGCCCCTTCGTTTCTTTCATCAGGCGGGGAGATGCACCCACACCGCCAAACGGCAGAAGGCTATTCAACGGAGTCGCCGACGAGGGCAGCGGGAAGTAGTTCAGCGTAGGCTGCCATTCCGTTTCCGCAGGGTCAGCCGCAGTCGAGTCCGCAGATTCCGCATCTGCGGAGACGCTCACGGGAGCATCTCCCTGAGACCACGCGATGCCGAATGCCGTTAGGCAAAGGGCAAAAAAACCCGACGGGGTTCTATGTAAGAACCTTCTAAATAGCAACAGTCACAAAATACAGAATTCGGCGATGCCAAATTCATCGGAAAGTTGATTTTTGCGGTAAATTAGCAAATTTTTTACAAAAAAAACACCTGCAGTCCAAGAACCGCAGGCGTTTTCGATACTTTAGAAGAGCGACTAGATGAACATCTCGATGCCACCGCGGACCTTCGCCCATGCGGGGTTCTTCTTCACCAGGAGATCCATCATCTTTTCGTAGGTCGCCGTGTTGGCGAAGCCCTTCCACAGGCGACGTTCCACCGATTCGCCGCTATCCTTGTCGATAGTGGTGATGGTGTCGTAGTACGCCGTGTTGTCCTTGAATTCGTTGATAAGGATTCCCTTCAGGTCTTCCGTATAGATCTTGGAAGCGTACTTGAGGATGGATTCGTTGAAGTTCAGTTCGTTTTCCACGAGCCATTCGAAGTCCTGGATCGGGTCACCGTACACAAGCCAGTGCTTGAGCGCGAGAGCCACAACGAGGTCCTTCACGGCGCTACGGAAGATGAACTTGTCTTCAAGACGGCCATTCCAGGTAATCTTGGTCAGCGGGTTATCGTCGTTAGCTTCGATAGACACGCCCTTGCCCGGAGTCACCTTGCGGATCTTGATCGGGAGGCGGCTAAGGAGCTGCCAAGCCTTCGTGAAGGCGATGGTCTTGCGTACAAAGTCCTTTTCCTTGTCCGGGGAAACACGCACGAACGCGCCGAAGCAACGCTGGTACAGGGTTTCCTTGTCGAAGATGCAGTCGCTGCTGCGGCATTCGCTGAGTTTGCCGTCCATCATAAAGAGGGTCTTGGCAAGTTCGGGGCGCATGCGCACTTCGAGCTTACGGGTACGTGCTTTGAGGCGCACGCCATCCTTGTAAACGTAGGTAAAGCCTTCTTCCTGGTAACGCTGCCAGATGAAGAACTGCAGGTCGTCAGCTGCACGCAGGTGGTAGCTGAACACCGGGTTCTGGCGGTTGTTGGCCATGGTCACCTGGTTCAGGAAGTTGTCGGCACCGGGGTACGGCACAACGACCTTCACGAGAACCATCGGGTTCACGGGCTTCTTGCTCTTCTTCGCATAGGTTTCGTAAGTGAAGAGGGACTGGGCACCGTTGATGATCTTCGGGCGTTCGATGACGAGCACCTTCTTGCCGTCGCGTTCCTTGGCGCGCAGGTCATCGCCCGTGAGGGTCATACCGTTGTGCAGGAACGGGAAATCGTCCACGTTCACGTTTTCGTCGTCGTTACGTTCCATGGTCTGGAAGGCATCGATGAGGGCCGCGTTCGTGTGGGTAAGGTTACCGAGGTAAGTACGGATGTTGGAACTGACGATAGCCATGTTGTGCTTCGTCTTGAGGCGCTTACCGAGGGCAACGTGGTAGTCGAAAATCGTGCGGATCGGGCAGAAACCGAGGAAGAGTTCGCCATGATCGCTAGTGAGGTGGAGCGGTTCGGATTCCATGACAATTTCGAGTTTGTCATCGGCGCTGCGGAGGTCACGGGTAAGGTCGTCGTGTTCGGCGATAATCTCGAGTTTCGCCTTCACTTCGTTCTTCCAGATGCCGAGCTTGCGGCGCATATCCTTGAGGGTGCGTTCCAGTTCGGAGTCAGTCAGGTCACGGCTCGCCTTGGTGCGGAGCACGGTAATCTGGAGTGTTTCCATGTACGGGCGGCTTGCCGGAGCGTCTTCATCTTCATCTTCGTCGCCGTCAGAAATCTTTTTCACGTCCCACGGGTCTGCTTCTTCGCGGAGCGACAGGAAAAACGGGTTTGTGGGGTCGCTTGTGCGGAACACCGCAATCTGCAACTGTTTCAGGTCGGAATTCAGGTGTGCGACAACCTTTTCAAGCGGAGTATCCTCATCCAGGAAGATAAAGAATTCCATGAAGCCCTGAGAATACTGGAATCCGTGGAAACAGGCGTTTTCGTCTAGATTCAGATGCCGGAGTGCCTTTATTCGGTCGTTAGGATCATTAGCGTTGAGACTCAAGAGGCTAGCGACAAATGCCAAGCGGCGTTCCTGCGATTTTGTTAGTTCCATTTTTTCCTCAATTATTATACTTGCGACAAAGCATATATATACATATATGAATGTAGCATGGTATTTCGCACATTAAAAATAGTTTCAAAACACCAATTTGAGTAAAAAAATAACAAATCTTTTGTAAAAACACCAATATAAAGGGCAAAAAGCAGTGCTCACATGTATAGATTTTTGTTTTTTTCGTATTTTTTTACGTCCGTTGCCGCAAAATCGGGGAAAAATACTATGATTTACAGTGTAAGTCTATTGTCTAGGAGAGTTTTATGAATCTGCTCGATATTATTGCAAAAGCCAAGTCCGAAAAGGCCACCTCGCTCGACCTTTCCCAGAAGGAACTCAGGCTCCTTCCGCCCGAACTTTTTGAAATCGAGACACTCGAAGAACTGAACCTCGACCGCAACAAACTCGTCGAGATTCCGGACGAAATCGGCAAGCTCAAGAACCTGAAGAGCCTTTCCATCAGCGAAAACGACCTGATGGAACTCCCCGAGACTATCGGCGACCTCAAGAAACTCGAGCACCTGTACCTGGGCTACAACAGCCTTTCGGAACTGCCCGCCTCGGTCGGCAACCTTGTAAACCTCCGCACGGTGAACATCGCCAAGAACCAGATGCTCGACCTGCCGCAAGAAATTGGAAACTGGAAAAAAGTTGTAAAGCTTTCCCTGCACGATAACATGCTTTCCGAAATTCCCGCAAGCATCGGCAAGATGGAAAGCCTCGTGAAGCTCTACCTCGACAACAACGACTTGACATCTATCCCCGGAACGCTCGGAGAACTTTCGAATCTCGAAATCCTCATGGTGTCCGGCAACAGCCTCGGTGCCGTTCCCTCCGAACTTGGCAACCTGAAGAAGCTCCGCGAACTCGTACTCGACGCCAACCAGCTTTCGACACTCCCCGAGTCGCTCGCCCAGTGCGATAGCCTCGAAACCATCTCCGTCGTCGAAAACCCGATGGAAGGCGGCATCCCCCGTATCTTGCTCGACAAGAAGGGCATAAAGGTAGACCAGTAAGCGCCCTTGGCGCAGTGCTGAATGTGGGGAACGAAGAATGTGAGGTGTGAAATGACAAATGAAAAATCAATCATTACACGAAGCTCACTCCACATCCCACATTCCACATTCCACATTTTTTTCCTCCCGCTAGTAGCGTTGCTCGCCGCATGCAGTGATTTTCTCGAGCCGGTGGAAAGCACTCCCGCGCCCGACGAATACGCCTACAACTA
Source organism: Fibrobacter sp. UWR2 (assembly GCF_002210285.1). NCBI lineage: Bacteria > Pseudomonadati > Fibrobacterota > Fibrobacteria > Fibrobacterales > Fibrobacteraceae > Fibrobacter > Fibrobacter sp. UWR2. Next base: position 343,552 of record NZ_MWQE01000001.1, on the reverse strand, counting down.
CTGGCTTCTGCAGAAGACATATCTGTACGGAGACGAACTAAAGAAACTCCCCGAAGAGGGCGATTCCATACAGGTTCTCTACAACGCGCTCTCGGACAAGTACACCCGCTATACGGAACCCGCAAAGAGCGAAGAAGTCATCGAGTCCCGGAACACAAGCGTCATTACCGGCGACATCGGACTCGAATTCTGGTTCAATCCCGATGAAGAATTCCCGCTCTCCGTGCGGCATGTATTTCCCCAAAGCCCCGCCGATCGCGCCGGAGTCCCAAAGGGTGGCCGGGTTATTTCGATAAACGGCATTCCACTCACCGGAGAAGATGCGGATATCACGTACACCTCGGTATTCAACGAGAACGCAGATATCACCCTGGTCATCGCTTTCGGCGATTCCACGCACACATACGAGATGACGCGAGAGACCATCTACGCGCCCACGGTTCTCGTAGATACCATCGGCGACTACGAAGTCATCAACATCCGTGAATTCAAACTGAACACGCTCGACCGAGAAAACGGCACCTACGGGGAACTCGCCGCCCACCTGGATTCCACTGCGCACGACAAGTCCATCCGCATTCTCGACCTCAGGAACAATCCCGGCGGACATGTGGACCAGTGCATCAGGATGGCGGACCTGTTCGTGAAGAAGGGAACACTGTCGTCAAGAGGCTGGTATGTATTTTCGGCCGACGGCAAGCGCACCAAATTTGAGTCCAGCAGGGAGGCCAAGGCGGGCGACCCCGGAGAGAGCGGCAAGTTCATCATGCTTGCCAACGAGAGAAGTGCCTCGTGCGCCGAGATATTTATCGCGGCAGTTCGCGAGTTGACCGACATTCCGCTTGCCGGGACGACCACATTCGGCAAGGGAATCGGGCAATCGTCCTGGAACACCGTCGACGGAGGGCTGGCAACCATCACGACGCTCGAATTCTACACCCCAAAGGGGAATTCGTATCACGGGAAAGGACTTGTGCCCGACTACCCCTGTACGGAGGGTGCGAATATTCAATGCGCCATCAAAGCAGCAGAAAAGCATTTCGGCAAGGGCCTCAAGAAGCTTCAGGGGCAAAAGACCGTCGAGGAGCACTCGATATTGAGGAATATCCGGCAGGTCGAAGACGTCGAAGGTGGCGCATACGACGAAAATTTTCTATTTAGATAAGAAAAGGAGATCTTAGCAATGAATTTTTTCCACAAGGCTATTTTAGGGCTTTCTTGCCTCACATTGCTCGGCATGCAGGCCTGCACCACGAAATCAAGCGATAATCCGTTCAAAACCACAGAAATCGGCGAAGAGGATTTCGAGAACCTCCCTGAAGACGCAAAGGAACTCTATTACACCGGATGGCTGCTTTCGGTATTCTACGTGAACGCCGACACGGAACTGGGTGAATTCGAGGACTACTACAAGCAAGGAACCAAGAACGGATTCCCGACCGATTATTTCGAATTCCCCGATGTCGAATACATGTTCTACTCCCTGAGCGACAACTACACGAGGTACTTCAGCCCGAGGTATGCCGAGCAGATTATAAACATGCTGCTCTATTCCGAAGAGAACGTCGGTATCGGCGTGGACATCAAGGAAGTCACCGTACCCAGCTGCGAAACTGGCGACGATTGCGATGAAACCCAGACAAAGCTCGTCTTCAAGCACGTGTACCCCGGCGCTCCGGCAGCCAAGTCTGGCATCTTGAAAGACGACACGCTCGTAACTATTGACGGCGTAACTCCGACTAACGCCAACATGTTCCAGAAACTCGCATCGGGCGAAAGCGGCGAGACGACAAGCATTGTCGTCAAGAGAGGCGAAGAGAACCGCACCTATGTCGTAAAGTTCCAGGAATTCCTAACCCCGACCGTATTCGTCGACATGGAAGATTCCATCCCGGTCATCACCATCACGGAATTTACCGACACGACCTACCTGAATACCGGAACCTACGGTGAATTCGTCAACGCCCTCGAAGAGACCAAGGACGCAAAGGCGACAATCATCGACCTGCGTGGAAACCCGGGCGGAAGCGTAGACCAGTGCATGAACGCGACTGCCGAACTGATCGACAAGAACGACACGATGGCATTCATGATCTCGCACAGCATTGACACCCTGACCGAAGACCCCATTGTCGACACCCTCACGTGGACCGCATCAGAAGACGGCATTGCAAAGGGCCGCTACTTCGTGTTCCTCGCCGACACGGGAAGCGCGAGCTGCGCAGAACTCATGCTTGTCGGCGCCATCTCCAACACGAAGTCCCCGGTAGTGGGCCTCACCACATACGGCAAGGGAATTGGACAGAGTTATCTCGGAACATATGCTAACGGCATTGCAGGCATCACCAGCATGAGGATGCTTGACAAGAACAAGAAGATTTACCACAGGTACGGAATCGAGCCCGACTATATCGAAGGCGACCCCGACAAGGCAATGGAGATTGCCGTAAAGCTCGCAAAGGAACGGACTGCCGTACGTACAAAGGAATACGGCAGTGTCGATACGGGCCATTTCACTCTCCTGAAATCGCGCGGATTGGCCGGCAAGGCGGACCGTCCCGAACGTGGCGGAGCCTACAAGGTCATCCGCGAAAAACAGCAGAAGCCTTTCCCGTTCAAATAAGGCGACAAGTCTGATACAACAAAAAATCCCCGCCTCGATGGCGGGGACTTTTGCTTTATAGACTATTTGCCAGAACTAGTTGGCAGCCGGCTTTGCAGCCTTTGCCTTAGCGGGCTTCTTCGGTTCTTCAGCCTTCGGGGCTTCGGCAGCATGCGTATCGATGAGTTCCATTTCGAAAATCAGCATGCTGTTGCCAGGAATCTGAGGAGGACGGCCAAACGGACCGTAAGCGAGGTCGCTCGGGATCCATGCGGTAACCTTTTCGCCAACCTTCATGAGCTTGAGCATCTCGGTCCAACCCGGAATCACGGCGTTGATCGGGAATTCGAGCGGTTCGCCACGCTTGACGCTGCTATCGAATTCCTTGCCATCGAGAAGCGTACCCGTGTAGTGGACCTTCACGATATCAGAATCACCCGGAGTGGCACCGGTACCTTCGGTAATGACCTTGTACTGAAGTCCGCTTGCAGTCGTCACGACGCCTTCGGCGGTCTTGTTCTGTTCGAAGAAGGCGGTGTTAGCAGCCTTGCGTTCTTCGTTAGCAATACTGTCCTTCTTCTGGAGTTCGGCCTGCTTCTTCTGCTGGATGTTCATCAGGGTAGCGAACACCATAGAATCGTTCATGAGAACCTTGCTGGAATCCTGGCTGAAACGATCCCTAAAGGCTTGGACAAAAATGTCGACATCCAGTTCAAGGGAATCACGAGCAATCAGCTGCTGGTAAACCTGGTTTGCAAAGTGGGCACCGAAAGCGTAGCTGTTCGAATCCTTCTCCGTAACGAGGGAAGCCTTCGAGGAGGCCGCACCGGGGCACAATTGATCACAGCCGGTCATCAGCATAGCGAGGGCGCCGGCAGCAACAATCAGTTTAGTTTTCATATAGTTCCTCTTTTTGAGTTTTGAAGACATATGTAAAATAGCAAATCAAACGTGATATTTCTCACACTCTAAATATTTTTTACGATTTCTTTTGATATATTATGCAAAAATCCCCGTTTTCCGCGGTTAAAGCCCCCGGAAACGTTTTTTGAGTTTATTTCAAGGAAAAACTTATGTGCGGTATAGTCGGTTACATCGGTCAAAACGAAGCTTTGCCCATCCTGGTCGGAGGCCTCAAGAAACTGGAATACAGAGGCTACGACAGCTCGGGAATCGCCGTCATTGAGAAAGACGGCATAAGCGTCGTCCGTGCATCAGGGAAGATTTCGGCCCTCGAGGACTGCCTGAAGACGAAGGTTATCCACGGCCATACCGGAATCGCGCACACCCGCTGGGCAACCCACGGCGCACCGACCATCGCAAATGCACACCCGCACACGAGTTTCGACGGAAAAATTTCCATCGTCCATAACGGCATTATCGAGAACTACGCAACCCTGAAGGCAAAGCTCGTTTCCGAAGGCATCCAGTTCAAGTCCGAAACCGATACCGAAGTGGTGGCACACCTTATCGCCCGCTACTACAAGGGCGACCTGAAGGCCGCGGTGTTAAAGGCCCTCGCCCTGGTCGAGGGCACTTTCGGCCTTGCAGTCGTCTGCATGGACGAGCCCGATACGCTTATCGGGGCACGCCGCGGCAGCCCGCTTATCCTCGGCATCGGGAATGGCTCGGAATTCTTCCTTGCAAGCGACGTTTCCGCCATCATCAACCACACGCAGAAGGTCGTGTACCTGGATGACAACGACGTAGTGCAGATAAAGAACGGCGACTATTCCATCGTCAACATGAACAGCCACGAAGTGCAACGAGAAGTCAAAGACGTGGAGTTCGATGCAGACGCCGTCGCGAAGGGCGGGTTCGCCCACTTCATGCTCAAGGAAATCTTCGAACAGCCCGAAGTGCTGCGTAACACCATGCGTGGCCGCCTGCTCAGCGCCGAAGGGAACGCCAAGCTCGCGGGCCTCGACACGAACATCAGGGAACTCAGGAACATCAACCGCATCATCATTACCGCTTGCGGCACGAGCTACTACGCGGGCATGGTCGGCGAGTACATGATCGAGGACCTCGCCGGCGTCCCCGTCGAAGTCGAATACGCCTCCGAATTCCGCTACAGGAACCCCATCATCAAGCCGGGCACGCTCGTGCTCGCCATCAGCCAGTCCGGCGAAACCGCCGATACGCTTGCTGCCCTCAAGGAAGCTCAGCAGAAGGGCGCCACCGCGCTTGCCATATGTAACGGCGTGGGCTCCACCATCGCCCGCACAAGCGACGGCGGCGTGTACCTGCACGCCGGTCCCGAAATCGGTGTCGCAAGTACCAAGGCGTTCACAAGCCAGGTGACCGTCCTCGCCATGATTGCTCTCTTGCTCGGCCGGCAGCGCAGGCTCAGCTTTGAGTCGGGCGCCGACATCGTCAAGGCAATGCAGGAACTCCCCGGCCTGGTGGAACAGACGCTCAAGCTTTCGGACCAGATTGCGGGCATCGCGCACCAGTACGTGAAGGCGAACAACTTCCTGTACCTGGGCCGCCACTACAACTATCCCGTCGCCATGGAAGGCGCATTGAAGCTCAAGGAAATCAGCTACATCCATGCCGAAGGTTACCCCGCCGCCGAAATGAAGCACGGGCCAATCGCCCTTATCGACGAGAACATGCCCGTAGTCGTCATCGCCCCGAAGGATGCGCTGTTCGACAAGGTCATCAGCAACGTCCGCGAAATCAAGGCACGCGGCGGCCGTGTCATCGCGGTCACCACGGAAGACTGCCAGCCGCTCGACGAGTTTGCCGACCACCTGATCAAGGTGCCCAAGACCATCCCCATGCTCATGCCAATCGTGACCTGCGTGCCACTCCAGCTACTCGCCTACCACATCGCCGTGCTCCGCGGCAACGACGTGGACCAGCCGCGCAACCTCGCGAAAAGCGTGACCGTCGAGTAATCTTGGCCAAATAGCAGGCCGTTGTCCATGGACAACTTGTAAATAAAAAAACCGGCCTAGGCCGGTTTTTTCGATATATATTATGTTAGATTAACGGTGTATGGCACCGTTGTCTTGCCAATGAGGATGTTATGGGAAAAGATTGGTTTGGAATTTCTGTAGCAGCCGTTCTGATTTCAGGAACGGCAGCCACATTTGCAGCGGACTATACACCGCCTTCTACCGCAGTATCGAAAATCAACAGCTACCGCGGCTACTCGGAACTCACCGACGCGGCGAGCGGCATGGATATCGACCAGTACACCTACAACATGACCACGTGGCAGATCAGCAACGGCGGTTTTTACAAGGCGATGGCCGACAAGTACAAGAGCGCATACACCGGCGGGCAAAAGTCGGAATGGCGTTCCAAGGACGGCGGCGACCTCGGCACCATCGACAACAACGCGACCATCCAGGAAATGCGCCTGCTGGCGGTACGCTACAAGGAAACGACAAACAGCAATTACAAGAGCACGTTCAAGTCGAGTTTCAACAAGGCTTTGAACTTTATCCTCACCATGCAGCGTTCCACGGGCGGCCTCCCGCAGGTTTGGCCCAAGCGCGGCAACTACAGCGACCACGTAACGCTCAACGACAACGCGATGGTGCGTGCGATGGTCACGATGATGGATATCGCGAACAGGACATCGCCCTTCGATAGCGACATCATCGACGATGCGACACGGAACAAGATGAAGTCCGCCCTCGACAAGGCTGTCGACTACCTGCTCAAAGCGCAGATTGTGAACAACGGAAACCTGACGGTATGGTGTGCCCAGCACGATACCGCAAACTACGCGCCTCGCCCCGCACGCGCCTACGAACTGGAATCCAAGTCGGGCAGCGAATCTGCAGGTGCGGTATGGTTCCTGATGAACTGGCCCGAACAGACCGAAGCCATCCAGAAGGCGGTCAAGGGCGCAATTACCTGGTACAAGAAGACCCGCGTCGTCGGGCTGTACTTCAACAAGAAGGCGGGGACTTTCGAGCAGCGCGACGGAAACGTGCTGTGGTACCGCTTCTACGAGGTGAACAACGACAACTATTTCTTCTGCGACCGCGACGGCGCAAGCACCAAGACGCAGGACTTCACCAAGATTAGCGAGGAACGCCGCACAGGCTACCAGTGGGCAGGCGACTACGGTACGGCTCTACTCTCCACCGAAGCGGCATACCTGACCGCACTCGAAAAGATGCAGGGAACCTACGTGGAGCCTCCCCCGCCGGCGGCCATGTGCGGGAGCGATACCTGCAAGGTATTTATCGACGGCGTAGACTTTACCGAAATCAAGGGAGTGAAGGAAGCGAGCAACCTCGGATTCGTGGGCGAAGGCTACGCGAACGTGGATAACGAAAAGGGCAGCTACGTGACCTACGGCGTGACCGCCGAGAAGGATGGCAAGTACACACTCTACATCAGTTTCGCGAATGGTGGCAGTTCTGCACGCGGGTACAGCGTTACGATCGGCGACAAGACACCCATCGCAGACGGCAGCATGGAATCGACCGGCGGCTGGACCACTTGGAAATCGCAGTCCGTCGAGATTGAACTCGAAAAGGGCTACAACGAACTCAAGTTCGAAAGCCTCTCGAGTGACGGCATGGCGAACATCGATTACATCGGCTGGATGGATACCACCCTGCACGCGGGCAAGGTGGACGCGAGTGACACCACGACCGCCATCGGCACACGCGGCGTGCGCAACACCCCGGTATCGGTAAGCGACCGCTACTTTGTGGACTTTGGCACCCGCGCAAACCGTGCGGGAGTGTACCTGATACGGAACGGCAGGACTTTCCGCGTGAACGGGAAAACAACTAGATAAGACGCCATGGATGACGATTATGCTAAATAACTGGACCTACAAATTTCTTTTGGCGACGCTTGCACTTGCGGCAAGCGCATCCGCAGTCGACAAGAAGAAAATCGACTTCGTGCTCGGAGTCGACGGCGACTTCAAGGCCGCTATTTCGAAGGCCGGCAGCTCGGGAGCATCGGCAAGCAACCGCTTCGTCATCTTCGTGCCCGACGGTGAATACGACATCACCAAGCTTACGGGTGACAGCCACGGCAAATCGACCGTGAGCGCATCGTACCTCTCAATTATCGGGCAGAGTCTTGAAAAGTCGATTATCGCAAACACGACCGACACCGAAGGCATCGGCCTCACGGCGACAATATACTTCCCGAAAAACAACGAGATGTACATGCAGGATATTACGCTCAAGAACAAGAGCACCTACAGTACATCCAATGCGGCGCGCCAAGTGGCCCTGCAGCAGAACGAAGGTGACAAGTATATCTACAAGAACGTGCGCCTGCTGAGCGGGCAAGACACTTACTACACCAAGAAGGGCCGCACCTACTGGGAAGGCGGCGAAATCAACGGCACGGTAGACTTCATCTGCGGTGGCGGCGACGTGTTTTTTGAAGGCACCAAGCTCGTGATGACGCGCAACGGCGGCTACATTACCGCATCGCAGAATCCGGGAGACTGGGGCTACGTCTTCAACAATGCGACCATCACGGTGAGCAACAGCAGTTTCAACGGCACGTTCTACCTAGGGCGTTCCTGGGGCCACGCGAAGACAGTCTTCTTGAACACCAAGATGGTGGCTCAGCCCAAGGGCGAAGGCTGGGGCCCCGACATGAATTCCGCACCGGTTGTCTTTGGCGAATACAACAGCAAGGACGGCAACGGTAACGCGGTGAACACGAGCCAGCGCAAAACGTACTTTGACGGCGGCAAGGATGGTTCTACCGCGACTACGCTCAAGACGGTATGGAACGCAAGCGATGCCGCAAAGTACACGCTCCAGAACGTACTCAAGGGCAGTGACAACTGGGACCCGACCAAGTTGACCGCACAGGTGAACGCTCCGAAAATCGCGCAGGAAGGCGCCGAAATTACCTGGGCCGACGACAACAACGCCCGCTGCTGGGTGATATTCGTGAACGGCAAGTACAAGGCGAACGTGATTACACCGAGTTTCTCGCTCGAAGGCGTTGCGACCGGCTCCAAGATTACAGTGCGTGCCGCAAATAGCATGGGCGGTCTCGGGAGCAGTTCCAACGAAGTAACGACCCTGGATGCCACGGCCACCTATTACAAGGTAACGCTCAACACACCTATCGGCGGTACCATCGAGACATCGTTCAGCGGCAACAAGGTCATGGAAGGCAAGGACGCCGTGTTTACCGCAAAGCCACTCAGCGGCTGGAAATTCGCAGGCTGGAGCGGAGCAAGTGCCGCAGGCATCAACGCGGACAAATCTCCAGCGACCATCAAGGCAACAGGCGACATCGAGCTTGCAGCAAGCTTCGTCGGAGACGGCTCCAACAAGTTCCAGGCCGAAGAAGGCGTTATCGAAAACGCCATCAGCGAGAGCACCAACGCAGGCTTCGCGGGTGCGGGCTACGTGAACTTCGGTACAGGCACATCGTCCGTAAAGGTGCCGGTCTATGCCGACGCTGCCGGCGAATACAAGCTCACTCTGACCTACGCAAACGGGAGCAATGCGGCCCGCAGCCTTTCCATCAAGGGCGAAGCCGGCGCCGCGCAGGAAGTCGAATTCGCGACGACCGCCAACTGGACCACCTACGTGACGAAGGATGTCTCCATCACGCTTCCGCTGGGCGCTAGCACCATCACGTTTGCGACCGTCGGCGGGAACGATGGTCCGAACCTCGACCAGCTGGAACTCACCGCAGTGAACGTGACCAAGCCCGATACCTCCGACACGACGACGGCAATCGGCCAGCTCGCGGAACCCCGCCTGGATTATACGGGCTCGACGCACGTGCGCCTCTTCAGCACGACCGGGAAACTGTTGCGTGAAAGTACCGGAGAGGCTATCAGCACGGCAGGCCTGCCCCGCGGAATCTACATCATGCAGGTGCGTGACGGCTCACGCAACATGCAAAAAACAATCCGCGTGAAGTAAGCCAACGCAGTTTAATACATGCAAAACGCGCGCAGTTTAAGACGCGCGTTATTCCCCGAATACAAATTTTACGTACAAATCAAACAGTTGCTCGCCCCACAGGTACATGAACGGGGCTGCCACCGCAAGGAACGGCCCGAAGGGAATCTGCCCCGAGCCGTCATCACTCTTGCGCAACTTGCCGTAGGGGACCATCACGAGAATCCCCAGCAAGGCAGCAACAATCAGCGTCTCGACGGCACCCGTCACTCCCATCAGCGCTCCGTAACCCGCGAGGAGTTTCACGTCGCCGAACCCCATGGCATCTTTCTTCAGGAGCTTTGTCGCGGTCCAGCCCACCAGGTAGAGGCCGCCACCAGCGACCACCGCCCCGAGCAGGCTCTGGAACGGAGTGACACCGCCGGGAATAATCGAAATCAGAAGCCCCGCGACAATCCCGCCCACCGAGATGGAGTCGGGAATCAGCTTGTACTTACAGTCGACAGCGCATACCGGATACGCCCCGAGCAAAAGCCAGAACATGGCGAACGCGGATGCCCATACGGCAGGTTCCATCACCGGCGCGCTAAGCAGCCCCGCCGAAACCGAGCCCGCGTTCACCGCCACGGCAGAAAACAGCGCGAGCACACCCAGGAGCCCGCACAGAGCCTCCCCTATCGGGTAGATTATGCTAATGGGTTGCTTGCAGCAGGCGCTCTTCCCGCGGAGCCACAGCCAACCCACGATAGGCAGGTTGTACCGGATAGGGATATGCTTCTTGCACAGCGGGCAGTGGCTGGGCGGGTTTATGAGAGAAATCCCGCGGGGCATGCGGTACACGATCACGTTGTAGAAACTCCCGACGCACGCGCCGAACCCAAAAAACACGATAAGCCAGTACCACAGGGGAATTTCTTCCATAAAAATGCCTCGAAATCGGTCTATACTACATAAAGGAATATATAAAGAGCAATATAATATTTTGCTTTTCCCAATTAAAAAGATAAATTTAATTTCATAGGACGCTCCCGAAAGGCGCCCCGTTGTTTTGTGTTTAAAAAGGATTCTTTATGCGAATGAGAACCTCGTGCCTGATTATATCTGCAGTGGCGTGCCTTATTGCGTTATTTGCCTGCTCCAGGGAATCTTCCATCGTGGAGAACCCCAGACTCCGGGACAACCACTCCATCGTCTTTGCGTTCACGCACCCCTTCGAGAATCCCGAATCCTTTGCCGACTCGATTTCGCATGCCGACCTCCCGGCCGACACTATTTCCGACACGATTACCGTAACCGTAGGTGACTCCATCTACTTCATGGGATTCCTACCCCTCTATGCCGAAAAGATCTACCGCTTTGAATGGATTTTCGAAAAGACCGACGAGAATACCCTAAAGGCAAAGAAAAAGGACAAGAAGGTTTCCACGGACACCGTCATCACCAGCCAGAACAAGACTACACAGAGCTGGGCATACGAGAAGGAAGGCGTCTACTTCCCGATATTCCGCGCAGTCGACGGCAATAACGCAATCGACACGGCAGGCGTCCACCGCCGCCCGCTATACATCCGCGTCATCGACACTCCGCCCGCTCTGTCCGTCCCGAGGGATACGGTAAGGGCCAAGCACAAGAAACCGGCGACATTCACCATATGGGCCATGGACTCCTGCGGTACAATCAAGAGCGTGAAGGTGGACCTCGACGCAAGCGGGAAGGATACCGCAAAAGTCTGGGAAACGAAGCCCGTCGAAGATACCGACAGCCTATCCATCACTATTCCCTACAAGGAAGACTATGTCGATTCCCTCGGCAACCAGACCATCCATGTCAGCGTGGTCGACGACGATGGAAACGAGGCGATAGACACCGTATACTTGCACTTCAACCAGCTTCCGACCATCGAGATGCTGCAGCCGGTCGACAATGCCTCGCTCAATAGCAAAAAGCGCCAGGCACTGTACTACCGTGCCGAAGACAAGGACAATCCGGGGTCTCTACGTTACTACATCCGCATGGCGAAAAGCCCCGACGGGCGTAACCCGCCTATCTTCACCGATCCCGAAGAAAGCCTCATCGCATCGAACATCATCGAGAAGAGTTTTGAGATTATCGAGATTACCCCGGACTCCGTCATAAAGAATAACATCGGCATGGCGGGCATCCTCTACTGGGATGTGTGGGTAACCGACGGCTACGACACCGTCTACGCAAAGCATATCAAGGACGGCAACAAGGAAAGGCCGTGGAAATTCTACCTGGGTACCGGCGGCACGCAGAGTCTCGAAGATATCGACGGAAACTTCTGGGGATACGCAAAGTACCAGGGATGGAGCAGCAGGCACAACACCATCCGCATTACCGTCGAAGACACCCTAGGCAACAGGTTCTATACGAACACGAACGAGAAGGGCAAGTACGAGATCAACCTCAAGCCGGGCCTGTACAGCATCACGGCGACGGATACATCGAACTACAGGTTCGCTTCCGCCACGCTCAAAAAACAGCAGATGTTCCCCGACGACACCCTGTTCCTCGACACCATGACCCTCAAGGACACGGCGAAGCCCATCATCACGTTCAACAAGATCGACACACTTAGCAAGCGCGACTTCCAGTTCAACTTCAAGCTATACGATTTCGGCTCCCAGGTCGCAAGCGCAACGGCATGGCTAGACGGCGACGAAGTCGAAGCCTCCTACTTCACGACAAACAGCTGGAGCAGGAACCATACCGGGCTTCTCGATGGCGACCACGTGTTCAAGTTGGTCGTCAGGGACAGCGCGGGCCTCGTCTCCGACACCGCAAAGCAGGAATTCTTCGTGCACGCATCGAAGATAACGCTCACCATAGACGGCAAGACATCGAAGATGGTCAATTCCACGCAGTCGATTACCTTCACCGCGAAGGTCGAGAACGCCATCCCGATGCCAGACACCCTAACCTGGGAGACAAACATCGAAGGCGCCCAAAGCTTCATCTCCGAAGTGAACCCGGACGACAGCACGGCGACACTCACAATCGACAAGAGCAGGCTGCCTGATGTCACCAAGACGGGCACGTTCTACGAAATGATCGCCAAGACCAAGGACAACATCGTAACAAACAAGGTGCGTTTCGGATTCTTCGACGATGGCCCTGTCGTCTACTTCGAATCGCCGGCAAATGACACCACCATTTCCATCAACGACACCATCACCTACAGTATCTTCGCCGACGGCAACAACAGCGACCCGACCGACAAGACCTTCACGCTCAGCTGGGATTGCAACGGCGGCTACCCGTGCCCGACCGGCAACAATCTGAATGGCGAAATTTTCTGGGGCGATGCCGGCACCAAGAAATTCATCGTGACCATCGCCAACACCGCAACCGAAAAGCGCAAGGATACGCTCGTCGTGAACGTAACCAGCGACCCGCCCACGGTCTCGGTAACCTCCGAATCCCTGGACAACCGCCACAAGATCAATTCTTCCGTGACCTTGCAGGTGAGCGCAAGCGATGTATTCGGCACCATCAAGAGGATTGACTGGGGTTGCACGAACGGTTCCATGGTCTCCTTCGACAACAACAAGATCTTCGATACACCGCAGAAGACCATTTCTAACGAGCCCATCACCGTAATCATGCCGGGCACCGCCACCGAAAACTACAAGTGTATCGTGAGGGCGACCGACGACGACTATGAAACCGCTAACGATACCATAACCTTCAAGGTATTGCAGGACCTTCCCTACATATCCCTCAACATCGCAAGTCAGACACTTACCATCAAGGATCAGGTACAGCTTGGCTACATAGCGATCGACACGCTGGGGCAGCTAGTCGGATACGAACTCGCCTGCGACAGCATCAAGAGCAACCTGAAGAACAACTGGACCAGTTTCGCCAACGCAACGACTCCGACCATCACGATGCCCCCCGAAGCCTGCACCTGGTACTGCGCCATCCGCGTCACTGACGATGACAACAATACCGCTGCCGACACGGCGACATTTACCGTATTGCAAGATCCGCCGACCGTACAGGTCCTTGGAAACTACACAGTCACTCCGAAGGATACCATCAGACTCGACGCCATCGCAAGCGACCACTATGGTGAAATCGTTCTGTACGAATGGGGCTGCGGAGCCGCCGGCGCTCAGAATATCGGATTCACCTATTCCAACCCGAATTCGCCCAGCTATTCCGCCATCATGCCCGCTACCGCACAGAGCGGATACCGCTGCATCATCCGCGTCACCGACGATGACGGCAACACCGCCCGCGACACGACCTTCATCGACATCATCCAGGCGCCGCCTACCGTAATAGTCAATACGGAATCCGTGATTGTCCGCGAAGGCTATAACATCGTGCTGGGCGCCACCGCATACGACTATCCCGATTTCCCGGGCTACATCACCAAGCGCGAGTGGAGCTGCGCGACACCTTCTGATATCGACAGGAACTGGAAGACGGTCTCGCAGTTCGACACCGTATGGAAAGCGCCAGCTGCAGCCGCCACCTTCTACTGCGTGGCCCGCGTCACCGACGATGACGGCAACACCGCGATGGATACAATGAATATCATATTCTCGACCGAGACTCCCTCCATCCAGGTGAGGGACGACGTAGTCTACGTCTCTGCAGGGGATCCGTTTGAACTTAACGCCACCGTCAACAACGTATGGCAGGGAATCAGCTGGTTCACCTGGGAATGCTTCGACCAGAAGACGAAAAAATCGCTCGAATCAGACGTTCCCCGGTACGACTACTACGCGAACGGTTCCAGTTTCTACGACTTCCGTGAAGGCGGGTTCACGATGGACGGCAAAGACATGTACTGCGTCGTCAGCGCCGAAGAATCCAGTACCAAGGCCGTATTCCGCGACACCACGAGCGTGCGCATCATCAAGCAGCCGCCTGTAGGCGTGATTACCGCAGCCGACACCGTTTACCTGTGGAGTGGCGACGAATCCTTCGACAACGGCGAGGCTTACTACTTCTACGACACCAGCTGGGGTGGCAAGCACTCTACGCTCGGAACCATCGGCGACCAGAACAATCAGGACTTCTGGTGGAACTTCAGTAACGTCGACGGAAACTACTATCAAGGCAACCACGACGGATCGCTCGACACCAGCATTGCCGAATTCAACTCGGCATTCATCCGCAGTTCAAGAGAAAACTCCGTCACCATCTGCCTCGACTACCGCGACAGTACCGCCGCGCACCCGACGCAGGCATTCTACTCCAGGCACCGCGCCGAAGAAGTCTGCCGCAAGGTATACTTCCGCAAGGCATGGCGCAATATCGCCACCAGCGACACCGTGATCGATTCAACCAAGATGACGACGCCCCCGGTACTCGAGACCCTCGCAAACAAGCCCGTCATCACCTACCTCAAGAACTCGACCACCGTCAAAACTAAGTATCTGGACAGTTCATGGAAAGATCTCAGCACGAGCGGAATTACCACAACTGATTCCATCACGCAGCTTCTGATCAAGGCAGGCGGTTCCGACCTCTACCTCGCCGTACTCACCAGCGCAGGCAAGCTCAACATGTACAAGTCCGCTGGCGGAACATCACCATGGGCAAACATGGGCACTATCAGCGAAGAAGCTTCAAATATCGCCCTAGACTGCCACCCCACTTCCGGCTACCCGCTAGTGAGCTACATCAAGACTTCGACAAAGTTCTCGGCATTCAGCCGCTGGAACGGCTCCGCATGGGTTGCAACCAATATGACGGCCCCGCAGGGGGTTGTTACAAGGAACTGCCGCACATCGCACGGTAAGCAAGTCTGCGACACAACATATGTCGACCGGAAAGTTCGCGAACAGAAAGTAGCCTACCTGCAGAACGGGGCCCTGGCATTCGTCCTCGTCGATACAACGACATCCTATAATGCATACTACACACTTTACAATAATGAATATGACGAGAAGAAGGGTGGCAAGGCCTTCGCAAGCAACGTGAACGGCATCAACCTCGCTGCAGACGGTAACACGGTCTACATGGGATTCCTGAACCGCGACACCGAGCACTACGGCCCGTACGTGTACAAGGGAGATGTGGGCACATCTTCCATCTCGTGGAATACGTCAGGTGTATATGGGGCTTCCATCCACGAAGGCCTTCTCGCCTACCACATCCACATCAAGGCATACGACAACAAGCTCTACGCCATCGTCGACGACAAGGGCAAACCCTCGCTCGCACAGAGCCATGTGTTCAAGCTAGACGGGAACACCTGGAAACTCATGGGCGAAAACGAGTTGCCCTACTTCAAGAGCGTATTCTACAACAGCAAGCGCTACTACCTGCGTGGATCCCTCCCGAACATTGCCATCAGCGCAAACGGGACGGTCTACATTTCCATGCTCGGGTGGGAAAATGCCGGCGGTAGCGGTAAAAACTTCGGCCCCATCATCATGAAGTATGTGGCCGATACATGGACGGTACATTAATGAACATCGAAATAGCATCTATCTGTGACGCCGCCACTGCAAACGGAGCAGGCGGCAGACTCAATATTCTCGGAGCATTTGACAGGGTTTTTCCGCAAAAGTTTCCATTTGTCATTCCGCAGTGCGCGGCGGCGTTCCGCATCCGCTACCTGAGAGCGGAGGCCGGCACACACAAGCTCGCGCTTGCCATTGAAGACGTTTGCGGACACCCGATTGTCCCGGTGATGGAATCCAACATTCCCTTCGAACCGGTCGCCACGGGGCTCGACACCGCGGCCATCAACCTGGTACTGAACATGCAGCGCCTGCAGATTGCCCGCCCCGACAAGTACATCGTGCGCCTAATGATCGATGACGAAGAAATCGCGACACTCCCGCTGTACATTCTCGAGGACCCGCGCACAAAGCAGGCCGGCACACCCTCCCCTAACGGCGAAATGAGGAACTAGTATCGATGGACCTGGGCAAAGTCTCGGCCTTTGTTGCAATGTCGCTCGGGCTTATCGCCTGCAGCGGCATCAACGACAGCTGGGAAGTCAAAGGCGGGGGCTACATCAAGTACAAGATCAATGGCGGCGAAAGCCACACCATCGAACTCCATGCCGACGATGTGGAAATTCCATTCATCCACAATAGCCATCACTACCTATACCTGCAGACACGCGCCAAGGAAAGCTCGCGGGGCGACCAGATTTCGCTCATGGTAAACAAGCCCACCCTGGGCGACAATGCTCCCGTTCAAGGGCAATATTCCTGGTTCGTTGTCGAAAATTCCGAGAAAGGGACGATATTTGCAGACAGCAGCATAGTCCATTTCGACCAGAAGGACGATTCCACCTGGACTGCGGACCTGGACCTGTACGCCATGGACTGCAGGAGCGGATTCTGCAAGGAAGATCTCCCCAGGCTACACATCAAGGGCAGATTGCGCTACTGGATACCTGCAGAAGATCGCTAGTGGCTAAAAAAACGCCATTTCCCCTTGACAAATCGGGCCCAAGTTTCTACTATTGGGCTACCTTAATGGTCGATTAGCTCAGTTGGTTAGAGCGCCACCTTGACATGGTGGAGGTCACAGATTCGAGTTCTGTATCGACCACTGAAAAAGACCCTGCGTTGCAGGGTCTTTTTTTATTCCCGAATATTCAAAAAAAGAAAACCGCTCCGAAGCGGAGCGGTTCCCTAAATTCAGCCGAAGTAGAAATTACTTCTTGGCCTTGCTCTTGGCAGCGTCAGCCTTGAGAGCAGCACCGGCCTTGAAGCCGACGGTCTTGGAGGCCTTGATCTTGATGGTGGCGCCAGTCTGCGGGTTGCGGCCGGTACGGGCAGCGCGGGTCTTGACAGTGAAGGTGCCAAAGCCGATGAGCTGGACGTTGCCGTCCTTCTTGATGCCAGCAGCGATACCGTCGAGAACGGCGTCAACAGCGCGAGCAGCAGCAGCCTTGGATTCAATGCCAGCTTCCTTGTTAGCGAGGATGGCGTCGATGAGTTCTTGTTTGTTCATTTTTTAACTCCTTGAGTTGTTGAGATTAATTGTATGGTGATATTATACCTTTTTTTTTCGCATGTGGAATATTTTTTTTGAAAAAAATTCGTTCCAAGCCCTATAAAATCAAGCCTCGGGTGGTGGTTCGACTTTTTCTTCTTCGCGCGTGTCAGTCCTCTCGTGGAACTTCTTCACATACACAAGACACAAGCAGGTAAAGGGAATTGCAACAAGTAAACCTAAGAAGCCCAACAACTTACCCCACACGGAAAGCGAGAGGAGAATGCCTACGGGAGGCAAGTCCATAGACTTCCCGACGATATGCGGAACCAGGAAAAAGTCTTCGATGACCTGCACCACCAGATAGATGCTGCCGATGATGAGTGCGACTTCCCAGAACGGAAGCCCTGTGTTGAGGGCGTAGACGACCGCCAGTAGCAGTGCGAGCGGGATCGTAGTGAGCTGCATGTACGGAATCATGTTGAGCGCACCAGAGAAAAGACCAAAGGCGACCCCCATAGGCAGTCCCATCACGCCGAAGGCCACCGCATAAAGGATTCCGACAATCAGGGCAACCAGCGCCTGAGCACGGAAGTAGTTGCCCATAAACTTGTCTGTCTCTTTTGCGAACAAACTAGCATCCTTGCGCATGCGCTTCGGGAACATGCTGAGCGCACCAGCACGCAACTTGTGCATGTCGAGCATGATGAACACGAGGTACATGAAGATAATCGCAGCACTAGAGAACCAAATGACAATCGTGCCGGTATAGGAAAGTACGCCCCACGCACCAGGCAACACCTTCGACGCGATGTTCTGCACTTCGGTCCAAAAATCCAAGCGTTGCATTGCCGATGCAAGTTTGTCCCATGAAATCATCGAACGGATGGAATCGAGTAAGTTCGCGGGCAATATTTCGTTTAGGCGTGACGACCATTCCGAGTCCGTGAACAGGCGTGTAATCAATACGCCTAGAGTCTGGACTTCGCGAACGATTTGCGGGATGAAGAACTTGCCAAACCCGAACAAGATAAGGAGAACTGCAATAAGTACGATGATAACGGCAATAACACGATGCTTCACCTTCTTCTGCAGCCAGTTTACGATAGGGTCTACAATGTAGGCAAGCAGGAACGCCGCAAAGAACGGGAACAGCACGCCACGCAGATAATACACCAGGAAAACAGAGAGGCCAACAGCGACACTCCCTAAAACAAACCGCATGACGCGGTCAAGATTCCAGTATCTAGACATTTTTACTTCCTATTTTCGGGAGTTTCCGTCCATGCGTCTTTTGAGCACGCCTGTCTCAATCAGCACAAACGTCACTGCCATCAATAGTAAAATAGCATACATTGCCTTCTCTAAATCGCGATTGATTCCCCAGACACGTACTTTTTTCACGTTGATTTCGTCGGGAATGCCCCGCATCACGCCATCACCGTTCGTTATCTCGAGCAACACGCTCCTGTGCAAATGCGTAAGGCCATCGTCCTTTTCCATGCCCATCGCGGCAATCCACCACACAGCCGTCCTAAAGCCAGTCACCGGGAACTTCACCGATTCAAACGAACGCGTTGCCGACACGTTGTACACAACCGGACGGAGCGTTTCGCGGAAGCCAGCCCTCGTATACACCGGGTCGTCCGTCATGACGCGCACCGAGACCGAGTTCATACGCTTCGTCGCGAGAACAATCTCAAGAGAATCATATTTCGAAAAATCAAAATAATCTACGGGGCGATTATTGACCGACCTAAGATTGAACCCGACTCCTACCGCCGGATACGCAACGCCCGAGCGCACATTGATTTCAACGCCAAGCGTAGAATCCGAGAAATCCAACACCGCAGTAGAGTTCCCGCCCATGGATGCATCCGTTACTTCATATATCTCGAAAATCGAATCCGGGAAAAACTCGTGCGCAGTATTCCTATAAGAAAAAAGCACGAAGACCCATACCAGGAAAAGGGCACAGAAAATCGCAGCAACGATGGCCCTACTTCTATTTTTCTTCGTCATTATGAATCTTGTGGCTACGGCCCACGGCGATGATGGTGAGAATCAGGAACGCAAAAAGCACTGCGCCAAAATAGATGTTGCTTACTCCGCTCGCAGAAATCGAAAGCACCTTCACGGAGAATGCCTTCCCGCGCGGCTGGTTCCAGCCTGGAGTAATCTCAAAGCGGGCGACTGTTTCCTGGTGGCGCTTGTTGAACTTCGGGTCGACACCCGCAGTCTCGTACCAGAAATCCGGCGTATAGAGTTGTTCCATCGGGATAGCGATACGCTGGCGCCCCGCCTTCACGGGGATTTCCTTCAAGAGGAGTTTGAAGGTTGCAGCCTTCTCGATATCCGTCACATCCGGATCGAATGTCCAGACCTTCACAAGGATTTCGTCAGTCCCCTTCACGTCGATATCAAACACGAGCGAATCCACGAACATCCAGTTCCTGTAATTCTTCTCGCCCTGCGGGTCAAAGTTCCAGAGCAGGCCGCACCATGCAAACTTCGAAGTGTCCGTACCGAGCGTACACGAGAAATCGACCGAAGAATCGCGCAGTTCCATGGACGCTTCCGAAGAGCCGCCATCCAGGCGGTCATCGTACTTATCAAGGCTCACGCCTTCGGAAAGCGGGAATACCTCTTCGGAAAAGGACCTATCCGGAAGTAGTGCGTAGGCGACGAGAATCGCAGCAGCGACAATCGCGAGCACGGCATATGTTTTTTTCATGTTATTCGAAAATCTTCTTTAAGTGGAGGTTGTACTGTATTTCGTCCAGAGGGTCCACCTCCGGCATTTTTTCCCCAAACCACTTATTCACGATTGCATCAATCGCACGAATAAAAAAGAAATGATGCTTTGTCGAAGAAGACGCAGGCTTCTGGAAAGGCGAATCCAGCGTACGTTTCAGGATAGTAAGCATCTGCGACGGCGGAAGGTGGAACATCTTGCAACAGGTTGTCACCTTGCCGGGCATCCCGTAATCGGGAATGTTTCCGTCAATCAAAGGTTCTCCGTGATCGATGCAGCAGGCACACGCCATATCGGGGTCGGGTGCATTTTTCGCCTTGAGGGCGTTGTACCACAGTTCGCGCGAACGATCCGGAACATCACCGCGCAAGGCCATCGTCTGGTCGCACGGGAAAAAAGTCGAAAAGCACTTGGGGCAAATGCGCAGGTCCAGATGGCCTATTTTCTTCTGAACTACTTCCGTTTTGCAAAAAGGGCATATACTCATGGTCATGAATATAGTTATTTCAATATCAACAACTATTAACTAAATTTAGGCACATGGCTAAAGTAGTACAGATTACCGCTGAAAATTTTGAGACCGAGGTCATCCAGGCCTCCGAGACCCGCGCTGTCGCGGTGCTTTTCTCTTCCGCAGAATACCCTGACTGCGCCCCCTACTCGCAGTTGATGGGCCAGCTTTCCACCAGCATGGACTTCACCCTCGGGGTGGTGAGTTGCGACGACCGCGAAAACATGCAGCTCATCCAGGCGTTCCGCGTGCAGTCCGTACCGGAGGTGCACGTGGTGGACAAGGGCCAGATTGCAGACGTCATCGCGGGCGTATTGCCCGAAGCCGACCTGAAGAAGCGACTCGAGAAGTTCTTTATCTCGGACGAGGCCCGGTTCCAGATGGCACTCGAAGACGCGATTGCCCAGAAGAACTTTGACCAGGCGCTCCCGATGCTCGACGAGGCCCTCGCGAAGACTCCCGACGACAAGAAACTGCAGTTATTGTGGGCGAAGGCGAGCCTCGGCATGGGCGACACCGAGAAGGCGAAAGCCGTGCTCCAGAAGTTCAACGAGGGCGATGACCAGTACCGCGAGGCGAAATCCCTGCTGGAACTCCTCGACTTCCACGCCGAAGCCGCGAAGAAGGACGTACAGGGCAAGGAGGCCATCGTGTACCACGAGGCCTGCAAGCTCGCCTGTGCCGAAGAATTCGAAAGCGCACTCCAGGCGTTCCTTAACTTGTTCGTAGAAGCGCCCGAATGGAACGACGGCGCCGCAAAGAAGGCGATGCTTACCTTGTTCGGTGTGCTCGGGCCCAAGCACGAACTCACGTGGAAATACCGCGCCAAGCTGAATACAATGATGTTCATTTAATAGGTGTAGAGGTTATAGACTAGGATCTAGGGTTTTACAGAAACCCCTGCGGCTCGGCTATGCCAATTCGCACAAGTGCGATTGGCACGGCTCTCGCCTTTTGGGGTTTTAGGGGCCTGCCCCTAGGCGAAGGGGTAGGTTAAGACCACGGGCTTAACCGAGGGGGAGACCTCCCCCCTTATTTTTTACTATTTTTCCCCCCGTATTTTATTGTACAGTAAAACAAGGGATTTATCCCACAGGAAAACACTATGAAAAAGATCAAGTTCCAGGACACCTCGTTCCGCGATGGTTTCCAGTCTATTTTCGGTGCCCGTGTCTTCGCGAAGGACTTTATGCCCGCCGTCGAAGCTGCCTGCAAGGCCGGCATCACCCACTTTGAAGCTGGTGGTGGCGCCCGTTTCCAGGCCCTTTACCAGAACTGCGGCGAAGACGCCTTCGACATGATGGACGAATTCCGTCGCGTCGTGGGCCCGAACGTCCGCCTGCAGACCCTCGCCCGCGGTATCAACGTGGTGGCCCTCGCCCCGCAGCCGCGCGACATGATCAAGCTCCATGCCGACATGTTCAAGAAGCACGGCATGACCCGCATCCGTAACTTTGACGCCCTCAACGACGTGAACAACCTGATCTACTCCGGCAAGTGCATCACCGACGCCGGTCTGGAACACGAAGTCGTCGTGACCATGATGGAACTGCCTCCGGGATGCGACCTCAACGCCGCCCACAACCCGGAATTCTACGAACGCATCCTCCGCAACATCCTGGACGCGGGTGTTCCGTTCGCTTCCGTCTGCTTCAAGGACGCTTCCGGTACGACGAACCCGACCAAGGTGTACGAGACCTTCAAGCGCGCCCGCAAGCTCCTCGGCGACAAGGTTGAACTCCGCATCCACAGCCATGACACCTGCGGTACCGGTGTGGCCCAGTACAAGGCCGCTATCGAAGGTGGCGCCGATGGCGTCGACCTCGGCCGCAAGCCGCTCTCCGGCGGTACGGCTCAGCCCGACCTGTTCTCCATGTTCCACGCCCTCAAGGGCACGGAATACAAGCTCGCCCTCGGTGAAGACAGCATCGTCGACGATCACATTCCGGAACTCATGGAAGCGAACAACGTCGCCGTCGAATGCCTCAAGGACTACAACTTCCCGCCCGAGGCCCGCCAGATTACGACCGACGTGATCTTCAGCCCCATGCCGGGTGGCGCTCTTACCGCCAACACCCTCATGATGCGTGAAACCAAGACCTTCCACCTGTTCCCGAAGGTTATCGAGAACATGAGCGAATGCGTCCGCCGCGGTGGCTTTGCTTCTTCCGTGACGCCGGTTTCCCAGTTCTACTTCCAGCAGGCCTACATGAACACCCTGAACCAGGCCGCAGGCCGCGGTACGTGGTTCAAGATGACGGAAGGCTACGGCAAGATGCTCCTCGGCTACCAGGGCAAGACCCCGTGCGAACCGGATCCGGAGCTCGTGAAGATTGCCGCCGACCAGTTCAACATGAAGCCGTTCAAGGAAGCCTATCCGGGCATCCAGTGCGCCGAAGAAATCCTTCCGCCGGGCATCCCGGCTGCCAAGAAGCTCCTCGAAGAAAATGGCCTGCCGGTTACCGACGAGACCATCTTCATCACGGGCTGCCTCCAGACGAAGGCTGGCAACAAGGGTATCGAGTTCCTCAAGGGCAACCGCCACATTGGCGTGCCGAAGAAGGACCCGAACGCCGCTCCGGCAGTGGACACCAAGAACATGAAGGCCGGTGCAACGAGCACCTACCGCATTGCCCTTGGCAACCAGAGCTGGGACGTGCAGGTCAGCACGCTCAAGTAAGTCTTATAGACAAATTAAAAGAAGTTCCGCTAATGCGGGACTTCTTTTTTTGTGGAAACGAAAGACTACTTCGCGTCAATCACATGAAGCATAATCTAGACCAGTGGATCGATTTAAATCATCAAACCCTTGATGAATTTTTCTGCATCAACGACCGGTGCTCCGTTATTGATTTCGGAGATGGCTTTGGAGAGTTTAGCATACACGTCGTTCCAAGGCGTAACACGACCGTTCAGCATATCATTGTAGCCTTTCTCGAGTTCCGCATCAAAGCGTTCTTTTGACCATTTGGCAGAGTTTTCCATCTTGTTCATATACTAGAAAAATTTAGACAGGAATTGCCCGGGTTCAATGGCAGGAACGGTGGATGTCCCGAAATCGTCAATATTTCGCGTAACGATGTAATCGAGATTTAAACGGGCGGCGCACTGTTGTTGCAAACCATCTTCCAAATCTTCGGTATCCGGATTTTCTGTGACAGCCGCGAAATCCGAAGCCGTTTCAGGAATAATTGTAAAGAACTGGCAGAACATATTTACCAGTTTCAACCTTTGCTCGGCAGACATATCCTTGCGGAGGATGTAGTAGATGTCGCAAAGGGAATGCGCCGTCACAAAACCGAAATGGCTCTGCCTGATACATTCTGCGATGATTTCTTTTGACTCGCGAAAAAACGGTTCACGATGTTGAACCATGTCAAGAATGACATTTGAATCTATCAGCAGATTCATTTAGAAATCCCTGCTTTCTTCGCGTTCTTTCTTGTAGTCAATTTCGCGTTCTACTGAACCAGCGAATTCGTCAAGCAGGGCAAGACCAGCGGCCACATTAGTCGCAGACTTTTTGCGTTCCAGAATGCGGTCCAACTTTTGCCGAAGGACAATGATCTGAAACAGGGGGAGTTCTTCCACCTGGGATTCGAGTTCTGCAAAAGCCGTATCCGACATAATTGAACCTCTTGTCTATCTTAAATATACTCTTTTCTTTGCCGAAAAACAAGCGAATGGCGTTGCAATATGGAGTAAAAATTTACCTGCTGCGGACAATCCGTTAGTTTTTCGGTATTGGCATCGTGAGGATGGTGGCTTTTACCCTATTTTTATCGTTTATTTCTTTTAGTCCGAGAACAACAATTGAATCTTTTGTCACCAACAACCGTTCGTGTGAAAAAACTGGTATTTTTTCATTTTCCCATGTTTCTCCTCCATTAACGCTATAATATAGATAGTGAAGTAAAGTTCCTGTTCCTATATGAAATCTAAAAATTCCAATCATTAAATTTCCATTAACATAGAAATCAGACGGTTTCATATATTCTAAACGAAAAAAGTGCCATTTATTTGGAAAAGATGTATGGAGTTTAAATACACCTTCTGATCTATGTATAATACGAACTTCATGGATTGACGATGGCGCATCATCATATCCACAAACAACCCAGTCGTTGCTATTTTGGGCATACATTTTTCCCCATCTTTTACAATAGCCGGACAAATTTGAACTGGGACCATTCAATTCTTCTAGTATAATCGTTTTTTCGTTTGAAAAAGAATCTTGTTTACTCACGTATATTTTTCCAAAATTTCCACCTAAAACGGCATCGCCATAATAATTCCATTCATCTATTTTTTCATTAAAATACACTGCTGTGTCAGCACCTGTCAACGTCCAAGTTTTACCGCCATCGTTTGTATTCAGACTTACCTGCCATTGTTTTCCAAAGGAACCCATAATGGAGTATTGCTTTGCATGATCCTTTATTGTCACTTCATTTGCAAATACAAATACTTTATCATATGAAAAAGACTTTTTTTCAAATACATCCGAAACACCTTCATTAATCCATTTTTCATCTATTTCCCTAATCTTCATCCCACCTAAAAGAAGCAACGGAACAAGAATCGCAATTCCAATAGGAAATAGGCAACCGATAGCAAAGATGAATTTGCCTAGTTTCGTAAGTCTAATTTTAGAGAGCATCATCATATGCAGACATCTTAATTACAAAGATTGCGGCTACCTGTAAATATAACCTATTCCGCGAAAAGGGTGACTGATTGGGCAAAGATGAGGTCAAATGGGCACAACCTACCGCTTGAACACAACCAAAAAAGAAAGAAACCAATCTTTCGATTGGTTTCTTTCGTACCCCCAAGCGGTTTCGAACCGCTGTTGCGGGAATGAAAATCCCGAGTCCTGGGCCACTAGACGATAGGGGCGTCTTATGTAGGGCCAAATATAGTTATTCGTGGATTTTTGTAAAGGGGGCCAAATGACTTTTTTTGTATTTTTTGGGGGTGAACATCGAAAAAAGGCTAAAAAAATCCCTGTTTCGCGGGATTTTGCGGTTTTTGCCGCTCGCTCTCATGGCCAGCATCGCCGATGCGGGCATGCTGTGGGGCATCCGCTCGTTCATGGGGCTGCTTTCGGGGCAGTCGCCGTTCAGCCTCTGGGAATGGGCCGCCCTGATGGGGCTCCTGGCCGCGCTCCGGCTCGTGTTCATGTTCGCGAAGGTCCGCAATTCCGAGACATTCCTGTTCAATACCGGCAAACGCGTGACGGAATGGTTCCTCGGGACCCTGCGGGGACTTTCACCCAGGCTTTTCCATGACGGTTCGGGCGATTCGAAGGTCGAGGCCGCCTACGAGGCGACGCTCTCGCTGCAGAATAACGGCGGGGCGTATTTCCAGCTGGTGCAGGCGCTTCTGCAGCTTGCCATCTTCTTGCCGGTGCTCCTGTACATCTCGTGGCCGCTCACGCTGTTCCTGTTTGCGGCGGTGGTGCCGTTTGTCGCCTGGATGCAGCGCAGGCTCCATGCGCTCGGGCCCCAGGAAGAATCACTCCTGTACGCGCGGTCGAACTTTAGGCTTTCGCTGAATACCGCCCGCAGGCTCTACCGCAACTGGAGCGGTAGAACCGAGATTGGGAAGCTTTCGCAGGAGGTGTCGGAGGAGGCTGGCACGCTCAACCGCAAGGGGCTAGACGCGAGCATCCGCAAGAACGCGCTCGCCATCGCGATGGAGACGCTCTCGGTGGTGGCGATGGTCGCGGTTCTCGCATTCTGTGCGATGCTTATCGCCCGCGGGTGGATGGACGGGACGGGGCTTGTGCTGTTCTGCTCGGCGCTGCTGCTCTGCTACAAGCCGGTGAAGGAATGCGCCCGCGCGGTGCCGCAGTTCCGGGCCGCGGCGAGCGCCTGCAAGGTGCTTGTGGAATTCGAGGGGTTGCCGATGCGAGCCGCGGGCCGTTCCATGCCTGAAATAAATGGCGCAGATGAACAAGATGCGCGCGGTTCTAATCAGGATTTAAACGGCGCCGCCCAAGATGCCGGCGCATCTCGTACACAAAATGCCGCCGGGCTTGAAATCGCCCATGGGAACTTTACCTACGAGGGGAGCGACACGCCGGTCTATCGCGATTTCGGGATTACTTTGTCCAGAGAGAAGCCCGTTCTGCTGCGCGGCAGGAACGGCATCGGGAAATCAACCCTCTTGCGGCTACTCGCAGGCCTCGAGGAGTGGGACGCCGCGACCCGCGATACGCCCGCGCAGTCACTGCCCGAAGGAAGCGACCAGTCCGAAAACGTGTTCTTTATCCCGCAGGACCTTGAACTTCCGCCACGCCGCCTGCTTCTAGAACAAGTTAACAGCGTGAAATCCGCGGGCAGTTCAACACCCGCGAACTCATCCAAACCCGAGCGCAGTTCGACATCCGAAAACAGCCCAAACTCCGCGAGCACCCCGAAAGCACAACTTCTCGCGGAATTCGCCCGCACCGCCGGTACCGACCGCCTGCTCGAAAAGCAGGGCCTTTCGGGCGGGGAACGCTCCCGCATCGCCCTCCTGTGGGCACTCGCCAGCGACTCCCCCACGGTCCTCCTCGACGAACCGATGGCGGCCATCGCGCTCGATGATCGCGAAAGGATCCTCCTCGCATTCCTCGATACTGCAGGTGCCCTCGGCAAGTGGGTCATCATGGCAAGCCACGACCCCTTCAGCGAGGCCGCCCAGGCCCGTTTCAACGTAGTGGAACTGGAACATGCGAAAGGCTAGCGCAATCCTCTACCGCTTCCGGGGCTATATCCTCGCGCTGTTCGCCATAGCGCTCATCGCCTGCCCCGCAGCACCGTTCCCGCAGGGCAAAACCATATCCGAATTCGTCCCGTACATCGCGGCACTCTTCCTGTACGCCGGCGGAATTGCCCTCCGGGTAAGGGCGCGCCAGTACATCGGGCAGCACACCCGCGGCAGCACACATACAGCCGACGAACTCGTTACCGACGGGCCATACGCGCAGTGCCGCCATCCGCTCTACACGTCGAACCTGTTCATCGCCCTAGGGGCAGCATCCTTCCACCTCGGCACAAACCAACTGTTTGTCCTTTTCGCCCCCGCGCTCATGCTCTTTGAATTCGTGCTCGCCCGCGCCGAAGACCGATTCCTCGAAGAAAAGTTCGGCGACACCTGGCGCACCTGGGCGTTAAGGACGCCGATGGTCCCCAGCAGAGTGGCGATATTCACCTCCAAAAGCGGTTCTGTACCCAGGCGTACCTTTTTACAGGCTTTCAAGGCCGATGCATCGACGTGGTTCTGGTTCGTATTTTTTAATTTGATTATCGTTCTACTTAAACTACACGGCCTGAGATAAACATGTTTAACGCGATTGATTTTGCACGATTCGCCATTGGCACTGCCGCCAAGGCAGTCGCTAAGGTCCCTGCCGTAAATACACGGTTCCATATCGGCGACCGCCTGAATGGCCCCTGGCCCGAAGGCCCCTTCCTGTGGATGCACGGGGCAAGCCTCGGCGAATGCAAGATGCTCCTGAACCTCGCGAAGTTTTTGCAGGAGGATATCGAGAACTGCCCGAAAATCTTGATTACCTCGCAGAAGGCGGAAGTCGTCGAGTTCATCAAGAACACCGAGACCAACATCGAAACCTGCATCGCACCGGCCGACACGCAACACACCATGGCCGCGTTCGCCAAGACTGTCAAGCCCATGGCGCTCATCCTCGGAGAGAACGAACTCTGGCCGGGCTACCTCTCCACCATGCGCCGTCTCTGCCTCAAGCCGTCTGTCGCCATCGTATCGGGCCGCTACCGCGCCTCGGTGCCGGGCATCGATTTTTCTCCCATCGGTTTCGCAAGCATGCAGACGGGCGACGATCTCTCGCGCTTCATGAACGTAGCCGCCAAGTTTAACATTGCAAGCTCTGCCATCGGCGGGGACTGGAAACTCCTCCCATGGGCACGCAAGGGCGAGCCCGTCAAGCCTGCGGAAAACCCGACAGTCGACGTCGCATTCGTCTCCATGCACATGTCCGAATGGACTAGCCTCGAACGCATGGTAGAATCCTCCATCAAGCGGCAGGAATCGGTAGTACTCGTCCCGCGCAGGCTCGAAGAAGCAGAAACTTTCCGCAGGGCCCTCATCGAAGAAGAATATACGGTCGTCGACTGGCCTCTCGTGCAGAAGGGAGCCATTTCCATCGTGAACAAATTCGGGCTTACAGGCGATATCTTCGCCATCTCGAAATCCGCCGTGATTGGAGGCTCGTTCGCACGCGGCCTCGGAGTCCACAACTTCTGGGAACCTCTACAGGCCGGAGTCGCCACCTGTATCGGCCCGTTCTCCGCGGGGCAAAAGGAAAATGCCGCCGCGCTCGTACGCGAAGGCGTCATCATCCAGCTGCGTACCACGGCCGACTACCCGAGGCGCATGCTTCCCGATTCGAAACTCGTGAGCACGTTCCTCGCCCACGAGCGCACCAAGATCCAGGACTCCTACCAACAGTTCATCGCATTCCTCAAAAGCCTGCCCGGATTCCAGGACGGAACTACGAAATGAAAAAGATTGTACTTGCCACCCCCCGCGGGTTCTGTGCCGGCGTTGACCGTGCCATCCACGTAGTCGAGAAGGCTCTCGAAAAATTCGGCGCCCCCATCTATGTGCGCCATGAAATCGTGCACAACAAGTTTGTCGTCGACACCCTCAGGGAAAAGGGCGTCATATTCGTGGACGAGGTCGACGAGGTTCCCGAAGGCTCTGTCGTCATATTCTCCGCCCACGGGGTCGCCGAACACATCTACGCCGATGCCGAAAAGCGCAACCTGAAGGTCCTCGACGCAAGCTGCCCGCTGGTGCTCAAGGTCCACTACAGCGCGAAGCGCCACTATAACGCAGGCCGCCACATCATCCTCATCGGGCATGCGGGCCACGCCGAAGTGGAAGGTACGCTCGGCCAGCTCCCCGAAGGCGCCATCTCGCTCATCCAGAACGAGGCCGACGTCGCGACCGTACAGGTTCCCGAAGGCAAGGAACTCGCCTACATCACGCAGACCACCCTCTCCGTAGCCGAGACCCGCAAGATCATCGAGGCCCTCAAAGCCAGGTTCCCGGGAATCATCGGGCCGGATGCAGGCGACCTCTGCTATGCTACGGGCAACCGCCAGGCGGCCGTGCTCGAACTATGCAAGCAGGTCGACATGCTCCTGGTTGTAGGTGCCAAGAACTCCTCCAACTCGTCTCGCCTCATGGAACTCGGGCTGGAGCAGGGCATCAAGAGTTACCTCATCGCCGGTGTCGGGGACCTCGATCCAGCATGGTTCGACGGCATCGAATCCGTAGGCATCTCGAGCGGGGCCTCCGCGCCCGAGGTGCTGGTTCAGGATGTCGTACAGTGGCTAAAATCGCATTTTTCGTCCCTAAACATCGAAAATTTCATAAAATTGGTGGAATCAATCAAGTTTAACCTGCCCAGAGAACTCCAGGATTAACTTTAGCCTTGACAATTCGCCAATTTTTATCTAAAATTGCAGTCCGTAAAAAACAACGGAGTTTATTATGAGCCGCATTTGTGAAGTTACCGGTAAGGCCGGCCTCGTGGGTAACATGGTTTCCCACTCCAACCGCAAGAAGTTGATGAAGCAGCTTCCCAACCTCCAGAAGAAGCGCTTCTACATTCCCGAAGAAGATCGCTGGGTTACCCTCCGCGTGAGCGCTGCCGGTCTGCGCACCATCAGCAAGCTCGGCATCCAGGCCGTCGCCCAGGAACTCGGAATCTAATTCCCGTTTCGGAACAAAATTTAACCGCCAGGGTTGCCCTTGGCGGTGTTTTGTGTATTCTTGCCTCTAGTAGGTATTTTCAGTCATCAGTCCAAAGCAGGCGCCACCGGCGCCTTTTTTGACCAATGGCCAGAGACCCGTGACTACTTATTGATAAACAGCGGGATGCCTTTGTACTTGGCCAAGCTCGCCATGATGTTCGCCATTTCCCAGTCCTTTTCCTTGAAACGGCGGCGCATGAGGGCAACGAACACTTCCATGAGCATTTCGCAGTCGTAGACGGCTCGGTGCATCTTGGCAGGGTCGATCTTCATTGTGAATTCCCCGCGCTTCATGAACAGGTTCGCCATGTAGCCCAGTTTGTGGTTTTCGAGTTCCGGCAGGATCGTGCGGGCGATGACCAGGCTATCCATCGCAGGGTTGCCAGGCACATATTGCGGGTTCTTGGAGTAGGCCACACGCAAAAACCCCACATCGAACGGGGCGTTATGCGCAATCAGGATAGAGCCCTGCCCGCAGAACGCGGTAAACTTCTTGAGGCATTCGCCCACCGGGGGGGCGTCCTTCACCATGTCGTCGGTAATGTGGTTCACCTTCGACGCCTCTTCGGGAATCATCATGTTCGGATTCACGAGCGTGTTGAATTCCGAGATGAGCTTGGGCACAACCTTGCCCTTTTCTACGGCAATCGTAAACTTTACGGCACCGATTTCGACGATTTCGTCTTTCGTATTCACAAGACCAGTCGTTTCGAGGTCAAACGCGACAAATTTTGGCGGCAATGTAATCACGACGGTTACTCCTTTTCTGTTTTTGTTTCTTCTTTGCAAAAATACTTAATTTGGATGTCAATTGATGACAGCGGCAGCGGAACGATGAAATTATCCCAGGTCTTGAGCCGGAAATGCGCTCCGTAGCGCGGGCAGACAAGCCAGAGCGGGCGGCCAGAAATTTCGGAAAGCCACGGGGAACCCGGCTTGACCTGCAGT
Organism: Fibrobacter sp. UWR2; assembly: GCF_002210285.1. Taxonomy (NCBI): domain Bacteria; kingdom Pseudomonadati; phylum Fibrobacterota; class Fibrobacteria; order Fibrobacterales; family Fibrobacteraceae; genus Fibrobacter; species Fibrobacter sp. UWR2. Next base: position 312,141 of record NZ_MWQE01000001.1, on the reverse strand, counting down.
GCCGGACCGCGAGGGCCATCGAGCGCCATGCCCACGAATCCGCCATGCCTAAGAGTTTGTACCAAATGCCGCACGTTGAGCGCGCCATGCGTATCTGACCCACGAGTCACCTCGAAGCCCAGGCGTTCAATCGCACGGGCAAGTATTTCGCCATCACGGGATTCCGAAACCAGGGCATGCACCCCTCTATTCCTGAAAGCGGCAAAACTGGCCATCAAGTCGCAGTGCCACGCCCCGATAATGCCTGGGCTGAACCCTTCGGGGGTGTTCATGTGCACGCGGAGGCTCCGGATCCACACAAACCCGAGCAAGGCAAGGATTTTCAACTTTATTTCGTCAAACATGCGCGTTACTGCACTGAACATGGTCAAAAATTAGTTTTTTTGCCCCTAACCCTTGGCAAAAACGCTCAAATTACCTATATTGGCGCTCACAATCGGCGACGTACCCAAGTTGGTAAGGGGCGGCTCTGCAAAAGCCTTATTCATCAGTTCGAGTCTGATCGTTGCCTCTTAAAAGCCCGCTTTCGCAAGAAGGCGGGCTTTTTTGATTTCTCTTTCCAGGTTATTTACAGCTGTTCCGGCAGCGGATTCTTGCGGGGCCGGCCGCGCGGGCGTTTTACCGGAGTGCCATCTTCTGCAACAGCGGGCGCCACGGTCTTGTTCTTGCGGGCGAGTTCGGCGCGAATCTTCTTGGCGCGTTCTTCCATACGGATGCGTTCCAGTTCCGCGACGGAATAAACCTTGGCCTTGGCCTCGTCGGAGATCTTGGCTCCGAACGAGCCCCTAAGGACGCGGCCCGACGACGGGACGGAGGGCGGCGTGAACTTCGGCTCCTTCTTTACCGGGGCCGCTGCGGGAGTCTCTTCCACATGGCGCTCACGGCGGAAAGCGGCGCTATAGAGCGATTCGAGTTTCTTGCGGGCAAAGGACGGCTGCTTTTTCTGGGGAGCCTCCGTCGCCTTCTGTTCGCCGTTCATGGCAGACACGTGCTGTACAGGAGCGGGCTGGGCTAGGCTTGCCGGCGTGACGCCAGAACCTATTTTCGACATGGCGGCAAGTTCCTTATTCATCTTGCGGCGCAACCTTTCGCGCTTGGAGGGCCTAGCAGCCGCCCGGCGGCGCCTTTCGGTGTCTTCACGTTCCGACATCTGCAAAATTTCTTCATTGGAAGGGCCACGAAGTTCAGGCGGAACCTCGATTACCCCACTATAAAAAGAGCCGTTTTCCGTAGCCATAAAGCCTTAAAAAATCAAAAATTTTATTTGTCAAGAGTATTTTTTGTCATTTTTTTGCAAAAAAGCACAAAAAAAATAAAAAATTTTAAAAAAAAGTTTTGTCAAGACCTAGAAAAAAAAAACTTTTGGGACTATTTTTGTGGGGTCATGTTACGGTTCACTCAAGAAATACTGCTTGCCCTACGTGCTATCGCTAACGAAGAAGAAGCACACGAGATGTCCAAGAAGACGAGGGAACAATTCGATTTCCTCGGCATCAGGCTTGTCCCGCGGCGCGAAGTCACCTACCCGATATTCGACAGGAACCCGCCCAAGGATGACGCTGAACTCGTTGCGAGAGTCGAGGACATGTGGTCGCAGCCCTACCGCGAAATACAGTATGCGGCATGTGACTACCTCTTCCGCCATAAGGAACTTCTCGGTGGCCAGCACTTAAACTTCTTGAAAAAGCTTATCAAGACCCGCGCTTGGAGGGACACAGTCGACACGCTCGCGGCCTGCATTCTGGGCGACCTCGCCCTTAGGCTCCCCGCACTGCGCAGCAAGATATCCGCCTGGATACGCGACCCGAACATCTGGGTCCGCCGTAGCGCCATTATCTTCCAGATCCAGTACAAGGACCGTACCGACTGGCCATTACTCCGCCAGTTCTGCCTCACCTGCGCCAAGGAAGACGACTATTATATTAGGAACGGAATCGGGCGAGCACTCTCCGAATACGCCCGCATCAACCCGACCGAAGTGCGCCGCTTTGTACAGGACAACAGTTTCGCCGAGCAGACCACGCAGGAAATTCTGCGCCTCATCTAGGCGATCGGCTAATCCGCCGAACTCCCTTTAGGCTCCCGCTTTTTGGCGGGAGCTTCTTTTAACGGGAAAGAAACCCGGCCACGCAGGACGCACCCCGGTTCCCCAGGATCGCATTCCTTTTGACGCTTGGCACAGAACGTACCGCGCAAATGCCTGCATTCGTAACTCATATGCAGGAATATAGATATTTATTACTACATTTTCCGACATGCGATATGGTGATATTTCTTCTTTTCAGAGCGGCGTAGCCGTCCCCCTTTTCAGTCTCCGCAGCAGATCCGGCATTGGCATCGGCGAATACCTCGACTTGATTCCCTTTGCAAAATGGTGCAAGATGTGCGACTTCGACATCATCCAGCTTTTGCCGGTAAACGACACCGGTGCAGAGGCAAGCCCCTACAGCGCACGGAGCGCGTTCGCGCTGAACCCGGTCTTCATCAACATCCAGTCGGTGCAGGGTTCCGGCGAATTCGAGAACGAAATTGAAGAAGCCAAGACGGAATTTGACCACCAGGAAAGAATCGACTACTACAAGATTTCGACCTGGAAACGCACCATGCTGCGTCGCATCTTCGACAACCGCTACGACCAGATCAAGAAGGACAAGGAACTGTCGAAGTGGATTGACAACAATTCATGGGCAAAGGCATACTGCGCCTACAGCATGCTCAAGGCACAGAACGGCGAATCCAGTTGGAAAGACTGGAAAAAGTTCCGCGAACCTACCGAAGAAGATATCGAAAAACTTTGGACCAAGCACCACAAGGACATGCTCTACCAGGCTTGGATGCAGTTCATTGCCGAGCTACAGTTCTCGGCAGCCGTAGGCGAAGCCTCCAAGCTCGGCATCCGCATCAAGGGCGATATTCCTATCCTCATCAACGAAGACAGCGCCGACGTGTGGGCCAACCGCAACTACTTCTCGCTCGACGACCGCGCAGGCGCTCCTCCTGACATGTTCAGCTACAGCGGGCAGAACTGGGGCTTCCCCACCTACCGCTGGGACGTCCTCGAAAAAGATGGTTTCCGCTGGTGGAAACAGCGCCTCGCCCAAGCAAGCAAGTTCTACCACGCCTACCGCATCGACCACGTGCTCGGTTTCTTCCGCATCTGGTCTATCCCGCAGCGCGAAGTCACCGGCATCCTCGGGCGCTTCAGCCCCTGCGTCCCGCTTACCTGGGACCTGCTCCACAATGCAGGCTTCAGCCGCGAAACGCTCGAATACCTGCGTAGGCCCAACTACTCCGTGGACCAGCTCCGCGCTTTCCTCGGCGACGAGACCGAAAACCTCGTCTCGGTCTACTTCGAGAACCTCCCGAACGAGGCGACCCGATTCGTGTTCAAGCCCGAATTCTACAGCGAACGCGCCATCACCTCGCTGGATGAACCGCAGAACGTGAAGGACGCACTCCTGAAGGTCTACTGGAACCGCATATTCATCCCGGCGGGCGACGAGAACACGTTCTACCCGTTCTGGTACTGGTACAACCAGCCCGTACTCGGCACCCTCCCGCAGAACGAACAGGACAAGCTGAAAGATATCATCCACGCGAACGAAGCCGCACAGGAAGGCCTGTGGGAACAGAATGCGACCAAGTTGCTTTCCGTGCTCGCGAAAGAGACCGACATGCTCGTGTGTGCCGAAGACCTCGGTGCCGTCCCGAACTGCGTGCCTGTGGTACTCAAGAACCTCAACATCCTTTCGCTGCGCATCGAACGCTGGGCCCGCAACTGGAAAGCCCCGTATTCTCCGTACTACGAGATGGCGGAATACCCGCGCCTTTCCGTATGCACCACTAGCTGCCACGATACCTCGAGCCTTCGCGGGCTCTGGGAAGAGGCCGATTTCGACAGGGATCTCTACTGGTCGCACGCACAGATGACCGGCAAGGCGCCCGAAAAGCTCACCCCGCCGGTGGTCCGCGACATCCTTGCGCACGTGTTCTCCTCGAACAGCATGTTCTGCATCTTGCCGGTACAGGATTACTTCGCGCTCTCCTCGACGCTTTCCGAAATACCCGCCGAAGAAGAACGCGTGAACATCCCGGGAACCGTGGGCGGTAACAACTGGACTTACAGGCTCCCGCTTACGGTCGACGACCTCGAGACCTTCACCGCGCTCAATTCCGAAATCCGCAAGCTGGTCGACACCCGCAGGCGCCGCCCCATGTGGAAAATCTAGTGCACCCCGCCCATGAACGCTCCTGCCTGGGTTAAAGACGCCATCTTCTACCAGATATTCCCCGACCGGTTCTGCCGTTCGGAGCGTTACCATGCGGCAGGAAAGTTCGTGCCATGGGGTACCAAGCCCACCCGCGAGAACATGTTCGGCGGGAACCTTGCCGGCATCGAAAGCAAACTCACGTACATCAAGGGGCTCGGCGTAAACGCCATCTACCTCTGCCCGATTTTCAAGAGCAATTCGAACCACCGCTACCATACGGTAGACTACTTCGAAATAGACCCGGTGCTCGGCACGCTCGCCGACTTCGACCGCCTGGTAGAAAAGGCCCACAGGCTCGGGCTCCGCGTCATCCTGGACGGCGTTTTCAACCATTGTTCCCGCGGGTTCTTCCAGTTCAACAGCCTCATGGAACTCGGGCCCGATTCCCCCTACGTAGACTGGTTCCACGTGAAGGGCTGGCCGCTCAACGCCTACTCGGGCAAGCCGAATTACGAATGCTGGTGGAACTACCCCGCCCTCCCGAAATTCAATACCGACTGCACCGAAGTTCGCGAATACCTTTTCAAAGTCGCCGAATACTGGACAAAACGCGGTATCGACGGCTGGCGTCTCGACGTGCCGAACGAGATTGATGATGACAGTTTCTGGCAGGAATTTCGCAGGCGGGTCAAGCGAATCAACCGCGACGCCTACATCGTGGGCGAAATCTGGGACAACCCGGAACGCTGGCTACAGGGCGACCAGTTCGACGGCGTGATGAACTACCCGTTCCGCAAGGCGGTAATGCAGTACCTCTTCGACGAGAATCCCATTTCCACAGGGGAATTCTGCGAGAAGGTACGCAGCGCGTTCCCCGCGAACCGCTTCGGGGTGCAGATGAACCTGTTGGGGAGCCACGACACCACGCGCATCGCATCGCAGCCCCGCACGAGCCCCGAACGTATAAGGCTCGCGCTCGCCCTGCTGTTCTTTATGCCCGGAGCCCCCTGCATCTACTACGGCGACGAAATCGGCATGGAAGGCGGCAAGGATCCCGATTGCAGGCGAACATTCCCGTGGGACCAGCTGAAGGCCCGCAAGGCACTGCCCATCTACAAGTTTATCCGCGAGCTCACCCGCATGCGCCGCGAAAACCCCGTACTCCGCGACGGGAAGGTGCAAATAGAGAGCGACGGCGACACCTTCTCGGTCGTCCGCACCCTCGGCCGCAAAAAGATGACACTTGCCGTAACGCTCACCGGCGGCCAGCCGACTTTTGAAATCAGATGATTACAACTTGAACTGCAGAATCTCCTCGGCAGTCAGTTCTTCTATTTTCTTCCCGACGCGCTCGGCGTACCTCGCCAACTCTAACAAGTTCAGCCTGCAGGGCGGAGCATCCTTATACGGATTGGGAACAGCTGAAATCGGTATCCGAATATCAGCCAAAATATCTTCAGCCATCTCCGTTCCATTCATAGGTGTACGTCTCCAACAATTTTTTTGCTGCATTTATCCCTAACATAAAATGATAAGGATGAAGAGCCCCAATATGGGAACATCCCAACATTCCAATATAGTGATTTAGCAACTCTTTGTTAAGAGCAAAATGAAAACCACGGTCTCTTTGATTTCTCCAGTTTCGGTATCCTTGAGGCACGGCACGATTTCGTCCAGCCAAATGTCAACACAACCTGTACTCAGCGCATTATTCATTTATACTCCGTTTATGGTGGAACTGCGGAATTGCAGAGCCCCTACCTATAAAACGGATTTGACCCACAAAATGAGCCGAAAAAGTTTGTTTACATGCATTTTTTACAATGTGACGGGGTGTTTTGGTTATATTTGTGGTGTATGATTTGGAAGGAGGACATATGAAGAAGTTTGGACTTTTGTCGTCGTTAAAATGCGTTGGGCACATCGGTATGGTGTTCTTTATCGCAAGTATCTTTCTCTTGGCCGCCTGTGATGATGAGAGCAGTTTTGCCCCGCGCGACGACGAGTCGTCCAGCAGTATCGAAGACGTCACACCGCAGTCGAGCGAAGACGAGACAAGTGTGTCCAGTAGCTCTGCCAAGTCTTCTTCTTCAGTCAACGCGAAGTCGAGCTCTAGTGCGAAGTCCAGCAGCAGTGTGAAGTCTTCCTCGAGCGTCGCGTCTAGCAGTTCCGCGAAGTCCTCTTCGAGCGTCACACCGAAGTCGAGCAGCAGCGAGACAAGTGTGTCCAGTAGCAGTGCAAAATCTTCCAGCAGCTCTGCAAAATCTAGCAGCAGTGCGAAGTCTTCCTCGAGCGTCGCGTCTAGCAGTTCCGCGAAGTCCTCTTCTAGTGTCACGCCGCAGTCGAGCTCTAGCGCGAAATCCAGCAGCAGTGTGAAGTCTTCCTCTAGCGTCACTCCGCAATCGAGCAGTAGTGTGAACTCCTCCTCCAGCGTCACTCCGCAGTCGAGTTCAAGTGTTCCCAGTAGCAGCGGCTATGTCCCGTATGACCATAAGGCTGATTTGGGTGATGCTATTCGTATCAAAAGCAGCGATTACAAGACTTTTGTTGATGAACGCAATGGTCGTAGCTACTACTACATTACGATAAACGGGAAAAACAAAAAAGGCGAGGCCGCTTCTGTGACCGTAATGGCAGAAAACCTCAATATCGGCAAGATGGTTGGTATTACAAAAGATCAGGCAAACGATACGTTAATCGAGCGTTACTGCTACGATAGGGATACCACAAATTGCGACCGTTACGGAGGACTTTACCAGTGGGCCGAGATGATGCAGCTGCCGAGCCGCTGCAATACCGAAAGCTGCGCCGATTTAATCCAGCCGAACCACCAGGGAATTTGTCCGGATGGCTGGCGGCTTCTGACTCAGGACGATTTTTACATTGTGCTTCATGCGGACAACAATAAGCACGGAATTCAAGACGCTCGAGCAATATCATTTGGGGGCTTTAATTACAGCGGCTATTCCCTCGTCGGTGCAGGGTATATTTGGGATCGAAGATTAACGCGTATAGGTGAGGCTACATATTGGTATTATCCCGACGAAGGTTCTTATTCTAAAAATGGTGAAGTAATTTCAACAGCGTTTGCCGCTGCAACATCTCGTTCGGGAGAGTACCTAACTGAGCAGGAAACGTACAAAACTCACGGCTTCTCCGTCCGCTGTACTAAACTAGAAGAATAATCAACATTTTTGAAAATAATTACAACGCACCCCGAGGTGCGCTGTAATTGTTTTATCCCAAATGGAATTTTCTTCAAATTCCACACGAAAAGTTTTAACTAAAAAGGCGAAAATCATGTCCAAGAACGTCAAGTCCAACAACAAGAACACCAAGAAATCCGCTTCCAAGGCTAAAAAGTCCACCCGCAACAATTACAAGATCGACGCCTAAAAAAAAACATCTACCCGCAGTTTAATACGATACCCGCCGTTCGCGAAAGCCGCAGCGACTAACAGCCGCAAGGCTTTCGCAGTACCAGATTCTTGCATGTCCCTACAATAAGCGTTCCCATTCCAAAGAACCTCTCGTGTTTCTTTGCGGAGAGAGGCTCTTCGCTAAGCGAACACTCGAACGAAGTGAATGTGTGAGTGTGCAAAGAGCCTCTTGTAGCAAACTTTCTTATAGGAAGCGGTTCTGGTAAGGAACGGCGATGTCGAAACAAGTTCGGCATGACATCTGGCATGACATCCGGCATGACAATCGGGGGTTTGCAGAACCCCCTTGCGTTCGGCCATAGCCAATTGCATAAGTGCATTGGCTATGGCGCTCACTTCTGGGGGTTTTAGGGGGTGGAACCCCTTAGGCGAAGGGGTGGAGAGCAACGTAGTGCGAACCAGGGGGAGCCCTCCCCCTTAAAACACTCAAAAAAGCCCATTCTCACCCGTATTTCCGGCACCCGGCAACCATTAACCGGTGACTATTTTCTATCTTTGCACCCGCAACTAAATGCGTATTAATGCCTTATTAAGGGATTACAGATGAACAAACATAAATTCGGCATGCGAGAATTCTTTATTCTCCTCGTCATTGCACTCTCGGCCTACACTGTTTGGCCCTCTATCCAGGTTCACACCAAGAAGGGCGAAGAGCAGAAGGCCTTCCTCAAGGAAAACCCGAAACTTGCAACTAGGTCCATCAACTTCGGCCTTGACCTCGCGGGTGGTACGAGCATCACGCTCCAGATCGACCCGTCCGGCCTCAAGGAAGACGACGATATCAAGGACATCCAGGCCCAGTCTCTGGAAATTATCCGTAACCGTGTTGACCAGTTCGGTCTTTCCGAACCGCAGATTTCTCCCTCCGGCGACGACCGCATCCTGGTCGAACTTGCCGGCGTGGACGATTCTACCGCCAAGTCGCTCGTGGGTTCTACCGCAAAACTTGAATTCAAGATTCTCGCAGAATCTGAAAAGTTCAACACGACGCTCACCCTCATCGACCAGTACCTGACCCGCCAGACTTCCGATGTGACCGCAGCCGACTCTGCCGCTACGGACAGTGCCGCAGTCAAGGACTCTACGGTCGCTGCTGCCGCCGACACAGCCAAGCAGCTCTCCGATGAAGAACTCCTGAGCGGAAACGTCGCTGCTGCCGAAGCCCCGAAGGCCGAAGATTCCTCCAAGACGGAAGAAACCGAAGCCGCACCGGCATCCGCGGTCGGGAAGGCTCTCAGCGACTACTACATGAATATCGGCAACGGCGGGTTCATCGCCGAAGAAGATATCGAGAAGGTCAAGAAGATCCTCGAACTTGACGGTGTCAAGAAGCTCATTCCGCGCGATGTAAACTTCGCCTTCGGTAGCGGTCTCGAGAAGATCAAGAATGACTCTCCGGTGAAGGCCAAGCGTCTCTACCTCCTCAAGCGCCGTGCCGAAATGGGCGGTGACGACATCGTGAACGCCCAGCCGCACCGTATCTCTGACGGTGTGAGCGCCGGTGAAATCGCCGTGACCCTCAAGTTCGGCGGCATCGGTCCCAAGAAGTTCTCCGCTGTCACGGCCGCCAACGTCGGCAAGCAGATGGCCATCGTGCTTGACAACCAGGTCATCAGCGCCCCGCGCATCAACGAACGCATCCCGAACGGCGACGCCCAGATTACCGGTCTCGACGACATGGCCGAAGCTAACCGCCTCGCTGTCGTGCTCCGCGCCGGAGCCCTCAAGGCCCCGATGAAGATTATCGAAAGCCGTACCGTCGGTGCCACCCTCGGTGAAGAAAACATCGTCCAGGGTTTCGGTTCCGGTGCTATCGGCCTTATCCTCTGCTTGGTGTTCATGGTCGCCTACTACCGCCTCGGTGGTTTCATCGCGAGCATCGGTATGTTCATCAACACCCTCGTGACCGCCGCCGTGATGTCCGTGTTCAACGCGACCCTCACGCTCCCCGGTATTGCGGGCTTCATCCTCGTCGTGGGTATGTCGCTCGACGCAAACGTGATTATTTACGAACGTATCCGTGAAGAACTCAAGGCCGGCCTCACCGCCCGTGCTGCCGTCGCCAAGGGTTACGAACGCGCCTTCAGCGCCATCTTGGACTCCAACTTGACGACCGTTCTCACTGGCCTTATCCTGTACAAAATCGGTACCGGTTCCGTGAAGGGTTTCGGTCTTACGCTTACTATCGGTATCCTGACCTCCCTCTTCTGCGCCATCACGCTCACCCGCGCTATCCTCGACTGGAAGCTCGCCAAGCGTGACGCCACGACGCTCTCCATCGGCAACGGTTTCAAGGCCATCAACGAGGCGAACCTCCAGATTATCCCGAACCGTCGCAAGTTCGGCATTATCTCGCTCGTCCTCATCGTGGCAAGCATCGCCTGCATCGCCGTGAAGGGTTTCGACTTCAGTATCGACTTCACCGGTGGTCAGGTTTACACCATCCAGTACCAGGATGACGCCAAGCACGAAAAGGATTTGAGCAAAGCTCTCTCCGCTGCCGGCATTACGGGCACGAAGGTCCGCTCTCTCGGCGGTACTTCTGCCAACTCCTACCAGGTCAGCCTCCGCACCGACGACGCCAACTTCGAAGCCACCATGCAGCAGGCCTTCGACAAGGCCAACCAGAAGTGCGTGATCGTTGCTAAGGACACCGTGGGTCCGACCATCGGTAAGGAACTCCGCTTCAACGCTATCTTGTCCGTGATTCTCGCCTGGATCGGCATCCTGCTCTACGTGTGGTTCCGTTTCGGCAAGTTCGGTCTCGGCTTCGGTGTCGCAGCCGTGCTCGGCCTCGTGCACGATACCATCATCACGCTCGGCTTCATCTCGGCATTCAGCCTCTCCTTCGACGGCGCCCTGATTGCCTCGCTCCTCACGATGATCGGTTACTCCGTGAACGACACCATCGTGAACTTCGACCGCATCCGTGAAAACACCGTGGTATTCGGTTCTGCGAACTTCGGCGAAACCATCAACAAGTCCATGAACCAGTGCTTCAGCCGTACAGTGGTCACCTCCCTCACGACCTTGTTCGTGTGCGTGATCCTCGCCGTGAAGGGCGGTTCCTCCATCCGCGACTTCGGTCTCGTGCAGTGCTTCGGTATCCTCATCGGTACCTACTCCTCCGTGTGCATCTGCTCGCCGATCGTTCTTTGGTGGTCCAACCGCTCCAAGAAGACGGTGTAATTCCTGTTATCATCCTCGCGAAAGCGAAGATCTAAAAAGCCCTCGGCACCACGCCGGGGCTTTTTTCTTTATTACTAAACTTGTGGTTTCCGAGAGTTTTTTCTATATTGGCAGGCGTTCGATCAAAGGGGGCTCCATGCTCAAGTATTACAAAATCGAATCGGGTCGCATCGCAGTCGCCCCGAACGAAGACGCAGCGGATATCGTCATCATGGGCTCCCTCAGCCAGGAACAGCGAAGCGTCCTAGTCAAAGAATACGAGATTACCGAGCATACCATCGCCTCCGCATTCGACTCCGACGAGCTTTCCCGCATCGAGTACGACGACGACTTTACCACGATAGTGTTCAAGAAGCCCAAGAACTACTCCGCGGCCGACAATTTCCAGTTCCGCGTCGAATCCTTCGGCATTTTCATTTTCAAGGACTGGGTGCTGCTCCTTACCGACAGCGACATTCCCGTAATGGATGAGCGTCGCTTCTCGAAAATCGATAGTTTGAACACCTTCGTGCTGCGCGTGCTGAGTTTCGCGATTTCTCACTTTAACGAGCACCTGCGTATCATCAACCGCATCAACGACGACTTGGAGTTGCGCCTCAACACGTCGATGGAAAACAAGTACCTGCTTTCCATGTTCAGCCTCAACAAGGGCTTGATTTACTACGTGAGCGCACTCAACAGTAACGATACGCTGCTCCGCAAGTTGCAGCTGGGCCGCAGCCTCAACTGGACGGAAGCCGAGCGCGAGCTCCTGGAAGACATCCAAATCGAGAACGGCCAGAGTTTGCAACAGGCAAACATCTACGCCAACATTTTGACATCCATGATGGATGCCCGCGCAAGCGTCATTAACAACAACGTGAACCAGCTAATGAAGAACTTGACCATCGTGACGATTTCCATATCGCTCCCGACGTTCTTCGCAAGCTTGTTCGGCATGAACGTAAAACTCCCCTTCGGCATGAACGGCGATGCGGTCACCGGATCGGCAATCGCCTTCTGGGGCATCATCGCAGTCTGTATCCTGTCGGTGGTGGTGTTCCTCGCCTTCTGGATGCGGCGTAAATAACTACGCCGCAGGCGCTTAATTTCCGCGGTCGCTCATGCTCGCAAACATGGCGACAATCTCTTCGGTAAACGTGTTCTTCGGGAACTTGTCCGCAATCTCGAGCGCCTGTTCCAGGTGTTCCTGCGCTTCGGCTTTCGCCTTGTCAAAGCTCTTCTTTGCGTTCAGGCGTTCCAGAATCATTTCGGCTACACCCTCTTCCGAAGCCTTCTTGATAAGCGATTCCATTTCAGCGCGCTCCGCAGTACTGCAGTCTTCGAAGTAGTACAACAGCGGGAGCGTGATAAGTCCATTCGAGAGGTCGGTAAACTTCGCCTTGTCCAGGTTCTTGGAGCCGTAGCCGTAGTCCAGCAGGTCATCGATAATCTGGAAGGCAAGCCCGAAGTGAGCCCCCATCTTGCCGCATTCGTTCACGAGCGACTCGTCGAAACCCGCCATGATACCACCCAGGCGCGACGCGGCCTCGATAAGGGCTGCCGTCTTGCGGTTGATAATCTCGTTGTACATTTCCCTGGAAAGCGTCATTTCACCGCAATGATCCAGTTCCATGATTTCACCCACAATGAGCATGTCGGCGGCATCAGAAATAATGACAGGTACGCTACGGACTTCTTCGTCAATCACGCAACGCATGGACTGCGAAAGCACGTAGTCGCCCACAAGCACAGCCACCTGGGTACCCCATTCCTTGTGCGCAGTCTTCTTGCCGCGACGCACGTCCGTACCGTCAATGATGTCGTCGTGCACGAGGCTTGCAAGGTGCAGGAGTTCCACGCTCGCACAGGCATGGGCCACGCGGTTTACGTCCGGCGCCTTTTCCCCGCAGTTTGCGATAAGGCACAGAAGTGTCGAGCGTATGCGCTTCCCCTTGCGGCCAAACAGCGATACAAGGCGGTCAGAAATGCCCACAGGGGCAGTCTCGGCCACCTGCATAATCACCTGTTCCGTCCTTTCTAGCGATTCGCGGACAAGTTCACGCGCCTGCCCAAGAACCACCTGAAAGTCTGCTTTCGTAGGGCTCATAAATTAGACATCCAAATCGTTCAGGACCTTGTAGGCGTTGCTCTCGATGAACTTGCGGCGCGGTTCCACGTCTTCGCCCATGAGCATGCTGAAAATCTGGTCGGCAAGCACGGCATCTTCCACGTAGCACTGCTTGAGGAAGCGGCTCTTCGGGTCCATGGTCGTGTCGTTCAGCTGCTCGGCAGACATTTCGCCAAGGCCCTTGAATCGCGTGATGGTCACGTTCTTCTTGTCCTCGACTTCGGCCATGGCCTTGTCCTTCTCGGTTTCGTCGAACAGGTAGCGTTCCTTCTGGCCCACCTTCAACTTGAACAGTGGGGGCATTGCAAGGAATATGTGGCCTGCATCGATAAGCGGGCGCATGTAGCGGAAGAAGAACGTAAGGAGGAGCGTCTGGATGTGAGAGCCGTCCACATCGGCATCGGTCATGATGATAATCTTGTCGTAGCGGAGCTTCTCCATCTTGAACTCCGTACCGATACCCGTACCGATGGCGTTCACCAGGTTCTGGATTTCCTCGGTATCGAGCACACGGTGCAGGCTTGCCTTTTCCACGTTCAGGATCTTACCGCGCAGCGGGAGGATGGCCTGGAATTCGCGGTTGCGTCCGCTCTTCGCGGAACCGCCTGCAGAGTCACCCTCGACAATAAAGAGTTCGCATTCCTTCGGGTCGCGGCTACTGCAGTCCGCAAGCTTGCCGGGGAGTCCGCCGCTTTCAAGCACGTTCTTGCGGCGAGCGAGAGTACGGGCACGGTGTGCAGCTTCGCGGGCGAGAGCCGCATTGTACACCTTGTCCAAAATGACCTTGATGGCGGCCGGGTTTTCCTGGAAGTATTCTTCCAACTTGGCGCCGAACGCAGAGTTCACGTAGCTTGCGATTTCGGAGTTGCCGAGCTTGCGCTTGGTCTGGCCTTCGAACTGCGGCTGAGAAACCTTGATGGCGATAACGGCGGTAAGGCCTTCACGAATATCGTCGGCGGTAATCTGGGCTTCCTTTTTGCCCTTGGGCATTTCTGCAGCAAACTTGTTAATGACGCGGGTAAGGGCCGTCTTGAAGCCCGTCACGTGAGTACCGCCGTCATAGGTGTTTACGTTGTTCACAAAGCTGAAGAAGTTTTCCTGGTAACCGTCGTTGTACCACATGGCGACTTCGAGCGGATATTCGCCATTGGGGAGCACCAGGTGGATAGGCTCGTTAAACAGCGGAGTGCGGTGTTCGTCCACGTAGCGCACGAATTCCGAGACGCCGCCCGGGAAGCAGAACGTATCGCTCTGGATTTTTTCAGGGTCGCGCTCATCGGTAAGCGTGAGCCTGAGCCCGCTCATGAGGAACGCAAGTTCGCGGAAGCGCGTCGCCAGCGTATCGTACACGTAAACGGTCTCGGTAAAAATCGTATCGTCCGGATAGAACTCCACGGAGGTTCCGGTCGTGCCGTCGCTCTCGCCCACGTCGACCTGCGGGCCACACGGGATACCGCGGGAGAATTCCTGCTTCACGACGCGGCCATTGCGGCGCACCGTAACCACGAGCTTGTTCGAAAGCGCGTTCACACAGCTCACGCCCACACCGTGCAGGCCGGCAGAAACCTTGTAGGAATTGCTGTCGAACTTACCGCCCGCATGGAGCTTGGTCATCACTACCTCGATGGTACCAATGTGTTCCTTCGGGTGAATATCCGTCGGAATGCCGCGGCCGTTATCCGTCACGCGGATGCCGTTACCCGGCAGAATTGAAATCTCAATATGGTTGCAGAAGCCAGCCAGGGCCTCGTCGACAGAGTTATCGACGACTTCCCATACCAGGTGGTGGAGTCCTCGGATATCGGTCGACCCGATATACATGGCGGGGCGGACTCGTACCGCTTCCAGGCCTTCGAGAACCGTAATGCTCGAACCGCTATAGGCCTCTTCGGCCTTCTTCAATTCTTCTGTTTCTTCTGCCATATTTCCTCTAAAAACATCTCAAAAATCTGCACCGGCAATCCCCGTTCAGACAAAGCGTATAGCCTGTATAAACGGCTCTCCGAGCAGCGTATTACACTTGTCAATAATAGTTTTTTTTTGCAAAAAGAGTTCGCTTTTCCAGGCCGAAGAAGCGGCCTTCAGCACCAGTGTCCGCTTGTCCAATTTCACTAGTTGTACATGGGGTAAAACGGCCGTCCCGACGATGTCCCCGAAGTGTTCCGAAATGGTCCTCAGGTGCATGTTTTCGTCGATGTGGTTCTTCTTCAGAACCTGCTCCAAAAGCACGCTCACGTCCATGACGCGTTCCCCAGTAAACCCGTATCCTTTGCGTCTTTTCTCTGGCATCTGGAACTACACGAGCAACAGCTTGGAAAGCGTAAAACCGCCAATAAGGATGCTTGTCATGCCGGCCACCACGGTAGCCTTGGTGCTCTTGCCTACGCCCTCTGCGCCGCTATGGGTGAAGAACCCGAAGAAGCATGCGTAACTTGAAATAAAATAGCCGTAGAGCGTCGCCTTGATAAGGCCAACGACAAGGTCCCAGTTGTGGTAGAACATGCGCACGCCGTAAAAGAACACCGACCACGAGACTTCCTTGTACAGGTGGGCGACTTCGTAACCGCCGGCGATACCGATAAAGATGCTTATGACGGTAAGTGTCGGGAGCATAATGACCGTCGCGATAAGGCGCGGTGCCAGCAGGAACTTGTAAGGGCTGAGCCCCAATACCTTATACGCATCGAGTTGTTCGGTAACCGCCATGGTTCCGAGTTCGGAACACATAGAGGCCCCGATACGCCCAGCAAGCACCATTGCCGTAAGGATGGGGCAAAGTTCCACCATCACGGATTTACCCACGGCCATGCCCACGAACATCATCGGGATCATGTCACCGAACTGGTATGCCAACTGCCACGACATGATGGCACCGGTGGCAAGTGAAGCGGCAAACACAACAGGGATGCTAGTCACGCCCACGCGCTGCATCTGTTCCACGGTCGTGTGGAAGTTAGAGAATGCTCCGGGAATGTTCTTGAAGAGTTCCCATACGAACTTAAAATAGTTCAGGACAGTTCGCAAGAATCTCTTTACGAACCGCCCCAGGGCTTCCGCTATGGCATTCATTAGACTCACGTGCGCGGCCTACTTCCTCTTCTGCTTGGGCTTTACGGCCTGCGGACGCTTGCCCGGGCCCGAGATCGTCTTCTTGAAGAGGGCGTCGTTGGAGAGGTACTTGATAGCTTCCTTCAACTGTTCATCGCGCTTGAGCGAGAACGCCGTGCTCACGGAATCGCCGACCATCGCAGTCAAAAGTTCGCGCTTGATGCCATCCTTGATGTAGTCCTTGTTCTCGTCGAACTGCGCATCGCGCTTGTTCTCGAGGGCCTTGCGCATCTCGGTAAGCCTCTTCGAAAGAGTCGTATCCGCAACCGTCTTCGAGCTGTCGCCCATATAGTTCTGTTCGGCAACGATGCTCTTTTCAAGCTGGTCCACACCCACGAGGGCGTTGCTCTTCACCTTCACGAAGTTCGTATCCTTCATGCAGAATTCCTTGAACTGCGTGTACAGGGAATCAGGCACAACCCAGTTCGCATCGACCTTCACGCCGGCCTTGTCGAGCAGCGGGCGCACCTTCACGGCGAACTTGAAGTACATCGCCATGCGTTCCTGCACCTGCACCACCCACGGCATCGGGGAAAGTTCCACATCTACGTCGGGCTTGATACCGCCACCGCCGAACATCATGCGGCCGTTGTTGGTATAGAACGTATCACGCGTTACGGTATCCTTCTTCACGGAATCTGCCGGAGCCTCTTCGTCATCCTCGGCCGGTTCCTCTTCTTGCAGCTTGAGGCCCTTGATGCCGTTTTCAGGCTTGTTGATGCAGCGGCCGAACGGCAGGTAGTAGAATGCCGTCGTAAGTTTGAGGGCGTTGCCCTGGTTGTCTAGCGGGAAAATCGTCTGCACGGAGCCCTTACCGAACGAGGTCTTGCCGACCACGAGCGCGCGGTCCCAGTCCTGAAGCGCCCCAGAGACAATCTCTGCGGCACTTGCAGAGCCCTGGTTTACAAGGACCACCATGGGTACCTCGGGCCCGAGCATGCCGTCACGGCGGGCACGGCTTTCGGTGCGCTGCGTACGACCGAGCGTAGACACAATCACATTTCCCTGCTTGAGGAAGAGTTCACTAATCTCGATAGCCTGGTTCAGGAGTCCGCCCGGATTGTAGCGCACGTCAAGAATCAGTTTCTTCATGCCCTGCTTCTTGAGGCCACGGATGGCGTTTTCCACGTCACTCGTAGTCTTGTCGCTGAAGGTGGCGAGCTTGATATAGCCAATATCCTTGCCGACCATGCCGTAGTACGGCACTGCATGCACCACGATTTCGGCACGGGTAATGGTAAAGTCCATCAGGTCGGGCACGCCTTCGCGCTGGATAGAGACCGTAACGTCGGTGCCGATCTTTCCGCGGAGCTTGCTCACGGCATCGTCGAGGGAAAGTCCCTTCGTGTCCTTGCCATCAATCTTTCTGATACGGTCACCCGCACGGATACCGAGCCTAAAGGCAGGCGTTCCGGAAAGCGGGGAAATCACGGTAAGCACGTTATCGCGCAGGCTAATCGTAATACCTACGCCGCCGAACTTGCCTTCCATCGAGACCTTGAGGCCTTCGTAATCCTTCGGGGTAAAGACCGTCGTATGCGGGTCCAGGATATCGCGGATACCATTCAGGGCCGCATCCGTCAGTTCCGTAGGGTTCACGTCTTCCACATACTTGCGGTTGACTTCGGAAAGCACCTTGTTCAGGCGGGAAACTTCATCGTAAAAATCGCCGGGAGGGGTCTTCGTGTCGTTCGCGGCGAGAGCGAGAGAGGCCGCAGAAAGCGCGACCACAAGGGAATTGCGTAAATACATCATATTGAAAACCATATGCCTAAAAAATACAATTTCACAGCACAATGGTTCGGGCAGAAACGGAAAAAACCGGCCTTTAAAAGACCGGTTTTTAGTAAAAAAAGGAGAGAGATATGAAAAATCAAGCGGCTTCGTTCAAGATCCTATGAATTTGTTCGGTCTTGAGTTTAGCCAGTGCGGATTCCTTGAGCTGGCGGACCCTTTCCTTGGAGAGGCCCACCATCGGGGCAACTTCCTTGAGGTTCAAGTCCGAATCCATCGCGAATCCGAAATAAAGTCTTAAGATATCGAGTTCCTGCTCGGTGAGGTTGTCCTGCATCACCTTCTCGAAAACGTTCGTACGGTTCCTGCGTTCTGCAAGTTTGTCTGTACGAGACGCAGAAGCAATCGTATCGCCAAGAGTCGCATCGCCATCTTCGCCAACGGGAGTCTCGAGGGATGTCGCACGATTGTCCATCATGAGCACCTTCTCGATAGCATCGCCCTTGTACTTGGAAACTCCGGCGAGGCTTTCGGGGTCGAGAACGTAGCTGCCGCCCACGACCTGGCGGAGCTTGCCGCCCTTCTTCGCGAATCTGCGGAGCACGAGTTCCTTTTCGGCGCTGATGCGGACCATGCGGCCCTTTTCGGCAATGGCGCGGGTGATGTTCTGACGGACCCACCACACGGCATAACTGATAAACTTGATTTTCTGGTTCGGGTCGAAACGGCGGGCGGCTTCCATGAGGCCCATATTGCCTTCGCTGATAAGTTCGCCGACTTCAAGTCCCTGGCCCTTGTACAGGTTGGCGATATTCACCACGAAGCGGAGGTTTGCCTTGACGAGCATGTCCATCGCTTCACGGCTCCCCTGCCTAATCTTTGCGAGCAGGAGAGTTTCCTGTTCCCTCGTAAGCAGAGGATATTTTGAAATATCGTTCAGGTACTGGAAATAGACATCCCTTTCTTCCCTGTTGCGCGTATTCATAATCATAATATTACCTCTGTCGTTACGGGTTCGTTGTTCTTTACGTATTCAAATTTACCTCCGTAACGCCCTGACTGTGTCAGCATCGGGAAAGGGGCTTGCAAAAGTTAAATTGGGTTTTTGTCGTTTTTTTTCGTACTTTCGTCATAAAAATGTCATATAGGGGATGAAATTTGGCCAAAATAGACTTAATTTTGAATACATGACCGTTAAAAAGACAGCAAAAGCAGTTACAAAGTTCTTCGAGACAAAACGTGGGACATTCGAGGGTTTACAAGAAGCAAGCTTCATGCGAAGCGAAAAGTACTTGATGGACCTGCTCAAAGAAGAAACGAAGTCCATCAGCTATCCCATTCCCCCATTCGTACCCCTCCTGCTTATCTGGATTTTCGTACTTCTGTTCCCGCTGGCCACGTTCCTCGACCCCTCCGTCATCACCTCCCCAAAAATTAACGCGAAGGGCGTCGTAGGCTTCTACGTTCCCTTCTGCACCACAACACTCATCTTCTTTCTCAACCAGAAATTTCTCGTTCCGAGCTGCATATTCAAGAAGCACTATATTCCATTCGTCATTCACAACGCCTTACTTGTCATCGGAGCCATCTTTGTACGCGAAGTCGCATTTTTCCTTATCGAACGCAACCCAGGCGAAGGCATAACCTACTTTTTCACCTCGTATTGCTTCTCGAACATGAAGGGCGGGCACTTCTCTTTCATTACAGTCATATTATTTTCCATTCTCGTAGGGTTCGTCTGCGGCATCAGCGTTTTGTACAACATTGTCTTGAGACACACGCTAAGAGCATTCGTCCAGCGCGAACAGAAGAACAAGTCCCTGCAATACGAACTTGACTTTCTCAAGAACCAGCTGAGTCCGCACTTTTTGTTCAATACGCTCAACAACATCTCCGCACTTATCCAGTTCGACCCCAAGCGCGCCGAAGAATCGATGGCGAAACTTTCAAAGCTTTTGCGCGTGATGCTCTACCAGACATCGGACAGCACCATCCCCATCAAGGAAGAAATCGACATCCTGGAAAAATACGCCGACCTGGAAAGACTGCGACTCGACCCCAGCTACAAGCTTGAATTTACGACAGACCTCGAAACCGAAGATTTTCAAATTGCACCGCTTATCGCGATGCCGCTCGTGGAGAACGCCATCAAGCACAGCGTAAATCCGGACGGACCGAGCTTTGCACGAATCAAGATTGTGCAAAAGGGGAACATCGTAGAATTCTTCACCGAAAATTCGAACTTCCCGCGGAAAAAGAAATCAAACGAAGGCGGGCTCGGACTTGCCACCTTCAAGAAGCGTCTCGACCTCCTTTACAGCGAACGCTATGAATATAAGACCGAAGTCGTCGACAACACTTACAAGGCTTCGTTGACAATAGTCACTGATCAAGCAGTCCGGGCAAGTGATTAATCAGCCAAAACGATAATATTGGCAAAAATTTTTCTGCGAATCCTCCTTTACGGAGGATTTTTGTTTATATAGTTTTGACCTTACGACATTCAGGTTTCCCGGAAAATCCTGTCGACTTTTCCTGGCGAAGCTTAGGCAATGGCCGGACGGCCATTTTTTCTATATGCATCAACAATGGAGAATTCCTATGTCAAGTAGGATTCTGAAAGGCGCTGTACTTGCGGGTCTTGTGCTGGCATCCGCAGGCAACGCCGAAAACTGCAGGGAAGCCGTGCTCTACGACGGCTCCACACACAATGGACAGATGGAAAATTCCAGTCGCACGTTCCCCGAGGCGCCGGAATGGACCGCAAACTGGGGAGACTTCGAAAACATGAAGGCCCCCTACATCCGGCTTTCGGGCATCAAGAACGAGACTGCCGACTGGACTGGAACACTCTCATTCAACGGATTGCCCATTCCAGTTGAGGGCGGCTCATTCAGCATTTCGGTCCGTTCCACCCAAAACGTGAAATTCGGCCTTTGGCTTACAGGGAACTCCGGTAACGGCAACGTCGTGTTTTATACACTGACGGCAAACAGCACGCAGGTCATCAGCCTTCCCACGCGCGACCTTCTCGGTAGCAGCAGCACCCTGAACAAGGTGGGGATCGGACTATTCGGCGTAGGAGCCTACCAATACACCACGCTGTTTGTAGACAACATAAAGGTTACGTGCACAGGCAGCGCACAGGAGGGAGACCTGCCTCCAGACAACGGGAATGCTGGATACGTATTCCGCGACGTAAACCCGGAATCGAACGTGAGGAACTTCTACACGGAACCCGTGCCCGATGCAAAAAAAGCGCTGAACGAGGAAACACGAAACGAGTTCGCCCGCAGGACAACAAGGCTTTTCGTGCTTACGGAACAGGAGCATCAAAAGGTAATCCGTTTCCAGACGGCAACAAGCCTCACCCCGAAGGAATCTCGCGACGGCTGGTACAAGAGCATGTTCACTGTCGACAGAAACCGTCTCAGGGACAGTGTCATTGCAAGCCCCAAGAACCTGTTCCTCGAGGCTGGAGATATTGCCGCAAGCATGCAGAAGCACACCATCCCCGTACTTATCGCCGACATAGACTACGCCGTAAAATACTATGCCGACACAACCTTCAAGAAAAGCGAGTTCGAGGATTTTCACCTGCTATTGACAGGGTTGCCGACGAGCACCGTATACGGTTCCAGGGTGACGTTCGTATACGATCCGTACTTTGTAGCAACAACCCGCAGCAGCCTCCCCCTTATGGAAATCTGCGTCAAGGGCACATGCACTGCAGTAGCCCCGAAGACCGAAGCAGAAATAGAGTTCGATTCTGCGGGGGAACAGGAAATCGTGTTCAAGCTCAGTTCGGACGGGAGAACAGTACAGCAGAAACTCAAAGTGGAGGTGAAGTAATATGAAAAAACTTATACATCTCGTCTTGGCAATTGGCTTCACTCT
Organism: Fibrobacter sp. UWR2; assembly: GCF_002210285.1. NCBI lineage: Bacteria > Pseudomonadati > Fibrobacterota > Fibrobacteria > Fibrobacterales > Fibrobacteraceae > Fibrobacter > Fibrobacter sp. UWR2. The sequence continues at coordinate 290,452 of NZ_MWQE01000001.1, read as the reverse complement.
CGTACCCGGAGCAGAGGCGGCCTCCCATGACTTCCATTTCTTCTCGAACCATTCGCAGCCCTGCATATCGGACATCATGAAGCCGGCCCAATGCGATACGCGAGAAGGGAAAACGGAAATCGCGAACGCGGCTCCGGATGTCCGCATCAGGGTCATTGACCCTATCGTAGACGACGCCGCGAAATACGGGATTGCACTCAGCAGGCCGTTCTTTATCATCGACGGAATCCACCTGAGTACCGACGAGGCCAGGACCCTCGAACAGCTGTACGAGGAAACCGAGGCTTTCGGCATTCCTGAAATTCTTTCGAGCCTTGGATACACCCCCGTACTCGTGCAGTTTGCACAGACCGTAAGGGTTGGGCTCGAAGACAATGCGGCCGCACTCTCTAAGTTGCTCAAGTTCCTAAGCGACAACACGCTTATTTCCTTCCCGAACAGGCACGGAGACGGCTTTATCATCCTGGGAATAAGCCAGGGCGGCATCATCGGGCGCTACGGCGCCTACCTGTACGACACATCGCGCAAAGCCGCCGATGCGCCCGTGCGAATCTACGCCTCGCTAGATTCGCCGCACCAGGGTGCCGTGATGCCGCGTGGCCTGATATCCACCATCGACTTCTGGGCGAACGAGGCCGGAGTCGCCTCCGCAGAGGCTTTCTACGACCTGATTTCGAGTCCGGGAGCGCGCGACCTGCTGCTCTATAACACGACAGCCGGAAACAGCACCTACGAAGTAAAGACGGACACGTCACGGTTCCTGTTCGGCAAGTACCGCAAAGCGGCAAACTACAAGGGGTTCCCCGCGATTCTCCTTTCGCAGGGTCAAATGAAGGGGAAAAGCCCCAAGCACGCAAACAAGTACTACTCCCTGAACCGAACCGCAAAAAACGGCGACGAGGCGTGGGGCCGTGCCGTAAGCGAGATGGCCGCCACCGACAAGGAATCCGGGATTTTCTCGCACAACCGAGTCTACGAATACCTCTCGCAGAACACGAAGAAGTCCCAGACGGGCGAAGCCTCACACGACTTTATCCAGGGCAGCACCTATCCCTTCGCGCGGACAATATACAACTCGCTACGCGAAGGCATGATGGAAGCCATTCCCGACGACATGTCGTACACCTTCAAGGCCTTCGGCGCCTCGCTCTATACCATTAATTTCGACAACATCTGGGAAGCGGACACCCTTTACCAGGCAAGCAGCACATTCATCCCGACAGCAAGCGCTATCGACCTGCAATGCAACGGGGACCTGGCCATCCGTTCGGATTGCGCATTCAGCACATCGCAGGCAGGTTTCCCGTTTGAAAATCCGGGAAAGCGTTCCACCGCAAAAGCCGTTTATGCAGTTGACGAAACACACCCGCGCTACAATGAATCCATCAGTGGAAGGCATATCGAATCGCCCATAAACAAGGACGGAAGCATGGACAGCACCGTACTCAAGGGAATGCAGACCGAAATCTGGCGCCTGCTCTGCGAGGTCGCCAAGGCAGATTACGACAGCGTAAACAAGGAGTTCCGCAACGCAAAACTCATCGGGATGTTTTCCCCGACCACAAGTTGCATGGACCTCTCGTCAATGCCCGAAATCATCGCTAACGGAGGCGCGATCCAGTCCAGGAAATTCGGCTACATCCGTTATGACTACAACAAGGATGCCACCGAGACGACCAAGGAAGTAAAGTTTACGCTCCCTTCCGGATGGCAGCGCGTCGCCCTGATTGACAACGCGAAGGACGTTCCCGAAGGTGCAATTTTTGAAACGGAAATCAAGGTGGAAAGCCCCAAGAGCAACTGGATGAAGGCAGAACTCCTGCTGACCCCGAACAAGGGCGGCGGAGGCCAAGTCCAGCTAGAAGAACTAAACGTGGTACAGGATGGAGATTTCCACGCCATACGCTGGCAGATGCCTACGGTCAAGGGCGCGATGGCAAAGTACCGCTGGTTCCGCCTGGTACTCAATTCCAATGGAGGCAAAGTCACCCTCAGGAACACGCGACTGCTGACCACGTTCAAGACATTCAGCGAGAAACCCGCCGATATCGGGAGCGCTACGCTATTCCCCTCCAACTACAAGACTGTTAACTGGAACTCCTCCACGACAATCAAGCAGGTTAAAGTCGGGAACAGCGATGCAACCGAATTCAGTTTCAAGGAGATATACGCAGGCATCCATCTCGATTTCGGCGGAACGTTCTCGCTAGACAACTACAAGGAACTGAAGGTCGAATACCTCGGATCGACATGCCGGAACAGCGAAATCTATTTCGGCACCTATTCGCACGGGAAGGTCAATCTTGGTAACAACTCTATGCAAAATGAGTTTGTTAACAAAGTTTTACCCCTCAAGGATATCATCAATACGGATGTCACCGCAGGCAACGGATTTTCGGCATCACGCCTAACCCTGCAGGCACTGGACGCCAACGAGACCTGCACCATACGGTCCGTAAAGCTCCAATAGCCGACCCTCATCCATTATTGACACAGGATAACGGATAAGGTAATTTATGAGAACAACATATTCCTCCCCCAAAAGGGGAGCCACAATGGGATGAAAAATGAATACAAAGAAACCATTACTGCTGGCTGCAAGTATCGCTGCCCTTGCATTGACCGGGTGTATAGCCCCTTCAATGCAATCCATGGGATCGGCCCCGATGACGACGGCACACCAACCGAAGATCTCGCCGGCAGGCGAAAAGCAAATCGACCTTTCTGTCGACGCATTCGGCACAATCGGCTCTACCGGACTCAACGTGGAGCAGGTGAATGCAGGCGGTGGTGCAGCCACCATCGGGTTCCACCCTGCAAGCGCAATTTCCCCGCTGTTCGTGAGCGCATCGGTCGCAGGATATGCCGGTACGCTGCAGTTCGGCTGCAATGACACCCCGTGCAGCCGCACCTACAACGAATGGCTCGCAAGCGACGACGGAGACAAGGACTATACGTTCTGGAATATTCAGGAACGCATTCTCGCCGGTGCAGAGTTCAATATCGGTAGCCACCTGTTTCTGGGTGCTGCCGGCGGATTCCAGTTCTACCAAGGCGGCGGAGACTTCGAGAGCAAGCGTGACCGTCTAGAATCGCAGCATCTCGTCAAGAATGTCGACGGAAAGTTCGACTGGAGGCCCACCGCCTCTGCCTGGTTCGGGCCCCGCTTCGGCGAGAACGGGAGCGCAGGCGCCATATCTGTCGAATACGCCATCACGTTCGCCGAAAAGGTGAAGGAGTGGGACACCCAGCTGGGGATCTCGTACTTCCACCCGAGCGGATTCCACGGAGGCGTGTTCACGAACTCGAACGCTTCGTTCGTGGCCTCCCTCGGGAAAACATTCCTGTTCTAGAATTCCACTCATCATACGCAAAAAAGCCGCACGGAAACGTGTGGCTTTTCTCATATTAAAAATGTCATCGCAGGCATCGAAGATGCGTGGCGATTACCTACTAGATCTTCTTGAGCACGAGCAGGTGGCCAGGAGCCTTTGCCGGGTCAAGGCGCACAAAGTTGCGATTGCCGCGCCAGACGAAACTCTCGTCGGTAATCAGGTCCTTCAGGAAGAAGAATGAATCCGGCGCAAGTCCGAGCTTGCCCATGTCGAGTTCCACCATACCTTCCTGCGCGTTGTCCATGTCCATGTTGCATACGCACAAGATAACGTCATCGCCAGTCTTCTTGGAGTAGACCATCAGCTGATCGTTGGCGCAGTAGTGGAAGTCCAGGTTGTCGTATTCCTGCAAGGCGATATGTTCCTGTCGGGCGGTATTCACGCGGCGCACGAAATCCTGGATACCCGGGCCCTTCCAGTTGTGGACCTTGTACTGGTACTTCTCGCTGTCGGCGAGTTCTTCCTTGACCGGCGAGGGAATGTTCTCGCACAGCTCGTAGCCGTTGTACATGCCGGTGAGGCTAGAAAGCGTGCCGGCCAGGAAGTAGCGCTGCTTGAAGGCGTTCGGTCCCTTGTAAGCGAGGTACTTCGGGAAGATATCCGGAGTGGTCGGGAAGAAGATGCCGCGCATGTATTCCTTGGCATCGCTCTGCGTGAGTTCCTTCAGGTACTGCTCGAATTCCCACTTGGCGCTACGCCAGGCGAAATACGTGTAGCTCATGTCGAAGCCGGATTTTGCAAGGCGGTGCATCATCTTCGGGCGGGTGAAGGCCTCGGCGAGGAACACGAGTTCCGGGCGCTTTTCCTTCACGTCAGCGATGAGCCATTCCCAGAACGGGAACGGCTTGGTATGCGGGTTGTCGATGCGGAAGATTTCAATACCCTTGTCGGCCCAGAACAAGATAATATTCTCGATTTCCTGCCAGAGAGCCTTGTAGTTCTCGTTGTAGTAGTCGAACGGGTAGATATCCTCGTACTTCTTGGGCGGGTTTTCCGCAAACTTGATACTGCCGTCCGGTTCGTGGTAGAACCATTCCGGGTGGCTCTTCACGTACGGGTGGTCGGGGCTGCAGTTGAGAGCGATATCGAGCGCGAGGCGCAGGCCCTTTTCGCGGGCAGCCTTCGCAAAATGTTCGAATTCCTTCATGGTGCCAAGTTCCGGGTCCACGTCATAGTGGCCACCGTGCTTGTTGCCTACGGCATACGGGCATCCCGGTTCAAGCGGATTCCCCTTCTTGTCGGTCTTGGCATGCAGCGCGTTGTTTGCGCCCTTGCGGTTGGTGACACCGATCGGGTGGATAGGCACCAGGTAGACCGTATCGAATCCGAGGTCGGCAATGTAGTCGAGTTGCTTTTCGCAATCCTTCCAGGTCGCACTCTTCTTGGGGTCCGTTCCCTGGCTCTTCGGCCACATTTCGTACCATGTGCCGATGCGGCTGTAGGAGGGGTCCACGCGGAGCTTCATCACGGGGCTTTCCGTCGGGACATCCTTCGGTTCCTTTGTCCAGGCACAAATCTTGTATTCGTAGTAGCCAATGCTGTTGACCGTAAACGTACCTTCCCAGAGGTCGTTATCCACGAAATGCATGGGAGCCTTCTCCCACTTCTTCTTGCTCACGTGGCGATAGAAAATCGCGGCGTCGTACTTCTCGTGGCTGTGGCGGAAAATGTCCGCCTGGAGAGTCACGGAATCGCCCGGTTCGCGCTTGAGCATAAAACGGCCGCCCTCGATATTCGGGCGGATATTTTCAATAACGAGATTTTCTTTGAGGGTAGGGATGGTTGCCATAGTAGCCCAAAGATAGAAAGTCGGCGGGACAACGGCTCCCCAATACAAAAAAAACCGCAGGCACAGCCCACGGTTTTCAAACTTTCCCAAGTCCAGATTACCTGGAGCGGTTGCGTTCCTTCTCACGCTGGCGGCGGCGCTTTTCGGTATCGTCCGGGAAGAATTCCGGAAGCGCATAGCCGATAGCAATGCCGAAAACAATACCCGTCTTGCTCATGCCATCGGGATTGACCACGGACGAAATGATCTTAGAACTACCTTCGGACTGGTAGCGCAGGCTCGGGTTTTCTTCCGGAGTTTCCTTGCCCAGTTCGGGAGAGTAGTACATACCCACGGAGAACTGCAGGTAGTACCATTCGTTGGTCATGTAGGAGATAAGCACGTCGAACTGGTAGCCGTTAACCGTGATAAGCGGACGGACGCCGTCCTTCGGTTCCACGTTGTGGTCGTAGTATACCGTACCATAAGAGGCAGACACACCCAAGTGCAGCGGGTTCTTCGGGAAGAGGTAGTAGTTGATACCCACCTTGTAGCCGTAGCCTCCCTCGAGTTCAATACCTTCGAAGTCGTTGTCATCGCCCTTGGGAAGAAGACCGCCGGACGCGTAGACACCAAGGCCCCAGCGCGTGATGTATTCGGCGCCGAGACCAAAGCCCATACCCATGCCGGTTTCACCCATGAACGGGTAACGGGAACCCATACCGATCTGGAAAATCAGACGGTCCTTGAGCCAGTTACGACGGCGCAGGGAGTTGGCGTATTCATCCAGACGCTGCTCTTCTTCGAACTTCTTGCGGGCATCGAGGTCTGCTTTCTGGGCACCCGTAAGAGAGGGGTCCTCAGCCTCTTCGAAATCCTCATCGTCGTCGCCAGCAACACTTGCCTGAGACGATTCTTCGGAATCTGCCGATTCAAAACCGCTGTCATCAAATTCGTCTTCAACGGCAGCCTTGGGCGCAGGAGCAGCAGACTTAGCCTTGGGCTTGCCAGCCCATGCCATAAGACAGAGCACGCACAGCAACAAAATCACTTTTTTAAACATTAAAAGCCTCTGATTATAAAATCACCTTTGGAATATAAATTATTATCCGCTTTTTTTCCAAACACATTGTTGTAAAAGTTCCTTAATCTTGGCAAAAAAAGGCACTTTTAGGGAGATTTTCGACCTATTCCGCCTTGGTGAGCTTCGCCTTGATACTCCCCAACGCGATTTCGCATTGCATGAGCACCGGAATCCGGCGGTCATCGTCCGTGAGCCAGATGAAAATACGGCCCTTGGAGTTGAATATTCCGTCGCCGTCGAGCACCGGTTCCACCTTGACCGTATTCACGTTTCCGATAACCGTCTTGAGCGATTCCCGCCCGTGGACTAGCACCTTCAGTTCGTAACGCTTCTTGCCGCTCACCGCCGAAAAACGGGTCGTATCGCCGACCGTGAGGGGCATCGTGCGCACGTAGTAGAACGCCGACATAATGCTGTGCTCCATGCCCTGGATGGTGACCGCGGTATCGGCAGAGCGTTTGACCTTGCGGGTCTTCATGTCGGTGAACACCGTGTCGGAAAGCCAGGCCTTCTCGCCCTTGCGGTCGAAGCGGATGACGGAAGTATTGTGAAACTTGCCCTCGTGCAGCTGCTTGCGGAAGACCTCGGTCATGAGTCCCTTGTTGCGCACACGGGTATAGACCGTATCGTACACGGGGTAGATGCGCGTGATGGTGCTGTTGCCCTGCGCGAACGAGAGGAACTCCGTCTTGCCCTCCGGGAGGGGTTTCACTTCAAGCGTAGCCTCACCCGCGGTAATCGGGCCCCAACCGAGACTGAAGGTCAAGCGTTCGCCCTTCATCCACGGGGCCTTGACCTCCGGCAGGTTCGGTTCGCCCGCGAAGCAGAATGCGGCAAGGAACATCGCGAGCGCGACAATCCTTGCACCGGGCATGGTGTTCCTCCTAAACATCACGCAGACTAGCCCTCGATATCCCCGAGGCTCTTGCGGTAAGCGACGAGCTTCTCACGGACAGCCGGATCTGCGATGGCGACGATGTGGGCGGCGAGGTAACCGGCATTCTTGCCGTTGCCGATGCCGACTGTTGCCACCGGGATTCCCGGGGGCATCTGCACGATGGAGTGCAGGGCATCGACGCCGTTGAGCGGGCCGCCGGCGCAGGGCAGACCGATAACGGGAAGGATGGTGTGCCCTGCGAGCACGCCCGGGAGGGCTGCAGCGAGGCCAGCGACACCGATGAGGACCTGGAGGCCTCGCCCGGCGGCTTCGCGAGCATACTTCGCGGTGGCGTTCGGGGTGCGGTGTGCAGAGAGGATGTTGTATTCCCACACGATGCCGAAGCTGTCAAGCACGGCGGTGATTTTATCTACAGTTTCCTGGTCGGACTTGCTACCCGCAACGATACCGACCTTTGCATTTTCTTTCAAATCCATTTTGTTACCTCTTATTTCGCCATCTTGGCGAGACGGGCCAAGCCCTTCTTGCCGATGTCCTTGCGGTAGAACTTGCCTTCGAACTGAACCTTCTCGGCGGCTTCGTAAGCGATGTCGAGAGCGGCCTGGAGCGTTTCGCCATGGCCCACCACGCCGAACACGCGACCACCGTTCGTGACCAGCTTGCCATCGACCATCTTGGTACCGGCGTGGAGCACCTGGGCGCCGTTCTTTTCGGCTTCTTCGATACCCGTGACGACCTTGCCCTTTTCGTAGGAGCCCGGATAACCGGCGCTTGCGAGCACAACGATAGCGGAGCTGCCCTTCGGAGCCTTCGGGGCACCGAGCTTGGCGAGTTCGCCCTTTTCGGCAGCATCGAACAATGCGAGCACATCGCCGTCGTAGAGCGGGAGCACAATCTGGCATTCGGGGTCGCCGAGGCGGCAGTTGTATTCCACGACCTTCGGGCCCTTCGCAGTCACCATGATGCCCACGTAGAGCACGCCCGTGTAGGGCTTGCCTTCGGCGGCCATGCCCTTGAGGGTCGGTTCGATAATCGTCTTTTTCACCTCGTCGAGGAGAGCGTCCGTCACCACCGGAGCCGGGCTGTAGGCGCCCATTCCACCGGTGTTCGGGCCCTTGTCGTCGTCAAAGACGCGCTTGTGGTCCTGGGCAGAAGAGAGAATCACGTAGTCCTTGCCGTCGCAAACCACGAAGATGGAGGCTTCTTCGCCGTCCATGAATTCTTCAATCACGACCGTCTTGCCGGATTCGCCGAAGACGGCCTTGTCGCCGAGCATTTCTTCGACAGCGTCGTTCGCTTCCTTGTCGGTCATGCAGACGATGGCGCCCTTGCCCGCAGCGAGGCCCGACGCCTTCACCACGATCGGAGCCGGGTGTTCGGCAAGGAACTTCTTCGCGGAGGCGAGATCGGTGAAGGTCTCGAAGGCTGCCGTCGGCACGTTGTACTTCTTCATGATATCCTTGCTGAAGGCCTTGGAGCCTTCGAGCGCGGCAGCAGCCGCAGTCGGGCCGAATGCGCGAAGACCGCGACGGCGGAATTCATCCACCACGCCCGCGACCAGCGGAATTTCGGGGCCGATGACTGCGAGGTCAATATGCTCTGCTACGGCGAGGTCAGCGATTGCCTTCGGGTCGGCCACATCCACCGGCACGCACTTGCCGAGGTTTGCCATGCCCGGGTTGCCCGGAGCGCACACGAGAGTATCGCACAGCGGCGACTTCTTGACTGCAAGAGCGATGGCATGTTCACGACCACCACTACCAACGACGAGAATATTCATATAGCGTATCCTTTACTGTTACGGAAGGATAATTTAGAAAAATTTGCACATCAAAACGCCCAGTACATGCCTAGGGCCCCTAAAGCAGTTATACCTAGGCCACCACCAAGCATCGCACCTCCGTTATCGCCCCCGTCCTTGAGTTCCGCTGCCCCCATCACACCCCAGGAAAAACCAAAAATAACAAGCATAAACGAGATTACGCCCACAAAGGGTTTAAAGAAACTGAAATCAGCCTCCGATCTTTCATTATAGTCAAAATCGTCGGAGGTCATAGTGCCTTCATATTCCTGCATCGACAGAACCAGCGGAGGATTCAGCGACACTGCAAAAGAACTTGTCGCCACCAACGAAAGAGTCAAAAGGAATACTGCTAAAAACTTCATTTACTAAAACCTTCGTGAGTGTTTGCAATACTCTTCGTATTCTTCGCCGAAGTCGCGGCGGAGGCGTTTTTCTTCGCTCAGCACCTGCACCATCATGATGGCAAAGAAGGCGACAAATACAACGCACGATTGCCAAGTCCACAGCCACACGGCGGCACCCACGAGATAAACGAGGGTTCCTGTAAGCATCGGGTTGCGGTTAATCTTGTACGGACCTTCAATCATCAGATGCTGCGTACGCGGGGCCACTTCGTGGCCGAAAGCATCCATCGGGTTTCCTTTGCCACGATTGCGCATGTAGACGATAGTCCAAATACTCAGCACAAGGCCCACAAGCATCACGACAGGCGCCACAATGCAACGCCACGTATCGACCGGCCACAGCGTGGGCATGCCAGACGCAAGCCACATGATTGTCGGGATCAAGGCAACAAAAAGAACTCCGCCCAGCAAGTAACCAAAGAAATCTCTTATACGTTTCATAATTGTTCTCTCCTGATTTTGATATAACATAATTTAAAAAACACAGATGAATACAGGCTTATTTCCATCAGAACATTCTGCGCTTTTATCGGGAATCATTGTATATTTAAGGCAGACATTCAACCCCGAGACACGTATGGAAGAGACTTTCAAGACTAGAGGCGTTTGCGCGACGACAATCCAATTCACGCGCGACGGAGACAAAATCAGGAACATCCGCTTTACGGGCGGATGTAACGGCAACCTGAAGGCGATTGCGAAACTCTGCGAAGGCATGCGCGCCGAAGATATTGCGGCAAAGCTCTTGGGCAACACCTGCGGCGGGAAGCCGACTTCATGCGCCGACCAGCTCGCCCGCGCCGTTCTCGGGAAAGAAGCGTAATATCTTAAACATTACCGTTTCTTGAATACGACAATTTCGGCATCAGCTCCGTTTTTGCCGTATTCGCTCACGAGAATATAGCGTTCGTCGCAGGCGATTCCGAAGCAGCGGCCTTCGGCACCAATTTTTTCGACTTGGTTGCCCCAGTAGCTTGCGTTATCGTCCAGGAGCTTGACGGTGTTGCCGTTGATCTTGTATTCCTGATTGATGAACGAGCCCTGCAGCACAAAGAGGTTGTCGATTTTCGGCATGTCCTTGATATTAAGCGCGTTTACCTCTTCGATGAACTTCTGCTTCATGGGCGAGGTGGCATGCGGCAATTGGTCTGCCGGAAGTCGCCAGCGTTTGAGTGTCGGGAAGTACTTGCGCAGCTCCGCCTTGTATTCTTCGCGGGTGAGGCTCTTGCCTGTATTCTTGTTGAATTCATCAACGAACTGCGAGCAGAATTCGACCATCTGTTCCATATTGAAGTCGCCGGTGAAGGCACCGTCTTTATAGCAGTAGATGCAGTATTCTTCGCTCTTGCTGCCGTCGGCGTTGGTGCCCAAGATTTCCGGCGTGAGCGGCATTCCGCAGCTTTGACAAAATTTCATTTCCATAGGTCCTCCTTTTATTTCTTCTTTATCGGGTGGCGGATGACTGTTTTCAACTTTTCCGGGGCGACTTTGCGCGCGTCGGAGAGGTAAATCTCGTGATGACGCCTCGTGTCCGAGATGTCATTTTCGTAACCGTTGTCGGCGATAAACTTGTCCATTGCAGCGATTGACGCGGGTTCGTCGTCGTACGAGCCGGAATGCATGCACTGTACGCAAAGCCCTTCCTCGATTTCTAGAAATTCGACTTTCGAAAAGTCCATTTTCTTTTTGCGGGTCGCCTCGTCAACAGCCCAATCAAAATCGGCTTTGGTAACAAAGTCAGGGAGCCTGATGACAGAAATCCACTGGAAATTTTCCTTGTGGCTGTAATCGATTCCGTCAACGTCGTCCTGCCACCAGAATCCTTCAAGCGGTGGCACCACGTAATCAAAGTAACCTTCGATTTTGTGGTCACCCTTTTTACTCATCTTAATCGTGTATGCGATTCCGTACAGAAGTTCAATTGACTTCTTGTAGTCACCGCCTTCTTCATTCGGGTTGCCGCTACCACGGACAGCGATATAGTTCATCGCCGGAACGGTGACAATTTCCGGCTTGCCTTTCGGCATGTAGAATTCTTTGTATTCTTTCTTGAAGTCAAAGGGCATCTTATTTATTCCCTTTAAGACGGTTTACTCTTTCTTCCACACTCTTCATGAATTCTTCTTCAGTCATCTTCGGATCTCTCGTGCCGAGAATAATGTCGCACGGGAGTTTGTCGCATTCGCCGCAGGATTTATAGCCATTCTTCGTAACACAGCAGTGATAAATAGCGCATTCCTCGCCTTCGGGGCAATGGAAGACTTTGCCGCATGAGGCATTGCATCCCTGGCACATCTTTCCATAGCAATAGCATACGCTGCAATCGGAGCCGCAGCAGCTGATAATAGCATTATTCGTCATAATCGTTCTCCGCTTTTGCTCAAATGTACACTAATAAAAACGATTCGTCAAGGGATTCCGCAAAAAAAAATGTCACCGTTTTTTAGCGTAGGTCGTCAATGGCTTTTTGCAAGTTCGCGAGGAACTTCCCGGCGTGAGCTCCATCCATTTGCGTGTGGTGGAACTGGAACGAAACCGGCAATTCATAGCGGAAAAGTTTTCGCCTGAAACGGCCCCAAATCATAAACGGGTTGTTGAAAATGCCGGAATTCATGCCGACAGCGCCATCGATTTCGGTATCGATAATAGCCGACGTGCCGATGACCATGCTGTTCTCGGACAAGTCCCAATCCTCACAACTTTCCGCTACGATTTTTGTGTACTTGAGGTAATCGCGGTTGAATGTTGCCAAGTCCTCGGAAAACGGAATGTCGCAAGAACTGACTTCGCCTTTGCTGTTCTTGACGATTGTATTGACCGCAATGGAATCGTATTGCATCAACTTGCCGTTTACCGGAAGCATATAAAATTCCTTAACGCTCGCAGCCGCCTTGCCGATGCAGTAATCCATAAGCATGTTGAATTTCAGGCCGCGTTTCTTGCTGACCTTTACAAGCCTTGTGACGTTCAATGTTTTGAAGAATGTCACCATCGGATTCGGAGCTTGCATCCAAAGTTTGAACGCCATTGCTCTAGTGGTGCTTTTCGGATCGATTTCTTTTGCCATGATGAATTACTGTTTAATTGTTTTGTGGCTTGCTTCCAGTTTCATTACTCTTACGGGGCGGTCGGCACCCACGACAAGGCTTGGGCACAACGTTTCTTTGCCGGTATCGACGAACCCGCATTTTTCCATCACGCGGCCCGATGACGGATTGTCGAGAAAGTAGTCGCCCCAAAGAGTGGTAAAGCCTTTCACGCGAATGCAGTAGTCTACCACCAACTTCATCGCTTCGGTGCAAATTCCCTTTCCCCAATACGGGCGGGCAATCCAGTAGCCCACTTCGCATTCGGTTTCCGCAATTTTCAAGTTCGAAGCGGTTGACGGCAGATAGCCAACGCAACCGATGGCTTCATTCGTCTCTTTCCAGATGACGGCCCACATTCCTTCCCCGCTGAAAATGGTGCGGATGATTTCCTGGCTTTCTTCTACGGACTTGTGCGGAGGCCAACCTGCACGCGGCCCCACTTCCGGGTCGCTCGCATATTTGAACAACGCCGCGGCATCGCTTTCTTGCCAGTGGCGCAATATGAATCGTTCTGTTTCCATCACTTGGTGGCCCATTTTACAGCGCCTTGACAATCGGTTCCAGGGTATCGAGATTCACGAAGTCCACTTGCTTGCCGTAGGTGGCGATGAGGGCGCGGACTTCGGCGTTACGCTCCGCTTCGGGAATTTTCAAGACCTTTGAATACAGGAGCTTCATCATGATTCGATGCTTCAGGCCGAGTTTGGTGTAATCGATGGCGCCGCGAAGGTGGAAGATTTTGCTTTCGTCGTAATGCGATGCGGGAACCTGCTTCTTGATGCAGCCCCTGATATGGTTGACGTTTTCGGCATCGGTCGGATCGGCGAGACCGACGGTCGCAACAAACAGTTCCTGATTTGCAGAGAGGCCGCAAACCGTTTTCTTGAGGCCCATGACGCCACCTGCGCAGAGGGCGCCCAGATAGACGACGCGGTCATAATCGGCAACGTTCTTCACGTCGGTGTAGAAAACGGCCTTGAGCCCCGCGATTTCAGCGAGGCGTTCGGCGTAGCGTTTTGTCGAGCCATAACGGCTCCCGTAGATGATAATAGAGTTCATCGAAATACAATCCTTTCTGTTCCCACAATTTAAAAAACTAAATTTACGCCCGTTTTCAAGGTACTGCATGACGGCGGCAAAGACGAACATAGATATGCTGAACGGGCCCCTCGGGAGAAAAATCCTGAGGTTTGCCATCCCTATTGCCCTGAGCAGCATTTTCCAGCAGATGTTCAACCTGGCAGATGTCGCCGTAGTGGGGCAGTTCGCGGGCGACAAGGCACTGGCGGCCGTCGGCGCGAACACGTTCGTCATCAACATGCTCATCAACCTGTTCGTCGGGATTTCCGTAGGCGCGAACGTAGTGGTGGCCAATTCCATCGGCGCGCGCAGTTACCGCTCCGTAACCCGCAGTGTCCACACGTCGGTGATGATAGCGTTCTTTAGCGGGATATTGCTCTCGTTTGTAGGCATCTTTTTTGCAAGGCCGATTCTCGAACTGATTTCAACGCCAGCCGACATCCTGGACTTGGCGGTGCGCTACCTGCAAATCTACTTTGCCGGGATGCCCTTCGTGATGATCTACAACTTTGTCGCAGCCATTCTGCGCAGCAAGGGCGATACAAAGCGGCCGCTTTACGTGCTCATGGTGGCGGGAGCCGTGAACGTGGCGCTAAACTTGATTCTAGTAGCTGGCTTTGACATGGGCGTATCGGGCGTAGCCATTGCAACCGTCATCGCCAACGTCATCAGCGGAATCACCTTGTTCTACATGCTCATGCACGAGGTGGGTCCCTTCAAGCTGGAATTCTGGAAGTTGCGCGTGACGCCCTTCTTCCTGAGCCGCATATTGCGCGTGGGAATCCCGACGGGACTCCGCGGCGTCGTATTCTCGTTCAGCAACGTGTGCCTGCAATCGGCTATCAACAGCCTGGGCTCCGCGACAGTGGCAGCATCGTCCATCGCCCTCAATTACGAATTCGTCGTATATTACTGGCTAAGTTCGTTCTCGCAGGCTTGCGTGACCTTCGTGGGGCAAAACTTCGGGGCAAAAAATATGGAACGTTGCCGCCGCACGGTCCGTTGGGCTCTCTTGCTCGGGTGTTCGTCCACCATCGTGTTGAGCGCGCTCTGCTGTATTTTCGCAAGGCCCATGCTGAGCGTATTCACGTCTAATAACGATATCATCGAAATCGCGACCATCCGCATGTACGTAGTGGTCGGGCTCCTCGCCATCAACGTCTTCCTGGACGTATTTTCGGGTGCACTTTCTGGAATGGGCAAGTCGCTACCGCCAGCTCTCACCTGCATGGCAGGCGTTTGCGGCATCCGCATCCTCTGGGTGATTTTTGTGTTCCCCAGGTACAACTCGTTCGCCTCACTGATGGTCGTCTACCCCATCAGCTGGGTCATCACGATTGCGGTTATCATGGGAATATATTTCTACAATATTAAGCGTTTCACTTCAGGAACAGCGAAAGCTTGCCGAAGTCAAGAATCGTGATGAACACGAAGAAGCTGATGAAGAATGCTGCAGCGACGTTCTGAATAATGCTCTGCGTCTTGGTGGAAAGTGGCTTGCCGCGCAGCTTCTCGATTCCGAGGAACATCAAAAGGCCGCCGTCGGTAATCGCGAGCGGGAGCAGGTTCATCACGCCCAAGTTGATGCTGATAAGGGCAAGCAGCATCAGGAATTCCTGGAAACCGCTCATCCAGACGTTGCCCATCACGGCGACAATGGAGACCGGACCCGAGAACGCATCGACCTTCACCTGGCCCTGGAACATGCGCTTGAAGTAACGGAAAATACTCGTCGTCATTTTCCAGCTGGTGGCGCACGTCTTGGTGAACGCTTCCACTGGGCCACGGCGTACAATCTTCGTTTCGCGGAAGAGCACGTAGCCCATCTGGATGCCGACCATGTAACGCTTGTATTCCTCGTTGAATACAGGAGTAAGCGGCTTGGTAAGAGTGTCACCATTGCGGATGACGGTCACGTTGACGGTTTCGCCCTTGCTTCCGTCGATAATGCGCACGACTTCCTCATAGCGGGAAATGTGCTCGCCGTTGATTTCAAAAATCGTATCGTTCTGGAGGATTCCCGCATTCGCCGCGGCGGAACCTTCTACAGGCGGAACGCGCACAATGACGCGGTTGCGCGGGTAAATGCCAATGTCGCCAATGCCCATCGCGATTTCGGAACCGGTGGAATCCTGCGCCGGTATTACAAGTTCTTCGGGAACGACAGTAAGCGTCAGCGGTTCACCGCCGCGATGCACCGTGAGGGGAACGCTAGCACCGAGGCTCACGCCTATCTGCTCGCGGAAATCGTCCCAGCCCTGCGTCGGCTTACCGTTCATTTCGGTAATGGTATCGCCCGGCTGGATGCCTGCCGCTGCCGCCGGAGAATCCTTCCCAACAAAGCCCACGATGAGCTCGTTCGTCGCAGGTTCCTGCACTCCCACCATGTAGAGCACCATCAAAAGTACGAACGCAAACACGATATTGATGAACGGGCCCGCGAAAGCAATCGCCGCGCGAGCGCCCACGGACTTCGCCACGAAATCACGTTCGTCAGGGACCTCGCCCTCCTCGAGCGTGTCCGGATTCTCGCCCGCCATGGCCACATATCCACCGAAAGGAATTGCCGAAATGCAGTATTCCGTCTCGCCACGCCTGTAGCGGATTAACTTCTTGCCGAAACCGATGCTGAACGTGTTCACCTTGACGTTGTTCCACTTCGCGACCAGAAAATGGCCGAGCTCGTGAATCGTCACAAGAAAGCTGAGCGCCACTAGGCCCAGCACAAACATCAGTACATTACTAAAAATACTTTCCATCAAGGGACAATGTAGTAAAAAACAAAGATCCCCGGCAGGTCCTATCGCCACTGCGTGGCTCCAGGATGACAGGGGATGACATTACAGAGAAGTCAGGGATGACAATGCGGATTAGTGCAGTCTGTTACCGCGGAGGTCGTAGCGCTTGCCGCTTTTCTCGACAAACAGCTTGTGACCATCCATGCGGAGCTTGGGGCTAGCGTCTTTGCCCGAGTCGGCCTCGTACCCGAAATCACGTATGGCAGTCGTAGACGAACTGCTCGTGGGCACAATTGTCGAGCTAGAGCTCGACTGCGGAACGACGCTGGAACTAGAACTGAACTGCGGTGGGTTCCCCTGCGAAGAACTGGATGACGTTGCCGTATTCTTCCTTGCGACACCTTCCACCGCAAACGAGGGTGCATACCCGGCATTAATCGCCTCGAGCGCACCAGCCAAGTAGGCGAGCGGGGCGTTCCAGTTGATAGCCACCTCGTTCGTTGCGAAACTGCACTGCTGATCGGTATAATCCTTCGCCACATGTCCCGTCCTATAGTCGGCACACTTCCATTCGGCAGCGGAACCAACGTCATCGCCGCCAGAGTGCGGGCCACCCACAAGCATGCCGGGAATCGGTTCAGTTACGTTGTCCGAAGTACTCGGACGGTGATGCGGGTGCATCGGGGACTTGGAGCCATAACCCGTCACGAACGACATGTCAAGCGGGTTCTTGCCGAGCAGGTAATCGAACGCCTTCAAGGCTGCCGTATAATACTTTTCGTTGCCGGTGAGGTAGTAGGCATGCAGCAGCCAAACGCCCTGATTTGCGGCAGACGAATTGGAGCCCCAGTTAAAATCACCCTTTGCCATCGTCACGCCGAATCCCGACTTGGCGCGATCTACGAAACCGTCGGCCGTAGAGAGGATATTCTGCTTGGCTTCGCCTGCATCGTTAAATACGGACGCATGCGTTGCCTTGCCGTAAGTTGCAATTCCATCCATTCCGCCCCACCACGAGACATACGGCGAAGTGCCCGACTGCTTGTAAGATGCATCGCCCGTGGTAATCGCAAGTTCCGTACCCGCAAAAAGTTTCTCGTCGGTAGCATCGGAACCCTCGTAAGCGCCCGTCGAGACGTCAGAAGGATTCGCCTTAAAGTGCACGTTCATGTTATTCGAGCCCCAGGAGTAGGCCTTCTTCGCCGCTTCTAGGCACTTGCTCGCATAACTCGCATCAAACGGCTTATACACGCGCGAAGCCAAGGCCATCACGCCAGCAAAGTCAAAAGCGGCCTCGGCGCTCTTGCCGATAACGTAAAGCTTCAGGTTATCCTGCGCGGGCATCACGTCGCCCGGGAACCCGAGCGATGTCAGTTTGTGGTAAACGGTGCCGTCAGACGCCTGCATGGTGAGCATCCAGTCTAGATTCCACTTGATTTCGGCGAGCAGGTCCGGGAGGCTGCCCTCAGCAGGGATATTCCACTTGGCCATCTTGAAAAAGTCCGGGAAATGTTCGTAAAGCGAGAGGAGCGTGTAGGTGGTAATGCCCGAATTCACGATATAGCGGCCGTAGTCGCCGGCATCGTACCAGCCCTTGGTCGAATTGATGGTGCCCGAACCCGCAGAATTGTGAAGTTCAACCGTCGCGTTCGTGTGGCCCGCCGCACGGCTCCACTGCCCCGCATAACTGGATTCCAACGCCATCGATGCACGCTGGTAGTAGAACCACTTGATGGCCGCCTTGTAGACATCGGCGAAGGTGTTGTTCTTGACCACCAGATCCTGGCGGAGTACCTGCCCGCCCACCTTGATGGAATACTTGCCCTCGGCAGTCAGTTTAGAGATATCTACAAGCTGAACATTCTGGCCGCTTGGATCCCAGTAAGATGCAGCGCTTGGAGTCACCGTAAGCACGGTCTGGCCCGATGCGTTTACAATCTCGACATTGCCAGAGGCATCGACCAGCGAAATTTCCTTGGGGTCGGAAGGGCGGAACCCAACCTGGTTTATGTAGGCATTTGCAGCAAAAGCCGCCGATGTACCGGCGGCAACGATTGCGAAAAGCGCAATCCGCTTGATATCATTCTTTTCCAAAACTGTCCTCTCTTGCGCAAGAAAGTTCCATGCACCAGAGATTAATATAAAGAATAGCGGCCCACGCAGGACCGCCAATTAGCAAAAATTATACTAAAGTGTATCAAGTGTATCCGTGCTAGCGCTTCACGATACGGAACATCTTGCGTTCACCCGTGTTGTACTTCGACACCACGTAGTAGACGCCCGGCCTGAGCGCTTGCTTGTTGAGCACGGAAGAGCGCGAGACCAAGGTACCGTCAAGCGAATACACCGAGTAAGAAACCGGCGCAAGCATGGGTACGCGCATTGAGTGAATTGCGATGGACTGCGTATCAGGCGGCAACGTATCCGTCTTGGACGTATCAGTCACGCTCGTATCCTGCTTGCTTGTATCCGGCGGGACTACGGCGGCAGCGGCCTTGGCCTCGCGAGCCTTATCCAAGAAGGCGACCGCCTTGTTCAGGTTTTCGGTTGCGTACATCACGTTGCCGCCATGCTCACCGTTCGGCACCGTGTCCAATTCCACCACCACATTGTGATGCTTGAGAGAGTCGTAAAGTTCCTTGCTCTGTTCGATGTTCACAACCTGGTCTTTAGTTCCGTGGAAAATGATAACCGGCGGATCGTCGTCGCTCGCATAGTACGGCGAACTTGCGACCATCCATTTGTCCTTGTTGCCCTCGCGTTCCACACCAATGAAGGCGCCTTCCATTGTACCGGAACCGCCAATGCTGATGGGATTCATCGTGTAGATGTCGGTCGGAGGAGACCAGAGAACGGCTCCATCGACGCAGCTGCTGAACGACGTGAATTCACCGAGATTGCCGACCAAATCAACGGTCACCGAGCCAGACTTGCCCTCTTTCAAACCGCAAGTCGTCGCCACAAGGCTCGAAAGGTGACCACCCGAAGAAAACCCGGAAACGGCCACAAAATTCGTGTCGAACTTGTACTTGGCCGCATTGCCACGGACAAAGCGCACCACGGCCTTGATGTCGTGCAACTGCGCCGGATATATGGCATCGCTTGCCGAACGATGGTTCGGAGTCACGACGGCATAGCCCGCCTTGGCATAAGCCGCACAGATAGTGCTCAAGTCCGCGGAGCCTTTCATGTTGTTCATGCTCCAGGCGCTGCCGTAAGTATGGATGACCACCGGATATGAATCCTTCGCTTCCTTGGGAATGTAAATGTCCAGCGTATGGTAAGTTTTTCCGTCGCCAGCGTAGTTCACGTCGGCCGTCTTGTCGGCATCCGGCACACTGCCGCCACCTTGAGGGCCACCGAAACCGCCAAATTGGGCGAACGCCGTCGCCGCGGCCAACAGGCACGAGGCCAAAATTATTTTCTTCATAACCTAGCTCCTTAAAACACCCCATCCAGAGGGGGTATATAAAATTTATCCATAAAAAAGACCTCTTGTCAAACTCGGAGCCAGCAAACGTTGTAAACAAATACAACCCTATTGCCATTTTTAGGCAATAGGGCCAAGAAAGTGTTTTTCAACGATTGTAAAATTACTTTATCAGCGCTTCGGTGAGCCTGCGGGCCTCGGCGTCAGCCTCAAGCACCTGGTCGAGCGTCAGGTGGCCGGTCACGTTCGGGGCTCCCGCCATGATGGTTTCCACATGGCGCGGGATGTCGGTGAACTTGAGGTTGCCCTTGAGGAAGGCGTCAACGAGAACCTCGTTCGCGGCGTTCATCATCGAGGGGACGATACCGCCACGGCGGCCCGCCTCGAACGCGAGGGCGAGGCAACGGAACTTGTTGAAGTCCGGCTCGAAGAAGGTAAGTTTCGCGAGCGTCGGCAGGTCGAGGCGCTTGGTCTCGAGCGGCAGGCGGTCGGGCCACGTGAGCGCCACCTGGATAGGAATGCGCATGTCGGGCGCGCCGAGCTGAGCCATGAGGGAACCATCGCGGAACTGCACCAGCGAATGCACCATCGACTGCGGGTGAACGACCACCTTGATCTGCTCGTACGGAATGTGAAACAAAAAGTGTGCTTCGAGCACTTCGAGACCCTTGTTCATCATCGAGGCAGAATCGATGGTAATCTTCTTGCCCATGCTCCACACCGGATGGTTCAAAGCATCGGCCACGGTTATCTGCTCGAACTTCTCAATAGGCCATTCGCGGAAAGGTCCGCCGGAAGCCGTAATCTCGAGGAATTCCACTTCCTTTTCGGGGCGGCCGGAAAGGCACTGGAAAATGGCGCTGTGCTCGGAATCGATCGGCGTAATGAACGACTTCGGGTTTTCCGCAAGCTTGTCCCAGATGACGGGACCCGCCATGACCATCGTCTCCTTGTTCGCAAGCGCCACATGCTTGCCGTGCTCGATGGCGGTAATGGTCGGGAGGCAGCCCACCGCACCCATCAGGGCGTTGATAATGATGTCAGCCTTCGGGTCGGCAGCAAGTTCGCACAGGCCTTCCATGCCGGCAAGCACCTTCATGCCAAGTTCTTTTTCAAGTTCCTTCGCGGCGTTCGGGTCGAACATGCATACGCGTTCCACCTTGAACTTGCGCACGATTTCGGCCACCTTCGCGACACTGCTGTTTGCGGCAACCGCATACAGATTGAAGATGTCGGAATGCTGCAAGATGACATCTACGCTAGAAGTTCCGATAGAACCGGTTGCTCCGAGAAGAACGACATTTTTCATTTCCTAAACCTCTACATTTCCTGATAGGACAGGCATTCTTTCATAACTTTATTAAAGAACTCGTCACGATTCACGCCCGTGTAAGTCGTATCGTCTTTGTCCATGTGATACGAGTTCATGTAGGCCTTGTAGTCAACCGTGCTCTCGTCGATCCACGTGTAGACATCGATGTAATTCCATGTAGAATACTTGTACTTCCAGACATTGTCTTCTTTTTCAAAGTTACAGCCGGCTTCCAGTTTGCCATCATCCTTCTTGCCTTTACCGCCGTTGTCGGGATCGGTAGTACCATTACCGGAAGTGGGATTGGAATCGTCATCGCCACACGCCGTAAAACCGAGGGCAGCCACCAAAGCGAAAGCCCCAATAATAAACTTGAGTTTCATAATTTCCCCTTAAATTGCTAAGCTATGTTCTTGAGAAAATCCAGAAGCAGGTAGAGTGCGGGAGCCGCGAGGAAGAAGGAGTCGCAGCGGTCGAGCACGCCACCATGCCCCACGAACAGGTTACCCGAATCCTTCGTACCGCTCCAACGCTTGAGGGCACTCATCAAGAGGTCGCCTGCCTGGCCCGCGACAGTGAGCAGCACGCCAATCGCAATGGCAATACCCCAGTTGAAGTCGATATTGAAGCTGGAGAGAGCCGCGCTGCACTTGACCCAGTAGGCCACCCACGCGATAGTCGCGATGGAACCGGCAATGCTACCTTCCCAAGTCTTCTTGGGGCTGATGCTCGGAGCAAACGGGTGCCTCCCGAAGGGGCCCTTGCCTGCCGCAAACTTGCCGAAGAAGTACGCCACCGTGTCGCAGAGCCACATGGAGGTCATCACGAGGATAAACGGATAGCAGTGTTCGAAGCCCTGGCCGTTACCCATCATGAGAGCGTTCATGCCACCCCAGAGACCAATGTACAGGGGAGCGCCGAGCTGCATCACGAGCCAGGGGAACAGGTGGTCGATTTCCACCTTCGCATAGGCAATACCGATATAGATTGCAAAGATTACAAGGAACGTCATGCCGACTACATACGGAACAGCGGGGAGTCCGAAGTAGTCGCCCTTCGAAAGCGCCCAGGCCAGCGTCAACGCGAGGGACGATGCAAAGGAGAGGTACCGCATGTCGGGACCCTTGTACATCTTGGATGCCATGCCCGCCCATTCCCAGGCACCTACGCCCGCCAGGAAGCACATCAGCCCGATACGGCTGTAGTCGCAGAACCACAGCAGGAAAAACACTATCGGTATGGCGATAAACGCCGTTATCAAACGCTGAGCCAGATTACTCATGCAACACCTTCCCAAATCTCCGTTCCCGTGTCTTGAAAAACTCGACAGCCTTCATGAACTCTTCCTGAGTGAAGTCGGGCCACAGCGTGTCCGTCACGTAGAACTCGCTGTAGGCAGCCTGCCAGAGGAGGTAGTTCGAAAGTCTAAATTCACCGCCCGTACGGATAACGAGATCCGGGTCGGGCGCACCCTTCAAATACAAGTTCCTTGCGAACAGGTTTTCGTCGATATCCTCGACCTTGAGCGTTCCTGCAGCCACCTGGGCCGCAATGGACTTCGTTGCATCCACAATCTCTTGCCTACCACCATAGGAAATGGCAAGGTTCAGTTGCATACCCGTATTGTTTGCGGTCATGTCGATTGCGGACTGCAGACTTGCGCGCGGTTTTTCGGGCAGTCGGTCCATGTTCCCGATAACCTTGAGCTTTACGTTCTTTTCCATGAGGTCGGGGATTTCCTTCACCACCATCTCGATGAGGAGATTCATCAGGTAATCCACCTCCTTGCTCGGGCGGCCCCAGTTTTCGGAACTGAACACATAGAGAGTCATGTGCTCGAGCTTAAGGTTTACGCCAACCTCCACCGCGTCGATAGTCGCCTGGGTCCCCTTACGGTGGCCCAGAAAACGTTCGAGCCCGCGGCTCCTAGCCCAACGGCCATTACCATCCATGATAATGGCCACATGTCGAAGTTCGTTACCCACGCAAGCCCCGAACTACACCTTGAGGATGTCCGCTTCCTTCTCGGCGAGAAGGGCGTCAATCTGCGCGATAGCCTTGTCGGTCGCCTTCTGGATTTCGTCCTGCTGCTTCTTGACTTCGTCTTCGGGCAGGTCCTTGTTCTTCTTGATGGCATCATTGGCATCGCGGCGGATGTTACGGATGGCCACACGGCCTTCTTCAGCATGCTTGCGCACGATCTTCGCAAGTTCCTGGCGGCGTTCGGTCGTGAGAATCGGGAGCGACACGCGGATGCAGTTGCCGTCCTTCATCGGGGTAAGGCCGATATTCGCAGCGAGAATAGCCTTCTCGATCGGGTCCACCATGGTCTTTTCCCACGGGGTCACGAGGAGCATGCGCGGTTCGGGCACAGAAACCTTTGCCACCTGCGAAATCGGGGTCGGAGTGCCGTAGTAGTCAACGCGCACGTCGTTCAGGATTGCAGGGGTCGCCTTGCCGGCGCGGACCTTCGCAAATTCACGTTCGGTGGCCTCGATGGCCTTGTCCATTTTTTCGTTATAATCTGCCATAATAACTTTCAGGTTACAGGTTTTAGGTTGCGGCGCTTGGCGCCATTATTCTGAAATAAATATAAGTAAAAACACTAGCAGTGGACCAGCGTGCCGAGGTCGCCTTCGATAGCGGCACGCGTGAGGTTGCCCTTTTCCATCTTGAACACGAAGATGGGCATGTCGTTTTCCATGCAGAGGGCAACGGCTGCCGTATCCATCACCTTAAGACCGCGGGAAATGACTTCCTTGTAGCTGATGTCGTCGAAGCGGGTTGCCGTCGGGTCCTTGACCGGGTCGGCCGTATAGATGCCATCGACCTTGGTAGCCTTCATGATGACGTCACATTCGCTTTCGATGGCGCGAAGGGCGGCGCAGCTGTCCGTTGTAAAGAACGGGTTACCCGTACCGGCGGAGAAGATGACCACAGAACCAGCGGAAAGGAGTTTGAGGGCCTTGCGGCGGTCGAAGAACTCACAGACCGGTTCCATGCGGATGGCAGACATCACCACAGAGTCAATACCCTGCTTATCGAGGGCGTCCTGCATGGCAAGGCCGTTCATCACGGTGCCGAGCATGCCCATGGCATCGCCCTGGGCGCGATTCATGCCGCCTGCGGAGGCGGAAATACCGCGAACAAGGTTACCACCACCAATTACGAGCGCGACCTGCACGCCCTGCTTGACGATGGAGGCAATTTCGCTCGCCATGTCGGAAAGTATAACGTTATCGATACCGTGGCCCTTTTCGCCTGCGAGGGCTTCGCCACTGAGTTTCAGGAGAATGCGTTTAAATTTCATGACGGAAAATGTAATAAAATGCGACTTGCTCGGAGGTCGTTTACACACCTTCAACACAAAAACTGCATACCGGGGCGCCTATCGTCCCCAAAAGAATATATAATTAGAGAAGGTTTATTTTCGGTAATGGGATTGGTCATGAAAAACAGGATTTCACTCTTCTGCCTTGCGCTATTTGCGCTTCACTCGGCACTCTTCGCCGACATCGTGTATCAAGGAAAAAGGGTCGCCGCATGGCCCGATGAGGCTACACCCACGTTCGACAACTCCCGTGGGCTGTTAAAGGCCATCGCGACACAGGAAAAAAGCCACTACGCCGCACCCAAGGGTAAAATATATAGTCTTACCCTGCTCGTGGACTTTACAGACAAAGTAGCGCCAGTCACCATCAACGAAGTCGAGGACTGGCTCAACAAGGAAGGCTTCAACAGGGATGGCTGTAACGGTTCCGTGCGCGACTACTACCTCGACGTCTCCAACGGGCAGCTGGACCTCACCAACGAAGTCTACGGCTGGTACCGTGCGAAGCACCCTAAATCCTGGTACGAAGGTTTGCAAGGGTACTCGGGATCGGATTCCCTCATGAAAGAGGTTTTTGACTACTTCGATCCGCAAGTCGATTTTTCACGCTACGACAACGACAAGGACGGCACCACCGAAGCCATAAATATTGTCTATGCCGGAGCCGGAGAAGTATGGGGTCAGGGACTGTGGCCGCATTCCGGATGGTCATCGGAAAGAAGGGATGGCGTCAAGCTGACGCACCACCAGATGACGGACATGCCGGGCACATTTTCGATATACGTATTCGTACACGAAAGCGGGCACATGATCTTCGGCTGGCCCGACCTCTATTGGTACGGGGACTATTGCACCATGGGCAATAGACCGAGCGACAAGAACCCCGTCGCCATCAATGACTTCTACCGCGCGGACCAGGGCTGGATTCCGTTTGTGGACATTACAAGCGAAGACGTAAACAACGCAACTGTTCTTGAAGTTTCCAAGCCCGGCGAATTCTGCTACCGCTACAAGAACCCCGAAAGGCCTGAAAAAGAAGGGCTCGTCTGGTCGTACGTGCAAAATACGGGCCGAAACAAGGTCCTCAAAGGCAGTGGGCTCCTGATGCAGCATTACGATTTTTCCATTGATGGGAATTCCGCCTCGGACAAACTCGGCTTGAGAATCGTACATGCGAGTTCTCAGGGCAAGTCAAGCGACATCGAGCCCAACCAGTGGCCGGATCCTGGAAGCACGGCGAACACGTTCTTCAAGAGCGGAACCTATTCTGGATTTTCGGACGACGCCTACCCCGCTATCCGTTGGTACAGCGGTTCCAAGACAGGACTCAAAATCACAGACATCGGGACACCTGGAGAAACGCTCACGTTCTGCATCGGTGAAAACTGCTCCGACCCGGTTTCAAGCTCGTCTAGCGAACCGGAACAGTTCTCGTCAAGTTCTGTGGCCCCAGAAACATCGTCTAGTTCCAGCGCACCGGAAATTTCCAGCAGTTCCAGCAGCACGGCCCGCATTATCATTTCGAACATCGAAAAAAATGGGAATGGCAAGCCCGGGAACAGGATTTTTAACGTGCTCGGCCAGCCCGTAGGGGCGCGCAACGCCAACGGCACCCTCCCCGACCTGCCCAAGGGTATTTACGTGGAAATAAAATAGCGGAAGTATAATATAGGATAAAATTATTTTCAGCCAGTCCAAATTTACGGATTGGCTTTTATTGTGCATACTCAAAAGAAGTTTATTACAAAAAAGTGTCAATTTTCTTATGCAGAGATGACGTAGGAAAGACCGCAACTCGAGGTCGGGGCGGAGCACCCGATAATTTCTATCTTGTACACAGCAAAACATTAAACGTAAATTCAACACTATAAGGATATAATGAGTCTTAAAATCGTTGTGCTTGCTAAGCAAGTACCTGATACACGAAACGTGGGCCCCGATGCCATGACGGAGCAGGGAACCATCAATCGTGCCGCATTGCCCGCGGTCTTCAACCCCGAAGACCTGAACGCCCTGGAGCAAGCCCTTCGTTTGAAGGACCAGTTCCCGGGTTCCACCATCTCTGTGCTGACGATGGGTCTCCCGAAGTCTGCCGAAGTCGTCCGCGAAGCTCTGTACCGCGGTGCCGACGAGGGTTTCGTGGTGACGGACCGCCCGCTCGGTGGTGCAGACACTCTCGCCACGAGCTACACGCTCGCCCAGGCCGTCAAGAAGATTGGCGACTACGACATCATTCTCGGTGGCCGCCAGGCTATCGACGGCGATACCGCACAGGTCGGTCCGCAGATTGCAGAAAAGCTCGGCCTCACCCAGGTGACCTACGCCGAAGAAATCCTCTCCCTCGACGAAAAGGCCCGCAAGGTCGTGATCCGCCGCCACATCGACGGTGGCGTGGAAACGGTGGAAGCACCGCTCCCGCTGGTCGTGACCGTGAACGGAAGTGCGGCCCCGTGCCGTCCGCGCAACGCAAAGCGCCTCATGAAGTTCAAGAACGCAACTGTGGTTGCCGAACGCAAGCCGGAAGATGCCGAAAAGTACGAAGCCCTCATCGCGAAGAAGCCCTACCTGAACATTCCGCAGTGGGGTGCCGCCGACATCGACGCAGACCCTGCCCAGATCGGTAAGGCCGGTTCGCCGACGAACGTGAAGGCTGTCAAGAACATCGTGTTCAAGGCGAAGGAAAGCCGCACGCTCACCGCAAGCGACGCCGACGTCGAAGGACTTATCAAGGAACTTTTAGACGGGAAGATTATTGGCTAGCCTATGAATAACGTATTTGTATATTGCGAAATTGAGGGCACGACCGTTGTCGATGTTTCCCTCGAACTTTTGTCCAAGGGCCGCAAGCTCGCCAACACGCTCGGCGTTCAGCTCGAATGCATCTGCGCAGGCAAGGGCCTCGACGGAATCGAAAAGCAGGTGTTCCCCTACGGTGTGGACAAGGTCCATGTGTTCGACGCCGAAGGGCTCTTCCCCTACACCACCAACCCGCACGCTTCTCTCGTGGTGAACCTCTTCAAGGAAGAGCAGCCGCAGATTTGCCTGCTCGGTGCAACGGTGATTGGCCGTGACTTAGGCCCGCGTATTTCCAGCGCCATGCACAGCGGCCTTACCGCCGACTGTACCGAACTCGAAATCGACAGCTTCGAAATGAGCATCGGCGGCGTGAAGAAGTTCTACGAAAACCAGCTCTGCCAGATTCGCCCGGCGTTCGGCGGCAACATCGTCGCTACCATCGTGAACCCGGAACACCGCCCGCAGATGGCGACGGTGCGCGAAGGCGTGATGAAGAAGGAAATCGTGGACCCGAACTACAAGGGCGAAGTCATCAAGCACGACGTGGCCAAGTACGTGCCGGAAACGGAATACGTGGTCAAGGTGCTCGAACGCCATGTGGAAAAGGCCAAGCACAACCTCAAGGGCGCACCCATCGTGGTGGCCGGTGGTTATGGCATGGGCTCCAAGGAAAACTTCGACATGCTGTTCGAACTGGCGAAGGAACTCCACGCCGAAGTGGGCGCAAGCCGTGCCGCTATCGACGCGGGCTTTGCCGATCATGACCGCCAGATTGGCCAGACCGGCGTGACCGTACGCCCGAAGGTGTATATCGCCTGCGGTATCTCCGGCCAGATTCAGCACCTCGCCGGCATGCAGGATTCAGGAATCATCATCTCCGTGAACTCCGACCCCGACGCCCCGATCAACGCTATCGCTGACTACGTGATCAACGGCACCGTCGAAGAGGTCATCCCGAAGATGATCAAGTATTACAAGGCAAACAACAAGTAGGCGTTATGGCGAATTTTTACACAGACCATCCAGAGATTAAGTTCAACCTTGAAAGTTCTCCTCTGATGCAGCGCATCGTGGAGCTCAAGGAAAACGGCTACGCCGACAAGGACAGCTTTGACTATGCGCCGGAAGACTACGCCGACGCGATAGACAGCTACAACCGCGTGCTCGAAGTCGCAGGCGACATCACCGCGAACACCGTGTTCCCGAACTCGGAAGACGTGGACGCCGAAGGCCCGCACTGCGAAAACGGCCGCGTGCGTTACGCAAGCAAGACCTACGAGAACCTGGAAGCCACCCGCAAGGCTGGCCTCAATGGCGTGACCATGCCGCGCCGCTTCGGCGGCCTGAACTTCCCGATTACCGCCTACACGGCCATCAACGAAATGATCGCCTCCGCGGACGCCGGTTTCGAGAACATTTGGTCCCTGCAGGACTGCATCGAGACCTTGTATGAATTCGGCGACGAGGACCAGCGTTCCCGCTTTATCCCGCGCGTGTGCGCCGGCGAGACGATGTCTATGGACCTGACCGAACCCGATGCCGGTTCCGACCTGCAGCGCGTGATGCTCAAGGCCACCTACAGCGAAGAAGACAAGTGCTGGTACCTGAACGGTGTCAAGCGCTTCATCACGAACGGCGACAGCGACATCCACCTGGTGCTCGCCCGCTCCGAAGAAGGCACCCATGACGGCCGCGGCCTTTCCATGTTCATCTACGACAAGCGCGACGGTGGCGTGAACGTGCGCCGCATCGAGAACAAGCTCGGCATCCACGGAAGCCCGACCTGCGAACTTGTCTATAAGAACGCAAAGGCGGAACTCTGTGGCCGCCGCAAGTTCGGCCTCATCAAGTACGTGATGGCCCTCATGAACGGCGCCCGCCTGGGCATTGCCGCACAGTCCGTGGGCATCAGCCAGATGGCATACAACGAAGCTCTCGCCTATGCCAAGGACCGTAAGCAGTTCGGCCAGGCCATCGTGAACTTCCCAGCTGTCTACGAGATGATTTCCAACATCAAGGCACGCCTCGACGCAGGCCGCGCACTCCTGTACCAGACAGCCCGCTATGTAGATATCTATAAGGGCCTCGAGGACATCGAGCGCACCCGCAAGCTCTCCGACGAGGAGAAGGCTGAACTCAAGCTGTACCAGAAACTCGCTTCAGCTTGCACGCCGCTTGCGAAGGGCATGAACTCCGAATACGCGAACCTGAACGCCTACGACAGCATCCAGGTTCACGGCGGTTCGGGCTACATGCTCGAATACGCTTGCCAGCGCCTCTACCGCGACGCTCGCATCACCTCCATTTACGAAGGCACGACGCAGTTGCAGACCGTTGCAGCACTCCCGCACATCAACACCGGAACCTACAGCCAGATGCTCGAGGAACTGGAAGCGGGCGAAGTGGCCGCCGAATACGAGAGCCTCAAGGCCCGCGCGAAGGCCATGGACGCGAAGTTCAACGAAGCTATCGAAACTGTGAAGGCCGCGAACAACAACGAGTTCACCGACCTTTGCAGCCGTCACTTGTACGAACTCGCCGCCAACTGCGTGATGAGCCAGCTCATGCTCCGCGACGCCACCAAGGCACCGGAACTGTTCGAAAAGAGCATGAAGGTGTACCTGAACCTCGCCGAAGCCGAAGTCGCCAAGCACTACAACTTCGTGAAGAGCGTGAACGTGGAAAGCATGGAGAGCTACAGGAAGGCGTAAGCCTCGCTAACGCGAAAAGAAATTGCCCCGGCTCGTTAGAGCCGGGGCTTTCTCTTTGTTCCTACTTTAACCAGTTCCTGAACTTGATCCAGACGTGAAGCCAGATACGCGCAAGCGAATCGATGGCATCGCCAAAGATCATGACACTGTACTTGTCAAAGTCACGCCCCCACTCCGTCTGTTCCATAAACTCCTGAATAGTCTGAGTGTTCTTGAACGTTTCCGGAATCAGGTAGTAGGAGAACACATAGGAGTACTGGGAAACAACACTCATGAAATCCCAGGTGTTGTTGTTGCCGGTACCCCAGCCATGTGCATATTTTCTCGTTTCTACATCATGTTCCACATCCAGAACGAACTGGGTGGGATTAAGGTGAAGCGGATAGCCATCGGGATCATAGAAGAAACGATTGTTGGCCTTGTCAATCTTATAGGACTTGTTGACCTGGTCCTCCCATTTCTTCTCGATCGCTCCATGAATGCCCTTACCATCAGAGAACGGGCGCGCATCACAGTGCAGCGGCATGTGGCAGTCCGCGATGTAATGGCTAAGGATAAAGAATCTCATCGCGATATGGTTACCCGTAGTCGCAATCGGGCAGCCCCTTTCCTCGCGGTGAAGCATCTTAAAATTGTCCACAATACTGTGGGATATAGATTCACAACGGTCAGCGCAGTTACCGCCTTCAATGACATACGGCTTTTCTAGCAGGGGGGACTTCACCTTCGTCATCTTCTGGAATATGGTATGGGTCGAGGGCAATTTACCAAACGCAGAATACGCGGAGTCTTCTGAAGGGCGGTACTTCACAATATGGCTCGAACCCATGTCCTTGAACACATCGTCAGGATACCAAGCCCCTTCGATAACGAAGTCGCGATAATCTTTGAACCATTTGACCAGTGCCTTAGCTTCGGCGCGGACACTATCGCTAACGCCTTTAACGACGGAAGCATCTTCTGTAGAGGCAATAACCTCCAGACGTTTAATTGCCATAAAGGCAATCCATGCGTGAGAGTATTTTTTCATGGTGATATCCCTTATTATTCGTTTGTTAGTGTTTTTAAATATAAGAAAACATTTTTCAAACAAAATAATATACAGGATATTCAGTGAAAAACGGTCTATTTTCCGTTATTTTGTTTACAATTTGTTACAAAAACTTCCCAAACTTACCTGGAATAGCCCCCGTGTTCCGCCATATAAATAGCCAGATAGTCTATAACTCCTGACTCGGCGCCTTTCACGGGGATGTAACGCAGGTTGTTCTGCTCGTCGGCAATGACGGCTAGACCCGCGATATAGTTAATCCAGTGGTAATCCTCGTAGTACTTGAGTGCGACCTTCTTCTGCGAGCCAAAAACGGCGAGCGGCATCACGAAGATATCGTGAGACACCATGATTGTCACACGTTTCCATTTTGGCAGATTCTTGAGAATCACGGACTGCATGAATTCCTGTGCACGCGGTCCTAATTCGTAGAGCGCGTCGGGATAGCCGCCCTCGTACGCCCAATGCGACATGAGTTCAACGGAACCGCCCCTCATTCCAAGCACAGTCCCATACTGCGCCAAAGAATCTGCCGAGATTTTCAGGAACCAGTTGCCAGTGATGTCGTAATTCGTGATGAGTTTCGGGAGACTCGCCTCTCCCCTGCCTTTCGAGATATTATTCGCAGTCTCGTTCGTACGCACGAATCCCGAGGTGACATACGAGAATTCCTCGTCACTTTTGAGAGCCGCCCCCAAGTTTTGCGCCATCTTGATGCCGTTTGCCGTGAGTTCCGTCTCTATCGTCACGGCATCTTCACGCTCCGAATGTCTGATGATGAAAACAGCCTTCTCTCCGGGAGCAAGACCCCGATATACATCGGCCACCGTCGCGAAGCCGTCCTTGTCCAGGACAATCTCCGGAGAGGCTTCAACAATCGCAGACGAGGACGTTGGCTCGATCGATGACGACATCTCAGGCGAAAGATGTCCGTCAGAAGAAGGATCCGGAATGGCCTCCGACGACAAGGCCGCAGAAGACCATTCCGGTGAATCCTGCGCAGATGACCCCCCAAACATATTCCAGGAGCTAGGAATTTCCGAGTCAGAAGAACAGGATTCTATAATCGACGTTTCAGATTGCGATGATGAGGCGGGCTCCGCAGAGTCGGCGGACTGCGGATCTGATGACAAATCCGAATCGCCACATGCGGCCAACACAGTGAGCGCCATGACAGCTGCGACCGCAGTAAAGGATGTAAACTGCACGCGCATCACGAACCCCACTGGTAGTCGCCCGCCTCATAAACAGGATTCTCTCCATTAAACCCACGAGGCCGTTTAATCTTGTCATCAAAAACGGTCTTGTTGAATATGCGGAAATCCCCACGTTCGTAACTCTGGAACGAGATATGGCAGAAGATAGGCCCAGCAGGCATATACTCGCTGTAACTCATGGTGCGTTCGCCTGCGGTATAGAGGTAGTTGAAATACTTTCCATTCAGCACAATGTGAAGCCCGATATTGCCTACGGTGAACCAGCGGCCTTTAGCGAGAATATTCTCGTGGTGCGTGTCATCGTAATCCATCACGACGAATTCCGCATCACCATTCCTATCTAGATGGAAGCGGTACTTGTGGTTTCCACCACAGCAACGGCCATCAAAGAACCAGGTATATCCGCTAGCAGCAGCGATTCGCGGATCACGCACGCTCGTATCGGGATGAGCAAGTTGTTCATCGGTCACGAGGCGTTCGGGCTCTACCGCCGCAATCAACTGCTCCAAGGTCTTCGGGTTGCTGACTGTCGGGAGGTTCACCTTGTTCTTCGCCTCACTTGCGGCGCGGCGGTAGAGACGGTATGGAATGCCGTCGTCACTGATCATGGTGAGTTCATCTTCGCTGAACACGTAGTAGGCATACGTCTTGGTTCCGCTCTTGGTGACCACATTGAAACTGCGGTTATTGAGCGTGTACCACTGGCCAGAAACATTCGGATACCCAGAAACAGCGGCAACGCCGTCTTCACCGATTACCACGGTATAGTCGTCGCTGACCCACGCCTCGTCGGGATCCGTAATCAGGCGACAATCCCGATTCTTGTTGCCATCGCATACCGCAGCCGAGGGGTTCGCCGCCTCGCAGGGGCCAACCATCCCCGGCGGGAGTTCCGACGAAACCCCTATTCGGAACCCCATATCGGCAGCGCCGTCACGGCTGCGGATGGCACGACGGCTCACGCGTGCAAATTCGGCAGGCTCTCCATAACTGCCCCCACGACGCGTCTTGTTGCCGGCGCCCGTAAGCTGAACCGGATTCACCTTGTCTCCGGAAGTATAGCCTACAAGCCAGTCGTACACCCATTCCCAGGAATTACCGCTCATATCATAGAGGCCAAGCTTATTAGGTTTCTTGGTCGCCACATCATGAGCTTTTCCACCACTATTTTCAGAATACCACGCAACATCATCAACAGAATTACTACCAGAAAACTTGAAGTTGTCCGCAACACCGTCCTTGCCGCCACGCGCCGCGAATTCCCATTCGGCGTCAGTCAGCAAACGGTACTGGTGGCCCGTCAGTTGCTCAAGCTTGCATGCAAAAGCGTTCGCATCGAACCAGCTCACACCTATTTTTGGAGCGTTGTCTGATTCCCATGCACTCTTCTTGCCTCCCATCACGGCGTTCCACTGCCCGATTGTAATCTCGGTTTTTGCCGCATGATAATCGCCAACCGTCACCTTGTGTGCAGGGGTCTCGTAGATTTTGTCCTGTTCGGCGCAGTTATCGCAACCACGCGTATACGAGCCTCCCGCCACATACACCATGTTAAACACAGCGCCATTCACCGTATCCGAGAAATTCGCCGGAGCCACATAAACGAATTCTATCTCGCTAGAAGACGAAACAGGAGGAAATGTTGCTGAAGAAGCAGGAAGAGATGCAGAAGACGAAACGGGATGAATCCCTGAAGAGGAACTCACGAGAGTTCCTCCCGACGAACTGACGATAGGATTTTCAGTAGAAGACGTACCGTCTCCCTGAAGGTCTGCAGATGACAGAAAAGCCGCGGCTGAGGAATCCCCCACCACTGGAGAAACCCCACTATCGGTTGACTCCGTACAACCCCCAAACAACCCAGCAACGACAACCGACGCCGCTAAAACACCCGAGGAATGCTTCTGCATAGGCACCTCCATCGAGCAACAAACCATAACCTGGTTGTAATATACACTTTAAAAAAAAGAGATTGCAGTATAAAAAAAATTTACTGTGGACAAAAATGTCCACTGAACAAGTTCTCCAAATAAAAAAAAGGCCGCCCCGCGAGGGAGCGACCAATTTAATTTCGCTAGAGATCCTTCGACTCCGCACCTTTCGGCGCTTCGCTCAGGATGACACCGCAAATTAGTTACCGCGTTCGAAGCGGATGAAGTTCACGACCTTCAGGCTGGAAAGACCGAGCTGCTTGGCAACGACTTCCTGGAGGTAGTCCTTGACGCTGAGCTTCTTCGGGTTCTTTTCGGACATGAAGAATTCCTGATCTTCGAGAACGATTTCCTTGAGGACCTTAGCCACGCGGCCATCGATCTGGCGCTGCATGAACTCAGGCTTGGTCTGCTTGCCGGAGGCTTCGATCTGGGCCTTGGCAATTTCCTTTTCCTTCTCGATCGTTTCGGCCGGGACGGAAGCATCGTTCAGGGCAACCGGAGCAAATGCGGCAGCCTGCATGGCGATGTCCTTGGCGGCAGCCTTGAGGGCGGCTTCGTCGGCAGAACCTTCGAAAGCGAGTTCGGTAATCACACCGATCTTGCCCTTCATGTGGCTGTAAACACCGAACACGGAATTCGGGACCTTCTTGAGTTCGCCGAACTTGCGGAAGTCGATGTTTTCCTGGATCTTCACGAGCACGTCCTGGAGGCGGTCGTTGATCTTGACGCCGTCGACGACAGCGTTCTTCAGGTCTTCCACGGAGGAGATGGCCTGAGTTTCAACAGCCTTCACGGCGAGGTTTGCGAGAGCGACGAAGTCTTCGTTGTTGGAAACCGGTTCGGTTTCGCAAGAGAGTTCGAACGCAGCAGCCTTGTCGGCAGTTTCCACGAGGTAGATGCGGCCTTCCTTGGCAGCCTTGTCGGCGCGCTTTGCAGCGACGGCGGCACCCTGCTTGCGGAGGAGTTCGACGGCCTTGTCCATGTCACCGTCAGTTTCGGTGAGGGCCTTCTTGCACTGCATCATGCCCACGCCAGTCTTCTGGCGGAGTTCGTTAACGAGGGAAGCGGTAATCTGCATATTACTTGTCCTCGCCGTTGTCGAACTTCTTGGGTTCTTCCTTGTCGGCCTTCTTGTCGTTGGCGACGCGGGCCTTGACGTTGGCGGCGATGTAGTCCACGATGAGCTTGATGGACTTCACGGCGTCGTCGTTAGCCGGCACGGGGTAATCCACGAGGGTCGGATCGACGTTCGTGTCGCAGATGCCGATGATAGGAATGTGGAGGCGACGGGCTTCGGCCACGGCAATCTTTTCGTGGGCGAGGTCGGTCACGACCAGGAGACCCGGAAGGTTCACCATTTCACGGATGCCACCGAACACGGAAAGGAGCTTTTCGCGTTCGCGGTTCTTGTCGAGCACTTCCTTCTTGGAGAGGGCCTGGAAAGTACCATCCTGTTCCATGGCGTCGATCTTGTCGATCTTCTTGATGGACTTGCGGACCGTCTGGAAGTTGGTGAGCATACCGCCGAGCCAGCGGTTGGTAACGGAGAACTGGTTGCAAGCGGCAGCGGCATCGAGCACGCACTGACGGGCAGTCGGCTTGGTGCCAACGAAGAGCACGGTCTTGCCAGATTCAGAAATCTTGGCAGCGGCCTTGGCGGCTTCTTCGAGGAGGTCGCGAGTCTTGGACAGGTTGAGAACGTAGATACCGTTCTTCTCGGCCAAGATGTAGGGTTTCATTTTCGGGTTCCAGCGCTGAGTCTGGTGACCAAAGTGAGAGCCTGCAGCAAGCAGATCTTCAACAGAAGGCAGATTTGCCATAATGTATTCCTTTTCGGTTGTTACTACCCGGCATGCAAATAAGCCGCGAAGCGAAGCCCGAACCTAGGGTTGTGGACCGCGCCACCGAAGCGACTCTCGCGTACCGGTGATTGGTTTTACCCTGGCGTAATTACCAAGGCGCGCGTAAATGTAGAAAATTTCTAAATTTGCGTCCATGCCTGAAAAGAAGAAAGTCCTCGTAATGGTTGCAAGCCCCAAAAAAGAACGCAGTGGAACGCTAATTCCCACCAAGGCGTTCGTAGAAGGCCTTGAAGAAAGCGGCGAATACGAGTCGGAATACCTTTTTATCGATAATCTGAACATCAAACCCTGCCGCGGGTGCCTCAGCTGCTGGGGCCGTGAAGACGGCAGCTGCTTCATAAAAGACGACGATGTCCCCTGGATTCGCGAAAAACTCACGAATTCCGACATCGTGATCTGGAGTTTCCCTTTGTACCTGTTTAGCGTGCCGGGCCAGATGAAGGTACTCATGGACCGAATAGTAGGCATGGTCCACCCCTACATGGGCCAGAAACTGAAGGAAGGCGCGAACGCGCTCAACTCGCACCTGCACGGGCTGCAGTTCCAGAAGGAAGGCCAGAAAATCATTCTGCTTTCGAGTTGCGCCTGGATGGACCTGGACGTAGTCTACGAGCCCATCCGCAAGCAGTTCGACATCATCCTCGGGCATGAGGGATACACGCTTGTCGCCGCCCCCCAGATGCGAGCGCTGGACCACCGCGGAGGTCCGCGCCGCCTGAACATGCTGCGCGAAAAGTTCCGCAAGGGCGGCGCAGAACTTGCTAGCACCGGCGCCCTCTCGAAAGAAACAATCGACCTGATGCAGAAGCCCATCTTCAGCGACGACGCCTACGTGACGCTCGTGACCGAGTTCGTCACGCACATGTTCGACAGGCCGGATAATTTTTAAAAAAAGACCCCCGCCTTCGCGGGGATGACAACGCAATAAAGAAAAGCCCCCGAAACTATCGGGGGCATTCTTCTAGAAAACAGAAACTTTTTTCATGCCTAACTTTCCAGGGCCACGCACTAGGTACACGCCCTGACGGATTCCCTTGAGGCCATGCTTTACCATATCCACAGCCGCATCCATGCCGGCAGCCTTGAAGTTTGTCACAAGGTGGCCTTGCATATCAAACAAAGTAAAGTTGCTTTCGGCCTCGGTCATGCTAAAGCGGACATTGGCAATCCTGATTGGAGGATCATCCTTCGCCACGGCCTTGAATTCCACGTAGTCGATATCGATCCAGTCGTTCGTGATTTCAAGTTTCAGTTCGTGTTCGCCCGCCTTCAAGATGGCCTTGCCGCCACTCACCTCCGTGAAGTTGTCAAAGCCCTGCCCAGCGCTTGCCATTTCATCGCCAATGCGTTCGTCATCCATATAGAGGACGAAACTGCCGGTAGTATTGTCGCTTGCCACGTTGGCAGAAATCTCGTATTCGCCATCGGCAGCCACGTTCACGGTGTACTTGAGCCATTCACCCTTCTGGTTGTAGCCCACGACAATGCCCATGTTCGGCTGGTAAATGTCCACGTCATCCTTGCGGAGTTTGCCGCCCTCGTTACCCTTGTTCAGGTCGTAATAAGCCTTGCCCGCACCACCCTTGTTGTAGTTTTCTGCCTGCACCTTGCCCGGGATTTCGATCGGGTCGGTATACGGACCATATTCCTCAGGAGGTTCGTCAGGAACCGTAGACTGGCTCGGGTCCACCAGGTTTACAGGAGGAGCATCCGGGTCAATCGTCTTGTCGATAAGCTTGAGCATCTCGGAGCAGTAGCGACGGCCAAGTTCAATCACGCCCGCACGGCCAAAGTGATACGGGTCCTTGCCGTTGCCCTGCAGACCCTTCGAGGAGGCCAAGCCGAACTTCTTGAAATTGTTCTTGAGCTGAGCGATGCCGCCGTTCTTGCTACCACAGCAGTTATTGCCTTCCTGGAGCAGTTCCCCCGCCACAAACGGGACTTCGTTCTCGTCCAGGCCAAGCGCATCCACAATGTCCTTGTAGGTCTTGTACACGGTGCGGCGCCAGTTGTCGTCGGTGCCATCGCTTTCGCCCTGGTGGAAAATGAAGCCCTTGATTACGCCAACCTCTTGCGCCTTCTTCGCAAGTTCCAGGATGCGTCCCGGAGGGTTGTTATCGTAATCCCTCGGCCAGCCCCAACTCATGATGTCCTTGCCGTCACCCCTGAAATAACTCTCGTACTGGTCCTTGTCAAAAGCGCGGATACTCACCGCACCGATTGCCACCGGGATAATGCCCACGGTCACGCCCGGGAGGGAATCGACCATCGCGCGGCCAAAATAGTCGGCCGGGGAGAGGTTCTCGAAAGCATGGAACATCGGGGGGATTGCCGGATACCACTTGCCCATCTCTATAGACTGAGTGGTGCGACCGCTACGGCTACTTGCACTTGCCGTATGGGAGGCAATCATCAGAAAGTTCTTGGGGTCGGTCGCCTGGTCTACGGAAGGGTCGATATCGCCGTTGCCCGCCATGTTGGACTGCCCGTAGGCAATGTAAATATGAAAATTAGGGTTCGGCGCCGCAGAGGCAAGTGTCGACAGCATAAGAATTCCGCCCACGAGCCACAGGGCCATGGTCAGAAAGTCAGAAGCCTTTTTCAAATCCATCACACACTCCTTTCGTTTTGTATAAAAGTATCCTAAAAAAACGGCTATTTTTATCAAAAAACGGCAGAAATCATGGATAAATAGTCAATAGGAAAAGCCCCGCCGATGGCGGGGCTTTTCGTTGTAAAGCGTTTCGCAGATTAGCGCTTGCTGAACTGGAAGTGCTTACGGGCCTTCTTGCGGCCGAACTTCTTACGTTCAACGGCACGAGCGTCACGAGTCATGAGACCTTCCTTCTTGAGGGCGGGCTTCACTTCGGCGTCGTTGGCGACGAGAGCGCGAGAGATGCCAAGACGGACAGCGCCCATCTGGCCGGCGATTCCACCGCCACGAGCGGTGACTTCGACGTCCCATTCTTCCGCGTTGCCGAGGATGGCGAACGGAAGGTTGGCAATCATGTTCTGCACTTCAGAATGGAAGTAATCCTTGAAATCACGACCATTGATAGTGCGCTTGCCGGTACCCGGCTTCAGGATCACAGCGGCGATGGCGTTCTTGCGGCGGCCCGTGCCACGGTAGATCTTCTTGTTCTTTGCGGTAGCGATAGAGGTATCCTCCGTTCTAAAGATTAGAAGTCAACGACTTCGGGGTTCTGCGCAGCGTGCGGATGTTCGGCGCCGGCATAGATTTTGAGTTTCTTAACCATCTTGTGGCCAAGAGCGCTGTGCGGGAGCATACCCCAGATAGCAGCGGTCAGCGGGGCGGTCGGGTCCTTCGCCATGAGGTCGGCAAAGTTGATCCAGCGTTCGCCGGCGATGTGACCGGTGTGGTGGAAGTATTCCTTGTTCAGGTTCTTGTTGCCGGTAACGGCAACCTTGCCGGCGTTGATGACAACAACGAAGTCACCAGTGTCGACGTTCGGGGAATAGATGGCCTTGTGCTTGCCCATGAGGAGGCGAGCAACTTCGCTTGCAACGCGTCCCATCGGCTTGTCGGCGGCATCCACAAGCTTCCACTTGCGGGTGACGGACTTCGGGTTTACCGTAATGGTCTTCATGTAAATCCTCTAGGTGAATTAGATTCCCGGGCTTCGGCGCCCAGGGAAAAGCGAAACAAATATAGATGAATTCGGCAGGATAAACAAGGGTAGAAAAACCCGTTTTTGCAAAAAAGTCGATAGTTTAGGCGTTTTTCATTCTACCAATTGATATAATTGCCACAATTGATATAGCATTTTTGCTAAAAATCTTCAAAAAAACAAAAAAACGTACACGTAGCCGAGTGCCAATAACAGGCAACAACCCTACTTCCTACTTTCCTTCGGATAGTTCTTGCGCATGAAGGCAAGCGCCTTGCTGCGACGGCGGGCCGTTTCCTGCAAGTTTACGGACTCGTCGTACTCATCGACAATTTCACGACCAAGGATTTCTTCGAGCACATCCTCAAGGCTCACGATACCAGCGATGGCGCCGAACTCGTCAACAACGCCGACCATGTGCCCGCGCTGTTTCAAAAAGCGGAGAAGCAACTTGTCAAGCATGACACTGTCGGGTATCAGCTGCAGGGGGCGCATGAGCTTGCGGAGCGTAACATCGCGTTCCCCTTCCGCCAACTTGTTGTAGGCATCGCGACGGAGCACGATTCCTATCCAACGGTCCTTGCTTTCGGCATACAGGGGAACTCGCGAGAACGGCCAGTTCCCAAGTTCGTCGACAGTCTCACCGATAGTCTTGTCGGCAGGGAGGCTGAACACCACCTGACGCGGAGTCATCACCTTGCGAGCGGCAACCGACTTGAGCGAAAGAATATTCTTGATGACAGACGCCTGCTGCCTATCGATAACCTCCTCGCGGAGGCCGAGACTCACGAGGCTGTTGATGTCCTCGATGCTCACATCCTTCTTCTCCTCGTCCTCGTGCGTCCAGTGCTTGGTTAGCGTGAGGCAGAGCCAGATAAGGCCGGTCCAGCTGAGAATCTTCGTGATATAGTAGAACGGCACGGCGACCAGCGGGGCAAACGTCTTGGCCTGCTTGACTCCGAGCGTCTTGGGCGTAATTTCACCGAAAAGCAGGATAAGGATGGTAAGGATTATCGGTAATGCCATCGCTCCCGTAGAGGAAAGGCGCTTTACCGCGAGAGCCGTGGCAAGCGACGCACCGACAGTATTCGCCACCGTATTCACGATAAGCACCGAGGCAATGTAACGATCGATGTTATCCTTCACGTGCGTGAGGTACTTCGCCGTAAACTTCTTGTTCTTCTGCAAGAACTCCACCGTCGCGGGCGGCACACTGTAGAACGACGCCTCCGTCACGGAGCAGAACGCCGAGAAGAAGAGGCAACATAGGACGGTAAGGACAATTGCGAGCATATCAGGGTTCCATATTCCACAAGAACGGGTCGATGGCCCACAGGCTCACCTGCCCGATATCGTCAAAGAAATTCGCAAGGGTACGCAGTGGCTGTTCCGTCACGAGGCGGGTATCACCTGTTGCAAGCGAGATAAGTTCGATTTCGCGACCTTCGCCGATACCGGCAAGCGTACGCGCCTCCTTGATGGCAAGGTCAATGCCGCCGAGCCCCTGTACAAGTCCATACTGGAGAGCCTTCTGACCCACGAACACGCGGCCGCCACCATACGCCGAATCGACAGTCGCCTTCGGGACTCCGGTCTGTTCCGAGACAATCCCGACGAAGCGGTCGTAGAACTCATCCATGTACTGCTGGAGAGCCGCCTTCTCGGATTCGCTCCACGGGCGAGCGAAGGTCTGCGCATCGGCATGCTCATGGCTCTTGACCGGTTCAGCACGTACGCCCAGTTTGCTCAGCAGGCCCGTAGCATCGATCTTACCGCCATAAATGCCGATACTCCCCACGATGGAGTGGGGCTCGGCGATAATCTTGTCGGCACCGCACGCGATATAGTACGCCCCCGAGGCACCCATACTACCTATACTTGCAACCACGGGAATTTCACGCCCACGAACAGCCTTGACCGCTCCCCAAATCTTATCGGAAGCAAGGGCGCTACCACCCGGAGAGGAAATGCGCAAGATAACGGCAGCGACATTTCCGGGAAGCGTGCGGAGAGCTTCGGAAGCGTAGCGTTCCATGTCGGAGTCAATCGTTCCGTCAATATTCAGCACTGCGATTTTCGCACGGCGGCGCCAGCTTTCAGAAAACACCTTGCGATCGGTCGGGTACCAGTCACTGTAACGCGCCTGCGGGGCATCCAGGTCAAAGAACGTCTTGAGAGCATAGGCGGGAACCTGATCGATATAGAGGAGCGTATCGACAAGATTCGCCTTCACCGCACCCGACGCGGCGACAATAGGCTCCTTGGCCAGCGAGTCCAGCTGCTGCATCCTCCTGTAAGAGTTTCCGCCACCACGAAGCGCGATACGGGCCGACAGAGACTGCCACAAGTCCTTGTATAGGGCTTCCCTATTTTCGCGGGCCTCGACCGACATAGAATCGGCAACATACGGTTCAACGGCCGACTTGTACGCACCATGCCGCAGGAATTCCACCTTCACGCCAATCTTGTCAAAAAATCCCTTGTAGTAGAGCGAATTGCCGCCTAGGCCGCGCCAGGCAAAGTGAGCAGAAGGCTCGGCTACAACACGGTCCACTGACGAAGCCGCCAGGAGCACGGAGGGGCGGATATCGTCCATATAGGCGACAACCTTCGAGCCACGCGCCCTAAGCTGCGTCACCATGCGGTCGATTTCGCTAGAAACACCCACATCGCCGCTATACCCCGAGAAGTCAAGAATGACAAGGCCAGCCGCAGGATCGCGCAGCAGGTGTTCGAACAAATTACGCACTTCGGCAATGCCTATCTTTTTCGTTCCGAAGAACGGTAGGCCCTGCGCCACTTCCACGACATCTGTATTCAAGGGTACGCGTACGATACGCGCAAACCGGGATGCATTCGGATTGCGGGCTGAATGGAAGCCCCACACACCGCGCTTCGGGAGGAAATCGTCAAAGAATGTAAGAGCAAAATCGTTGTATCCACCGATTGACGTGGATACCGTAAGGCGCCATTCATCTTCGCCATAAAGGGGCATCTGGAGACCAAAACGGAACCCATAGAATCCCATTTCCAGGAGCAGCCTATGCTTCTCGAAATCTTCCCAGTCGTAACTTACCGCAAGGAGGTTGCCCAGGCGGAGCGTCGCACCAAAGCTATGGACGCGTTCCTGCGACTGCGGGCCCAAATAGAGCAGGTTTTCGCACATGTACCCAAGCGAGAAGAACGAAGTCGGGCGCACGATAAAGCCCTGGTCAAGCACCCATTCCGTACCCTGGAAATCGGCGCTA
Source organism: Fibrobacter sp. UWR2 (assembly GCF_002210285.1). Taxonomy (NCBI): domain Bacteria; kingdom Pseudomonadati; phylum Fibrobacterota; class Fibrobacteria; order Fibrobacterales; family Fibrobacteraceae; genus Fibrobacter; species Fibrobacter sp. UWR2. The sequence continues at coordinate 247,671 of NZ_MWQE01000001.1, read as the reverse complement.
CGGAACGCCATGGCTCGCGTACCGGAAAATAGCAGACGCGAGAACATCGGGAAGGAATACGTGAGGTTCCAGCGGGATTCGTCGAAGTGCTCTCCATCGGTACGGTAGTCAAACCCGACACCCACGCGATTGAGGTTTACTCCGGCACGGAAAACGGAAATCTCGTTATCGTACTGGTAGCCAAGCAGGGCCCCTTTCGAATCGAACGCAGATAGGCCGGCGGGGTTCCCGAAGACGCCCTGCCCATAGTCAAGAGAAACGAAGCCCGATTCGCCCGGAATGTAGGCAAAAGAAGCACAAACAGCCGTAAAGACAATAGCAATCAACTTTTTCATTGCAAATATTTTAGCAATTTTTTCTAATTTATGGAGAAGTGTTTAGAACATTGAGGATTATCTAATGGCTTCGTCATCGAAAAAAGAAGAAACCGATCTTTTTGATCTTCTAAAGAACATCGCCAAAAACTGGCAGATAATGGTTCCGTGCCTAATCCTAGCCGGAATTATCGGCGTATTCGTCGCCATGTGGATTAGACCTATCTACAAGGTCGATGCGTTGCTACAGATTGAATCGAAAAACGGCAAGAACGTCGGGATGATGGCCGGCCTCGGAAACCTTTTCTCGACAACAAGCCCCGCCGAAACAGAAATCGAGCTCATCATGAGCCGCCAGATTATCGGCGAAGCCGTCGAAAAAATGCACTTGCAATACGAAGCGACCCCCATAAGCAAGATCAACAGGATTCTGCACCAGGAAGGTCGCATGGAACTCAGCGCCTTCGAGGTTCCCTGGAGTAAACTCCCTCCCGACGAAGAAACCGGCCCCTGGCATGCCGTCGTTATCGACAGCAATCACTACTACCTGCTAGACCACAACAAGAAAAAATTCCTGGAATGTACCGTAAGCCAGACATGCAGGGCTCCCTATGCCGGTGACACCGTCACGATCAACGTTTTCTACATGGATGCCGAACCCAAGCAGAAGTTCAAACTCCAGAAAATGGAAAGGCTCGACGCCATCGCCTCGTTCAAGAGCAAGTTCAAAGTGAAGGAACGTGGAAAAAAGACCGGCATCCTGGAATTCAGCTACCAGGACATCTACCCGGACCGTGCAACAAGCATCCTGAACGAAATTGCGACAACCTACCTGCGGCAGAACGTGGAACAGCGTAACGCCGAAGCGCAGAAGACCCTTGAATTCCTGGAAAAGCAGCTGCCCGACGTAAAGGCCCAGATGGACAGTTCGCTCCTGAAGTACAACACCTACAGGAACCGCGTCGGTTCCATCGATATCAATGCGGAAACGCGCCTCGTGCTCGAGAAACGCACCAAGTTGCAGCAGAACCTTCTCGATTTGCAGCAGAAGAAGCAGAGCGCCATCCGACTGTTCCAGCCGGAGCACCCGACCATTAAGACTCTCGAGGAACAGGAAAACGCGCTGAAGCGTGAACTCGCCAGCAACTATAACGAGACAAAGAAACTTCCCTCCACACAGCAGGAAGTCCTGAAGCTCACAAACGAAGTGGACATGAGCAAGATCATGTACACAACCATGCTCAACAACATCCAGCAGTTGAAGCTTGTATCCGCAGGCGAAGTCGGCTCAGTCCGTATCATCGACTTTGCAGAACCTGCCCTGCGCCCCGCAAAACCCAAGAAACCTCTAATCATCTCCGCCGCTCTCTTTATCGGGCTCTTGTTCGGTTTCGCATTAATCTCCATCAAGAGCAAACTGAGCAGCGGAGTCCGCGACGCGAACTTCATCGAACGCGAAACGGGATTCAGCGTCTACGCGAAAGTCCCGAAGGGGAATCCGAAGGGAACCAAGGGAACGCGCCCGCTTGCCGTTGTCGAACCCGACGATGTGGCAGTGGAATCGTTGCGCGCCCTCCGCAGTTCTCTCGAATTCAGCATGGAAGACGGACAGCGCAGGATTATCGGCGTAAGCGGACTTATCCCCGGTGTGGGCAAGAGCTTTATCTCGGTTAACCTTGCCGCCCTGTGCGCCGGCCTTGGCAAGAAGGTCCTCCTTATTGACGCCGACCTCCGCAAGGGCCGCCTGCACAAGGAATTCGGCATCAAGCGCGGCAAGGGTCTTTCGCAGGTCCTATTGCACAACGCAACCCTCGACGAGGTCATTTGCAGCACCGAAGTCGAAAACCTCGATATCATCCCCTGTGGAAACGTCCCGAGCAACCCTTCCGAACTGCTCGGTTCCAAGCACTACACAAGCACTATCGACGAATTGGAAAAGAAGTACGACCTCATCATTGTCGACACGCCGCCTATCATGCTCGTAACCGACGCCGCACTTGCATGCCGCGTCGCATCGCAGATTGTCATGGTCATCGAATACAACAAGCACAGTATTGACGCCATCAAGGACGGCATGAAGCAGTTGCTCAAGGGCAACAACGATGTTCACGCCAGTTTCGTCATTAACAAGTACGAACACAGCCACAGCGATGGTTACGGCTACAAGTACGGGAAATACTAATTGCCCACTAAACGAACTATAATCACATCGCTTTTTTGGAAATACTGCGAACGACTGGGGACTCAGCTCACCCAGTTCGTTGTATCCATAGTCCTCGCAAGGATACTCGCGCCTGATGACTTCGGTGTTGTGGCGTTAGCCCTAATATTCATCGCCATCGCAAACATCTTTGTCCAGAGCGGCCTGAATACCGCCCTTATCCAGAAAAAAGATGCCGACGATTTGGACTTTACTAGCGTATTTTGGGCAAGTCTCGGCGTTTCATTCATCGCATACGCAATATTCTTTTTTGCAGCCCCCCTCATTGCCTATTTTTACGAAAAAGAAATCCTCGTCCCGGTGACAAGGGTTCTTGCACTAACAATCCCCATAGGAGTCCTGAATTCCATCCAGAACGCCTATGTGTCTAGGCACATGATGTTCCGAAGCCTCTTTTACCGGAGCCTCGGGGCCATGATTCCATCGGGCATCGCGGGTATCGTGGCGGCTTTGTATGGGGCTGGAATCTGGGCTATAGTCATCCAGCAACTTTCCATCAGCGTTTTAAACATCGTCATCCTGTGGGTAATCGTTCCCTGGCACCCGAGTTTCAATTTTTCGGGAACACGTCTCAAATCACTATTCAGTTTCGGCTGGAAACTGCTCTGTTCCTCGCTTCTGGACGCCTGCTATTCAAACCTGCGCGGGCTCATCATAGGAAAGGTATTCACCCCAGCAGACCTCGCCTACTATAACCGCGGCGACCATTTTCCGAACCTGGTCGTGAACAACATCAACAATTCTATTCAGTCCGTGATGTTGCCTTCGCTTTCTGCATACCAGGATGACCGTCCCATGATGAAGAAACTCATGCGGCGTTCCATCGTCACGACGTCATTCCTGATTCTTCCGATGATGGCCGGGCTTGCCATTCTCGCCAAGCCCCTTATTCTTTTCCTACTCGGAGAAAAGTGGCTCCCGTGCGTACCCTTCGTACAAGTTTACTGTTTCATCTATGCATTCCGCCCGATTCACACATCGAACCTTTCCGCAATAAACGCCATGGGCCGAAGCGACATATTCCTAAAACTTGAAATCATCAAGGAATTCGTCGGCATAGGCATTCTTCTCGGGAGTCTATTCCTCTTCAAGACGCCCATCGGTATTGCGTACGGCGCGGCATTCGGAACACTCATCAGCGCATTCATCAATGCACATCCCAACAAGAAACTGATGCAATACGGCTATCTAGAACAACTAAGGGACATTTTGCCATCATTCCTATTGTCTATTTTCATGGCCGGATGCCTTTACCTTTTCAGCCTCCTTGATATTCCTCTATATTTTTCGGCAATTCTACAAATTCTGCTAGGCATCGTCATCTACATCGGAACGGCCAAAATACTACATTTCGAATGTCTAGACTACCTAGTTAACACCATCAAAGGATTCCGTCATGGAAGATAAACTGATTACCGTCACGTCCCCCCTTCTTCCTTCTTTGGATGACTTTATCCCGATGCTCAAGGATATTTGGGACCGCAAATGGCTCACCAACAACGGTCACTACCACAAGGAACTTGAGAAAGCCCTTGCCGAGTATCTCGGAGTCGAATATATCAGTTTGTTCACGAACGGCACGCTCCCGCTCATCACGGCATTGCAGGCCATGAGAATCACCGGTGAAGTGATTACCACCCCGTACAGTTTTGTCGCAACAACACATTCCATCTGGTGGAATGGCCTCAAGCCCGTCTTTGTCGACATCGAGGAATCCACGGGAAACATCGATCCTGAAAAAATCGAAGCCGCCATTACGCCGCACACAACGGCAATCATGCCCGTACATGTTTACGGCACTCCATGCAATACAAAACGAATTCAAGAAATCGCAGACATTTACGGACTTAAGGTCATCTATGATGCGGCACATGCCTTTGGCGTCAAGGTGAACGGAGAATCTATCCTAAACCACGGTGATATGAGTACGCTCAGTTTTCACGCCACTAAGGTCTACAACACCGTCGAAGGCGGAGCACTGGTTTGCCACGATGCTGCAACCAAAAGAAGAATTGACTTCCTCAAAAATTTCGGTTTTAACGGAGAAACGACCGTGGTTGCTCCCGGCATCAACAGCAAGATGGACGAAATCCGCGCGGCCTACGGTCTGTTGAACCTGAAGCAGGTAGACGGCGCCATTGCGAAGCGAAAGGCAACCGCCGAAAAGTACCGAGAAGCCCTCAAGGACATCCCCGGCGTACGCTGTCTGCAGGATATCGAGGGCGTGCACCATAACTACGCCTACTTCCCGATTTTCGTTGACGAGAAGGAATACGGCATGAGCCGCGACGCACTCTACGCGAAACTGCAAGAACACAACATCTACGGACGCCGTTACTTCTACCCCCTCATCAGCACATTCAGTGCCTACAAGGGGCTTGAATCCGCCAATCCGAAAAACCTCCCTGTTGCCCACAAGCTCGCCGACCAAGTGCTCTGCCTGCCCATGTTCGCAGGCCTCGACGAAGAAAGTGCGAACCGAGTCATCGACGTCGTCAAGAACAAAAGGTAATCCTGAATGCCGCAAAAGAGGTTGATGCTTTTGGGCGGGCTCCGTTATCTGCTCCCTATAATCGAGGAAGCCCACAGGCTGGGAGTCCATGTGATTACAGCAGACTACCTGCCGAACAACATTGCGCACAAGTATTCCGACGAGTATTGCAATGTAAGCATCATCGACAAAGATGCCGTACTCAAGGCTGCACTGGAACTGAAAATTGACGGAATCCTCTCGCACGCAGTAGACCCGGGCGTTGTCTCTGCAGCCTACGTTGCCGAGAAAATGGGGCTACCATTCCAGTGCAGCTACGAAGCCGCCTGCATTCTGCAGGACAAGTCCTTGTTCCGAAAGTTTCTCTCCGAGCACGGTTTCAACTGTCCGAAGGCGAAGGGCTACACTGACATCGAGGACGCCCTGAAGGACGCCGACTATTTCAACTGGCCCGTCATCGTAAAACCCGTAGATTCCGCCGGAAGCAAGGGCGTCACGAAGGTCGTTGACAAAGCCAACCTGAGATCCGCCATCGAGACAGCGCTCTCGGCCTCCATTTCAAAGAACTTCATCGTCGAAGACTTCTTGGACAAGGTTGGCGCACAGTCCAGCGCAGACGTCTTCACAGTGGACGGGAAACTCGTCTACCCAGCCTATTCCGACCAGCTGTTTGACAAAAACGCAGCAAATCCATACACGCCCGCAATAGAGATCTGGCCAGCATCGATGGAACAGAGTTTTCAGGACGATCTGACCGCGCAACTGCAGCGTCTGTTCACGCTACTCGGTGTGAAATCCGGCATCTACAACGTGGAAAGCCGCGTGTGCTCCGACGGCAAGGCCTACATCATGGAAGTCTCCCCCCGCGGCGGCGGGAACCGTATCGCCGAATTGCAAGACATGGCGACCGGCCAAAGCCTCATCGCCAACGAGATCAAGAAGGCTCTCGGCATGCCAATGGACGACATCACCACACCGCAATACGACGGAGTCTGGTGCAACTATATCCTGCATTCTTACGAAGAGGGCACGCTCGTTTCCATCGAAATCGAACCCGCATTCAAGAGCAAGTATGTTCGCGACGTGGGCCTGATTGTAAAGCCCGGAGACCACATTACACCTTTCAAGGGCGCAAACAATTCGCTTGGCACGCTGTTCCTACGCTTTGATACCCGCGAGGAACTCGACAAGGCCATCAGCAATCCCGATTCGTGGGTACACATCAAGCTTAAATAGGGATTTGCAATGAGACCAATCGGCGGATATTTTGAATGGGAATTCCCTTCGGCAAAAGGACAGCAACTGCACAAAAATGCGGTTTACCTGAATAGTGGCCGCCATGCACTCGAATACATTCTGAAAGGTCTCGGGAACATTCACTGCCTTTGGATACCCTATTTCACTTGCGACGCCGTCATGTTGCCAATTCAAAGAGTCGGTGTCTCTTGGAAGTTTTACCACATCAATGAAAAACTCGAAATCGCCGACAACCTGGAACTTGGCGAAAACGAATTCATTCTCTACACAAACTACTACGGAATCAAGGACGAATACAGCAAGCTGCTTGCAAAACAATATGGCGAAAAGCTCATATTGGACAACGCACAGGCTCTTTATTGCAGGTCTGTTTCGAGTTCGCACCAGTTTTACAGCCCGCGCAAATTTATGGGCATGCCAGACGGCGGCCTTGCCGTAACGACCGTTCCCGACACCACAGGCGAATTGCCGATTGACAAATCCTTTGACCGTTGCAAGCACCTTTTGAAACGAATTGAATTGCCCCCCTCTGAAGGATACAGCGACTTTAAGGATGTGAGCAAGGCCATTACAGAAGCCCCGCTTTGTCAAATGAGCAATCTGTCGAAATCCATTTTTGCCTCTGTCGATCTTGACGGCATCAAGCACAAGAGACGTGAAAATTTCGAGAGCATTCACAAAGCCTTGAATGCCTCCAACCGGCTACAAATTCCTTCCATAGATTCTTTCGAATGTCCGCTGGTTTACCCCTATTGGGCGGACAACGGCGACTCCCTCAAGAAAAAGCTTATCGAGCAGCAAGTATTCGTCGCCACTTATTGGCCCAACGTCTTTGAATGGGCCAAGCAAAACGACTTGGAATACGAACTGGCAAACCACGTGGTTTGCATTCCCATCGACCAACGTTATGGGAATGAAGATATGAAAAGAATAGCAAGCATTATCCTGTAAAAACGTGCGTCCAGAGCCCGTCAAAGAAAGTTTTCACAGGAAAAAAAGTATATTTAAAATTAAGCATAAAAACACACTATTTAAGAACTACAAGACTATGAACGACCTCAAGGGAAAGAAACTTCTCATCATCGGTGCTACCACGACAGAATGCGATATCGTCCGCTACGCAAAGGCGGCCGGCGTGTACACCATCGTCGCCGATTACCTCCCTGATTCCCCGGCCAAAAAGGTGGCCGACAAACCTGTATTGATTAACGCACTTGACGTTGACGCCCTGGTCGATTTCTGCAAGAAAGAAAAAGTTGACGGCGTCATTACCGGTTTTGTAGACATATTGCTCAAGCCGTATATGGAAGTCTGCAAGCAGCTCGGCTTGCCATGCTACATTACCGATAAAATGCTGAGCATGTCGACCAACAAGGTTGACTTCAAGAACACCTGCGACAAGTATGGTGTACCTGTTCCGCAGACTTACCTGATGGACGGCAAGATTGACGACACCACCCTCCAGAAAATCACCTATCCCGTATTCGTGAAGCCGCTCGACGGCAGCGGATCCCGCGGAGCCGGCGTGTGCTACAACGAAAAGGAACTAAAAGAACGCTTCGCCGACGCGGTCAGCTATTCTGCCAGCGGGAACGCCATTATCGAAGACTATATCAGCGGAAGGGAATTCCTGTTGGACTATATCGCTGTCGGCGGAGAATTTAGGCTGCTGTCAATCTTTGACCGTTTTATGGCCTCTGACCGCGGCAGCGCCATCAATTACTCCACAATTAGCATGTCTCCGTCAAAGGCGGTTGATTACTATCTCGAAAAGATCAACCCTGCCGTAATCAACATGTTCAAGAGCGAAGGCTTTACGGACGGTGTACTCTTTATGCAAGGGTACTTCGACGGAAAGAATGTGAAATTCTTTGAGATGGGTTGCCGTCTAGGCGGCTCGTATTTCAACCACGAACAGGCCTGCCTAGGCTACAACGCCATGGACATGATTATCCGTTTCGCATTGACTGGCAAGATGGTCGAAGACATCGGAACCATCAGCGAAGAGTCGGCAAGGTACAAGAAGTTCGCCCTGGATTGCAACTACCTGCTGAAGGGAGCCGACCAGACCGTGGCCAAAATCGTCGGCATGGACAAGGTAGAAGCCCTCCCGGAATGTATCGAAATTCAGAAATATCATGATGTCGGCTACCACTATGGCAAGGACAGGACTGTCGACAGGCCTATCATGGTTGCCGAAATTGTTGCCGAAAACAGGGCCGAAGTCGAAAGACTCGTTAACTTCATCAATAAGGAATACGATGTTTTCAACGAACACGGAGAATCCCTGTTAATGGAAAAACTCAACCCCGAAGCCTTGTTTAACTAAGAGGAAACGACAAATGAAAGTAGCGGTCATTGGAGCAGGCAATTCCGGTTGCGCACAGTCCATCAAGTTGATGCAGAACGGTCACCAGGTCAATCTAATCAAGACTTCGCACAGTCTGCACGACGACAACTTCGAACAGCTTTTGAAAACTGGCGAAATCAGTTGCCTTGACACCACAGACAACAACAGGGAATTTTCTCTCAAGCCCAACATGATCACCCGTGACATCGAAAAGGGCTTGGATGGCGCCGAAGCGGTCATGATCTTGACCCAGAGTCTACAGCACCGCGAACTTGCAAAAAAGATCGGTCCGTTCCTGAAAGAAGGCCAGATTGTATTCTTGATTCCAGGCAACATGGGTTCGACTCAATTCGCCAACCACACCAAGGGCAAGCACATCATTTACGTTGAAGGCGAATCAACCCCATATGACGCCCGCATTATCGCCCCTGGGAAAGTCGAAATTCTTTTCAAGAACGTCCGCAACGCTGTATCGTTCCTCCACAAAGAAGATGAAAAGTATCTGCCCGTCGTTACTTCCTTATTCGGCACGCACAAGTACCTGAGAACGAACATTGTCGAATCGACCTTGCATAACCCCAACATGGTCGTCCACACAATCGGCACCATCATGTCCGCTAGCAGAATCGAATATTCCAAGGGAGAATTCTGGATGTACCGCGAATCGTTCTCACCGGCCATCTGGAACTTAGTCGAACAACTGGACGACGAAAAAAAACAGGTAATCCGAGCCTACGGCGGAAAGAATGCCATCAATTACCTAGACGCATGCAAGTGGCGTAACGAGGAAGACCTTTCTATCGACAGCCTGCAAGTCTTCAAGAACTATGCTGCAACCGGTGGCCCCAAGGGTCCGGCCAGCTTGGACACCCGTTATATTTACGAAGATGTTCCGATGGAATTGTGCATGCTCGAAAAGCTTGCCGCCGAAAAAGGGATTTCGACACCTATCGCATCGGCATTGATTACGATAGCATCCGCTCTGAAGTCGACCGACTATCGAATGATGAGCTACGAGATTTCCGACGTAATCGACTACATACAATAATTAACAACAGCTCATTTCGTTATCGCCTATGAGAGTCGCCCACCTGAGTCTTGATGAAAAGTTCATCGATTGTGCCATTGACCAATTCAAAGAACTGGAGGGAGTCGACTCCACTTTTTGTGCGCTGTCGAACGGTGATATTTTCAAGTACATAAAAAGCGATAATGTCCTTATGTTCCATTCATCCGACGAGATGGTGGACTACATCAACAGTCATGGTTTCGATTACGTCGTAATCCATTCTCTTTGCATCAGCCCAAGATACCTTCTAAAACTAAGCCTCCCTATTCTTTGGAATTCATGGGGCTATGACATTTATTCAGACCGGTCAGATCCTTTCCAAAAAATTCTGAACTTGTCTCTATATAAGCCAATGACTCGGCGCATTGCCAAAGTCGGTCCACAAACGCTAAAGGACAGAGCGATCCTAGTCCTCAGAAAATTCGGAATTCTTTCCAAGAAACAGAAAAGGTACTATCAATTAATAAAAAAGATACGCCACATATCTGTCGTACTGCCTTCCGAATTCACAGAAATAAAGAAGAGATTCCCGCACTTTGAGCTCTACCCATTCCGGTACATTGAAAGAAACACAGAAAACGAAGACACCGTATTATTACCCAACAAGGACGAGCGCTATTCAAGGAGAATTCTACTCGGCAACAGCAACGACCCGACAAATAACCACCTAGACATACTCCATAAATTGAATTCCATCGGCAAGGAATACGAAGTCTTCATTCCGTTTAGTTATCCAAATACCGACCCAAAATACATTCAGAGCGTAATAGACAGAAGCAAGGAATTCAAAAACCTCAAAATAACGTTCATAAAGGATTTCATGCCATTCGAAGAATATTCGAAAATATTGAAATCCTGCCAGTCCGCAATTTTCGGGCATTTCCGTCAGCAAGCCGTAGGGAACATTTCCTACATGATGAAAACAGGAAGGAACGTTTTCTTTTACGAAGGTTCGACCCTGTATTCATTCTACAAAAACAATGGCTACAAAGTCTTTTCTCTAGACAGCGAATTAGACTCCGAGCACATTGAGACTCCGTTAAGCATGGATGACCGGAAGAGCAATCACGACAAAAATGCAGCCAAGCATGATTACCAGGCGTACATCCAAAAATTGCAGGCTTTTTTTGACAGTCTCCGCTAAGCGACAAGCATGACCAATTACTCCATAGTCATCCCCCACTACAACTTGCCGGCGCTGCTAAGGCGCTGCCTTGGGAGCATTCCGCAGAGGGATGACATACAGGTAATTGTCGTTGACGATGGCAGCAGCGAAGAAAGCAAGTCCGCCCTGGAAGATATCGGGATCGATTTTCCTAACGTGCAGGTTGTCTACCAGGAAAACCTTGGCGGTGGTGCCGCAAGGAACAGGGGCCTTGCCGAAGCAAAAGGCAAGTTCGTCATGTTCGCGGACGCAGACGACTACTTCTGCAAGAATTTCATCGAACTGGTCGACAGGTACGCCACCCAAGATAACGATATCGTCTACTTTAACGCAAACTTTGTCGATGCCGACACGGGCAAGCCCGCCAAACAAAAGAACCACGTAGACGAAATCATCAAGCTGTACAAGAAGAATGCCACAAAAGGCGAAACGCTGCTGCGCTACTATTTCGGCGAGCCCTGGTGCAAGATGGTACGCCGTTCCATCATCGAGGACAACGGAATCCGATTCGAGCAGACAAAGATTCACAACGACACCAGGTTCTCTTACCTGGTCGGGTACTTCGCCAAGAACATGGCCGTCTGCGGGGAACCGATATACAACTACATCGTCCGCCAGGGCAGCGTATCGAAAATCATTTCCGACGACAGGCTTATCGCCCGCGTCTCCGTTTTCGGGCAGAAGAACAGGTTCCTGCAGGAACACGGCATCGACTTTTTCGACAAGCTGATGGTATGGCCGTTCAAGTACTGCAAGGAGCACGGCAAGGGCGACATCTACATGCGATGCCTGGAAGAGGCGGCAAAATACGGGTACGACGAGAAATTCATCCGCAAGCTGCTCCGCCAGAACAAAATCGAGACATTCCTCCCGCGTGTCAAGAAAAAAATCTGCAAGATGATGGGAATCAAGAAGTAACCAGGAACAGGCACGATGAAAAAGATTCTCCTGATTTCGAACCGCGTGATGCACTACCGCAGCCGCATCTACAACAAGTTCTTCGACATGTTCAAGGAACTCGGTTACGAATTCCATGTGGCGAGCAACGACTTCCAGAAGGTCGACTTCCCCATTCGCTACATCCGGCACGACGCTCCTTTCAGTACCAGGAACTACACCAGGCTCATCGCCGAAATCAAGCCCGACGTGTGTATCAACTTCCTGCACCTAAAGGATAAAATCATCATTCCGCTCACGTTCTACTGCCGATGGAAAAAGATTCCCATGATTTACTGGAATCACGGGATCAATATCAAGACGCCCGACGCGAAACTCAAGAATTCCATCTTCCACTTCATCCACACTATCAGCAGCGCAATTATCCTCTATTCGCCCGCGCAGCTGAAATACCTGAGCAAGCGGAACCAGAAAAAGACGTTTATCGCGAAGAACACCCTCGACTTTTCCGATGTCGACCGGAAGGCGTTGCGTACGCCCGACGAAGTCAAGGCGGCCTACGGCATCAAGGAAAAACGCGTCATCCTCTACATTTCGCGCATCCTCCCCTACAAGGGGCTCGACATTCTGCTGGAACAGTTCAAGGACTGCACGAATACCGCACTCGTCGTTGTCGGCGGCGGGATAAGCGAACAGCAGCAGGCCATGATCGATTCCAACCCGCACTACTACTACCTCGGCGAAAAGTACGGCAAGGACGTCGATGAAATCTACCAGATTGGCGATGTATTCAGCACGCCGGGCCACATCGGGCTCGCGCTGAACCAAGCCATGTTCTGGGGCATTCCCGTCGTGGTACTGAACCGCATCCACGCGCCCGAAATCATCTATCTAAAGCAGGGCGAGAACGGGTTCATCGTCGATTCGGAAGCGGAACTCAAGTCAAAAATCCTTGAAATATGCAACGACACGGAACTGCACAGCCGCATGTCCGCAGCCGCACGCCATACCTACGAGACCGAGATGCAAATCGAGAACATGTTCCAGGGCTTTATCGACGCAATCCGCTTTGTAGCAGAGCCATATAGATAACTTGAGGCACATGCAACTACGAAAACAAGAAGAAATCATGGCGAAATGGCCTGCCGACGCAGAGCCGCTTGTTTGCGTCCGCTGTGCAACGTATAAACAGGAAAAATTCATCGCAGAATGCCTAGAAGGATTCCTAATCCAGGAAACCGATTTCCCGTTCGAAGTTATCGTCCATGACGACGCCTCCCCCGATGGCACGGCTGACATTATCCGGGAGTACGCAGCCAAGTATCCCAAGATAATCAAGCCCTATATCGAAACCGAAAATCAATGGTCCAAAAAAGACGGGTCTTTTATGAGAATCATGTATTCGCTCTCCAAGCGCAAATATATCGCCATGTGCGAAGGAGACGACTACTGGATTGACCCGCACAAATTGCAGACACAGGTCTCGTTCCTCGAAAGCCACCCCGACTATTCCATGACATTCCACGATGCCGAAGTCAAGGACGAACCCGGCGTTCCGCCAATGGAATCTGTCTATTCGAAACTTGAAGACCGCGACTACTCGGCCACCGAAATATACGAGAACTGGGTCATACCGACAGCTTCCATGGTTTACAGGCGCGAAGTCATTGACTTCCCCATAAAGAATCCACAGAACATTTTGAACGGAGACATTTTCCTTGGCGAAAAGTGCGCCCACATGGGAAAAATCCGCTGTTTCAACAAAAAGATGTCTGTCTACCGCAGGCAACCAAGCGGATGCACATGGGACGAGAATCTTAAAAAAGCGAGAGCACGAGCCCTGCCCAACCACATTCGCGAACTCAAGGCAAACTTTCCCAAAATCAAATCAAAAAAAATCAACGTAGATTTGTGCCGCAGCATCATTCACGTAGCCCATATCGACGGAAAAAAGAAACACCTGAAGGACTTGATGCAGGCGTTCGTCCTTTCTCCATCCACGTTTATCAAGGCCCTAAGCAAAAAGAAGTTCTTCTAGGGATTAAAACAGGCTCACCATGTTCCGACTGCTCCTGGCCATATTCCTTGCCACCCCATGCTTCGCGCAGTTCCTGTGGAACGGGGCGCACCTCCTGCAGGTAAAGGAATCCCTCAAGGCGAAGGACAGCCCGTATGTGCAAGCGTTCCAGAGCCTGCAAGAAAACGCCAGGGAAATGCAGAAGCAGGCATACGCCTCGGTGATGGACAAGAAGCATGTCCCCGCAAGCGGGAACAAGCACGACTACGCCAGCCTCTCGCGGTACTTCTGGCCGGATTCCAGCAAGCCCGACGGACTCCCGTATATATCCCGTGACGGCGTGAGCAACCCGGAATTGAAGGAATACGACCGCAAATCACTCGACAGGATGAGCCGTCGCGTACAGACGCTCACGCTCGCCTGGTTCCTGGGCGGGGACACCTCCTTCGCGGAAGACGCCGTCCGTCAAGTCCGTATATGGTTTATTGACGACTCCACCAGAATGAACCCGAACATGAATTTCGCGCAGATGATTCCCGGGCGCAATCACGGCAAGGGTTACCCCTTCGGCGTCCTGGACGGATACTCCTTCGTGCAGATGATGGACGCACTCACGCTCCTGGAATCCTATGAGGGCTACAAGCCCGCCGACCGCGCCGCAATGAAGAAATGGTTCTCCGAATACGTGCAGTGGCTCACCACGAGCGAGCAGGGAATCGAGGAGAGCAAGGCGAAGAATAACCACGGCACGACATACGACACGCAACTGCTGGCCTACAGCCTCTACACCGGCGACCGCAAAACGGCAGAACGGCTCATCGCGCATTTCGCGGAAAGGCATATCCTGAAGCAGGTCGAAAAGGACGGGAGGCAGCCCGAAGAACTCAAGCGTACACTCGCGTTTCACTATTCCTGGTACAACCTATCGCACATGCTGGACTTCTACACCATCGCAAGAAACAGCGGGCTCGACATCCGCAAGGCGACCGAAATCCAAGGGCGTTCATTCTACAGGGCGCTCGACTTCCTAGCAGGCTACATCGGGAAAGATTCCAGGCAGTGGCCCTACAAGCAGATTTCCGGCTGGGACAACGCGCAAAAGGAACTGACCCGCGATCTATATCGGGTATACCTACTAGATACAAACAAAGTAAAATACCGCGACACCTATTACAGCAACAGGAACAAAGCCGGCTACGGGATGTTCAACCTGCTGTATGTCAGGGCTACGGATCTATAGGATAAATTCAGTCCTTGATGCAGCGGACAGGATAGAGGTTCCTTCTGTCTCCCAATTGATCATCAACTCCAATGTATTCTTCATCACCCCCCAATGTACAAACATACACATACCACATCGATTCAGGCGTATATTTGCCTATCGTCGAACTCCAGAACACCCCCGAAAACGCGTTAAACCCAAACCGATTCGTGCCTCTAGGCCCATAATCGCCCCAGCTTTCCTCAGACATCAGCATATAACCATTATAACTGTGTTCACCACTTGCATCCCAATTGTAATACTCATAATAAATATTAGGCTCTGTTTCCCAAAACAGAGTGTTCCATTCGTCTTTGCTCGGGATATGCCAACCCGCAGGGCATACTCCCCGAACCGGAGTTTCCGGAGCACAAGGCGTTCCAAGGCCGCATCCTTTCGCATTTGTAGAGTATAATGCCGCGCTATCCATCGCGGCGCTCCATAAATACTCCCTTCCGTATTTTTCGCAATACGCAAGCGAATCGTTCCGGCAGAAACTGCTCGAATCCAGCGATTCCGTCTTTTGCAGATAACGGAAATTCAGGTTTTCCGCCATCCACCACTGGTCTCCTATTTTCACAGTCTTGTAGACCTGCCCGTCACGTTCGTCCGTCAGTGTTCCATACTCACAATGGTCTTCTTTCGAATTCCTGCAACGGTCCAGAATGGTACCGGTAGTTAAACTATTGCACGGAAGTTCTATTCCATGAGAAATTTTAGGAGCCGCAGTCGTATTCTTGACGCAACGAGCATGCAACTTCATGCGAGTCTCCCATTCACTCACAAGAGAGACTCTAGCCAACGTATCTTCCAAACGAAAAGCATACCTAGCATTCTTATACATATCTGCATCAGAATCATTTTCAAAGGCTGTATCCGAGACATCGGTAGAACTCCAGAATGATCTTTCAAGTCGGGGAGCACCCCAATATTCCCCATACACCCTAACGGCAGAAAAACCATAATCATCGGTCCCTGCCGGGCAGTTTTCACAATCGTAAAGATTGCTGGAACCGAGCACTCGCCCCGCAACAGAATCTCCACCCACCATAGCAATCAATTTCCTGAACTCAGCTTTTGTGGGCAAATGCCAACCCGCAGGACAAGCATTCAGGACTTCTTTGCTATCATAAGCACGGCCAGGCCTTATGCAAGCATCGCTCTCACAGCAATTCTTAGCAGTACTTCCGTAATTCAGGTTCTCGGCAGTCCACCACTGGTCACCAATTTTCACCGTTTTATAGACCTGACCATCGCGCTCATCCACCACGGAACCATACTCGCAATTATCCTCGCTCTCCGTTTTACATGGTGGCACAATGCCGTCAGACTGTTCGCTGGAACTCTCTATCGTCGCACTGCTTGAAGATCCGGAAGGTCCGGATTCATCAGAATTCCCGGACACGCTGTTGCTACAGGCGGCAAGGTAAAGCGCCGAAAAAAGCACGGCCAACTGTAATGCAGCAAGTTTTCTCATCTTCATCTTCCCTATAGCAAGTTCCTAGTCCTTGACGCAGCGGACTGGAACCGCACTGCTAAGGCTCATCTTCTGAAAAAAAAGCTCAGGTTTTCTTTCTTCATCAATACCCACATCTACAATCTGGGGGATTTCCTCACTAAAACGAGGGCCTTTAGACTTCTCATCGGAATAAGTCCAGAAGATAATATAATCACCATGCCAATCCATCCTCTTTCCATTCCATTTACCATAGCCCACAGCACGCATATCAAGGCCAAAACCGTTTTCACCTTCGTCTTCAGACATCAGCATCGTTCCCTGAGCGAGAAGAAAATCCGTATCCCATTCATCCCACTTCAGGTTTTCCGGGGTTTCACCGTACCTGTCCCAATGCAGCGTGTCCATATATTTCCAAGCCCTCAAATCATGAGTGAAGCTATCCAAGACAGCCCATTCGCTCCTGCTTGGAATATGCCATCCATCAGGACAAACGCCCCGCACCTGTTTTGTCGGAGAACATTCAGCACCGTAGCCACATCCCTTTCCATCGTCCGAATACCGGCCAACACTATCCATCGCAGCGCTCCACAAATAGAACCTGCCCCTGCTTTCGCATTCCTCTGACTGATTATTGAAGCACATGCTGCCGTCAGAATTAAGCCTCAGGTTTTCCGCCATCCACCACTGACTTCCGACCTTCACGGTCTTATAGACCTGGCCGTCGCGCGCATCCGTCAGCGAATCATATTCACAGTTATCTTCATCCTTGTTCCTGCATCGGGAATCACCCACGACAAACGTCCCCTCGCATGGAATCTCCGAAGAAGAAGCCTTCAATGTAGAATAGCCTTCTTCCATTCCATCGTCCACAGAAGCATCCCTTATACAACGTACAGACGCGTATGGAGTTGCAACGTCGATAAAGCAACCCATTGTAGCGGAAGAATCATTCAAATCAAAGTAACAGCCCGAATATTCCAAAGATCCCCGATCCACCCAAAATCTTCTTGTATAGCTATTTTCCATCCACCAGGGCGTATCATCCCTATCCATATCGCTTAATCGTTGCAGCATATAGATAGCCGAAAAGCCGTAAGCGTCCGTCCCCGCCTTTTTCCCGGACCTAAAGGCATTCCTCGAGCCAAGAACCAAGCCCGCAACGGAGTCGCCGCCCACCGCAGCGAACAAGGTGTCCATATCCGAACGTTTCGGCAAGCGCCACCCTGCAGGGCAAGCTGAATCAGCGCCGATATCAACGTTGCTATTACTCCAAACGTGATACATGTAGGGATTACCGTGTTTAAAGCATTCTTCACCATCGCAACAGTTCCTGAAGTTTGCCCCATAATTGAGGTTTTCTGCCATCCACCACTGGTTCCCGATTTTTACGGTCTTGTAGACCTGTCCATCGCGTGCATCTGTCAACGTGCCATACTCGCAGTTATCTTCCGTTTCTGTCTTGCAGGGAACGGCAGTCTTCTCTATTGGAGGGTAATCCTTCTGACAGCGTATATGGCCATGGTCGCGGCCACGATACAGTTCCACCTTGTCATCATCAGAACTAAAGTCCATGTAATAACCTTCACGGGTCCATAATTGCCCCAGGCCAGACGGGAGAAACGAAAAGCCGTACTCATCGGTACCCGATTCGCCATCCCATCCGTCAACCGACCTGAGAACTTTACACGCTCTATTCCAACCCACGAACGACATCAGCCGGTCAATATCATTAGTGTCGGGCACGTGCCAGCCAACAGGGCATATCGAAGGATTTCTTGCATCTTCAGAGGAGTAGGACCTTCCGAACTTTTCACAAAAATCGGGATCGTCAAAACACGTGCTACTGTCCGTTTCGTAATTCAGGTTTTCCGCCATCCAGGTATAGCCCCCGATGGTTACCATCCTGTACCTCTGACCATCGCGGGCATCGACAAGGTACTCGCCATTAGAAGGCAGGGAATCATTGCTCTCGGCGGACGTATCGGGTTCCGAAGCAGAATCGCCGGAACTATCCCTAGAAATATCTAGCGAATCGCTGTTGCTACAGGCAACAAAATAAAGCGCCGAAAAAAGTACGGCCAACTGAAATGCAACAAGTTTTCTCATCTTCATCTTCCCTATAGCAAGTTCCTAGTCCATGATGCAGCGGGCGGTGCGGGCAAACCGCTTTGACTATTTGAATATGGCCGTAAAAGTAGAGTCTCCCTCGGGTGATACAAGGCGCGGATTTTCGAAGCTTCCGTCGGACCATCCGGCAAACACGCTTCCGCCCTGCGGAACGGCCTCTAGAAGAAGGTCGTTTCCCTCAAAAAAAGTACATTCATAGCCATCCGATTGGGAATCAACAGGCAGTTCCATTTCGTCTACGGTAATTTTCCCACGTCCTTTCGCAAATAGCGTTATGGCAATATCCTTGCCGAGATTGAATTCTTGTCTATAATCCTCTCGAACGGAAACATCGCGTTCCTTAGCCCACTGTATAATGGCGTCGCCATCCTTCGACGATTTTCTAGGGAACTTCTGCTTGTCCCTATCCATTTGCTTGGATTCTATGGTTTTTCTCAATTTTTGAATTATAGTCGATATTTTTTTCTCGGTTAGGTAGCTATTGAACATTATTGCGGAGTGGTTGATAAACTTTCTCTTGAAATCCTTGTTTTGAATGAGCTTCGTATAGACTTGAGCAAAGGAACGCTCCGTCGACTTGTTCCTAATCCAATTGAAAATATTCTTGTCGCTATTTTCCCATGATGGCAAGTCCTTGTCGTAACCACAATCCATGTCGTAAGCCATGAATTTCCAAGGGGTATTTTTCGCCTTCCATACACGGACATTATTTGTTGGCCAATCGTCATTGAGGCTGTAAATTTCGAAGGCCATGTAATTCGCAAAGTTGTTGAGATCCATTCGCTGGAGTATAGAATTGTACGACAGGCTATCGGACAAGTCCGATTCTGCAATCCACCTGATTAGACTTTCATATTCCCCCGAGGAGTCACCTTCGAAGCTGTTGTTAATGTGTTTTACGACGGTGACATTTTCTGCCTTTATTCCGTAATTCGTTTCGATATAGTATCTATTGAGCTTTTCGCGAATGTAGTGGATTCCGTAGAATTCACCGTTGTAGAAAACGAGAACCGGATGATGGCGTTGGTAGTCCACACCGGTACCTTCGAGTTGGCTTGTAAAGGCCGCATCGCCAAAGAAATCTTGACTGTATCGGTTTCCGAGGTTTCTCAGGCGGAAAGCCTTGAATATGTTCTTTTCAGGCCGGACATCAAAAAGAGCATACTGGAGTCTTCCGTCTTGATAGTCTTCACGCATTTTTATATCGACTGACTTCTTGGGCAAATAGCGGGTGCAGTTGCCGCCAATGGTTAAACCGGCATCAATTTCAAAGGCCCTTTCCTTGGACTCTACACCATTTTCAAAGTATTCCACATGAACTGGATATTCGGTGTCTTTGAGGTAGCCGGCATCGGGATCCGGGTTATTGCAAGAATGGTTGTTGTAATAATAGGTTTCTTCGAAGAATTTTGGATCGATGCTAATAGAAACAATCGACATCTTTGTATTTTCGCCGATGAAATAGGAATTTGTCATAATCGACTTTGTGAGTGTTTTCGCCTTAAAAAGACCACAACGCAATATTGTGTTTTGCCGTATAGTGATGGGCGCATCAAAAATAGGAGACAGGCTATCGGGGATACTCCCGTCTTGAGTACAACGGACCGTCCCCGAAGAATTCACTGCAGGTGGTTGTATTGTTATGGGTTCCGAGTAAAAGCCCGCATCTGGTTCGACGGAAACTTCCTCGCTTAGATTTCTGTACCAAGTCGAATTCCTATTTACAGCTTCCGGTGACGGAGCCGAAATGAACCCCCAAACCTTTTTTTTGTTTTTACCGAAACTGACTCCCGAAGGTAGATCTGGGTATGAGGCGGAATCGACTACATTAAGCAAGGAATCTAGCAGAAAGATTGTTCCACCATTTTCTTTCAATTTCCAACTGGTATGGTTCGCAGTATTCTTTTTGTCACAGAAAAAAACTTTATATGAATTGGCCTTGATTACAATGTCGCCGAACCGCCACTTTTGTTCCAAGGCAGAATCATTCGACAAATAGAAGTTCTTTAAAGAAAACGGGCAATTGTTCGGGTTGTATATTTCTATCCAACTTGGGGTTTCCCCGTATTCGTCAACCCAGTCTAGATTGTGCGTCAGGATTTCAGAAATTTCCAAGGGTTGCAAATCACTTGTATCCAAGTATTCATTTGTATCCTCTTTGCCAGACGTAGATTCTGCATTTTCGTCATATCCCGTAGCAGAATTGTCGGAATCATCCTTGGAAATATCCAGCGAATCGCTGTTGCTGCAGGCAACGACAAGCAGGAATAAGCAAATCAGCAAACATCTCATAGCGTGCCAAGCCTTAGTTATCAAAATCAATATTCAACGTCTTGATGAGAGAATCGATACGGTGAGTTAACTGTTCGGCACCAGCATGGTTTAAATGACTACAGTCAAGAGCCATTTCACTTGTATAATCGTGATTTCCCATTTTATTTTCGTCCAACAAGATAAATCTCGAATATTTATCGCTCAAACCAGATATTTCTTCTATCAAATCCGGCGCAACACTCCTTCTAATGCCTCCAAAGCCAAAAGCGCCCGTATTTTTGTAGTCAGGACTTTGCGGCAAAATAACTCCAATAATATAGACACCTCTTTCCTGACATTTTTTTATAAAATCTTCCAAAACCTGAAAATTGTCGTAGTACAACTTGGGATTCTCATCATACCAAGAACTATCATTCTTCACAGTAGGAGAAGATCCCCACCCACTAGATGACGTGTATTTAAAATGTCCACGCGTAGGCAAAATGATCTCTGAATATTTCGTTGAACCAGGAGCATTCCTCACGGCTTCAACCATAAAATCCGTAGACTGATTTTTCCAGTACTGATGATTTACATCATAAGAAAAACCGGGTATTTCCTTGTATTTTTTATGGAAGAAACTATTTCCCGAAACCAAATATCCTCGATCAATATCAACACCCAAGACAACATATTTCAAGTTTTTCATATGCGTAATTACATAATTATCGAAAATATACTTTGACCCCTTTATCGTATTGTGCAAGTTAGCCATACTAATCGCAAGATGGTCCTCAGAAAACAATGTCGGGTCAATTCCATAAAGCACTCGTGATGACCCCAAGACAACGACATCGGCCAAATCCTTATATTCCCACAGCAATTCCATCTTGTATCGCCATATGATACTTTCCTCATCACCGCCAGGCAAAAAGTAAATCCCTGCAGAATCCAGATCTGGAATGAAGGCACGGCCTGTTCCAGTAGAGTCATCGGCCTGCGTAGCATCGGAGGGAAAATTTGACGCATTGCGATTGACCCACAGGCACGGGTGCCAGATTTCCTCGCCTGCGGCGAGTTCCAGGACGCTGCTGTCGGAGGGGCTCACGAGCACGATTCTCGTATGAGCGCCATCTGCATTCGCAAGTGTCGCCACAATGTTCGAGGTCACGCCGTCGCTCGCCCATTCGCTATGGTCGAACGTGTAGCCAGCAGGCGCCTTGAGGGTCTGCACCAGTTTCCCGCTACTGTCGGCGACAAGGATGCGTTCGTGCGTGGCGTAGTCCTCCCCGGCGAACTTGCGGCCGGGTTTTCCGCCGAAGTCGAGGAACGCGGTACGCTTGCTGCCGTCCTGCGCGAGCGACGCGTTGCAGGCCTGTGCACTGTCGTACCAGATAACGTTGCGGGCATTTTCTGTGAGCGACGAGCCGGCATCGGCGACGCGGGCGCGGAGCAGCCGCGCTCCCGTAACGGCGAGCGTGTAGTCCTCGCTGATGCCGCCGTGAAAGGCTCCGTCAAAGAGTTTTTCCGGCGTACCGAACTTGCCTGCGGCGAACTTGACCTGCCATGTGGAAGCGCTTCTGAACGCGGTCTCGTCCTTGTTGTTGCCCGCGTCGGTCACATAGACGATCACGGTGTCGCCGCTCCCGAGCACACGCCAGCGCGGGATGGCGGCGCTCCCGACGTCGAGTTTCACGAGGTTGCCCCCTTCGGCATCCAGGTCGCGCACGTACAGCGCGGACTTGCCCGCGACACCCTCGAGCCCGGTACAGAAGGCCACGCGCCTGCCATCGGGGGATATGTCCGGATGATAGACATCCAGGGAGTCGTCGATCTCGGTCACGGAAAGGCTTCCGTCGCGGTAGTCGATGTAGGCGAGATTCCCGCTGATGTCGTTGCGGAAGGCGAGGACCATGTTGTAGGTCCCGGTACGGGCCTTCAGTGACGTCGCGCCGGCAAGCGGCGTGACGACGCTCGCTTTCGCGTGCCCGCTGGCGTCGAGCCATACGGGGTCCGGGATGCGCCCGAAGGCGAGCCTGAACCCGATGCGTTCGGCGCGGCTGGAGCCCACCACGGTATAGTCGTCACCGCGGGCGACGACGTTCATCTCGGACACCCTTTCCGAGAAGTAGCCGCCCTTCAGCACGCGCTCGCCGAGATCTCCACCGTCGGGTGCGCCCAGGTAGTTCGTGACCGTCGTGTCGAAGAAGCTGCCGGCCCAGTCGTTCACCCATTCCTTCACGTTACCCGCGAGATCGCAGAACCCGAGGGTATCCGCGCCCGCACTGCAGACAGCATGCGCATGGTATTCCGAGTTGTCCGCATTCCAGCTGTACTTCGCGGGGTTCCAGCCCTGCGATGCGGCGAGCACCCATTCCGCCTCGGTCGGCAGGCGGTATGCTTCTACTTCGGGGTGGAACACGAGCGCTTCCAGGTTCGTGCAGTGGCCCTCGGCATCGTACACCGCGTTGCCGTAGGCGTAGGCCGTATCGCTTTTCCCGTTTTTGCTCTTGGCGTTTGCGAAGAGTACCGCATCGTAGTAGGTGACGTCGGAAAGCGGCAGGCTATCATTTTCGCACTTGCCGAATTTCTTGAGGCTCATCTTCTTCGCAAGGTCGCGGTATTCCCCGCAGGTCACCTCGTGTATGCCAAGATTGAAGCCGTAGTCCAGGCGGACCTTCATGGCGGGGCGTTCCGATGGCCTGTACTTCGTGTCATCGCTACCGAGTGTCACCGTACCGCCACGGACAACAATCATTCCTTCTATTTCGGGAATATTCTCAGATGCCTCGGAACTGGACGAGTCCACCGCGCCCTCTCCTTCCATACACTCAGACGCGCTATTGCTGCAAGCAATAACAAAGAAAAATGTGAGAAGCCAGAGAACAAAAAAAGGCGTCCATCTAGTCATCAATACACCTCAGCGGACTCTTTTAATATATACTAGTTTTCGCCATTCCGCATTACATCCAGCATGACTTTAGCCGAATTGATGTAATGTTCGTACTGGAAACGGCGTTTCAGGCGGCTTTTTGCCGAAACGGTCTTCGTTGCGGCATCTTCCTTGTGGAAGATTTCGATATCCGGTGTAAAGACGGATTTCATGCCGTTTTGCAGGAGGCGCAGGAACAGCAGGCGTTCTTCGTGATACAGGAACGTGCGGTCGTTCAGGCCATCAAACTTGGAAATGTAGTCTCGCGAAAAAATAAGGAAGCTCCCGTGCAGCAACACATTTTCCGCACGGCGCGTGAGCAGGGATTCATCGAACTTCTTGTCCTTCTGCCCGAGCAGTTTGCGCAAGAGCCACTCGTAGACGGCATCCAGCCCGAAAATCCGGTTCAGGAACAGTTTGAACGAGACCTTGCGCACATACTTCTTGTACCAGTTTTCCGACGGCAACTTCGAAGGCCCCGGGTTGGAACTGTAGGGCTTGTGCGGCGTCTTGATAACCGGTCCCAAGACGGCAAAATGACTTTGTTCGTATTCCTTCTCTACGCGGGCAGCAAAGTCATCCTGCAGAATCATCGTATCGTTATTGAGCATCACGATAAAGTCAGGATTCTGGTATTCCTTCGCATACCGGAATCCGACATTGTTCCCGCGGGCAAACCCCTCGTTTTCGGGATTCAAGATTACCGTCACCTGGGTATCATCGCGGTACTTCGCATCGAGTTCCACGCCAGTCCCGTTCGGGGACTTGTTGTCGACAACCACGATACCGCAATCCCTTCCGACGCACTTCTTTATCGAATCGATGCACTCGATGGTATCGGGCAAGGCATTGTAATGCAAGATGACGAACGAGAATTTCATTATACTCTGGCCTCGTAGCAGTTCAGGTACTGCGTTACCACCTCTTCCCAACCGTTCCTTTCGAGCCCTTCGCCGGCGATATACTTGCGGAACGATTCTAGTTTTTCCGGATGTTCCACGAGGTCCGCCATCGCGCCTGTCAGCGCATCGACATCACATGGCGGGACAATCACACCAGACTTTCCGTTCTCTATGGCTTTCGCAAAGTTACCTACATCCGAAGCGACTATCGGAGTCCCCATGGAGAACGCCGTCTGCACCACACCACTCTGAGTGGCATCCTTGTAGGGGCAGACCGTAAACAGCGCGTTTTTCAACAGGCTTGCTAACTGCGCCAGGGGCACATAATGGTTCATCAGGACCACATTCGCATTCCCCCTGTACAGCGATTCATCGAAATACAGTCTGCCCGAGCCCGCAACCAGCAACTTGATATCAGGGTGTTTCTGCTGTAGTTTACCGAAGGCCTGCAGCAGGAATTCAACGCCCTTGTAGGGAGCAATCAGGCCGAAAAACAAGATGTACTTCTGCCCGCGCAGGGATTCCGGCAACCCAACCAGATTTTCTTGCGAGCTGGAAGATTTTTCGGACAGGTAGTTGATGCAGTCGTATTTCCCGAGCCGTGCATGGAAAAGCCGGCTCCGCGGGAACTTGTACACCTCGCAGAACTTTTCCGTCTGCGCATCGTTCAGCAGGATGATTTTCGGAATCCAGCGGAACGCCAGCTTGCGGCAAAATTCAAACTCGCGGTTGTTCTTTGCAGAATGCGGGAACGGGTCGTGCAGGGTGAATACCAGCTTTTTCCGCAGCAGGTACAGGAGCATCTTGTTGCGGCGCGGGGGCCAGGTAATGTTCACCGCATCAACGCCCAGCTTCTTGATCTTGCTCACCAGCGACAGCATCGTGCGGATGTTCGCCGGGTGGAAATCGGACTGGTGCAGGCTATTGACAACAAACACCTTCGACATGTCCATGTAGCCTTCGTACGCCTTGAACTCCTCATAGACTGTCGCGGGGAAAATTCCCTGCTTCCTGTAGACTTCGGGAATATCTACGAGCGTCGCACGGTGGCTATAGACAGAGACATATATGAAAAAATATACATCGACACCCTGCCGCTGCATCTCGCGGACTAGCGGAAAATCCGCATCTGCAAAAGGCAGGTTGCTGATGTACGCGACCTTCATACGCTACTTCTGGTTGCCCATGAGCCTATGCAACTTCACGCACAGGCGGAATTTCAAGGACGGCTTGTAATTCTTGCGCCATTCCTTGATAAACGGAATCTTTTCGCGCTTGCCGTAAAGGCAGTCGTCGAGAACCTTGTACAGGCGCGGAGATTTCGATTCGATGAACTTGTCCATCTCTATCAGGAAATCGTTGTCGCCTTCTTCGTTCCGCACCATGTTCTGCATGTAGATGCGGCGCAAGCGATGCACCAGATACTGGTCGAAATACTTTCTCTCTTCTTCGGGGAGTGCATCCCAGAATTCCACCATGCGCTTGGTAATAATCAGTTCCTGGCTACGGCCCCGCCTGTAGACCTCCGGAGCCATCGTCTGCCCCGCACGCCCTATCAGGTAGCGGTACAGCGGCTTCGGGAAATAGCAGCAGGTCTTTACCGCCTGCATCGGAAAGAACGCCCATTCCGTATCGGTATACGAAATCCCTTCCGTCTGCCTGTAGCCCAGCCTGCGGACATTTTCCAACTTGTAGGCAATGCTGTGCATGGGCAGTTCGTCGACCTTGCAGTAATCGTCAAAATTCAACGTTTCGCCCGCAGGCATCGAGAACCGGATTTCCTTCACGGTGTCACCATCTTCGGTCACCTGCAGGGTATCGCTCAGGAACAGGTCCACATCGGCCTTGGCTAGAGCGTCAAGGTAGTCGTCCAGAACAGCAATATCATAGCGGTCGTCGGCATCCAGGATCTTCACATACTTGCCACGGCCTTCAAGAATCCCGCGATTGATGCAGGACCCGTAATTGCCGTTCTCCTTGTCGATAACGCGAACCGTTTCCGGATACTTGTCCGCATACCCGTGTGCGATTTCCGACGAACGGTCCTTGCTTCCATCGATAACGACAAGGATATCCAGCAAGCCCCGGGCCTTCTCCGTCAACAGGGAATCCAGGCACTGGTTCAAGTACTTTTCCATGTTGTACGTAGGGATGATTATCGTCAGTAATTTTTCCATACAGTTTCCGAACTAGATTTCCAAATTCAATACGCGTTCAATAATCGGAGCCATGTCGTAATACTTATATTCGGCAAGGCGCCCGCCGAATATGACCGAAGGCTCCTGCGCAGCAAGGGCACGGTATTTTCCGGCGAGTTCGTTGTTGCGCGAATCATTTACGGGGTAATACGGCTCCATGCCCTCGGTCCATTCCGTCGAATACTCCCTGGAAACAACCGTCTTGGGGCAATCATAGACCGTCTGCCCAAACATTTCAAAATGCTTGTGTTCGATAATGCGGGTATAAGGGATTTCTCGCTCGGTATAGTTCACCACGGCATTGCCCTGGTAATTAGGCATATCCAGGGTCTCGTTCTCGAAGCGGACCGTACGGTATTCCAACTTGCCAAAACGGTATCCGTAAAATTCGTCGAGCTTTCCCGTAAAGACAATCTTGTCGGCAACGGATTCCCAATGGGCGCGATCGTCAAAGAAATCCACGTTCACCCGAGTTTCTATGCCTTCCAGCAGACCGTCAATCAGTTTGTTGTACCCGCCAATGGGAATGCCCTGGTAGCGGTCGTTGAAGTAGTTGTTGTCAAAAGCCAGGCGCACCGGGAGGCGCTTTATGATGAAGGCGGGCAAGTCTTCGCACTTGCGGCCCCACTGCTTTTCGGTATAGCCCTTGATCAGTTTCTCGAAAATATCCCTGCCTACAAGCGTCAGCGCCTGTTCTTCCAGGTTGGCGGGTTCGCGACCATTCAGCGATGCAACGGCATCCGCCTTCTGCTCCTCGATTTTCGCGCGCGCCTCTTCCGGAGTCTTCACGCCCCACATCTGGTAGAACGTGTTCATGTTGAAAGGCAAGTTATAGAGTTTGCCCTTGTAGTTGGCCACAGGGCTATTGGTGTAGCGGTTGAACTCGACAATCGAATTCACGAAATCCCACACGGCCTTGTTGGACGTATGGAAAATATGCGCACCGTACTTGTGGACATTGATGCCTTCCGTATTTTCGCAATAGACATTCCCGCCGAGATGCGAACGCTTATCGATAACCAGGCAGCGTTTCCCCGCCTTCCTGGCCCGATAGGCGAACGTCGCACCAAAAAGGCCCGAGCCAACAATTAAAAAATCGTACTTCTTTTCCATACCCATAAGGGATCCTTGTTTCAGCGTAAATTTAATTATTGTCATCTAGGCCATCACCAAAATCTTCCTATATTTAAAGGAAAAAGCCGCCTTTATGTTAACCGCCATTGTCTATGCCATCCTTTTCTCGCTATTGACCATCATGGTCATAGGGTCCTTGAAAGCCCGTTTTCTAGCGTTATTTCTTGGCATAGTTCTTTTTCCTCTCGGAATCAGCTTTCTTCAATCCCCTACGGTAAGGCCCCAGGACCTATTTCTTTATGGTTTCCTCTTCGTCTCGTGCATAAAAGACCGGCAACACCTCTTTGAAGACCTAAAGGCTTTTCCGCTCAAGATATTCCTGCTACTTATCCTCATATGCCACTTCGCTTCTGTATATTTCAATGAGGGTTTCGCCGTCAAGCAATTTTATGCCTGTACGCGAGAATTTATCGAACTATACGGATATCTATTGGCTGCATTCCTAATAACGAGGCACTCCAGTATCGACGACATCATGAAAGGGCTTTATTCCATCACGGTCGTCATCTGTATTTTCGGCATCCTAGAAATCTTATTACAGGGAAACTACCCCTACACCTACATCTGCCGGGCGTTCCCCATCTATAGCGGATACCACTCACTCGATTCCATCGTCACCTGCATCAGGGACTACCGAATCCGCGCAATGCTTACTACGGCACACCCAACAGCCTACGGTACGTTGCTATGCTGCCTGTTCATGCTTTTTGTATCCCTATGGAACAAGCCCAACTGGGAAAAGAAGAATCTCGCCATTCTCTATACTCTGCTAACCCTTAATCTGTTCCTGAGCGGTTCTAGAACAGGCATGGTTTGTGCGGCAATAGGCGCCTTCCTGATTTTCCTCCAAAAGCGATCCATCATGCTGAAAATTGCATGCATCGGCATCTGCTTTTTCATAAGCGCAGCCTATATCAACATGGCCATCGACGAATTTTCTAAAGAAAGCCAGGGAAGTTCTCTTTCGATGCGCCAGCAGCAACTTCTTTTCACATTTTTCCAGATACAGCAAAGTCCCATATTTGGGAATGGCGTCGGCTACACAAAGAATGTCTTTGACTACGATGATGAAGGTAGGCCCATAAACGATGCAGATATCGGAGGTCTGGAATCCATCGTCTTTAAAACTCTCATCGACTACGGAGCTATCGGGCTTTTCGCCTACTACCTCTACAGCATAGGCCTTTTCTTTATTTTCTTTAGGCGTCGGAAGAACTCATGGGCGGCATCGATTGGATACGAGCTGGTTTTCTGCAGCACGCTATTCTTTACACTGTCCGGCCACATTGGGAACAACACTGCGTTCGTATTCCTGATTGAAGGCCTTCTCATGGGACACATCTATAAGGAACATTCCCTAGAGGGAATTGAAGACGCACAGCAGGTAGAGAAAATTACAGAATCCTGATTTTCGTTACGAATTCAACACTACCTTCACGGTCTATTTTCGCGTACAAGTACTTTGCCGGAACCTTCTCGCCAAAGTGCTCTGAATACCAGCCATCTTCACGTATCTCGTAAGAGAGCTTATTGTCGAATTCCATTACCACATGGCGGCTCCCCGGCACAGATATTTCAGCAGTGGAACCATTCAGCTTCACTGTGGCCGACGGATGCAAATGGAACGGTATTTCAAGAGAAACCTTCCGTTCGCATCGCAGAGTATCGGCAATGATGAATTCTTCAGTATCACGGTTAAATTCCACACGACGTTTATGCGACACGCCTTCGGATTCATACCCGTTGTGCGTTGCCTCGGCAAACCCCAGCATCTCATCGTTCGAAACAACATTCACCTTATAATGCTTGAGCCACATCGTCGGGCCAGCCTGCTCCGCCTGATTCTTGCCATTCACGCATACCGTATTGTGAGCAAGGGTGCTAACAAAATAACGACGTAAATCCTTATGCGTATGGTAAGTAAACGTTCCCGGGTCAACAAGAACTGGGGAACCATCTACATGCAATATGAACGAAAGTGCGTCCGCATGCCCATGCGCGGCGATACTCAGGTAACCCAGCGGAGCCGCATCGAAATGCATATACGTCTCTCGGGCCACAGCACCGGCATCAGCCTGCTCTGCCTTGCGGAAAATAAAATGCCCGCTTTCAGCGAAGAAGCGATTGCCGTCTAGTGAGGAAATCGGCGCTACGGGCAAAGCATCAAACTTCTCGCGGCCTTCCTTCCCGAACAAAATTTCATTTTTTTCATCCCAGGCAAGGTTTTCGCGCTTGAACGAGGAATCGCCGAAGTATGTCGCGAAGGAAACAAGCAACGACTTGAAATTATTGAAATGCCCGCCCGCATCAGGGCGTAACACGAATCCGTCGTCACCGTCGCCATACATCGGGTAATTGCAGTTCATGTCCAGCATGGCATCCATATAGCGCGCCATCGCATGGAGGCGGTCCTTGTACGTTGCAGAGAACGGATGCCCCGTAGCATCGCCCACAACTGCTGCTATCAAGAAGAAGTCATCAATAAACTGGATATATTCCGCGGCCTCTTCGCGGTTTACCCCTTCGGACGTATTCTGTTTCAGGATTTCACGTTCGAGCCCTTTTTGGGCATACTTCAGGCGCGAGTTCCGGTGAGGGATGTTCCACTTGCATGCAGCAATGAACAGGCCTGCATATTCAGCAATCAAGTGGTTATTCGCCGACGAGTAGAACGACGGATGCTTGTACGAGAAACAGGCATGGTCTCGAATGAGATAGTTCCAAATTTCAGCAACAAAGCTATCGACAATCGGATTCTCTTTGCGGAGGCCGTCTATATCCAGCAGGTCCCAGCAGAAAAACCAGCAGATTAGGCGCAGGTTCACTTCGATATTGCTATACCAGTTGACACCGACCAGGTAGGGATTTGCATCCTTCCACATTCCAAGGTGATGGCAGAAAAGCACCAGGTACTTTTGCTGGCCAGTCGTCTTGAAGAGCCAGGCAATATGCAGCAGGAACTGCATGCGATTCACTTCCCACACATGCTTTGCACTGCCATACTTATCGCTCCGGATATCAATCGCATGCGAAAAAGTCCTAGGGAAGCGCCGTTCCGTCGATACATCCAGATGCCAGTCAATATCCTTGAAGATATCCACGCTGGATTCGAAAATCGGATAGAAGCAGTGGGCGTTCGAGTCCAGAACAATCGGGCAGTCCGGTTTCTCGTGCGTATAGTCGCTATCGTCAAGCTTTATCCAGTCCAGCACATGCGTACGGATCCGTTGACGAATGCGGTAGAATATTTCCCCTGCAGAAAAGGTACGTAATCTTTTTAAATACCAGGATAGCGCCATTACGATACAATTATAGGATTTTTTCGTTCAAGCAGTGCGCCTGTTTACAATTTGACAACAGAACTTTGATAAGAGGGGGCCCAAAAAGGCACCCACTAATATATTTTTCACGGGAAAGACCACCAAAAAACTCGGATTACCCCATGAAAAGCGCCCGTCTTTATATTGCCAGCGTTTTTTTGGCTACCGGATTCGGCAGCGTTTTCAGCAGTTGCAGCAATTTCGAAGACATGCCCTCCATCGCGAACTCCTCCACAAAGTTCGACGACGAGCTAGCAATCGACCCCGTAGACATCACTGCAAGTACAACCCAGCCCATCCCCACTGCAGGCGTGATCCCAGACTCGCGTTCACCGAAACTCTTCATCCAATGCGAGAATCCCAACTCGTCGGATTTCACCCCTGCGTTCTTCCTATTCTTTGATGCCGTAGAGCACTACTCCTACTTTTCGCCGACTCCGGATCGTACAGAACCCGGCTATATCCGCATCCGGGGAAACTCAACCGCAAAAGCCCCGAAGAAACCGTACAATATAAAATTCAACCAGAAAATCGATTTCTTCGGCATGGGAAAAGCCAAGAAATGGGTCCTCCTCTCCAATCCCTTCGACCCGACCCTAATCCGGAACAAACTGATTTTCGACCTCGCAAGCAACCTATCTTTTGAATACTCCCCCAAATCGTATTTTCTAGATGTCTGGTTCAACGACGAATACGTCGGCAATTATCAACTTGCAGAAAAAATCGAGTTTGGCAAGAACCGCATTCCCTACGATATCAACAAAGGGGATTTCCTTTTCGAATACGTCGAAAAACGCAAAAAGAAGGACGTTACCTACACCCTATCCCCGCTCGATTCCTTCCGGCTTGCCATGGCAGAACCCGAGTCCCCTACAGAAGCCCAGCTGGAGTCTCTAAAAAAGGAGCTCTACAATATTGAAACCGCGATTTCGACCAAGGATATCAGGGAGTATATGAAATTCGTCGACCTGCGTTCCATGATAGACCACTACTGGATCGAGGAATTCGTCAACGACCCCGACATGCATACCGGTTCAAGATACTTTTCCATCCATAACGGCATACTGAGAGCCGGCCCCGTATGGGATTACGACCTCTCCATGGGCAATACAAAATCATCCTCCCGTTCATCCACCACTGGGATACATGCAAGAGCCATATGGTGGAAGGATTTATTCCAGGATTCCGTCTTCGAAAAAATCGCCTGCGAGCGGTTCCTGCAAATCGAGCCCCTCTTCGAGAATCTTGTCAGTGACAACGAACTCGGCAAGAACAAGCTCGATTCTATCCTAGAATTTTTCGGAGAATCCTTCCAACGGAACTACTCTGACTCCGGCTGGGCATACTGCGGCGCTCCCGCTGGCGCGGGCAATTCCAAGCGTACGCTCACCTGCCCATACAACCCCATTCCGCAACCGACCTACGACGAAAACATCCTTTTCTTGAAGGACTGGATTATACAGAGGCATGCATACCTCAAAAAGACAGCTCGAAAGAAATTAACCGAACTTGATTACATCAAAATAGACCTGGAAAGCATTCTTGCCTCCCAAGATTCCATTTTCGCCCAGAAATAGACGAATCAGAGTTTCAGCAGTTTCTTGTACGCACCGATTAGTTTCGGCTTCTCGTAATCCCAACTGAGTTCGTTCACCACGCGTTCGCGACCGAAGCGGCCCATTTCGGCAGCCTTTTCCGGATTTTCGAGCAACCAGAGGATCTTTTCTGCAAAGTCATCCGTGTCGGTATTCTTCGCATAGAGCGAAGCCTCCTGCGCGGAGAATTGCCCTTCCTTGAGCGTAAACTGCACGATGGGCTTTCCGAACGCCATGTACTCCATAATCTTGTTCATGGTGGACTTGTCGTTCATCTCAGAAGGCAGGTCGGGGTTCACGCAGACATCGGCAGTATTCAAGACATCGGCCAGGAACTCATCCGAAACGCGACCCGGGAATTCCACGTAATCCGTAAGTTTCATCTGCTCGTTCATCTGGCGCAGTTCATCGAGAGCAGGGCCACCACCCATAATGCAGAAACGGATATCGGTACGGTTCTTCTTATGCACAAGGTAATCGACCGACTGCAGCAGAAGATCGATACCCTCCTGCTTGCCCATTACACCAATGTAACCGACGAGGTACTTGAACCCCTTCTTGACTTCGGGTTTAGCCGGGCCCACCTTGAGTTTGGAAATATTCGGCCCGCTGCGCACAATCGTCACATCCTCTTCGCACTTACGCCCTCGACGCATCGCGATTTCCTTGTACGATTCGTTTGTCACAATCGCATGCTTCGCAAAGTGGTACGTCAGGCGCTCCACCAAAAGCATCGCACGGTAGCCAAGGCCCTTCTTGCCGAATTTCGCAATCCAGAGTTCGGGATTGATATCGTGATGATCGAACAGGAACTTGCAACGAGTAAAGAAGAAGAACGGCGCCGCCGCAATGAAAATCAGGTCAGGCGGATTACAGGCATGAATTACATCCTGCACGCCCTGCTTGCGGAACACCTTGAACAACAGGCGCGTCTCATGATAAAGCGCACCGAGGTATTCCTTGATGTATTCGATGGAACGGTTCGCCTCGGGGAGCGGATGTCGATAAATCTTTATTCCATCCAGTTCCTCGTATTCCAGCGGATAGTTCTTCGTTTTCGGGCAGATGACTGTAACCTCGGCTCCTGCCTCCTTCAAGGCAAGCGACTCCTGCCATACGCGGCGGTCAAAAGGTACAGGAAGATTTTCGACTACAATGCAGACTTTTTTACCAGCGAGTTCCATGACGTTATTACCAGCAGAATCCTTCATAGTTCGGCAGCGTTTCTACCGCAGAGTCCTTCATGCGCACAAGATCCAAGAAGTGTATTTCCGGATACTTGCGGATCAAATCAGGTATTTCGGGATTCTTGACAGTCACGATAACAAGAGAAGTCTTGCTCACGACGCTTTCCACATCCTTGTCCAGCAACGGAAGCAAGTGCGGGATGCGCTTGTTGAGTTCGTTCAGGTTCGTTTCCTTCTCGCGCGCGATATTCAGGTAGCGGTCGTAAATGCGGAGGGTACAACCCTTGCCAAGAACCGCTTCAGCAAGGCGAATAGCCGCAGAATTGCGGAGGTCGTCGGTACCCGCCTTAAAGGTCAAGCCGACAATACCCACCGAACGTACGCCAATCTGCTGTACGCGCTCGAGTACGCGGTGGATATGGAGGTTATTGCTGTTCTCGATGGAGCCGAGAATCGGAGCTTCCACCTGGTTCGATTCCGCAAGGAAGTTGAGCCCGCGCAAATCCTTCGGGAGGCACGAGCCACCATAGGCAAACCCGGGCTTAAAGTAGTACGGGGAAATATTCAACTGCGTATCCTTGCAGAACAGGTCCATCACTTGGTGGCTGTCGATATCGAGTTTCTTGCAGATAGCGCCAATCTCGTTACCGAAGGCAACCTTCAACGCATGATAGGAATTGTTGACAAACTTGATAATTTCGGCGACCTTCGGGTCGACTTCCACGACCTCGCTGCCGAGTCCCGAATACATTTCCTTGAGCTTGTTGAGGGCCCTGCGGTTCCTGCTTCCGATAACCGTAATCGGCGGATTCAAGAAGTCGGAAACGGCCATCCCCTCACGCAAAAATTCCGGGTTCGAGACCACCGTAAAGTTAATGCCGTCGCGCTTGCCGGAGACCTTTTCAATGAGTTCAGAAACAGCGGCGTTCGTTCCAGGAGGCACCGTGCTACGGATAACCACGATGTGGAACGTAGACTTGGAGCGTATTGCGTTGGCAATAGACTTCACCGCCGACATGAGAAACGAGGTATCAAGCCTACCATCAGATGCATTCGGGGTACCGACGCACAGGAACGATATTTCAGACTTGAGCACAGCCTCTTCAGCAGAAGACGTCGCCGAGATGAGCCCCGCCTTGAAGCCTTCCATCATCACTTCGTCGATATCGCGCTCGACGATGGTCGGAAGTCCCATAGCAACACGGGAGACCTTGTTGAAATCCACATCGCAGCCGACAACCTTATGCCCAAGTTTTGCAAGGCACGCGATGCCCACGCATCCAACATATCCCAAACCAAACACACTGATAGAAGCCATAATAAAAACCTATTCCGTTATTACTCTGCTTTACCCTTGCCTATAGACGACACTTCGAAACCAATCTTACGGAGGGCGTCGGCATCAAGAATATTACGACCGTCAAACACAAAAGCCGGCTTAGCCATGCCCTTATAGATTCGGTTCCAGTCGAGTTCGGCAAAGCACTTCCATTCGGTACAGACAACTACAGCATGAGCGCCTTCGGCCGCCTTGTACGGGTCTTCCTCAAACTGAACCTGATCGAGAACGTCCTTCAGGTCGCGCTTGGCATCGGGGATAGCCTTCGGGTCAGTCACGACCGGCTGTGCATGTTCGGCGAGCAAATCACGGACCACGAGGTTCGCAGGGCTTTCGCGGGTATCGCCCGTGTTCGCCTTGAAGGCAAATCCAAACACGGCAATCTTCTTCCCCGCAATCGTATTGAACATGGTTTCAAGCATGCGGTCCACCACGCGATGGGTCTGCCACTCGTTGATTTTCACGACACTTTCCCAATAGGCGGCAACCTCGGGGAGACCATAGTAGCCACACAGGTACACGAGGTTCAGGATATCCTTCTTGAAGCAGCTACCGCCAAAGCCGATAGAGGCCTTGAGGAACTTCGGTCCGATGCGACGGTCCTTGCCCATCACATAGGCGACTTCGTCCACGTCGGCGCCGGTCTTTTCGCAGAGGGCGCTGATGGAGTTGATGGAACTGATGCGCTGGGCCAGGAAGGCGTTCGCGGTGAGCTTCGTGAGTTCGGAGCTCCAGAGGTTCGTCGTGAGGATACGGTCACGCGGCACCCAGTGGGCATACACGTCCACCAGCTTCTGGCAGGCGGCAAGGCCAGATTCCGTCTGGTGGGAGCCAATGAGTACCCGATCGGGCTCAAACAGGTCGTTGATGGCAGTGCCTTCGGCAAGGAACTCGGGGTTGCTAAGCACTTCGAAATGCAGGCCCTTGTCGTTGCTGTTCAAAATGCGTTCCATCGCGGCGGCGGTGCGAACCGGGAGGGTCGACTTCTCGACGATAATCTTGCCCTCGTCGGCAATTTCAAGAATGTTGCGGGCAGTCTTTTCCCAGTACTGCAAGTCCGAAGCCTTGCCGGCACCATGGCCAAACGTCTTGGTCGGGGTATTCACGGAAACGAAGATGATGTCCGCTTCCTTGATAGCGGAGGGAATATCCGTACTGAAGAACAGGTTGCGGCCACGGGCACGCTTGACCACGTCATCAAGGCCGGGTTCAAAAATCGGGAGATTGTCGCTGTTCCAGGCATCGATTCGGGCCTGGTTAATGTCGACTACGGTAACCTTCACGTCGGGGCACTTGTCGGCAATAACAGTCATAGTGGGGCCGCCGACGTAGCCCGCGCCAATGCAAAGGATCTTAGTATTGAAATTCATAATGTGTAAAAAATAGCAATAACCCGCCTTCGGAGCACACCCGACGATACAAGATAATCGGTATGCCCAGCAAACGGAGCCACAGTACCGCAAAAGTACTGCACAAAAAGGCAAGTTTTATGTGTTTACAGGGCCACGTCCGGCCCCACATTTAATGATGTTCAGAGGGGTGTCCCTTAACATCAAATGGTAAGCGGTTCTCGCGCACAGTCATTTTCACGAACATGTTTACAGCCGCAGAAATCGATATTCCTACGGAACTGCAAAATTCGTCGAACCGTTTCTTTGTTTCATCATCCATTCGTACACTGACCACAGCCATCGCGTACTCCTCTGCAAAAGAGCCCAAAAAATTTTTTACGATGTAATTATAACTATTAGTCAAGGCATTTCAAGTAATATTTTTATTACATATAAACGAATGTCGCAAAAACATTTTTACATACAAACTACATATCATTATACATAGTAGCACAAAGTCACACACATCAAAATTATAAATAAACTTTGTTAAAAAAAACACATACAAATTCACAACATACATATTTTTTTGCTTTTAAAAAATGTTTTTTTAAATTAAAACACATCTATTCAACAACAGCCACATAAAGGAGACGAACATGGCAATAGATACAACCCCCGGCACCGTTGCGCAGAACATGCTAAACGGAATTGATTACAGCGCCCTCATCGGCGGTCCGCTTCAGGCTGCAATCACAGCACAAGCAATGGCTGCAAAATCCACTTGGGAATTCATTCAGCAAGTTGGATTGAACACCAATGCTGACGGAAATAAGGAAGCTGTAAATGTTACATTCACATATCAAAAAGACGGCAACCTAACAACGATGATTGTCCCGATTCTGACAATCGTCCCCATTCCGATGATCGTTATCGACAAGGTTCAAATCGACTTCAAGGCGTCCATCAACGCATCTTCTTCGCAGTGCACCGAGAATTCCGAATCCACTGCGCTGGATGTTGGGGGCGAAGCAAAGGCCAAATTGGGTTGGGGACCATTCAGCCTTTCCATCACAGCAAAGGCGAACTACTCTAGTAAAAAAGATTCAAAGGCAACTTCTGAATCACGTTACTCCGTAGAATACACACAGGATGTCAGCGTTCACGCAACACAAGCCGACGTTCCCGCCGGACTTGCAACCGTACTCAACATCCTGACCATGGCCGCCACAGCCGATGCCGGCGTCAACGGAAAAATTGAGGTCGAGCAGGGAGAAATTACACCTAGATTCGACGAAGAAATTGCCTGCCGTATCGCGCTCAAAACAGCAAGCGGCCTCTACGCCAAAGGCCAAAAAATCAAGATTAACCCCGTTACGGCATCCGGTTCCGGCAACTTTGAAGGACTTACCATCACTTACGACCACATCAAGAAGCCGGTCGTTGCAAACGAAGAAATCACTCTGGCAGATGGCTTTACAACACTCTATATTTCAATTGCCCCTGACGCAAAGAACATTCCACCGATGATTCTCCAGATTACCAGCACCCTCAATAATCAGGAGGTCAAGTCAGAAATTCTCATTGACGAAGTCAAAGCAATCGAAAACAATTCGAATAACCCCTAAACTATAAACAACCCCGGGCAGGTTTTTCCCTGTCCGGGGTATAACCCCCATCTAAAAACATGCCTAAGTTAAAAACTGTTATTGCTTCCATCCTCAATGCTATTGATAGCGCACAACACCAGAGTAACCTCACCACCAGCAAACTTGCCAAGCAGTACAGCAAAGATGAACTGCTCAAATACCTCCAATTGCCAAACGCAGTCATGTCCGAAGTCGACATAACTCTGCGTTATGCCGTAGAGGAATTTATCGAGGGTAACACTCTCAACACGACAAAAAAACTCCAGTCCATCGAACCGCAGATAACGCTGAACAGGTCTGCAAACCAAGCTACAGCCGAAAAACTAATCGACAAACTGCGTACAAGCCTCCCCGAAAAGGAAGCGCTCATACTCGATGACGATATCAAACGGAAAGCACTGATATCACGAGTGCAGGAAACACTCTACGCATCCGGTATCGAAAAGAAATCTGCGGACGACACTTCTACGGCCGTCGCAAAGGTTCTGAGTTCCTCCCTCCTAGGGGATACAGAAATTTCCTCAAGTCAAAAGAAGGCCTTGTCCGATATCATCACCAATGAGCGTCAGAATATCGAAAACTTCACTGCTGAGCAAATCGGTGAACTTGAAGTAATCGTAGATGGTACGACTCTGTCCGGCTTGTCACCGGAAGTTATCCAGACACTCCACATAACCACCAAACTGGAAAATTATCGCTGGGTAGAGAATCCGCATAATCCTAGTGGCGGCGATTTCGTCATAGTTGACTAAGGAGGCTCCATGTCACAAACAGCAACCCTTGAAAACATCTTCTTTACACCCATCGATGCCATCATCACGGCAGATTACATGGCTGCGCGAAGGACCGCTGAATTCATTAGCGAGTATGGCTTCAGCAAAGAACCTGTACACTCGGGCGAGCCCCAACCGGAGCCAAAAGACACCAATATTATCGGAGATCTAAAAAAGACTACATTCCGTTACACGCAAACTGGAGCAAACGGCGAAATCGAGACAAAGGCGATGTCTATTCCCACATTGTCCTTGATTCCTCTTCCACTTCTCCACGTAGACAATGCAGATTTTGATTTTTGTGTCCGGATCATCGATTCTGTCAATGATCTTACAAAACAAATAGACGAGAATTCTCCCGATTTAATCAAAAAAAATATTATCGCCACCCTGGCTCCGCAAAAAGGGAAGAATAGCCCAAGCAATCCCAACAGCCCACATCTCGACGCCAATATAAACGTCAAAGTGAAGGTCGTCCAAGCAGACATGCCTGCCGGATTAAGCAACCTGCTGGCAATGATGGGCGCCAACGCACAGAATATTTCTACAGCAGAGATTTGTCCACAAGACAAGACCGTCAAGGTCGAAATCGGAAAGGGAAACGATTCCTTCCTACAGTTGAAAGACCCCTTAACTAATCAGGGCGTCGCGAACGAACTTGTCACGGTCTACTACGACGAATCCACAGGTCTCTCGCTCTCAAACGACAAAAAACACTGGGGTAGCGGACTCAGCGTGGTCACCAACGAACAGGGCGGAATTCCATGGGTCGCGAGCATCAAGAACAAGGGACAAGTCAAGCATGGTTCATCACAGAAAGTCACTTTCACTCACAGCAATGGTTCAACAGTCAGCGTCGACATCTACTACTACGTAAAATAACCATGAACGAAAAAACATACAATTCACCAACCGGAGTTCCGTGCCCTGTTTGCCAAAAGGGGTACATCAAGTTAAGCCTGCACGACTTTCTCTGCGGTACTTCAGTAAAATGTCCTATTTGCGGAACAAACTTCAATATGGACAAAAGCCAGTGCGCCCCCATCATCGAGAAACTACAGAAACTAGACATGGCCAATAGAGAAGTAGAGCGTTTAAAGCATCAGAAGCTGTAAGCCACAAGTCTTACTTAGGCAAACAGAGACCCGTCGGCTTTTGTCGACGGGTCTTTACTGGATTGCACCCAGACTACTTGAATGTCGCCGTCAGGGCATCGATTTCTTCGGGCAGAATCGTACGGGAGGCTTCCATAACGCCGTCGCTCCAACCGGCAAATATCCCTCCGCCAATTCCCTCTGCAGATAGGGTAACCGGCGTGCCCTTGAAGAAGTTGATTTTCAGCGAAGGACTGTCGAGCGGGAGGCCGTCTACAAGCACACGTCCATTTCCGTTTGCAGAAAGTGTCACCGAGACGATTTCATCTAGATTAAAGAATTCCTGCATTTCACTATAGAGGACACCGGGGCGCTCTTCCGCAAAATCCTTCATACCATCAAGCACCTTTCCCATCCAGCTTGCACTATGGCCCCAACGTTTCTGGTCGCGCCCCACCTCGGCTGAAATCTCATCCATCATCGCCTCTATGCGGGCAAGTACGCGAGATTTTTCGAAGTTCATAGAAAGGAGCGCCGACATACGGTTCACAAACTTATTCGTAAACGACTTGTTTTCTAGCAATTTCCGGAACAGGAAGGTCGACTTGGGGCCATTCGGCCAGTCTTCGCCATCCTCGGCGGCAGCAAACTCAAATATATTGTTCGTGTACTCGCTCATATCGTTCCCGAATCCGAAATCCATGTCGTACAGGAACCACCTCCACGGAGAAGCCGGGTTACGCACACGCCACTTTTTCAGGTTGTTCGAGGGCCAGTCGCGGTTATTCGCGTAAATTTCCGTCTGCTGATAGTTGATAAAATTGTCTATATCAATCTTCGACGCCACATATTGGTAATTCGCGTCATCATCGAGCGGGTGCATTTCCATCCAGTCCAAAAGTTCGGTATAGTCCGAAGACTCTCCACTGCTTGCCGAGTTATCCGCCTTCAGAAGGTCGATGTTGTCCGGATCGTAGCCGTAATGCGTCTCGAAGTAGTAACGGTTCGAGCGTTCACGGATATTCTGGATTCCATAGTACTCGCCATTGTAGTAGACGATTGCCGGTCTGCTCCGCTGGTAATCGACCCCGAGGCCTTCGGAAAGCGAACTTGCTAGGTCATCGTGGATGTAGTCCATCCCGAAATTGCCCGTACGCAGGATAAAACTCTTGAACTTGTTCAGTTCCGGATATGCAGGGAAAAGCGGATATTCCAGGCGCTTGTCGCCGTACTTCTCGCGGAACACGATAGCGACAGACTTCTTCTCGCGGGCCCTGCTGTAGTTGCCAAAAATCTGGAAGCCAGCATCCTTCGCAAATCCGGGTTCACTGCCACCGGGTTCAACAAGTTCCACAAATGCGGGGAGTTCACGGTCGGACCAGTAGTTCGCACCGTAATGCGGCTCCTTTGCCTGCGCATCGGGGCCATCCATGTAGAGGCCCGTATCCGGATCGAACAGCGAAAGCGGATTTGCGGTAATGAACACGGAGGCAATCGTCGGCTGGTCCTCG
This sequence comes from Fibrobacter sp. UWR2, assembly GCF_002210285.1. Classification (NCBI taxonomy): domain Bacteria; kingdom Pseudomonadati; phylum Fibrobacterota; class Fibrobacteria; order Fibrobacterales; family Fibrobacteraceae; genus Fibrobacter; species Fibrobacter sp. UWR2. The sequence continues at coordinate 205,825 of NZ_MWQE01000001.1, read as the reverse complement.
AATACGTAGGTACGGGTTTCCACGTCGCCCGGATACTTTCCCGGCATAAAGGAGGCGCAGCGCAAAACTGTCGTAGAAGAAACAGTCAGGCCCATTGTTTCGGGCTGGCTCGCATCGGGCAACGCTCCACCTTCCCGGCAACGCACGTGCGCATTGCTCTCCTCATCGGTATAGAAAGTCACGAAGAACGGTTCCTTGTAAAAACCCGAGGGAGGCATCTTATCGGAAACTACCGGAGAACGTTCGGAATAAACAACCGACGAGAAGGCTCCACCATAAGGGCTCGGGTCCGCGAAGCCATAGGTCGCCGCACCTGCAGGCGATACACCGAATGACCACGTCTTACCGACAGGCATCGCAGGGTATGCGACGGAATCCACAATAGCACCGTCTTCATTCATCAGGTAGAGGCTCCCGCCCTTGTGATGCAGCTTGAAGTTCGCATGCGGTTCGTGCCCGCGATTGCGAGCTATGTACGAGGTCACCTTCATGTTGACCTCCTTCGTCTCGTTCGATTCCGGGCTGAATCGCGTACCGTAGATGTTCTCGAGGTCAGGGAGTTTAGTCCCCTGCGGAAGAGCGATAGTATACGTCGTATTGGAATCGCCCGTACCCTCGATGACAGATTCCCACCCAAGCCAGTCATCTACATCGGGCTGCGCGAGCCTAAGCGAAAGCTTGCGGCCCGCCGTCACAAATCCCGTCAAAAGAATCTCGTTCGCATTCGAGATGTCGAGCACATCATTTTTCGAGGACGACCCCGTCCCCACGAAGACTGAAATCGATGTCCACCCCAGTTCCTCGTTCACACCGTACTGCATGCTGCTCCCGAAAGCCTGGCTCCCATTTTCAGCAAAACAGATCTTTGACTTGCCCGGGAGATTATCCGCACGGCTCTCGCCCGCAACGGGCTCATTTTGCGAATCAGTCCAGGTCCAACATCCATGACCAATCAAATCTGCTGAATCATGGGGAGCCTCGTAATCGGGCAAGTCTTTCCCCGAAAGAAACAGCACCATGAACCCCTGCGGCGGCACAGGAACGTTCCCAAAAGCCCACTTCCTAGGCTGCGAAAGGTCATCGGTCAAGTAGAGACCAGCAAGGTTTACGGGCGTTTCGGACGGATTGAAGAACTCCACCCAGCCGGCATCGCCACCCTCATGATCCTTAAAAGTGGTATTCACCGGGTCCACTTCCGTCACCACCACCGGGGAGCCCCCCACAAAGGGAACCGATGACGAGGCGGAACTTTCGGGCAATTCGACGGAAGAGCCCGATCCGCTATCGTCCGAACATGCCGCGAGAAGCACCGTCAACAAAGAGAGTGTTACAAGAGTGGACCTACACACCATATACAGAATATACCTTCTCGAACGGGAAAATTCAAATTTTCCCGCACGTCACGTGATTTTCCGCAAGGGAATCCAGCCAACTAAGGCATTTTTTTCGTCTGAGAGCGGTGCGGGCGCCGGACAATGAACAGGCAAGCGCCAATCAGTACCAGAGTCACCGAAATGACCTTCCCTATAGGGAATGCCTCCGAAAACACGACTGCTCCCGCCAAGGTAGGCACAGCCGCCCCGACGGCAGCACTGAACGGAATGATGAACAGAGCACGCCCACGCGAGAACGAGACCTGCGAATACAGGAAAGCAATGCTGTAGGTAGCCACATAGCCAAGCGTCCTGAAATCAAGCAGCAGGCTTGCAACTGACGAAAGCGCGATATGGTCCAAGTCAAAATCCATTGCGAGGCTCTTGTAGAAAGCAGCAGAAAGGCCGAACCCAACACCCATGATAAGTGAATCCACCACCTCGCGGTTTTTCACGAACAAATGCGCAACCAGCGTTACCGCACAAAGGATACCGGCGTAAACCCAAAGAATTCCAACATTCTGCAGGCTAGTCGATTCTCCCAAATTTTCTACCGAATAGAGTAGGCCTGCCACCACAAAGCAGATTGCGACAACAATGCGCTTTGTCAGGACCTCCTTCAAGATGCAGAACCCCATCAGAGCGGTCAGTACCGGATTCAGGACCATCATGGGCTGCACCTGCGAAAGGTCATAGCGGGCCATGGCGATATAGTACCCGAGAGTTGCAAGCCCCGAGCAAGCGATACCCAGCCACCAGAACTTGTTAGTCACCACGCCCTTGAAGAATTCCCAAGGTCTGGACGTGCCGCCGGTGCGCTTGCCTACCGTCGAAACCCCGGACTTTTCCAGGATATTTCCACAAGCAAACAGGAATGCCGGGCCAATTGTCAGAAGAAGGAAAAGCATCTGCTAAATCTCGTCGTATATTTCCTGATAAATCCAGTAATTCCCCATGACCCGCTTCACGTAGTCACGGGTTTCCCAGTAACTGATTTCTTCGGCACGGATATCCCAGGGCTTGCCCTCACCCGCCTTTTGCCAGCGCTTGGTGGGCTTGGGGCCAGCATTGTAGTTTCCCAGCACATACATGTAGTCGTTGCTGTATTGTGTCTTCAGGTCTACAAGATAGCGGACTCCCAAACGGATATTCATGTACGGGTTGTAAAGTTGCGCCGGATCGAAGGTATCCAGGTATTCCTGCTTTGCAAGCATCTTACCGGTCGCAGGCATAATCTGCAACAAGCCACATGCACCTGCAGGCGACGTAATCTGGTAGTCGAATATGGATTCCTGGCGCATCACGCTATAAACGAAAAACGGGTCTATGCGCATTCCCGAGTGGAACTTCACCTGGTCGCGGTAAGGTAGCGGGAACAGGTAATGCAAAATCGCAATCGGGGCATCGGCCAGAAGGCGACGGTCGATATTCGCCTGGAACTGGCGCGCAAGCCTGTACCCAGCAGCAGTCTCACCCATCTCATAAAAGAGGTTCCCGTACTCATACAAAAAATCAAGGCGTTTCGCATTCTTCTTGCGGGCCTCGTCGTACAGGGCGAAAGCCTCGTCGCTAAACCCGTACTGGAACAGTTTCTTTATGCGGTCATAGCGTTCCTGCGTGTACGTCGGGTCTTTCGCGCCCTTCTGGATATTCTTCACCCAGGCAAGCGTCGCCTCGCCGGTCATAGGCACGCCCTTCGCATAGGGCACCTCGAACTTTTCCATCAGTTCATATTCAACGAGTTTCATGCGGCTCCGGTGCGCATAGTAGCCAAGCGGGAAATCGGCGATACAGTCCAAAAAGGCATCGCGAGCGAGGGAATCTTTCCCCATCTTCATGTAGGTTTCGGCAAGGAAATACCTCGACGCGCTTCCGCTCCACAGGAACGGTTCGCGTTTCGCCTCGGCCAAAGCCTTCTCGGCATCGGCCCAGCGTTCCTGCTTGAAGTAGATAAAGCCTATGCGGAATTTTGCCCACTGGTGCTTGATATTGTTCCCGAAATGCTTATCGGCAAGTTTTTCGAACGTTACAACAGCACTGTCATAGCGCTCCTGCTGTTCGTGTTCGAATCCGCGGACCCAAAGGTTGTTCGCATTTTCCTTGCTGTACTTGTTCGCACTCTGCAACATGGCATCAAGCCTGCGAATTTCCTTTGCATTCTTTTTCGCTGCACTGCGATGCAGGCGCAGCGCCGCCTGAATCCATACCGCGCGCGCCTCGACAGAATCGATAAGGAACGTAAACTGCGCAATCGCCTCGTCGTTCCTGTTCATCGCCTTGAGCGCATCGCCGCGTTTGCTCCACAGTACGATACGCGTATTCATGTCGAGCGAACTCTTCAGTTCTGCAAGCGGGGACCCTTCCGGAACCGGCTGCACCGACTGCGGATTTTTCGCCACCATGTCCTCGTCGAGAATACGGATGGAATCCAAAAGTCCAATACAACTCTGTGCCTCGTCCTTCGCGCAAGCCATCTTCGCATAGGCGACCTTTTCGGCAAGCGTTTCAGGAGATGCCTGCACCGTACGCAGGCGTCTTATGGCCACAAAGGCGGAATCCCTGTACGGAGTCGAAGTCGTAAGCAACTGCATGTAATAGCGTTTCGCCTGCTTCTGTTGCTTATTTTGTTCCAAATACGAGGCGTAACGGTATTTCAGTACCGCAGCATCGTCTCCCTTAGGGAACCTATCCAGAAAGGCCTTCAGGGAATCCGCATGAGCCTTCTCTCCCAGTGTCGAATCGGCAAGGGAAGCCTCCACGCGGAGTCGTGCCGCCGCACGGGCAAATGCATCATTCTTCGAGAACTTCGAGCCAAGTGTAAGTGCACGGCGCATTCCATCATAATCGTTCACATGGAACTTCGATTTTGCCATACGCAGGACCACCTCGGCCTCGAGTTTCGGGTCTCGGCTTCGAAGTGCGTCGTAGGCAGAATACGCACTATCCCATTTCTCGGAGTAATAGTAAAATGCGGCACGGGCATAATCGCGCACATCGCCAGCAAGCAAGGAATCTTCCATGCTCCTCTTGGCACGGTCAGCGCGGACAACGCGATTATGAAAATCGCCCGGCGCTATCTGTTCGAGTGCTGCGTACGGGTCTTGCGGGATGGCGTCTTCTATCGTCGTATTGGAATCAGCGGGGGCAGCATTCTCGGAAGTCCGACCACCATTCTCGCCGCATGCATTGCATGCGACAATCAATCCCAAAGCAGGAATAAAACGGCGGAAGGGCACCGATCTACAAAACAACATTCACACCTCCAAAATCAGGACTTCGCCGATTCGCTCGCGACCTGGCCGATAAAGCTCGAGATGCCGAGATCGGTAATGGTCTGCGCGTACTTCCTGTACATATACCCGTTCACGCTGTTGGCATCGTCCATCTGCAATACAGTAAGCGCACTTTCGCGGACATCTTCGAAGTTAATCGAACGAATAATCTTCTTTGTGGCCATCACGCTCCAGGGCGTCATGGAAAGTTCATCTACACCCAGGCCGACAAGCAAAAGCACACTCATGGGGTCAGAGCCCATTTCGCCACAGACCGCCACCGGAATGCCTTCCCTGTGGGCCGCATTCACCGTTTGATAAATCATCTTGAGTATTGCAGGATGGTGCGGCTGGAACATGTCCGTGATAAGTTCGTTCGTGCGGTCGACCGCAAGCGTGAACTGGATAAGGTCGTTCGTACCGATGCTGAAGAAATCCGCCTCCTTCGCAAGCATGTCTACGAGTACGACTGCGGCAGGCACCTCGATCATCACGCCCACCTTCACCGGAGCGACCTCGATACCTTCCGCCTTCAGTTCGTCGGAACAGCGCTTAATGTAGGACTTCGCCTTGCGGAATTCATCGAGGCCCGAAATCATGGGCAACAATATCCTCAGGTTGCCCTTCTCGTTCGCCTTCAAAAGCGCCTTCAGTTGTGTGCAGAAAATGTCTTCGCGGTCGAGGCACACGCGGATAGACCGCCATCCCATGAACGGGTTTGCCTCGCTCGTCGCGGTAATGCCCGACACAAGCTTATCGCCACCCGCATCGAGCGTTCTAATCGTCACCGGGCACGGAGAAAGCGTATCGAGGATCTGACGGTATGCCTCGGTCTGTTCCTCCTCCGTAGGTGCGGCATACTGCAGGAACAGGAATTCCGAACGGTACAGGCCCACACCCGTCGCACCATAGTCCATCACCTTGGAGGCTTCGCTCGGGAGTTCGACGTTTGCATGCAGCGTAATATACTTTCCATCGCGAGTCATCGGTTCGAGCCTACGCATGGTGAAAAGTTCACGGCGCTGGCGTTCAAACACTTCCTGGCGTTCGCGGAACTTGCGGATATCGTCTTCGTTCGGGTTCACGATGACAAGGCCGCCGGAACCATCCACGATAAGGGTATCATCGGGTTTCACGACCGCAGCAACGTTCCTAAGGCCGGAAACTGCCGGAATCTGGAGGGAGCGGGCAAGAATCGCCACATGGCTCGTTCTACCGCCGGTATCCATCAATAGCGCTCGCGCCTGCCCGGGCTTGAGCGCCATCAAGAAACTCGGCAAAATCTCGTGAGCGACAATGACGGCCCCATCTTCGCTAGACACTTCCTGCAAGGCCGGTCCGGCATCATCCATCGCCGCCATGAGGCGGTTATGCAGGTCACGCAGGTCCGTCGCCTTGTCGCGCATCGCGGGCGAATCAATCTTCTCGAAATTATCGATATAGCCGCCAAGGACCACGTGCAAGGCCCAGCGGGCATTCTTGCGTTCCTTGCGAATCATGTTCAGGACGCCGTTCACGAGCCCCGGATCCTGCAAAATCATTAGGTGAGTCGCAAATATCAGGCTATCGTGCACGCCCGTGCGTGTCTCCGATATTTCCTTGATTTGTGCAATCTCTTTTGATGTACGCGTCACCGCCCTGCGGAACACTTCTACTTCCGCATCAATTCTCGATTCGGGGATTGTCTCTTCGACTACCGTTATTTCACGACTAGCAACCTGAAACGCGCGCCCCATGACAAAGCCGGGCGACGCGGGAATACCGACAAGGACTTGCCTTGCGGACTTAGGGCTCTTCGTTGAAATTGTCATGGAAGAGCGTTTCCAGTTTCAGCACAACTTCCTGCTCGTCCTCGCCGTCCACTTCGAAACGGACCTCCGAGCCTACCGGGATAGCAAGCATCATCACGTTCAAGATACTCTTCGCATTCGCCCTAGAGCCATCGAACTCGATGGTGACATCGCTTTTTGCAGGGCCCGTAATATCGACAATCATGCCAGCAGGCCTTGCGTGAATTCCAAGTTTATTCGTGACTGTGAGAATCTTCTCTATCATCGTTTCCTCAGAAGAAATCCACGTTGACATCAAGCCCGTCGTGCAGAATCACGCGGAACAGGCTATCCGCCGAATGGACCGTCTTGACCAAGTCGTCATGCAATTTTCTGTCAGACAGAAGGACTCCGACCGTATTGTCCTTGGACTGCACCTTAGCAATTAGTTCATCCAAATGCTTCGTCACGCCCTCGAGTTCACCCACCAGGCCATCGGCGTTCCCAATAACCTTGTCGGCGTTGGCAAACAAGCCATCCAGCGGAGGCTTAACCCCATCCACAAGAGCATCGACCTTACCCATCACCTCGTTCAAACTGGCAAGGCTCTTTTTAAGCTGCGGATCGGTCGTATTGACCATGGTCATCAGGCGGTCTTCCAGAGATTCGGCCTTGGCAAGAATGGTCCTGAAGCGGTCCTGAAAATCGGGACTCGCAATAGTGCCGTTCAGGGCGGCTTTCACGGATTCCAGCAGCACCTTGGTGCTGTCACAGACTTCGCCAGCAAGCCCAAGAGCTTCGGCAATACCCGCATCGAACTGACCGTTGATGGTATCGTTCGGGGCCCAGTAGGTTTCGGCATCGCCCAGAATCATGCCAATCTGGCGTTCACCCATGATACCGATATTCTGCACACGAATCTCGGAATCCTTCGGAATCTTCACGTCGGTGCGGAGCCTGATGCGTACGACAACGCGGTGGCCAGCCAGGCTAATGTCCTCGACCTTACCCATCTTGACGCCGTTGACCTTCACAGGGTCGTCAAGAACCAGCGTACTGACCTGGGTAAAGCGCAGATAGTAGGTATGGAATGTTTCGCGCGGGTCCTTCTCGTTCAAGAAGAACATCCCGAACACAAGAATCACGATAGCCAGTAATACGACTAGGCCAACAGAAAAGTATAGGACCGAATTCTTTTTCATTTGTCCCACAATCTAGCATATTCAACAGGACTTTCAACGAAAGTTTCCGCAAAACAGGCGATTTTTGGCAGTTTTTTCAAGGGAGGGTTACCCTTCCACACGTACAATGGGGCTGTTGTTCTCGATGCCGTTCACGTGGCGATCAAGCCAATCGCGCAGCAGGGCATTGCGTTCTTCAGGCGGAAGCAGGAACTTCTCGCGGCCTTCCTTCTGCATGAACACGTCGAGGTAGGTCATGAGCACGCCACCCGCGACAGAGACGTTCATCGATTCGGTAATCCCATACTGCGGCAGCTTGAATTCATAGTCGGCATGCGCAAGCGTATCGGGGTGGTTCCCGTGGAACTCGCTCCCGAGATAGAATGCCGTAGGCTGGCTCAAATCGAGATCCAGCACGGAGTTCGTGGTATTCGTACTCGCAACAGCAATCTTGTAGCCCTTGGTGCGCAGTTTTTCCATGCAGAGCATGCGCTTCTTGTACAAGTACAGGCTCATCCACTTGTAACTGCCCTTCAATATGGACTTGTTCACGCTGTATGCGTTGTCTTCTTCGATAATGTGAACGTCCTGCAGGCCGAACACTTCTGCCGTACGGATTACCGCAGAAATATTGTGCGGGTCGAAAAGGTCCTCGAGCACCATACAGAAGTGCCTCGTACGACGGTTTACCACGCCGGTCAAAAGCTCGCGACGGCGTTCCGTAACACGAGCCAGGAGGGATTCAAGACTTTCTTTTTCGTTCTCGCTCATTTTTTTTCGATCCTTGTATCGTCAACCTTTATCGGGACGCTTTCGAGCCTCTGCTTTTCGCGTTCCTTCTGTAACTTTTCAAAATCGCCCAGTTTCCACGGGGCACCATTCACCACGTTCTCGAAATCAATTACGTACTGCACGTTCTCATAGGATTTCAGGCTCGCGCTTTTGAGCATGGGTTCCTTATTCCCCCCGAAATAGCTACCCGACGCCTTCTTGATATCTTTTACGATATGGTCAATCTTGTCGTTCACCACACTCTTGAACACATTCATCTGCATGATAGAATTGAGTACGGAATTTCCAGGAAACACGACGGCAGTTAGTTTATACTTAATCTGCTTATTAGGAGTTTCGTCCATATCCAGGAAGGCAATAGCCGTGCCATGCAGCGCCCACTTGAGCACCTTCGCATGCCCGTAGCCGAAAAACAGGTTACGCATGCCAAGTTTTTGCCCTGCGCTATCTTGCAGGGCCCAGTAGAATTCGCCCGAAAGGCTCCGTCCGTTACTGCCGTTAAAATACCTGCGGTTCCTGCTCGTGTATTCAAGCGAGTAGTTCGTCCCGAGATAGGCATTGATGAGTTCCGCCGTAAAAGGCATATTGTCAAACAAGTAGCTGATGACATTTTCGCCGAGCGGAAGCGTACCCTTGTTCTCGTAGATAGCCCTGTACCTGCGTCCGAGTCTAGCAAAGACTTCTTCGGCCATCGGGACACCCGGCTTAGGCTCAAATCCGCGCTTCACTACCTCGTGGTATACACTGCAGTACGCTTCGTCGTACTTGAGGTGCGGCCAGGTGTGCTTATCGCCTGCAGAACACCCGGGAAAATCGATATTAAGGCACTTCTTTAGGCCAGAACACAGGGAGCGCAAATCATCTTCATTGCCGAGTTTTTTCAACAGGCTATTGCGCACCACGGAATCGGCGCCGAGCATATTCTCGTTTTCTGCAGCAAATGAACACACACCCGAAAACATCACGAAGAGTATCGCGATTACAACCTGAGGAACGCATGTCCAAATTCTTTTCTGCATAACAATCCGGAAACTACCTAAATTCGAGACTATCAAGCGGGACGACTGTAAACGGCTTCAGCGATTCGAGTTTGCTTACCGGGCCCACTACAGAAATCGTCATCTTGTCCTTGGTGTAGTACTTGGCAATCATCGCCTTCACCTGTTCGGCGGTAACAGCGTTGATTTCTTTCACATAATCCAGGTAATGGTCGAACGTCTTGCCAATCATCTCGTTCTTTGCAAAAATGATGGCCGTCGATGCCGGGGAATCGAATTCGCCCGGCAGGCTTTCGACCAGGGTCTTCTTCGCCATCGCCAGTTCCTCTTCGCTCGGGCCCTCTTTTGCGAGTTTTTCGATTTCGCCGTAAATGAGTTCAAGCGCACGGGCGGCAGACTCCACCTTCGTCTGCAAACTGATGGTAACCATCGCCGTATCGCGGTAGTCGTTGCCGGCACGGCTGCTGATATGGTAAGCAAGGCCCTCGTCGCTACGCACGCGCGTCATGAGGCGCGACGAGAAACTGCCTCCCCCCAGAATAAAGTTCGCGACGGCCGTCGGGTAATAATCCGGATGCGGGCGTTTTACAAAAGGCTGGTTCAGCGAAATGTTCGCCTGCGTAATATCCTTGTCCACAACGTAGGTTCCCGGCTTGTTCAGGAAGGCAATCGGCGTCGGGGCGTCAAAGAGGGGCTTGCCCTTAACGGGCTTCGCCGGTTCCACATTCCAGCGGGCAAAAAAATCCTTCAAGGTGACGATAGCACTGTCGCGGTCGATATCACCCGAAAGCGCGAACACGACACGGCCCTTCGCGAAGGCACCCTGCGACAAGCGTTTCAAATCGGCAACGGCAACCTTCTTGTACTCGTCGGCGTTCGCTTCCCACAGGCGTGGGCAAGGTACATAGTTCACCTTGTTCCGGAGCGAAGAAAGTACCTTTGCCGGAGTGTCAAAGCGCTGTTCGTATGCCGTCACAAAATTCGCCTTGACGATTTCGAGCTGTTCCTTGTCGAATGCAGGCTTCAGGACAACCTTCTGCGCCAAGTCAAGCATTGTCGCAAAATCCTTCGTCAGGCTGTTGACGCTGAAACTCGACACCCATGTCCCAACAGATGTCGAAAGCCCGGCACTTATAAATTCAAGCGTATCGTCCAGTGCATGTGCAGAAATATCGACTCCACCTCCACGACGGAACATGGAGCCCACAATCTCGTTACCCGCCTCGTCCTTGATATCAGTCGGTACGCGCGGATTTTCGAAATAGACGGTAAAGTTCACCAGCGGAAGGCTACGGTCGGGAACGATGTACCCGGCAATGCCTTCACCCAGTTCCACACGGTAATCCTTTGGGTACGGGGCTACGTACTTGTAATCGGGATACTTGATATCCTTATACGAAGCAGGGAGGGCATCTACAGCTACGGGAGCCGGGGCCGGATCCTCCTTTGCAGAGGGAGCGACAGCAGCGGTAGTATCGGCAGAAGGCGCCGGAGTCTCGGTTGCGGGAGCCGGCCCGGAAGAGCACGCCACCATGCCAACCAGCCCGAACCCCATACAGGCAATAATACAGTCAAATTTACGCATTTCCCTTAAATATAGATTTTCCGTAGCGCGAAACAGCATTCTTCCATATTGGAATATCGTTTTTGAGGGCGATGCGCTCCAACGGCAAAAAAATCTGTATATTACAAAATGAGCCCTTCCGGTGGATAATTACTCGGCATCGCCTCGGCGAGCCGCCCGTCTCCAGGAGAGACACAGTCCACCCGAGGGGCTCTTCTCTATCCTCCTAAAAACTAAAAGACTCAGTGCTGATGCACTGAGTCTTTTAGTTTTTAGTTATGTATAAGACCGTTCGCGCTTCACTCTAGCATCAAGTTACTCCGGCATGCGCTCACTCTCGCAACCACGACTCGTTGATACGAGTCGCTTGTTGCTCACGGAGACCTTTCGCGCAACATCCGCACAGCCAACAGCCTACAACAAACGTCTTTAGCTGAAGCGGCCAGCGAGTTGCTTGCGGCGGCGGCCGCGCTCCGACACGACAGCCTCTATCAGGAACAGGAGGGCGGCAAGTCCGAGGAAAATCTGGTAGCGGTCCTGGTAGTTCTCCATGCGGTCAGACGCTTGTTCCTTCTTCTCGAGGCTCGCGATTTCGGTCAGCACCTTCTGCAGCTGGAACTCGCCCGGACTCGCATAGAAGTACAAGGCTCCCGTCACGCTCGCAATCTCCTGCAGCGTCCCTTCCTCGAGGCGCGTCGTCACGATATTGCCCTGCACGTCCTTCTTGTAGGCGACTTCACCGTTCTTCGTCTTCACCGGAATAGGCACTCCCTCGCGGCTGCCGATACCGATGGTATAAATCTTGATGCCCATCTCCGCCGCTTCCTTAGCGGCATTCACTGCGGCGGCCTCAAGTTCCTCGCCGTCACTCATGAGGATCATCACCGAATACTTGCCCGCGCCGCCCGAATTCTTGAACAGGCTCATTCCCTTGCGGATGGCGTTCTCGAGGTTCGTGCCCGGCATGAGCCAACCCGGATTCAGTTCGCGCAGCATCATCTGCACGGTGCCGTAGTCCAGCGTAAGCGGGACCATCACCTGAGCCTCCCCACTGAAAGCGACAAGGCCCACGCGGTCGCCCGAAAGGCTTTCCAGGAACGACGAAATCTCGTGGCGGCTGCGCACAAGGCGGTTCGGTTTCACGTCCTCGGCAAGCATCGAAAGCGAAATATCCTGCAGCAGCACAAGGTCCAGGCCACGACGTTCGATATGTTCCATCTTGCGGCCCCACTGCGGGCGTGCAAGCGCGACAAAGAGGAACGCTATGGCAAGCAGGAGAATCAGGACCTTCGCAAGCCTACGCCAGGGAGAGACACTCGTAGAGAGTTTGGAAAGCATCGGGAGGGACACAAACCGGGACGCCAGCTTTTTACGACGGCGATAGGCATAGTAGAACAGAAGCGCGAAAAACGGGAGCGAAAACAGGCACCACAAGAAGTTCGGTTCGGCAAAACGCATTACATCCTCCGGAGGGGCAAAAAGGCGGGGCATACCCCGCAACACCCTGAATATACAAAATACAGGCTTTTTTGCCCCGTTTTTTGCATTATTTTGCTCCAAAATCACAAGAATTCGTTTTTTCTTACGAAAATGTTATTATTGTTAAGGAAAAGATATATTTTCCTCATTGGGAAGATCGTTATGGCTATAGATGCTTTAAGAATCGAAATCGACATTATCAGCATTATCGTGTACCTATTTATATGGTGTGGTAACAGGGAGCGTGCTGTCCTGGAAAAGTCGGCACGCGCCTTCCAGTGCCTTGTAGAATGTTCCGTCTTGTTTAGCGTACTCAACTCGATCGAGCTATTCATTCCCACATCAAGTTTCCCCATTATCAGGCTCATCAACAGCCTCAAGGTCATCGCCTGCATCTGCATGGGGTGCTGCTGGTTCCTTTCCGTTTTCTACACGACCTCGGCAAACACCTACGTACTGCGCAAGTGGCTTATTCCCATCATAGGTCCCAGCATCATCGTCAGCTGCATCACCCTCATCGAGACCCTAATACACCTGACGGAGGAAGCCGCCGTCATGAACCCGACCGTATGGATCTTGTTGAACATGCTTTCCATCCTCTACATCGCCGCAGCATCCGGTCTCTGTCTAAAAAAAGCACGCAAGTGCACCAGCAGATTCCATAGGCGGTGTTTCTACATAATTGCAGCCGTTATGCTGTTCCCGCTTTTAACCCTGATCCTGCAGGCAAAATTCTATGAACTCCCCATAACCTCGACGGTATTCGTTCTCGTCACCCTGTTCATCCACATGTACCGGACCCGACAGTATATTACCGTGGACCTGACAACGGGACTCAACAATGCGAACAAGCTATCATCCTACCTGGATACCATCACACAGAGCCAGGACCCGGCCAAGAGGCTGTTCCTTGTCAAAATCGAGATAGACAACTTCAAGGCCATGCAAAAGAAGCACGGCAAGGACGCGGGCGTCGTCGCCCTCCAGAAAATGGCGACATTCCTGCGCGAGCAGAGCGTCCAGCGCGGCACGTTTATCGCCCATTACAGCAAAGCCAAGTTTGCGGTTATCGCCGAATGCAGCGACTTCGCAGAAATCGAGTTTTTTGCAAACAAGCTGATTACGGCAAGCACAACGAGCCAGGAACTGTCGCAGGGGGCGTGGCCTATCACATTCAGCATACACTGGTCCGAATACGGCACGCCCGATACCCGCACCATCGACACATTCCTGGACAAGGCCGAAAGTAACTGCATCAAGCCCGCGGCACCGCTGTAACTACGGGATGCGCACGAAGCGCGTATTCGCAAGCAGCAATTCCAGCAACACGAGGATAGCGCCCACCAATAGCCACGGGTAGAACTTTTCGGCATACCGTGCGTAGGCGACTGTCTCGATTTCGGTCTTCTCGAGCTGGTCGATTTCCGAATAGATTTCTTCCAGCTGTTCCTTGTTCTCGGCACGGTAGAACTTTCCGCCCGTCTTTGCGGCGACTTCCTTGAGGGTCGACTCGTCGATACCTTCTTCGGGGGTAATTTCGCGCTCGCCCCACGAGATTTCACCCGTCCACGGGTTCTGCTGGAACGCGAGAATCTTACCCTTCTTCTTGCCCACGCCCACGGTATAGACTTTCACTCCGAGCGACTGCGCAACTTCGGCCGCACGGACCGGCGAAATCACGCTTGCATTGTCGCGGCCATCTGTCAGCAAGACAACGACCTTCGATTTTGCCTCGGACTTCTGCAGGCGGGCGAGCGCGTTCATCAGGCCATCGCCGATTGCCGTGCGACCCGCGATAATGGAATCCTTGGCCAGTTCGTCTGTCGCCTTCAATATCTCGAGTAGGCTACCGTAATCGAGCGTGAGCGGGCACTGCGTCACCGCGCGGCTACCGAAGGCAGAAAGCCCGATGCGGTCGCTGTGGCGCTTCTGGATAAAGTCGGCAATCACCACCTGGGCATAGCCCATGCGGCTGTATTTCCAGTAGTCGCCCGACTTGAGGATTCGTTCGGCATTCATCACCCCGAGTTTCGCCTGCTCGGTACGCGTAAGCATGTCGAGCGTCCCCATGGAGCCCGAGACGTCGAGCGCAAGCATGATGTCTACGCCGTCGGTATTCGTGTATTCCACCTCCATCGCATTCTGCGGGCGGGCAAGCGCCACCACAAAGCAGCAGAGGGCCGCAAGGCGCAGCGCGGGCACAATGTGGCGCAGGCGCACGCGGCGGCTCGGGATAGCCTTTTTCGCTATGGAAAGCGCCGGGAACTTGATAGTGCTCTTGCGGCGCTGCTGGCGGTAAACATACAATGCAATAAGAACCGGTACAAGAACAAACAGCCAGAAGGCTTCGGGATTCTGAAAATGAAGTGAACCGATGTCCATCTTACGCTCCTAAAAACAAAAAATCAGGGCAAAAAAACGCTTGCCGCATACAGAATATACAATTTTACACCCTAAAAGAAAAGGAACCGCGACCCGAAGGCCGCGGCTCCATTTCAAGTTCGATTCACGCGATTACTTGACAGCAACCATGTGGAGCTTGGTACCAACACGTACCAGGAACGTTCCCTTGTTCGGGACAGTGATGCCCTGGGAAGCGCTGGTGATCATGCCGGAAGCGACAACCTTGCCCTGCAGGCTGAACACGGTGTAGGCAGAACCGACGGAGGCGCCGAGCACCTGGACCTGGTTACCGCTAGCAATCACCTTCACCTTGTCGATGGACGGAGCATTGTAGAAGCCGACAGCGGAGCTACCCGGATTGCTGGAGCTGGAACCCGGATTGCTGGAGCACTGGTATTCCGGAACCCTAATGCCGGTAATCAAGAACGGATCAATGACATTCTTACTTGCATCGAGGAATTCGATGGCCTTGATGGAGACAGAGCCGAAGCCGCCCTTGGCGTCCTTGACTTCCCACTTGAGGCCAGTAACACGCTTAATGATCTCGGCGCCGATGGGGGCTTCGGTGCTCACCCAGCTAAGCTTGTCAAATTCGTTCTTGCCATCACCCACAAATCCATACTGACTCGGGGTCATGTCATAGAGAACGGCTGTGTAATCGTCAGTGGGGTCCACATATGTACCCGGTTCAGAACCAGCACCTGCGTTCGGAACGCCCTTGGCATCGTTCTCGTTGGTAATCTCGTTAAGGACAGCCATGCGGATGGGGCCCTGAGTCTTAGCAGTAACGCGCAGGTACTTGACTCCGAGAGCTTCGAGGTCAACACCCTTCTTGTCGTTAGAAAGGAACGACATGGCAATACCGGCGGACGGGTACTTGAGTTCGCACTGAGCCGGAGTATTCTTGCACACGTCAGCCTTGGCCTGCGTCCATTCCGGTTCAGGGCCAATTTCCATGGTAGCTTCAGCAGTAATTTCACAGTTCTTGGCATAGAGCGGAGATTCGCCGGAATCCGGAGACATCACGGTACCAATGCCGAGCTTGTCGTGGTAGCCACCCCAGTTCCAGAAACCAGAAACACCGACCGTAGAATCCTTCTTAGCCATCTGCACGCCTTCGGCATCGCCGACACCGCTCATGAGGCTCGGATCCGGAGTAAACTTTTCGAAGCCCGTCATGTTGTAGAAGTTGGGCATGTTACCCGTCATGAGGAGGAGGTAGAGGAGGTTGAGCGTTGCCGGGTAGTACTTTTCACCCGGGTTGCTGCCTTCACCACAACCAGAAGCATTCTTGCAGCTCTTCATGTTGACAAGAGCCTTGTAGACCGTTTCCATGAAGGACTTGGAGGCAGATTCATCAACGCTAGATGCGGCAATGCCCATACCACCAGAGAAGGTGGAAGACACAAAGTTGCGCTTTTCACTCTTCACGGCCTGGCCATTGATGAAGTAGCCGGAGTTGATACCGCTAGCCGTACGAGTTTCAGGAATCATCCAGTCGTTAATCTTCTTGTTGAATGCCTGAGCCTTGGTATCGCCATACCAGTAGTAGGCCCACGCCATGCGCCACGGGGTACGGGCAGCATCGTCGAAGAAGCCCGGATTTTCGTCCTGGGCAACGGAAGCACTCGTCTTGGTCGGCTGGTGGCTATTCCAGTCGCACCAGTCAGGAACAAGGCCGGTCTTGGAGTTAGCACAAGCGTTCAAATCGGTATACGCCTGGGAAATGACTCCAGTCCAGGAACCACCGGCAACATCCTGGAAAAGTTTGAAGTTTGCGGTAGTCGCATAGCTCGGGTTAAAAGCGTCGTTCCACTGGTTACCCGGCTTAATCTTGCTGCCATTGAGATCGTTCGAGGAAATCCAGCTGATGAGGGACTTTGCCTTCGTCATATAGCTTTCATCACCCCACTGCTTGGAGGCCATCACAAGGGCAAGGGCAGCGTCGAAGTCGGCGTCAGATGCAGAACCCGAACCGCCATCACAGCCAATGCGCCAGTTCATACCGCCATTAGAACCTGCAGCATTGCTTGTCCAGGTGTTATAGAGCTTGTCGAACATCTGCTTGTATTCGGAGCTCTTGCCATCGTCCATGTACACCGTAATCAACATACCGTAAGCGATTGCTTCGGAAACGGTAGAGCAGGTGCCTTCAGGAGCGAGAACCCAGCCCTGGTTTGCATCGTACCAGGCCTTCTTCCACAGGTCAAAATGAACCTTGATCGAATCCGGGCTAGCGAACGGAATCGTGTAGCCGTAGGGGCTCTTCATGTTCTGCGGGAACGGGAAGTTCGCCGCAGCCATGGACATCGTGGCGGCCATAGCGACCGTGCACATAGTAGCTTTAAGGAAAGTTTTCATCTACATCCTCATTTTTTTCTAGTTATTCCCACCCGCAATAAATATAATTGAACTTGGGGATTATTGCACCCCTTAAAGATGTAATAATTCGGTTGCACAAGCCCTAAAAACGTAAAAACGTAACGAAAAACACCAAAAAATCGCACAGAAGTGTGCGCTTACTCACATGGCCACGACAGGCCGCATTTATATACCGTCAATGGGCCTTTTTGCGCTTGCGGCGCCAGGTCTTGAATTCCATGTAGAGTGTGCTCACCGTATACACGAACAACATGAACAGGAGCGTATTTTTGGGGGTATTCAGGTTGCAGATTCCCCACGCAATAGAGATAAGCGGAAGGTGTATAAGGTACGGGTAGAAGCTCGCCCGGCCGACCTTGCGTACAAAGCCTATACAGAAGAACCGGGCCATGAACCCCTTGCCCGAAAGGAGCGAAAGTACGAAAAGCCCGTAAATAAATACGGCGATACTGTGATGTATAAAGTAGTTTACACCCGGATTGTAGGCCGGGGACATGAGGAACAGGCTCCCGTAAAGGGTGGCCAGGAGCAGGGCCTGCGCAATCCCGCTCACGTAGTCCTTCTTGAGGAAATCGAAACAGCCTTCGGCGTACAGGCGGTAGATGACCATGCCGAAGATGTACTCGAACACACGTACCGGCGCGAACATGTGGAAGAACCTGTATTTTTCGGCATAACCGGCGAACCAGAGGTCGCCCGTAAGCCCGAAGGTCACCGCCCAGAGGATTCCAGGGACGAACACGGCCCCGAACAAAATCCAGAGCGTACGGCGGCTGCGCCTGAACAGCCAGCGGCTAAACCACGGCGTAATCGCATAGCACAGGAAGAAACTCGTCAAGGACCAGCTGGGTTCGTTCAGCTTCATGCCCAGATCGGGCACAATGGACCACGTGAGTGTGAGGTGCAAGAGCAGGCTCCGCCAGGGGTGAACCATCGCAGAGAGGCCCTTCGAGGCGCAGTCGCCGATTTCACTGAAAGCAGGCAAGTGCGTATAGCCGCTGAACTTGAACACGAGCACCACGAACATCAAAAGCGTCATGAAGAAGTGCAGGCGGTAGAGCTTAGCTATGCGGGCGAACATGAACGGGATTACCGGAATGCGGCGTTCCGGATCGCTGAACTTGCTTGCAAAAAGGAACCCCGCAAACACGTAGAAAATGCCGGCCGCAAAGGCGGGCGCCGATACGATGGGCATGAGCCACTTGTAGTCCGCCATGTAGGCGAGCGCATTCGAACTGCCCAGGTGGAGCATCACGATATTGATGCTCGCAAGGAGCCGCAGCCCATCGATTGCGGGGAAATAACTTGCCTTCATACCCCAAATGTAGAAAAAAAGCCCCCGAAGCCAGACTTCGGGGCGCTTAAGGTGTATGGATAACAGTTCTTACTAGCGGACAACGCGGACGTTCTGCATTGCGCCGGTAAAGCGGTTGCGCAGGTAGTACACGCCGGACGCCTTCACCATGCTGGAAGCGCGGAGCATGTCGGCAGCAGCGTTAAACCCGTAGGCGCTCATCAGGCCGAGGCGTACGCCGTTCTGGTCGAATACATAGTAATCCTGGAGCTTGCCCGCGTCAAACTTGACATTTGCAATGGAAATCGTGCCCGGGTCATCGTCACCGACAATCGGTTCGGGATCGGTTGCGTCCTTGCCCTTCACGAAGGTGAAGTAGTCCACGTCGAACCAGGCGCCGGTCACGTCCATACGCAGGACATGCTTGCCTTCCGGGAGAGTCACGTTAGCTTTGACCTTGTTGTAGTCATCGTAGTTCTCTTCGCCTTCCTTGGCGGCGGGGACAGATATCTTTTCGGTAAGAGCCTTACCATCGAGGGAAAGCTGGAAGCTGGAGGTAGAACCCGCGGCAGCCACGGCGGCAAACATCGTGTAGTCGCCCGCTTCCTTCACGTTCACGGTCCATTCGAGCCAGTCGCCTTCGCTGTTGTAGCCCACAATCACGCCGGTCGCCTTCTTGTAGAGGTCGACGCCGGTATCCTTGCGGTAGTCGCTATCGCCGTGGTTTTCGGAATCGTCGCTATAGGACTGGTTGCTCGTGCCGTCTTCGTTGACGCCCTTGCCCGGGATATCGAAATCTTCGGCTTCGACCTTACCCGGAATATCAATCGGCTGGCCCTTGAACGGGAGCTGCGGTTCAGGTTCAACCGGCGTGAAGGTCACATCGTTCTGGCCCTTGTTGAGGTTTTGCGCGAAATAGTCTTCGAGCCAGTTCATGGAAGCGCGCTTGCGGCCATCCTTTTCGATGAGGCCGGTGTTTGCCACCCAGGTAGAGCCGTTGATATAGCCCCAAATGGTAATGCCTGCAACCCACGGAGTTTCCCACATGAAGGGAACCTGGTTTGCATAGTCATTTTTCTGCTTGGTATCGTCGGCTTCGCCGATATCGTATTCCGAAACGAGGAGCGGAAGGCCCGTCTCGTTATGGATTCGAGTCATCTTGCTTTCGAAATCAGACTTGCTCATGCCCTTGCAGTCGTGAGCCTGCTGGCCGTAAGCATCGACCGGAGCGCCGTTCTTGACAATGGTCTGGATGAGTTCGATACCTTCGTTGATCTGCCAGGAAAGCGTGTTGTAGTCGTTGTAAATAAGCACTGCCTTCGGCCAGCGTTCGCGGGCCATCTTGAAGGCGTTCGTGATAAAGTCGTACTGGTGTTTGCCATTCACCACACGGTCGCCACCGAGGGCCTCGATAATGTAGGAGCCGCCGCATTCGGTATCGTCGGTGCTGTGGCCTTCGGCACCTGCAGCGGGCTTGCCGTAACCGGAGTGGTAGTTGTCACCGGCCCAAATGGCCTCGTTCACCACGTCGATGTATTCAAGGTCCGGGAACTTGGCCGCGACGGCATCAAACCATTCGGTGATGTACTGCTTCGTGAGCTCTACGGTAATGCCCGGATTCTTCTTCTTGCAGAGGAAGTTCGGGTACTGGGAACCCCAAACGAGAGCGTGGAACTTGAAATGGCGTTCACCCGGTTTTTCCTTGGCCCACTTGTAGGCGCTTTCGCACTTGTCGAAGTTGTCCCAGGCGAACTTGCTTGTACCGCTGTTGCCGTTGGAAAGGGAATGGATGGAACCCCACTTACAGCCGTTTTCGGGAGTAATCTGGTTCCAATATTGAGCAAAGTCGCTACGGATCTGGCCGCCCGTAGTAATATTGCCCAGGAATTTAGCGCCACCATCGGCGAGAGCGGCATTTGCCATGGTGGCAAAGCCTGCAATGGCGGCGACAGCAAGAGAAAGAGAAATCTTTTTCATAACCAACATCCTTTTTTTGTTTCACCTATACCCCAAAATTACCTTGAAAAACGCCAAATATTGGATGTAGGAACGGTGTTTCTATGGATAGATTATCCATGAGGCTAAAAAAAAGAGCCCCGAAACTCTCGTTTCGGGACCCGTCTCTAAAGGATGAACTTTACTGGTCGATGATTAGCGGACCACGCGCACGCTCTGCATTTTGCCAGTCTTGACGTTGCGCAGGTAGTAGATACCGGATGCCTTCACGTCGCCGGAGTTCCGGAGGATTTCCTTGGCGGCATCGAAACCATAGGCAGAGAGCACACCCATGTGCACACCGTTCTGGTCGAACACGTGGTAATCCTGACGGACATTGTTGTCGAGCATGAGGTTCTGCTGCACGAACTGCGGTTCGTCACCATCAGCAGAAATCTGGAACCAGTCGACGTCGATATAGCCCTTGGCAATTTCCATAGTGAGGATCTGTTCGCCCTTTTCAAGCGTAATCGAACCGGAAACTTCATCAAAAGAAGTCCAGGAAGAACCAGTGTATTTCAACGAATCAGATACGACCTTGTCACCGACCTTGAATACCACAGCTCCCTCACCATCTGCAGCAACTGCGGCCTTTATTTTAAACGTGCCAGCAGAAGCAGGGTTAATGGTATACTGGAAGTAGTTTCCTGTAGGGTTGCAACCGAGAACAAGACCGCCATTCTTTTCACCAATTTTTACAGATGTTCCCTTTCTATATTCCGTATTCCAGGTATCATCACAATCGCCAGATACAGAATATGAATTATTGCCCTTACCCTTTCCCGGGATATCAAAGTCTTCAGCTTCAATCTTGCCCGACAAATCAAACGCCTGACCCTTGAACGGCTTCTGCGGTTCAGGTTCAACCTGAGTGAGTTCACCCGTCGGAAGGCCTGTCGTATTGACGCCCTTGTTGCTCTTCAGGTATTCCTTGAGCCATGTCATGGCCGCACGGTCCTTGTTGTCCTTGATGATACCCGATGTACCGTCGTTCCACGTTGCACCGTAGATATAGCCCCAAATGGTAATACCCGCAATATTCTCGTTCTCCATGAAGTAGGAGATCTGTTCGGAGTAGCACTTCTTCTGGACGTTATCATCGCTTGTGAAAATATCGTATTCAGAGATGAACAGCGGAATCTGGGTCTTGTTCCAGATTTCTTCGATGGTGCTCTTGAGCGTGGAGATGTTCAAACAGGAGCCGCCACCGCCGGTACCGCCCTGGCCACCGCCCTGGCTCATCATGTCGTGAGCCTGCAGGCCGTAGGCATCCACCGGAGTACCAGCCTTCTTCAACTTCTGAATGAGGTCGATACCTTCGTTCTTCTGCCACTGAACCGTGTTATAGTCGTTATAAATGAGGATTGCATCCGGCCAACGTTCACGGGCCATCTTGAATGCCGTTTGCACGAATTCGTAATTGCCGTTATCGCCACCGAGGGCTGCAATAATATTGTTGCCACCCTGCGGGCCGTAATTGGAATGGTACTTACCACCCGACTTGATGGCTTCGTTCACCACGTCGATCATTTCGAGATCGGGGTAATGTTCCTTGACAGCATCCATCCAAGCGGTAATCGCCTTCTTGGTTTCGTCGGCACTGAGATTGTTCAACCAGTTCGGGTATTGGGAACCCCAAACCAGGGCGTGGAACTTGAAGTGACCACCGTTGTTCTTTGCCCAGTTAAAGGCAGCATCGCAACCGCTCCAGTTGTAACGGCCGCGGGTTCCTTCAATAGAAGCCCACTTACATTCGTTTTCGGCAGTAATCTGGTTCCACAATTCGGTAAAGTCACTACGGACCTGACCACGTGTCGTAATGTTACCGACAAACTTGGCAGCTCCATCAGCCAAGCCGGGACCAGCGAAAGAAAGGGTCGAAGCAGCGAGTGCGACGGCCAAGGTTTTAGTAGCAGTAGAGAATAGATTTTTCATATCCACATCCTTTTTTTGGCCGACACTTCCAATAACGGCCTAATATGGAATTTATTCTCCACAAGGCTTTATGGATCGCCCTCCGCAAAATGATTCGTAGACAAATTGTCCACGCGCCGCACCACCTAGGTGTGACGAAAATCACAGAATTGCGCCCCGAAACGGTTTTTCGGGGCCTTAAGGCATATGGATATCAGTTATTGCTAGCGAACGACTCGCACACTCTGCATTTCACCGGTCCAGCGGTTACGCAGGTAGTACACGCCGGAACTCTTGACCGCACTGGAGCTCTTGAGGATCTCCGCAGCGGCTTCGAATCCGTAAGCGCTCAGAATACCCATGCGCATACCCATCGGGTCAATGACATAGTAGTCCTGGACACGGTCGACGTTCATGTGCTGGTCGAGAGCGATTGCACTAGGCGGTTCATCCGGTTCGTCAATCGGTTCGGGGTCGGTAGCGTCCTTGCCCTTCACGAAGGTGAAGTAGTCCACGTCAAACCAGGAGCCGGTTACCGTCATGCGGAGGATATGCTTGCCTGCAGTGAGGGAAACGTTGGCAGAAACCTTGTTGTAGTCGTCGTAGTTCTCCTCGCCCTGCTTGGCAGCCGGAACGCTGATGACATCGGTAAGGGCCTTGCCATCGAGAGAAAGCTGGAAGCTGGAGGTAGAACCGGCAGCAGCCACGGCAGCGAACATGGTGTAGTCGCCCGCTTCCTTCACGTTGACCGTGTATTCGAGCCAGTCGCCTTCGCTGTTGTAGCCCACGATGATGCCGGTAGCCTTCTTGTAGAGGTCGACACCCGTCGTGTCCTTGCGGTAATCCTTCACGTCGCCGTGGTTTTCGACATCGCCTTCGCTGTAAGAGACGTTGCTTACACCATCAGTTTCGCCGACTCCGGAAATATCGAAGTCTTCGGCCTCGATCTTGCCCGGAATCTCGAAGGCAGAGCCCTTGAACATCTTGCGCGGCACAGGTTCGACCGGAGTGAGCACGCCAGTCTTGAGGCCGGTAGTGTTCACGCCCTTGTTGGAAGCCAGATATTCCTTCATCCATGTGAGAGCCGGACGATCCTGACCATTCCTGACAAGACCCGAGCAACCGTTCGCCTTACCATTACAGTTAAGCCAGGTCTGACCGTAGATCCATCCCCAAATGGTGATACCGGCAACATGGGGGTCTTCCATCCAGTACTTGACCTGTTCCTGATAGCACTGCTTCTGGATGCCATCGTCAGTAGACGGAACATCATATTCAGAGATGAGAACCGGGAAATTATTGGTTTCCTTATGGATCTTCTGCATGGTAGAAACGAAATTATTGTAATTCATGCAGACGCCGCCGCCGCCAGTACCGCCAGCCTGGCCACCGTCACTCATCAAGTCGTGAGCCTGGAGGCCGTAAGCATCAACGGGAGCGCCATTCTTTCGAATGGTGTTGATCAGGTTGATGCCCTGGTCCACATGCCACTGGATGGTGTTATAGTCGTTATAAATGAGGATAGCCTTTGGCCAACGTTCGCGAGCCATCTTGAAAGCGGTCGTCAAGAAGGCGTAATCGCCGTTGTTATCGCCACCCAGTGCAGGAATAATCTTGGTTCTGGTATAACCAGAATGATACTGATTGTTGCCAGTACGGATAGCCTCGTTGGCCACGTCAATCATCTCGATATCGGGGTAATGTTGCTTGACGGCGTCGAACCAGTCGGTAATCGCCTTCTTGGTATCTTCAACGCTCAGGCTTTCGAGCCAGCCAGGATACTGGCCGCCCCAAAGAAGGGCGTGGAACTTGAAGTGACCGCCATTGTTCTTTGCCCAGTTGTAGGCCGCGTCGCAACCGGCCCAGTTGTAGCGACCGCGAGTACCTTCGATGGAACCCCACTTACAACCGTTTTCGGCGGTAGCCTGGTTCCACAGCTTGGTAAATTGGTCATTTGGACCAGGAGAAGTGTTAGACTGAGTAATGTTGCCAATGAACTTTGCTGCACCATCGGCAATGCCGGGCCCCGCAAAGGAGAAAGAAGACGCTGCAAGAGCGACTGCAGCAACTTTCGTTGCCGTCGAAAGAATGTTTTTCATAACCGCATCCCTTGTGTGTTATGGTCGGCACACCAATACCGGCCTAATCTAAAGATATCTCCTCAGGTTACAAAAAACTCACACCGGCACGCCCATTCCATTGACGTTTTATCCACAATCAAAAGTTTACAGTGAGATTCGAAAAAAGTTCTTGTTTTTGAATAAAAAAACGCATTTTCAAAAAAAAACGGGATTTTTCACCCCAGCAAACGCGAGCGCTTTTAGGAATGGGCTTTTTTCGCATAATTTGCCATTACCAAAATGTAAATAACAAAATGTTTACAAACAAAACAGCACCGCGCAGAAAGATGCAATGGTTAAATTTGTTTATGGTGTGTAAGGAATGAATGGGTAAAAAAAGGAGCAAAAAATGAAATTTCCCAAACTTATGGGCATTGCTAGTGGTATAGCATTGTCTAGCAGCATGGCTTTTGCCTGGAGCATCAGTGGCGTGGTTCAGACCCAGATGGGGCAGCCTCTCCCCGGTGTAAAAATAACTTCCTTCAACTTCGCGGGCGTCGAAGCCACCACTAGCGATGGCGGTACGTTTACCATCAGCGGTGGCGAAGGCTCAGATGCAATCCCCGGAGCAAAGG
This sequence comes from Fibrobacter sp. UWR2, assembly GCF_002210285.1. Taxonomy (NCBI): domain Bacteria; kingdom Pseudomonadati; phylum Fibrobacterota; class Fibrobacteria; order Fibrobacterales; family Fibrobacteraceae; genus Fibrobacter; species Fibrobacter sp. UWR2. The sequence continues at coordinate 180,714 of NZ_MWQE01000001.1, read as the reverse complement.
TTGCAAACATGGCTATCCATATGGATGGCAACACTCTCACCATCTACAATGCAGACGCAAACTCCCTCAAGGTATCCGTGATTGACGCCCTGGGCAAGGTCCTTGTACAGAATAATCTCGGACATGTTCAGGGAATCGTCTCTCTCGACCTGGGCAAGCTCGCCCGCGGTGCCAAGTTTGTCCGCATCAACGCCGATAGCGACAGGGCTACCTACATGGTAACCAGCAAGGGCGTCTCCTCCCTCAAGAAGGAAGGCGACCCGCTGCCGTTCCTGCAGTTCTCCAAAGACGGCTACAAGAATGCCACCTACCAGGCAAAGGCCGAAGTAGAAACCGATGTCCAGATCGTCATGGAAGCCGGCACGACTCCGCCGACCAGTTCCAGTTCGATCCAGCCGCCCCAGAGTTCTTCTGTCGTAGCTTCGTCTTCGAGCGAAGTCAAGTCTTCCAGCAGCGCAGGCAGCGACGAACCTATCGTAGTCGATTGCTCCGGCAAGACTGCACAGTCCGGCAAAGACGAGACGGTAAGATTGACTGTCAAAGGCAGTTCAGGCCAACGCTCATTTATCATGCATGTGCCGAGCACCTACAAGGGCGATAAGGCCGTACCGCTGCTTATTGACTATCACCCGATTGGTGGCAGCAGCGATGGACAGATGAGAGATACGAAGTACAAAGCACTCACCGACAAGGAAGGCGTCATCTCGCTCTACCCGCAAGGCACCACCAAAACGATGGGCCCGGGTTGGAACGTCGGTCCTTGCTGCTCCAACGACGATGACCTCGAGTTCACTCGCGAAATGATCAAGTATGTCAGGGAAAAAGCCTGCATCGATCCGCAGCGTATCTACGCAGCAGGTTTCTCCATGGGTGGCGGTATGAGCAACCACGTGGCCTGCATGATGTCCGATGTCTTCGCCGCAGTAGCACCCGCAGCCATGGACTTGAACAGGACCAACAGCGCCCAGTGCACGAAGGCGCGCCCGATTGCTGTCATCAACTTCCGCGGCACAGCAGACCCGGTCTGCAAATACCAAGGTGGAGACAGTGGCTACAACGACGGTTTGAACTTCCTCGGCGCCGAAGGCACCTTCAGGTATTGGGCAGAAGCGAACGGCTGTCAAGGCTCTCCGTCCAAGAACAAAGACGGTTGTGACGAATACTCCAACTGCATGGACGGCGTGAAAGTCGTGCTCTGCACCAAGCAGGGCGGTGGCCACGAACAGGGCGATGGCAATATCGGCTGGCCGTTCCTGAAGCAGTTCACTCTGCCCGCCAGCTTCGTGAAGTAATATTAGTAGTACCTCCTCGTTTTAAAAGCCCTGCACACAACGTGCAGGGCTTTTTGGTGTTTTTCGGGCCCACCCCTTGCCAAACAGCCGGCGACTTCCTATATTGAGGCCCATGATGATGAATACAGCAATCCGTTTCAACCGTTGGTGGTGGGGCTCTAGAACATAGAGTCCGGTTTCGCCGTTTTCATCAAGAGATTTGTAAAAGGCTTTCGGACTCCCGAAGGCCTTTAATTTTTTCCTGAGAATTTAAACCTAAACCCAAAACCTACTATGATTACTTCTAATAACGGTTTCTTTGACAAGTTCGGCGGCAAGTACGTTGCCGAAATCATCCGCCGCCCTCTCGACGACCTCGAAGCGGCATTCAACAAGTACATCCACGATCCGGAATTCATCGAAGAGCTCCGCATCATCCAGCGCGACTATATTGGCCGCGAGACTCCGCTGTACTTCGCCCCGACGGCGACCGAACTCCTGGGCGGCGCTCAGATCTACATCAAGCTGGAAGGCCTCGCCAACACGGGCGCCCACAAGATCAACAACGCCATCGGCCAGTGTTTGCTCGCCAAGAAGATGGGCAAGACCCGCATTATCGCGGAGACGGGTGCCGGCCAGCACGGGCTCGCCACCGCCGCCGCCTGCGCCAAACTCGGGCTCGAATGCGTCGTGTACATGGGCGAAGTCGATGTCCGTCGTCAGCAGCCGAACGTGGCCACCATGGAAATGTACGGCGCGAAGGTCGTGCCGGTTACGAGCGGAAGCCGTACACTCAAGGATGCCGTGAACGAGGCCATGCGCGACTGGGCCACGAATTTCAAGAACACGCATTACGTGTTGGGTTCCGCGCTCGGCCCTGCCCCGTTCCCGGATATCGTACGCACCTTCCAGTCCATCATCGGCGAAGAGGTCAAGCGCCAGGCGGCAGAACGCCACATCGACATTGCAGCAATCGTTGCCTGCGTGGGTGGCGGTAGCAATTCCATCGGCGTGTTCACTCCGTTTATCGAAGACAAGAACGTGCGCCTGATCGGTGCAGAAGCCGGTGGCATTGGCCCGAACATGGGCGAGAACGCTTCCCGCATGACGGGTAACGCGAGCCGAGAAGGAATTGTGCAGGGGTACAAGAGCCGTTTCCTCATCGATGAAGACGGCCAGTCGCTGCCGACCCGCTCGATTTCTGCCGGCCTCGACTACATGGGTATCGGCCCGCAGCTCGCCGCCCTCGGTGAATCGGGGCGCGTGGAATTCACGAGCATTCTTGACAAGGAAGCGCTCGAGGCCGTGAAGTTCTTCGCCCGCAACGAAGGCATCCTCTTTGCGCTCGAAAGCGCGCATGCCGGAGCCGCCGCCATGAAGATCGCGAAGGAACTCCCGAAGGACAAGGCGCTCGTCATCAACATGAGCGGCCGCGGTGACAAGGACATCTTTATCACGAGTCCGGTGTTCCGCCCCGAAAAGTGGAAGGAATTCCTGAAGGCGGAACTCAAGCGCCTCGAAAACAACGAAGACATCCACGACGCGGAGATAATGAACAAATAAAAGGAGATGCCCGCCTTCGCGGGCATGACAAAACGGGATTATAACTATGAACTTAATGTCTCATCTCATTGCCGGGTTCCCGGACGCAGAAACATCCATTGCCATTGCCGACGCCCTCGTGAAGGGTGGCGCCAACATCCTTGAAATCCAGCTCGCCTTCAGCGACCCGAGCGCCGACGGTCCCGCCATCCAGACGGCATCTACTGTCGCTCTCGAGAAGGGTTTCTCTACCAAGCAGGGTCTCGAAGTCGTGAAGAAGATTCACGAACGCCACCCCGAGACGCCCATCTACATCATGACCTACGGCTCGCTTGCCTTTACTCCGGGCATCGAGAACTTCGTCAAGATGTGCAAGGACGCGGGTGTTTCTGCCTGCATCATTCCGGACCTGCCGTTCGATTGCGACGAAGGCCTTACCGAAGCCTGCAAGAAGCATGGTCTCGAAAACATCCCAGTCGCCGCTCCGTCCATGACGAAGGAACGCCTCGAAACGATGGCTTCTGCAGGGTTCAAGTACATCTATGCTGCGCTCCGTGCAGGCACGACCGGCAGCGAAACGACGATTGACCAGGCGACGCTCGACTTTATCGACACCGTCGGTAAAGGGGGTGCGAAAGTGCTCGGCGGCTTCGGTATCCGTAACGGCGAACAGTCCAAGGTGCTCAGCAAGCATGTGTACGCCGTCGTAGCGGGTTCCGTGTTCGTGAACATCGTCCTCGGTAACGAGGACTCCGCCGAAGGTCGCAAGAAAGCGATTGCCGAAATCGAAGCGAAGGCTAGGGAGTTGACAGGCGCTTAACGAACGCCTCGATGACTTGCGGGTTAGCGGGTTCCCAGAATCCGCCCCTCGCAAAGTCCATGTCCTGCTGGACTTTTTCGAACCGGCTGAGGTCTTTCCTTACGGCATTGAGCTTTACGATTGCCACGGTATCGCGGAATAACGTGACCGTCAGATGCGGAATGCACAGGCAGTTTCCACTGTAGGATTCCCGCTTGGATTCCCGCAACAGCGAAAGAAGTTCACCAATCTGACTGGAATCGAGTTCTGCATACAGAGCCGATTCCTTTTTCATTTCGTATTTTTTCCCTTCTTTCTGGGCCTTCAAAAACGTAGTGAGTTCGCTATGCGGTACAAAGCCCGGCTTGTAAACCGTCACGCGGTTCACGCCCTTCAGCATATCGACAAGAGGCATTCCGAGTGCCGTATCGGATTCAAGAATCATTCCATTTAGGGCATCCGACCCTGCAGTCGCATTCGCATTTCCGTCAGCACATTCCCTGTAATAAACCCACTGGCTCCGGAAAAAAGCATTGATTTTCTTCATCACGGCAGGATCTTGCGGTTGCCATACGCCGACATCATTCCCGACATAGCCAATCTTTTCGGCAACGCGCAATTCTGCCATAGACAAAGTATCACGAAAGAGCTGTACTCGCAAGCCCGTTGTACATTCCGTCTTGAAAGTATCCTGCAGGGATTCCGTCGCATCGACAAAGCGGAGCATCTGCACAAAGTTCCGATAGGCACGCCCGCTCACCACCTTGCCATCAGCACGGTCGCCAAGGCCCTCGGGGGTCACGAGCATCATGTTCGCGCTATCCAGGGTTTCCAAAAGCGGCAACGTCTCGTGCGGGGTAATATTCCCGATTCCACGACAGCAGAATGCCGCAATACAACCCGCCACGACAATACATGCGGCGCCTGCACCACAAATTATTTTCTTGTTTTTCCAAAACATGCCGTAAATATAATTTGTTTTGCCAGCAGAAGAAACCGCGAATCCGGTAATTTTACTTTAATCTTCCAGCGGTAAACTGATGCGGTCAAAGAAAGCCTTGAGCGCAGGTGCGTCAGCACTTTCCCATATACCGCTCGCTCCGGGCCCCAACACAAGATCGTGTTTTTCCAGGCGTCCGTAATCCGACCCGATGACATGTAGTCTAAACGCCTCCACGGAATCGCGGTAGAACGTAACTGACGCCCTCGGGATGCACAGACACCCTCCGGTAAAGGATTCCCTCTTGGGAGTGCGCAATAGAGAAAGGAGTTCCTGCAGCTGGCTGGAATCGAGTTCAACATTTCCGCGTTTCTGCAATTCGGTGTCCACAACGTCTATCTTCTTTTTGTTCTTCTTGTGTGTAACGAACTTCGGCGAGACGATTCTCGTAAAACTGACGACCGCACGTTCTGAATTCTTCAGCAACTCGTAAAGAGGCTTCCCGATAGTCGTATCACGTTCAAGAATTATTCCGTTCAGCACATAGTCGGGATATTCCGACACTTCGGCAGACCCTATGGCGCAGGGTCTGAAGTTTATGCCCTGATTCCGCAGGAACGTGTTCACCTTCCCCATCGTCACGAGCTTCTCGGGTTCCCATACTCCGATATCGTCCCCGACATAGCCAATCTTTTCGGCAACGCGCAGTTCCGCTACAGACAAAGTATCGTGAAAGAGTTGCACGCGAACGCCCGTTGCACATTCCGTGTGGAAGGTATCCAGCAGGGATTCCCTTGCGTCGGCAAGGCGCAGCATCTGCACGAAGTTCTGATAGGCGCGACCGCTCACCACCTTGCCTTTCGCATGTTTCCCGAGGCCCTCGGGGGTCACAAGCATCATGTTCGCGCTGTCCAGGGCAGTGAAAAAAGGCAGAGTCTCGTGCCGTCTTTCGCCGGCGGAATCGTCCGAACACCCAGCAAGCACCAATGCCATACAGGCCACAACCGCAATACAGACAATTTTCTTTTTGTTTCTCTTCTGCACGTTCAAAATATAACTTGATTTTTGGCCCGTGCGGCCTTCGCGCCACTTCTAAAAAACTATCTTTTACCGCGTAAAAACAAAAGAGGTCTATCATGACGTTTGAAGAAATGTACGCCCTGGCATGCCAGCGCAAGAAGGAAATGCCCGAAGGCAAGGGAACCACGGAACTCTTCAAGAAGGGTCCGCACGCCATCGGCAAGAAACTTGTGGAAGAAGCCGCCGAAAGCTGGCAGGCCGCACGCTTCGAAAGCCGCGACGCCCAGTGCCTCGAACTTTCGCAGGTGCTCTACTACGTGGCCGTGATGATGGCCGAAAAGGGTCTCACTCTCGAAGAGGTGTACGCTAAACTATGATCAAGGTAGCTCTCCCGAACAAGGGCATGCTTTTCGAACCCACGCAGGAGCTCCTCAAGGCCTGCGGCTACAAGGCATCCAAGCCCTACAAGACACTGACTCAGCTCGATACCAAGAATGGCATCGAATTCTTCTTCCTCCGCCCGAGCGACATCCCGATGTACGTGGGCCGCGGCATCATCGATGCAGGCATCACCGGCATCGACTTCAACGCCGAAGCGAAGAGTCCCGCAGTGAAGGTCCTGGACCTCCCCTTCGGCGCCTCCAAGATGTGCGCCGCCGTCCCGAACGACAGCCCGGTGCAGTCGCTCGACGAACTCAAGGACAAGACCATCGCCACCAGCTTCCCGAACATCGTGGAAGGCTTCTACAAGAAGCCGATGGATTTTGTGGTGCTCGAAGGCGCCGTCGAGATCTCCGTGAGCCTCGGTGTAGCCGACGCCATCGTCGACGTGGTGGAAACCGGCACGACCCTCAAGCAGGCCGGGCTGCGCATCGTGGGCGACCCGCTCTTCCGCAGCAACGCCGCCCTGTTCTGCAACCCGCAGAAGACGGAACTCGAAGAAGTCAACACGCTCATCCGCCGCATCGAAGGCAAGCTCGTGGCCCAGTCGTACATGATGATCGAGTACGACTGCCCGGCAGAACTGCTCCAGAAGGCATGCGAACTCACGCCCGGGCTCGACGCCCCGACGGTGACCAAGTTGCACGGCCGCGAGTGGTACTCCGTGAAGGCAATGGTCCCGCAAGAAGAGGCGAACGCCATCATGGACAAGCTCTGGGATGCCGGCGCCCGCAGTATCCTGCTATTCGGAATCAAGAGCGCACGAATCTAACATGCATTCTCTTGCCTACCTAGCACGCCAGCCCATCCTCGACCGCGATGGGAAGATTTTCGCCTACGAACTTCTGTTCCGCGACTCGCCCACGAGCGATACCGCAGTTATCGCGAGCGATATGCTTGCGACCGCGCAAGTCCTCGAGAACGTGCTCAACAACATCGGGCTCCCGAAGCTCATCGGCGACCACAAGGCGTTCGTGAACTGCAGTCGCGATATGCTGCTCGACAACCTCTTTGGACTTTTAAACCCGCGCTGCTTTGTGCTCGAGGTCCTCGAAGATGTCGAGGTGGACGACACCCTCGTGAAGGCCGTCGCTCACTACCATGCCCGCGGGTTCGAAATCGCGCTCGACGACTTCATCTTCAACGATGAATTCCTCAAGCGCTGCGCCCCGCTCTATCCGTTCATCTCGTACGTGAAGATGGACCTGGTGGAAAACAGCGACGAGGACATGGCAAACGCAGCCGCATTCTTCAAGGCGAAGAACATCAAGATTCTCGCCGAGAAGGTAGAGACGAAGGCGTGTTTCAAGAAGTGCCTTGCAAACGGCTACGACTACTTCCAGGGATTCTTCTTCGCAAAGCCCGAACTCGTGACCGGCAAGAAGATTGACGCGACCTCCGCGGCAATTCTCCGCATATTGCTCCTGCTCCGCACGCACCCGAGCCTCGACGAACTGTGCGACTGCCTCTCCAAATACGGCGATGTGGCAGCCAACCTGCTACGTTTCGTGAACTCCGACGCGCAGTTCAGAAGTCAAAGCATCGCAAACGTACGCGACGCCATCGTGTGGATCGGCATGCGTAACATCCAGGAATGGCTGATGCTCATGCTGTACGCCCGCCCCGAGATGGGCATGACGCCGCAGAGTTCGCCCCTGTTCCAGAACGCAAGCCACCGCGCGAAGTTCCTCGAGATACTTGCCCGCGTGGTGAGCGGCACCGACAACGACCTGCCCGCGAAGGCTTTCATGGTCGGGCTTATCAGCCGTATGGACGCACTCGTGGGAGCCCCGCTCGAAAACATCCTTACCGAATCGACCGCCGACGATGATATCCGCGAGGCTCTGCTCCAGCGCTCAGGCCGCCTAGGTAAGCTGCTCCAACTCGCCGATGCCGTGGAACAGGACGACCAGCCCAAAATCCTTGGGCTCCTCAAGGAACTGAATATTTCTTCCACCTTGTTGAACCGTTGTGTGAACGACGCGTATACGTGGGCCCATGAGCACTGAACCCGAAAGCCTTGAGGCGCTCATCGCCGAATTCACAAGTCTGCCAGGGATTGGCCACAAGACCGCCCGCAGGCTCGCCTATCACGTGCTGACACGACCCAAGGCCGACGTGGAACGCTTCGCCGGGAACCTCATAAACGCAATCGAGAAAGTGCACCCCTGCCCCAGGTGCCATGCCTATACAGACCTCGACGAATGTTCCATCTGTACCTCGCGCTCCGGAGCAAAATCCCTGTGCGTCGTCGAGAAGAGTTCCGACACGATGCCGTTCGAACGCTCGGGTATTTTCAAGGGGCTGTACTTCGTGCTCGGCGGCGTGATATCGCCACTAGACGGAATCGGTCCGGAACAACTTCACCTACCTCAACTCGTGCAGCGCGTAAAGGACGAGGGCATCGAAGAACTGGTACTCGCCCTCGGGTCAAGCCCTGAAGCCGACAGCACCGCCCTGATGATAGACCGCATGCTTGAAGGAGTGAACGTGAAGCGCACGCGCCTTGCCCGCGGAATCCCGATGGGCAGCGACCTCGAGTTTATCGACGAAGTCACCATGCTCCGCGCCTTCGAAGGGAGGGTGAACCTATGACACAGCACCAGGCTCCCGTCAAGTTCGGCGACTTCACCGTATCCTCCGCAGAATTTGTGAAGGCTGCGGTAAACATCAAGGGACTTCCCGAAGAACGTTTACCCCAGGTGGCGTTCCTCGGACGCTCCAATGTGGGCAAATCTTCGCTCATGAATGCCCTCATGGGGCAGAAAAAACTGGTAAAAGTCAGTTCGACCCCCGGAAAAACGCGCGAAATTAATTTTTTTAGAGTCAACAGGCAATTTTTTCTTGTAGATTTACCAGGTGTAGGCTTTGCCAAGGTAAGCAATTCCAAACGCGACGAAATGGCCGACTTCATCCGCAACTACGTGGAAAAGTGCCAGGACTTGCGAGGACTCGTCTACCTGGTGGACATACGCCACGGAGGCACCGCGATCGACATCGAGACCGTGGAAAGCATCCGTGCAACGGGTTGCCCCGTGCTGGTCATCGCCAGCAAGCGGGACAAGGTGAACCAGTCCGAACTGGCGAAGAACCTGAAGCTCATTCAGGAACGCCTTTCGCTGCCCACCAAGCCCCTGTGCGTAAGTGCCATCAAGAAGTTCGGGCTGGAAGCCCTCTGGCAAGAGATACTGAGTGCAGTGAACGGGACGAACAAGGTAGATGGAAGTACAGGCGAGCAATAAGAAGCTGACCTTCATCGGTCAGAAGTTCCATGCCCTGGGCATGTTCCTGCTCCGTAGAAAGGCGGGGCAAGAAGTCGCTTTGTTTCTCCGGGCCGTAGCCTCTATCTTCTCCCAGAACAGAAGTTTCAAGACAGACTCGAAGAATGTCATCCTCCAAACGTTCTTCACCGGCGTGGAGATATTCCCTATCCTCTTCGTCGTCGCGACCCTTTTCGGTACAGTCGTCATCATCGAAGTCATCACCCTCATGGGAAAGGTCGGCTTCTCGGACGTGGTCGGCGGGCTCATGGTGGTGGTCATCATCCGCGAACTCGGGCCAATCCTCACCGCATTCCTCATCGCGGGCCGCAGCGGTTCGTCGCTGACGACATACACCGGCGGCATGGTCATCAATTCCGAAGTCGACGCACTTGCGACAATGGGCGTGGACCCCGTGCGCTACCTTGTAATGCCCGGCCTTATCGGCGGATCGATTGCGACGTTCATCATGACGATTATCTTCAGTTCGAGCGCTATCGGGGTAGGCTTCCTGATGACAAAGGTCGCGATCGCGCTTACCGGCAACGCAATAAACCTCCAGCTTACGTGGGATTACCTTTCTACCGAAATTTTGAAAGCCATGACTTTCACGGACTTCATTTTCATCATCGTAAAGCCCCTCGTGTTCGGCTGCATTATCACCACGAACGCCTGCTACCAGGCGATGAACATTCCGCGTGATATCCGCCAGGTCCCGAAGGCTACCGGCAAGTCCGTAATTCAGTCGTTCTTCTACATCGTTTGTGCCGACGTGTTCCTTTCCCTGTTCTATTTCCTCGATTACTTCAACGAAATTTCGAAGATTATCTAATGCTAGACGAAGCGCTCAGACTTGAAGGACTGCACCTTTCCTACCAAGGATTGGTCGGTACGGCATTCTCCAAGCCGAGAGCTCTTGGATTCTTCGACCAGTCCAACAAGAACGGCGAGCAGGAACTTATATCCGGAGCAAACCTTACCCTAAGAAAAGGCGAAACCCTCTGTATCGGAGGCGCTTCCGGACAAGGCAAGAGCGCCCTGCTGCGCGTGATTGCCGGACTTGCGAGGCCCACAGCCGGAAAGATCTACGTGTTCGGCGAATATATCCCGCCCGAAAGGCTGACCGCGCTCGAAATCGCCAAGCGTCAGGTAGGTCTCGTGTTCCAGAACGGGGCACTGATCTCGAACCTGAGAGTACGTGACAACATTGCGCTTCCGCTGCGCTACCACAAGATGGGTTCGACAACGGAAATCGAGGACAAGGTTCGAATGGCCATGGACCTCATGCGCGTTCGCGACTACGCCGACCTGTTCCCGCACATGCTGAGCGTCGGCATGCAGAAGCGTGTCGCCATCGCCCGCAGCTGGGCGATGGGCCCGCAACTATTGCTGATGGACGAACCGACCGCAGGACTTGATAACTACAACCGCCGTAACCTGCTGCCGCTGATCGACAACATGCGTACGCTGTTCAAGACTTCCATCATTATCGTGACACACGACCTGATGGTAGCAAAGGAACTCGGTTGCAAGATTACGTTCCTTACACACAAGACGCTTACAGAGCCGCAGTATTTCGACGACTGGCTGAACGGCGATACCGCCATTTCAAAAGAACTGTTCCGCGACCTGCGAACTAGTGGTTAGTTTTTATGTTTCTCCCCTTACCCGACGACTTTCATGCACACCTGCGCCAGGGCGACCTGATGCCCGGCTACGTGCGCGATCTGGTGGGCCAGTTTGGCCGCGCCATCATTATGCCGAATACCGTACCCGCGATGACGAGCGCAAAGGCGATAAGCGAGTACAAGAAACAAATTCTGGATGCCGCGAAGGACGTGCGACCCGACTTTGTTCCGCTTATGACTTTCAAGCTGAATCCGAACTACACGGAACAGGACCTGAAGGACATGATGGCGGAAGGAGTGGTCGCCGGAAAGTACTACCCCGCGGGCGTTACCACGAACAGTGCCGACGGCATCAGCGATTTCGAAGCCGTATTCCCGGTAGTCGCGATGATGGAGAAACTCGGCCTTGTGCTGTGCGTGCACGGCGAGGAACCGGGCGAGTTCTGCCTAGACCGCGAGCCCGCATTCATCAAGCGTGTAGAGACACTTGCCGCAAAGTTCCCGAAACTGAAAATAGTCTTTGAGCACCTGAGTTCTGCAAAATCCGTAGTAGCCGTCAAGAGGCTCCCCGCCAACGTGGCAGCAACCTTTACGGTACACCACCTGATGATGACACTCGATGACATCGTCGGGGACGCCCTCAGGCCGCACCATTTCTGCAAGCCGCTACCGAAGCGGCCTGAAGACCGTGCCGCCATCCGCGAGGCCGCCTTCAGCGGCAACCCGAAGTTCTTCCTCGGCACGGACTCCGCCCCGCACCAGCAGGGCAAAAAGGAATGCCCGTGCGGGGCGGCGGGCGTCTACAGCGCTCCGGTCGCCATCCCGCTCCTGGTGCAGGAATTCGAACGTGCCGGCCACCTCGACAAGCTCGCCAATTTCATCGGCGGCTTCGGTGCAGACTTCTACGGAATCCCGCGGCCCACGAAGCAGATCGAGGTCGTGAAGGAATCGTGGACCGTGCCCACGCTCGTAAACGGCGTGGTGCCCCTCGCCGCCGGACAGACGCTCGAGTGGAAAGTAAAATAAGCCCCTAACAGCGGATTTACTTGTCCCTCTCGGGGCAAAAAATATACATTATGGAGGTAATTATCAGCCTCCAGGTGTTTATGGGTTTTATTCGCGCCATTCTTTACTACATCGTCGTTTTTACCGGGATGATTATTCTCGGCACACCGTACATCATCTACAAGAGCATCACCGGACGCAAGTACGAAATCACGAACGTCTGCAGTTTCTACTTCACGCACGTCATCTTCAAGCTGTTCGGCGTAAAGATCCAGGTCGAAGGCACGGAGAACATTCCCAAGGACCGCGGCTTCATCATCGTCGCCAACCATATCAGTTTCCTCGACATCAACGTCATCTGGCCCGCCATCGGCAACACCGCCTTCATCGCGAAGGCAGCCCTCTGGAAGGCACCCGTCTTCGGCTGGGTGCTCAACAGCATCGGCTGCATTCCCGTGCACAAGAATCCGCGCATGAACGCCGGCATGGGCAAGCTCGTGAGGAAACGCCTCGACGACAAGTACAATATCGCCGTATTCCCCGAGGGCCACCGCAGCGAAGACGGGCACATGGTCAAGTTCCAGAACGGAATTTTCCGCATGGCAAAGGACAACAAGCTGCCGCTCCTGCCCATAACGATTATCGGCACGGGCGACTGTCTCCCGAAAGTCAAGTGGGCGATGAACCCTGGCGTGGTACGCATCATCGTGCACCCGCTGCAGACTCCCGAAAGTTTCGAGAATACTCCCATGAACGACTTGCGCGATACGATGCACGATTTGATCGAATCCGCGCTCCCCTACAAGAAAGAAGAATTAGCCCAGGCGCAAGCCGCAAACGGCACAAAGGAGGCCTAGAATGGCTCAGCATTTACCTAGCGAAGAACAGATTATTGCAATTTTACGCGACGAACCGATGGTCGGAAGCCAGCTGCGCGGAGCACTCGGGCTCCCCAAGAAGCAGAAGATGGCGTTCAAGCAGATGCTCGCCGACATGGTGGAGCGCGGGCTCCTGAAGCGCACTAGCCACAAGGAATACCAGCTCGGTGACGGGGAAAGCCTCGACGAAAAGCGAGAGAAGCGCTTCAAGAAGATTGCAGAACAGTACCCCGAAGACAACCGCCGCCCAGGAGCACGCAGCCGCAGGCAGAACGACAAGGAAAACGAGACCCGCGTCAAACGCGGCATTCTGCACCAGATTGGCGACGAGCAGTGGGAAGTTCACGAAATCGACACCGGTAAGGTGTACGAGATGTGCCACCGCAGGCAGGCTCCAGGCAAGGAAGGCGAGAAGATCAACTTCACACTGTACCCGCACCCGAAACTCAAGCACAGCTACCTCGCAAAGGTCGACCGCAGCGCCGAAGCGATGAACGTGAGCTGGGACGAGGTCAAGGCGAAGTTCATGGAAGAAAGCAACCTGCCCAAGGACTTCTCCCCCGCTATCAAGAAATTCGTGGAAGGTATCAAGGAACCTTCTGCCAAAGATTTCAAGGGCCGCGTCGATTACCGCAAACTCGACGTGCTCTGCATTGACCCCGATGGCGCCATGGACCACGACGACGCCATCAGCGTGGAACGCACCGAGAACGGTTACAGGCTCGGCGTGCATATCGCCGACGTGAGCTACTACGTACCCGAAGGTTCCGAACTCGACGAAGAAGCACTCGAACGCAGCTACACGCAGTACCTGCCGTGGACGGCGGTGCCCATGCTCCCCGAAAAGCTTTCGAGCGGTGTGTGCAGTTTGCACCAGGGCGTGGACCGCTGCGCTTTCACCTGCATGATGGAACTTGACAAGAATGCAAACGTTCTCAGTTGGGATTTCCACCGCAGTATCGTAAATGTATCGAAGGGCATCACCTACCGCGAGGCAGTAAAGCTCATGGAAGCCGGCGACGACTCCATCAAGGCGCTCGCCGAAGTGACCGCCATGCTCAAGAAAAACCGCACCAAGGAAGGCCTGCTCGAATTCAAGAGCACCGAATACGGCTGTAAGTTCAATGAGGCAGGTGAACCCGAAAAAATCGTACCGCGCGAAACCGACGAAAGCAACTCGTGGGTCGAGGAATGTATGCTCATTGCGAACAACTGCTGTGCGAAGGAACTTTCCAAACGCAAGTTGCAGGGCATCTACCGTATCCACGAAGCGCCCGATACCAAGGACATCATGGAACTGTACTACATGTACCCCGACCTGTTCAAGGATGCTCCTGTGATGTTGCGTGACCTGGGCAAGCCGCGCAGTGGCGACACCAACCTGAACCCGGTCGCCTTCAAGCTGTACCAGCACCTGGTGAAGCGCGCCGGCGATGACGAAACACTCATGAACCGTATCCTCCGCAGCATGCAGAAGGCTCACTACGACAGCAACAGCTTCGGGCACTTCGCGCTGAACTGGCAGGACTACAGCCACTTCACATCGCCTATCCGCCGTTATGCCGACCTCTGGTGCCACCGCGAACTTGCGCGCAAGGGCAAGGAAATTACCGCCGAGCGCAAGAACAGCGTCATTGAAGTTTGTGACCTGATTTCGGCAAACGAAATCAAGAACATGAAGGTGGAACGCATCTCCATCAAGGTGTGCAGCTGCTGGATTCTGAAGAGCCGTATCGGCGACGACTTCGAAGCTAGCGTCACAGGCATCGAGGAATGGGGCATCTACGTCTCCATCGCCGACCCGATTGCAGAAGGCCTGGTGCGTTTCCGCGACATCGCGGGCGACGACTTCTACGTATTCAATCCGGACCAGGGACTCGCTTTCGGGAAACGCAGCGGGCGCACCTTCCGGCGTGGCGACAAGGTACTGGTGCGCCTGCTCCGCGTAGACCCCCTACGCGGCCAGGCCGACTTCAGCATCATCGAAAAGCTCAGCAGCGAGCCCAAGAAGCGCCGCCGCCAGGGGGAACGCGACGTGAATGAACGCGCAGACCGCGCCGCCGCTGCAGAAGCACTCGGTTACCTGAGCCAGCCCGACGATATCGACGAGCGCGATGACTTCGGCGATTCTCCGGAATACGAATCCTCCCGCAGTTTCAAGGCCAACAACCGCGCCGCACGCCGTGCAAGCAAGCAGCGCGCCGGCAAACAACGCGGCAGGCAGGAAGACGACTTCCTCGGGCAAAAAGGTGGTCGCAAGGGCAAGCAGAGAGCACGCAAGACCGATGCACGCGGAGGCCGCGGCAAGGGCGGCCGGCGGTAATACATGCCTAGCTACAAGAAAATCGCGCTCTATGCCAGTTACCAGACCGGGAAAGACCTTCCCGGCTACGTGCGGTTTGCACTCAGGCACTTGGCGGCGACAGATTTTCACGTGGTACTCCTGACAAACGACCGCGAACTTTCCGAAGAGACCTACAAGTTCATCGCCGACAACGATATCGAACTGTTCCTCACACAGAACCACGGTTTCGATTTCGGCATGTGGCACCGTTACCTCAAGCTCAAGGTAAACAATCCCACCGCAGGAGTCGCGCAGGAATCCATGGGCAACCTGGACAGACTGCTCGTGCTGAACGATTCCATCGTCTACTTCCAGAACAACTTCGAGAAGTTCTTTGCCGAAGCGGAAAAGAGTACGGCAGACGTCGTCTCGCTCACCAGCAGCAACGAGATCTACCCGCACCTGCAATCATTTTTCCTCTACATGAAGCAGCCCGCACTCGGAGCGTTCTTCATGCACCTCTTCGAGACTCCCGAACAGGAGGACTTCCTGAGTACCGTACGCCACATGGAAGTGGGGCTCAGCGAAAAGTTCGTGGAAGCCGAAGTCCGCATGGAAGCGCTCTACCCCACCGATGGCAAGGCGCTGTTCTCCGCAAGGGAACTTATCGAGCAGGGAGCAGGATTCATCAAACGGAAACTCCTGCAGCGCCGATTCAATTTCGACGAGAAGGTGTACTTTATCCGCATGGGCGCCAAGGACGCGCTCAACACCGACTATGCGGCAATTGTCAAGCAGGCAGGGCTCGCCCACGATTTCAAGGAAGAGTGGCTCCCGACTGCGGTAGACTCCCCGCTGCGGCACAAGGCTGACCTTCTGTGGGAAGGCGCTTTCGACAAGGTCGGCTGGCCGTTACTGCGCACAGCCATCAAGACCAAGTACAAGCTGCTCGGCAAGCCCCTCGAAGGCGACGAGTACAAGTAACCCGTCACTTTAGATTCTAATCCTGAGACGTCGAGGCGAGAGCGAGCGCCTACCGGAGTAATTTAATCCCCGAGTGAAGCGCGAGCGGTCTCCGTGAGCCACAAGCGGCATAGCGTAAGCATGCCGTGGTGGCGAGAGCTCGTGAGATGCCGGAGGTTCTACTCCCCAGACGTCAAACGAGCGGTCTTAAACAAAGTGGTTACCTGGATGGAATCTTTCTCCTCCTGTCCCCCCTCATAATGAGTATATTCCAGAGTCCAGGTAACCGTAGTATCTGCTTCTAGCGTGTTATCTCTTTCAATTTGGTAATAATGTTTTTGGGGGCCCCACTTCTCCGGCCATTTCACATCCGAAATTATCTTGTCTTTGACGATGACACCGATTTGTACCTGTTCCCGGACCGTCAGCGGAAACCCGTGAAAATGCAATTCCGAATTGATTTCAAGGTGGTTCTTGCCTCCCAGCAGAGAATCGCTCACATCCAGGGTATCGAAGAAGTCCCGTAACTCGGTAGAATCGAACGGGAATTCGCCCGGTTCATAGACGCGCTCTGGCGGGATATAGTCGGTCATGCGGCTTTCGCCGTAATTGATAAACGTCGTATCGTGTTTGAAGCTGTACGAATCCTTGTAGAACGTATCCTTGACAACCGTATCCGTAATTGTGACATGGCAATGGACAGTATCTATAACCATAATCTCGTATTCCATAGGGTCATAA
The DNA here is from genome assembly GCF_002210285.1 of Fibrobacter sp. UWR2. Taxonomy (NCBI): domain Bacteria; kingdom Pseudomonadati; phylum Fibrobacterota; class Fibrobacteria; order Fibrobacterales; family Fibrobacteraceae; genus Fibrobacter; species Fibrobacter sp. UWR2. The sequence continues at coordinate 163,942 of NZ_MWQE01000001.1, read as the reverse complement.
GAAATCAATGGACCTTCTATGGGAATCAGGATAGGGTCAGTCGAAGAATATCGACACGAAAAATCATTCTCCCCGACATCACACTTCAATTGTGACGAATATTTGGTCACCGTATCGATTGCGCCGGCCGTATCCCTGTACACGAACGATGTATAGGAACTCCCCTCTTTTTCAATCACCCTTTCCGCCGTATCGCGGAAGATAGTGACCGTATCGTGATGATAAATTACCTCCCTATCCCCACAATATTCCGGCTTATCGCCAGACACCTGCGGTCCAGTCTTTTCGCCGGTTTCGCCTTGCGGCCCGGTCGGCGAAGTCTCTTCTTGCGAGCATGCCACCATGAAAGTGGCCAAAAAAGCCGCCAGCACCAGTAGCGGCACCCTAACACCCAAACGTCTCATTTTTTTCTCCTTTTTTCCCATTTTTTAAAGGGTCCCTTCCCTTTTCTTATAAAATAATTTATTCTGAAGAAAATAAAACAGGCAATTTTCAGCCTGCAAGATTCCCGTATACAAAGTCACAGGATTTTGCAAACGACAAAAAAAGCCCCCGCAGGGGCACTAAGGGCAAAGTTTCAATCGAGACTGACCCGCCGCAATGGAACTAGAAAGCCAACTGCACATCAAGTAAAATGCTAGTCGGTGCGGACAACAGCACCTCCGCATTAAAGCCTACGTGCCTATTGATATCATAGTTCAGGCCAAAAATAAAAGCCGTAGAGAACAGACTATAGGCTGCCGCAGCTACGTTAGCCGAGTACCCTAGGATTACATGGAAGTTTTCACCGCCTAGATGCCATACAGCCGGAATGCGGATTATATTCCAGTCAAACTGCAGACTGACCTGCATATACTGGTGCCAGGTTTCGCCAATATAGAAACGCAGACCAACGCCAAGGTCCAGCAAACCGATTTCTCCAAAGAAACGGACAGGCGAACCGCGATCATCCTTCTCGCCCGAAACACATGCGGATTCTTCCTTCGGGGCAGCCGATTCCTCGCCAATTGCAGACGTATGCTTAGGCCCAGTATATACGGAATCCACGTACAAGTCTGCGAAAGCCGAAGCAGAGAGGAAAAGTAAGACCAGCAGAATCTTTTTCATGGTTATTCTCCTTTTGGGCTACAAATATATAAAAAATCCCGTACTATTACGGGATTTATAAACTTTATATGTAATTTACAAAGGATTACTTCACTATCTTAGCGTCTTTCACGTTCTTGCCGTCGAGCTTAGAAGAGGGCTTGGCGGCAACAATGTTGCGGTTCATGATCTTGTACTGGGCGATGGTCCAGAAGTTACTGATAATCCAGTAGAGCACGAGGCCGGAGGGCATCACCGCGCTAAAGACGAACATCATGGCAGGCATCATCCACACCATCATCTTCTGCTGGGCAGGGTCCATGCCGGCGCTGCCGCTCATGGTGACCTTCGTCTGGAAGTAGGTCGTCACGACCATGATCCACGGGAGAATAGCAAGGCCCGCAGGCATGATGAACGGGATGGAAATTCCGCTCCACACCACATCGCTCTTGCTCAAGTCGGTAATCCAGAGGAATGCTGGCATGCCGCGCAATTCAATAGCACGACCAAGCACAAAGAAGAGGCCCATGAATATCGGCATCTGGAACAGCATCGGCAGGCAGCCCGTGCAGCTAGAGAACGGGTTCACGCCATTCTTGGAATAGAGTTCCATCATGGCGGCCTGCTTCTTCTGCGGATCGCTCCTGTACTTCACGTTAATCTCGTCCATCTGCGGCTTGAGCGCTGCAAGCCCGCGCGTAGCCTTCATCTGCTTGACGGTAAAGGGAGTCGTAAAGGCGCGCACGATAATCGTAATGAGGAGGATGGCCACTGCATAGTTCGGGACAATCGAGTAGAAGAACTTGAGCAGCTTGAGGAGCCACTTGCAAATCCACACGAACCACACACTGGAACCGGGGAACCACTTGGAACCCGTCACGATAATCTTTTCATAGCCCTGGCCGAGGGCTTCAACTTCGTCCCACTGGAGCGGGAGAACCATGAGGTTGTAGGCCATGGAATCGGCACGGACTTCGTCGGCGATGGTGAGGCTGTAGGTACCGGGGTCAGAATGGCCTTCAACAGTAACATTGATATGTTTGGCCTTCACCTTGGCAGGGACAGGCTTATCGAACTGCACTGACATGGCCACGTACTTGCGGCGCAGGCCCACCCAGTAGTAGTTGGCCTCGTCGAACGACATGGCATCAGTAAACGTCTCGCGCTCGGTAATCTCGTTGTTCCTGTAGATGACTTCACTGAAGAAGTAGCTCGCGCCACCGACACTCTTGCCCTGCGGAATGACTTCCGTTTCCTTCATGCCGCCCTTCCAGGCAAGTTCGTAGGCTTCGGGCTTGAACCCGACAAACCTGTTCACCTGACGCACGGCAGCACCGGCCTTCGTAAACCCGTAAGAACGCACGACCTTATTTCCGTTCGCATCGGTAAACGTGAATTCCACGCTCGTATCAGCATCTACCGTAATCCATTCCGGGGCATCGACAGCAAAAAAGGTTTCGCTCAGGTCGGCACCGCCAAGCTTGAGGTCGAGGGCGCCAAGCGCCGTATCCTGGATGAGCTCGGGGAAGTTACCGGCACTGTCCTTCAGGGCCTTCACGATAACGCTCTGGACGCGTCCGCCCTCGTTGGAGAGCGTCATGATGAACTTGTCGGTTTCGACGGTCACCGTGCGCGGGACAATCGCAGGGGCCTTGACTGCGGCAGCAGAATCGGCGGCAGCTACAGAATCGGCAACGGAAGCAGCGCTGTCGGCAATAGCCTGGGCAGCGGAATCCTTCGGGGCAGCGGCAGGAGCGCCAAGTACAGGCGGTTCCTTCTCTTCGGGCTTATTCACCGGAAGCACGAGTTCAGAAGGCGCTTTCGTATCGGCGACCTGTTCCGCAGCAGCCTTCTTGGCAGCCTGGGCGGCCCGGGCCTTCGCCCTAGCCTCTTCGTTCGAAGCGTTCACCGTCATCCACACGATGACGATTACCGCCATGAGTACGGAACCGATAATGGTATTCTTGTTCATCTCTATTCCTTCCTGGGCGGAACCGGATCATAGCCGCCCTTGCAGAATGGGTTGCATCTCAAAATCCTAAAAACAGCAAGATAGAAACCTTTGAAAGGGCCATGAACCCGAAACGCTTCTATCGCATACTGGGAGCAAGTCGGACGGAACCTGCATACCCCATGAAAAAAGAACGGATGGACCATCTGGTAAAGGCGGATCGGGGCGACCAGCACCTCCACAAGCATGTTCCTAACCTTCGCAAGCATTCTCCGAACCACCTTCCGGCACCTTCCATTCCATCTTGCGGAATATCTTCAGGGCAGATTCCCTGAGGCGGTCCGGCGTCATCACATCTGACGGGTCGTTCACGATGACCATCGCCCAAACAGGCTTCTCTATCGCGGGAACCATCCCGAAGAACAGCGGGCGAAGGACACGGCGGCACTTGTTCCTGTATACGGCGTTTCCGTTCCTCTTTTTTGCCAAAAAGCAAAAACGACAAGAACCGTCCGGGCTGTCAATCCACCTCATCGATAACGATGGAGAGCGGACGAACTTGCCTTGGACGGCTACTTGCCGATAAGCAGGCTGGTTTGGCAGCCGGTAAGAGCGCAGAGCGGCGATATGCCACCCCCCGACTTACTTCTTGTAGATGGAATCGCTAATGGTGAGGCGCTTGCGACCCTTGGCGCGACGGCGGCTCAGGACGGCACGGCCCCAGCGGTCTTCCATGCGGGCCATGAAACCATGCTTGTTGACACGCTTACGATTGTGAGGCTGGAATGTTCTTTTCATGATAAAACCTTTTTCTTTGCAAAATTTTGAGCCACAAAAATAGCAAAAAATCCGCACATATCAAGGGGTTACGAGCCGCGTAGCGGCTTTTTTACAGCCTCTTTTGGCTATCCCCAGGAACATCTTCGATTAATCAACAACTTATCAACACCAGGCCAATCCGCACGGGAACTAGTCAGTCAACGTGCGCACCTGGTTCTTGCCACGCGACTTGAAACTGTCGAGCAGAGAATCCACCTTCTTGAGCAGGCGTTCGCGGTCGAACTCATTCTCGTCGCGACACGGCACCAGGCCGCCACTGATGGTGACACGCAGGCGCGGATCAATATTCCAGGAAAGCTTCCATATGCTCTCGCGGAATTCATCTGCCCGCACAAAGGCGTCGACACCGGAATCGGCCGCCATGATGAAAAGGAAGGTATCCTCCCCATAGCGGGCACCACATTCACCCACATCCTCGTTGACACACTTCCACAGTGCATGGGCCACATCGCACACGACGCGGTCGCCCATCACGTGCCCGTAGGTATCGTTCAGGCTATCGAAATCGTCGACAGTGAACATGAACATGTAGAACTTTTCGCGGCTGTGCCACACGATGTTCTCGAGGTACTGGATAACATAACGGCGATTATACAGTTCGGTAAGACTGTCGTGCTTGGACTGGTAATCCAGCTTGCTCATCAAGCTTTCCCTCTGGACACGTTCGCGCACATAGGCGTTTATCGCAAACGAGCAGATAAGGAACAGGCTCACACCTACCAGCAGATAGTTCGTCACGTAATCCAGATACACAATGTCAATCGTCGGGTAAATCGACATCCAGTCCGGATGCCGCCAAGCCACCAGAAACACACCGGTACTGACAACAAGCGTAAGGAAGGCCGAGAAGAAGCGCATCCGGCGATTATCGATAAAGCTACTGAGGAAGGGACCTACCAGCAGGTAATATGTCGCAGCACTCGCCGTACCACCGCAGAAGAAGAACTGCAGCGGTGAAGACAGGCACGAATAGTAAAAAATCACAATGAAAAAGGCGACCGAATAGGATGCGGTCTTTTTCACGAATAACGCCACCAGGACGCACACGACCACGTTGAGAAGGCAGACCACTTATGCCGCATGGTTCACGTTCTCGACAACGGTAAGAATGGTCCCAATCACCGAAACGATAATAAAGACACCCTGGATAATCCAGAATAGCTTCTGCTCCAGAGTTTCAAGGTTATCCCAAAATTTTTTTAGGCGAGCAACCATATTTATGTCAATCTCCACTATCTAATATAACTAGAGATTTCAAAAGTAGGACAAAAAAAGAAAAAATTATTTTATATTTCCTTGAAGAAACCGATTTTACCCCGGAAGGCACAAAATGGAACTCACTCCGCTTGACATCCGCAACCAGACATTCCACAAGAAATCATTCGGCGGCATCGACGCCGAGGAGGTCAAGGCCTTCCTGGAAACAGCAGCGACCGCGTTCGAGCAGCTTTCCCGCAACCGCACGGACCTGACCGAGAGGCTCAAGATTGCCGAGGAACGCGTCAACTACTACCGTCAAATCGAAAAGACCATCCAAGATGCCGTCATCACCATGCAGCGCACCGTGGACGAAGTGAAAGCGACCGCCGAGAAGGAAGCCGAAATCATCATCGCCGAGGCCAAAGCCAGGGCGGTCCGCGAAGTGGAGTCCACCAAGAAGCAGGCCGAAGACCTTCGCGCCGAAATCGAACAGCTCAAGCAGCTCAGAAGCAACTACTTTATCCGCTGCCGCGCACTCATCCGCGGGCAAGAGGAACTCCTTGCCGCCATGGAAAACGACCAGAAGGAACTTGAAGCCCCGGCCGCGCCACAGGTAAGGCCAGCCACTCCAGGCATGAACATGGGCGGCAACGTTCTCGCCTAATATGCGGGTAAATATCAAGGTACATGCGAGGAGCAAGCGCGAAAGCGTAACGCCCCTCCCCGACGGGAGCCTGAAGGTCGAAGTGAAGGCTCCGCCCGTCGAGGGTGCGGCAAACGAGGCCATTTGCGAACTGCTGGCAGAGCATTTCAAGGTACACAAGCGCGACGTGAAGGTCGTCCTCGGCTCCACCAACAACAAGAAAGTCGTCGAAATCGCCGGAATATAGTTAGCCCCTCCCGCAACATTTTTATACCAGAAAAAAAGTCCCAGGATAACCCTGGAACTTTTTGATTTTATCTAGGATAAGGAAATCTACTTGGTCACGGTGAACCGGATCATCTGGCCGCCACGGAGGGGCTTTGCGATAAACATGCCGCCGTTACGGACAAGCGCTGCAGTCTTCGACCTGACTTCGGCGAGACCCGTAGCCTCGACACGCCCGTGGAACACGCCCGACACGTCGTAAATTCCGTACACGGCAGGCGACTTACCCGCATTGAACTTGGTCGTTACAAACGTCGGATCGCAGGGTTCCTCCGTGCACTGGCTGGAACCGTTCGAGAAGGCAAAGTAGTCCACATCGAACCAGGAGCCCGTCACCGTCATGCGGAGGATATGCTCGCCCGCCGGGAGAGTAACTTTGGTCTTCACGTCGACGAACTCATCCCAGCTCGTTCCAGACAGCGGAACTTCGGCAATGGAATTTCCATCAAGGGAAAGCGTAAAGCCCGATGTCGAATTATCCGTCGCCACGGAGGCAGTCATCGTGTAGTCTCCCGCCTCCTTCACGTTCACGGTGTATTCGAGCCATTCGCCTTCCTGGTTGTAACCCACGACATAGCCGGTAGCCTTCTTGTAGATATCGACACCGGTACCTTCACGGTAGTTAATCTCGCCATGGTCATCGGCATCGTTCTCACTGTATGTCTTGTTTTCCTTACCCGTGCCCGGAATGTCGAAGTTTTCGGCTTCAATCTTGCCCGGAATTTCGGCAATCTTGCCGCCGAACGGTTCACGAGGCACAGGGTCGGCCGGAGTACCCACACCCACGAGCGTCACGATACAGTCCTTGAAATTCGAGCTACCCGGATCCATGGTAATGGTCACGGAGCCGTTCTTGACTTCGACTTCGCCGTCATACTTTGCATCCTTCGACTGGCTCGTCGTGTACACATGGAAAGACTGAACGTCCGCACCCTGAACCTTGACGGTCACGGTCTTCGTATTCTGGTAGTCACGGTTCACGAGCACCACGATGACGCTATCGCCTTCGGAACTCTTGTAAGCACTTGCGAACAAATTCGCTTCGGGCTTGGCGGTCGCACCCACGCGGATTGCACCCGGACGGATAAAGCGGGCGAACTGGCTCATCACGTAGCCGCGCTTCGAGACCTTGCCGATTTCGTTGGACGGAATCTGGAGTTTGTTGCCGAAGTCCTTCTCCATGATGAGGCCGTAGCAACGGCGGATATACCACCAGGTGTACTGATTGAAGTTGCCCACAACCATAGCGCGGTGGATTTCGTAAGCCACGTCCATGGCGTTCACGGTATCGCGCTTGTTCTGGTTCGCCTGGTCACCCGTATTCGTAATCGTACGCCAGTAGTTGCCGCTGCCCTGGCTTTCGGTGTAGTGCTCCGTCATCCAACGTTCCACTCCCTTCTGGTCAGCCAAAGAATACTGGAAGAAATTGTCACCAGTCGTTCTGTCGCTCGCATAGAAGTGCGCACCGAGAATGTCCCAGTTCTTGAGGGCAGAAGCATCGTTCAGGACTTTGTTGTAAAGGTTCTTGTCGTAGCGGAAAGATTCCGTCGAAATCACCTTGGTGCCGTTCTTGCGCATCTGATCGGCATAACCCTTGGTGAAGTTGTATATTTCGTCAGCGCTCCAGCAAGCCCATTCACCGCACCAGTCCGGTTCGTTACTGATGGAAATTGCATACAAAGGAACGCCCTGGTTCTTCATGTAGGCAGTAAAGCTGTTCAGGTGGTCCACGTACTTCTGGTAGTTCGAGGAAGCCATGTGCTGGTTTGCACCTGCATACGGCGAAGTCCACGGCGTTGCATACAAAATAAAGTCATCACCGGCCACAGCCTTCGCATACTTTGCAGCCTGAACTTCTTTATTGAAATCACTGGAATTTGCATACACAGGAATACGCAGTGTGTTGAGGCCAATCTGGCCATCGCCCGTACCGAATGCGAGCTTGGCATCGGCCTCGGAAAGTCCGCCACCGCCCTGCCACTGGTTATGCACCATGCCACCAAAGCCGCGAATGACCTGGTGTTCATCGGTCACATCGACATTGACCGTCGAAGCAAAAGCCTGCGCGACCAAGGCGCTGCAGCCAATTGCGAGAGAGACTTTATTGATGAATTTCATACTAGCCCTATTTTTCCAAACAGAAATCCGCAGGATTGCGGTCCCATACTATAAAGATACCTGTTGGAAGGCATTTTTTACCATAAAACGCAATATTTTCCTTTTACGTTTTGGCAACGGACAAGAGCGGAAAAACTCCAAAAATGACAACAAAACAACACCCTCGGACGTTTGCCCGAGGGTGTCGTTTCTGGATGTGTGGTTTAGGGACTCTTTTCTGGTTTACTTTGCAGTAGATACCATGAATTTCTTGTTGCCGGCTACGGAGCGGAGCATGTAGACGCCCTGCCCAAATCCGGCAGCCTTCAAGACCTCCGCGGCACTCCCTGCAGAGAGATCAACCGTACCGAGTTTCTTTCCGGTAAGGCCAAACACGTCGTATGCCTTCGCAGAAGCATGTTGGAACTTGGTCGGGACAATCCCGATGGTCTCGACATTCCCGAGAGAGAACCAGTCCACATTCACGTTGTCGCTCGTAATGAGCAGACGGATGATGTGTTCACCCTTGGTGAGTTGGGCGCTGCCGCCTTCAAATTCCTTATATACGCTCCAGTCCTCGCCCGTCTGCGGAACCTTGATGGTATCGCCAACAAGCTTTCCATCAACAAGCAGGCAGAAACTTGCACCGTTTTCCATGCCGGTAGAAGCGGATGCCTTAATGGCATACTCGCCATCTTCAGATACGTTGACAGTGTATTCAAGCCATTCACCGGAAGCCGTGTAACCGATTGCCTTGCCGGTGCCGCCTTCCACAATGTCGACACCCAAGTCTTCGCGGAACTTAGCATCGCCCTGATTTTCGGAATCGTTGTCGTTGTAGGAATCGACATCGCCGCCGCGGCCCGTACCCGGAACGTCGTAATTTTCAGCCTCAATCTTCGCCGGAAGCGTCACGGCCGTGCCGCCATACGGAGTTTGCGGAGTGGGCGGAGTCGTGCCGCTGCCTTCGAAGCCCCAGGCCTTAATAGCCATGGTAGAATCCCTGCTGCCCTTGAACACGAGGAACACCTGTTCCACGATTCCCTTGAGGCCAGTGACTTCGCAGGAATTCTCGGCAAAGGTATTCTTGTTGCCGGTATTCTTAATCGTGCAGGTGCCGGCGAGCGTACCCGTCGCAGAACCCGTGTGGATTTCAATCTTGTCGCCATCGGCAGTGCTTGCTGCCTGCACCACGAAGCCCGTCGCGGCAGTACCGAAGTCAACGCCACTCACGCGGATCCAGGATTCCTTCGTAGAAAGCGGGAGAAGGAGATGTTCAGCCACCTTGCCCAAGCTCCAGTTGGAACGGCTACGGATGCCCTTCTGCTTGGAGCTCGTGAGAGCCGGATACCAGTCATACGGATCGAAGTTTTCTATCTGCTTCGGGCCTTCCTTCGTGAAAGTCAACGAGTTCATGGAACCATCGGCTGCATAGGTGAATTCATCTACGCTCACGCTGCGGTGGTATGCCGGGTTCGGATTCGCCTGTCCATCTTCGGCAGGAATCTTTTCGAGGCCGTCGTATCCGTTCGCAATGCGACGGTCATGGTAGGCGACGTACCAGTGGCCCTTGAATTCGGCAATGCCATGGTGGTTATTGTTGTTCGCGTTGATGTTCTGGCCATTGATGTTCGGGTTCCCCATGAAGATGCCCTTGTAGGTGTACGGGCCCATGGGTTTATCGGACATGCCGTAGGCAATACGCAAGTCGGCCGTACTGTAAGAGAGATAGTAGTTGCCCTTGTACTTGTGGATGTAAGAAGCTTCCATCGCCTTCGGGCCACCGATCTTCAGGTGAGTCTTGGAACTCACATCAAAGCCCTTCATGTCGGAGTTGAACTTGTAGATATTGAAGATGTCGTTGTTATTGTCGGCAGCCGGACGGCTATCGCTGCTACCGCCACCAAAGGTGAAGTAGCCCGTGCCGTCGTCATCAAAGAAAATACCCGGGTCAAAGCACCAGCCGATGCCGTCGCAGTCCGCAAGGCCGCCGCCCCAGTTGTTGATGAGCTTCTTGCCGCCCGAAACCGGGTTCGTCCACGGGCCGGCAATGCTGTCAGCAGAGATGAGGCCCACACCGCCGCCACCGCCATCGGGGAACACGATGTAGAGCTTTCCGTCCTTGGGGTTCACGGCAATGTCAGACGCCCAGATATCGCCGATACCGTCCACCTTGCGCGCATCGTAAATGATACCGAAATCGGTCCAGTTTTTCATGTCCTTAGTACGGAAACCGTAAAGGGCCTTGATGCTGTAGCCGTTTGCGTTGTATGCCGCCGGGTCATCGGAGTCGGTAATGACATAGAAATACGTATCGTCAGCGGCTGCACCCGGGTCAGCCAGATAATGGTAACTGGAAATCGGGTTATCGGCAAGCGCCACCCCAACGAGGCCACCCATGAGGGCAAGTCCAAATATTCCCTTATGATTCATCTTCATTTTACACATCCCTTTTATAAAACCGTTCCATTACGGCTTTTGCATTCTATAATCTACCCCTAAAAGGGGCTCTTTTTACCCTCAAAAAGGCACATTCCATTGACTTTTTATCCATAACGGCAAAAACATCCCAGAACGACGTCTGGGACGTTTCTAATGTCTAAATCGTCTTTTTTTGCTTAAAAAAACGCAGCTTTGGGCTATTCAGAGACCGTAGCCATAAACTTTTTGCCACCTTCAAAGGCGCGGAGCATGTAAACGCCCTTCGCATAGCCTGCAGCACGGAGGGCCTCGCCCACTTTCGCGCCCTTCAAGTTGATCTGGCCAACCAGGGAACCCTTCAGGTCAAACACGCGATAGCTTTCGTACTGACCGGCCTTGAACGCAACCTTGTTCTGGAGGGAAGTCGTTCCAATCGGGTCGGAATCTTCCGCATCCTTGCCTTCGACAAAGTTGATGTAGTCGATGTCCATCCAGTCGCCAGTGACGGTGAAGCGGAGGATGTGCTCGCCGGCGGTCAGTTTCACGTTGGCAGAAACCTTGTTGTAGTCGTCGTAATTATCTTCGCCGGAGGTTGCCTGAGGTACGGCAATCTCATCGGTGATGTTCTCGCCATCGATAGACAGCTGGAAGCCGGAGGTCGCATTGGCAGAAGCCACGGCGGCAAACATCGTGTAGTCGCCATCCTTAGCCACATTCACCGTGTATTCAAGCCATTCGCCAGCCTGGTTGTAGCCCACCACGTAGCCGGTAGCCTTCTTGTAGATGTCGACGCCAGTACCTTCGCGGTAGCTCTTGCCGCCGTTGCTTTCGGCGCCATGGTCGTCCATATCGTTGTCGCTGTAAGAATCGACACCTGCACCACGGCCCGTACCCGGTTCGTCAAAGTTTTCCATCTCGATCTTGCCGGGGATCGCCCAGGCCTTGCCGCCAAACGGCTTCTGCGGTTCCGGAGGCGTAGTGCCACTGCCCTCGAAGCCCCAGGCCTTCACGTACATGGTAGAATCCTGGTTGCCCTTGAACACGAGGAACAGCTGGTTCACGATGCCCTTGAGGCCTTCGACTTCGCACTTGTTCTCGGCGTAGGTATTCTTGTTGCCGGTATTCTTGAGCGTGCAGGTGCCTGCGAGCGTACCCGTGGCAGAACCCGTGCGGATTTCAATCTTGTTGCCGTCGGCAGCACTTGATGCCTCGACCGTAAAGCCCGTCGCCGCGGTACCGAAGTCCACGCCACTCACGCGAATCCAGGCTTCCTTACTGGAAAGCGGAATCAGCACGTGTTCGGCCTTCTTGCCCTGCACAAAATTGGAACGACTGCGGATGCCCTTCTGCTTAGAACTCGTGAGTGCCGGATACCAGTCGTATGGGTCGAAGTTCTCGATCTGCTTCGGGCCTTCGTTCGTCACCGTAACAGTCTTGATAGTGCCATCGTTATTGTAGAACATTTCGTCTACGGAAACACTGCGGTGATAGCCTTCGTTCGGGTTCGGCTTGCCGTCGTCGGCCGGAATAATTTCAAGTCCGTTATGTCCCTTCGCGATACGGCGGTCATGGTACACCACATAGGAATGCCCCTTGAATTCGGCAATACCGTGATGGTTGTTGTTACCGTTGATGCTACGGCCGTTCATGCTCGGGTCGCCGAGAATCGTGCCCTTCCAGGTGTACGGTCCCATCACGTTGTTGGACATACCGTAGTCAATGGTAGGCGCCCCCTGCTGCCAGCCGGTACTGTACGAGAAGTAGTAATTGCTCCCGTGCTTGTGGATGTAAGACGCCTCGAGCATCTTACGGGTCGGGAGGTTATTCACCTTCACGTGGGAACCGTTACCCACCGGGGCATCCTTCGCATCGTTCAGTTTGACGATATCGAAGTTGTCGGTATTCGGACGGCTATTGCTTTCACCACCGCCCCACGTGACGTAGGTCGTGCCATCGTCATCGATAAAGATACCCGGGTCGAAGCACCACGAGACGCCGTCGCAACCGATGATACCGCGGCCACCAACCAGTTTGTCCTTGCCCTGGCCCACGGCGTTTGTCCACGGGCCGTCAATAGCAGGCGCCTTGATGTAGCCGATACCACCGCCACCGCCATCGGGGAACACGATGTAGAACGTTCCGTTGTGCACGGCAATGCCGGATGCCCAAATGTCGTTAATGCCGTTCACCTTGCGGGCATCATAAATGATGCCGTAGTCGGTCCAGTTCTGCATATCCTTACTGCGGAATGCATAGAGGGCGTAAATCTTGTAGCCGTCGGAGTTGTACGGAGCCGGGTCGTCGGAGTCGGTAATGATGTAGAAGTAATCATCATCAGCAGCCGCACCGGGGTCCGCCAAGTAATGGTAGGTAGAAATCGGGTTATCGGCAAGCGCTGATGCCGCAAGGCCAAACGCAAGCGCTAAACCAAGCTTTCCCTTGGAAATCTTTTTCATCTTAACATCCCTTTTAAAGACCGCACCATTACAGTCTTCACCATTCTATAATTTAACCCCCAAAAGCCCGATTTTCATCCTTCCCCGAGCAAATAGCATTGACGTATTGTCCATAGTTGCATTAATAAAAAAGCACCTCGGGAAATCCCGGGGTACTTTCATGACGCCGAAAAAGGCGTCGGTCTGGATGTGTGGTGTTTAGGGACTCTTTTTGGCCTTATTTCGTCACCTTGGCCATAAACTTCTTGCCACCTTCGACCTGCTGGAGCATGTAGACGCCCTTCTTGTAGCCTGCGGCCTTAAGCGCTTCGGAAACGTTAGCGCCGTTCAAGTCGACCTTGCCAAGCATTGCACCATTCAAGCCAAACACACGGTAGGTGGTGTACTGCAGGGCCTTAAACGCAACCTTGTTCCCGAGCGCAGACGGTCCTCCGATCGGGTCGGAATCTTCGGCGTCCTTGCCCTTCACGAAGTTGATGTAGTCAATATCCATCCAGTCGCCGGTCACGGTGAAGCGGAGGATATGCTTGCCCGCAGTGAGCGTCACGTTTTCCTTGACCTTGTTGTAGTCGTCGTAGTTTTCTTCGCCGGCACTGGCCTGCGGAACAGCGACTTCGCCGGTAATGTTCTCGCCATCGATAGAGAGCTGGAAGCTGGAGGTCGCATTGGCAGAGGCGACGGCGGCAAACATGGTGTAATCGCCTGCTTCGGCAACTTCCACAGTGTATTCGAGCCATTCGCCGGTCTGGTTGTAGCCTACAACGTAGCCGGTCGCCTTCTTGTAGATGTCTACCCCCGTGCCTTCGCGGTAGCTCTTGCCACCGTTGGTTTCGGCGCCATGGTCATCGGTATCATTGTCAGCGTAAGAATCGTTACCCGCACCGTAACCCGGTTCATCGAAATTTTCCATCTCGATCTTGCCCGGAATGGCCCATGCCTTGCCGCCAAACGGCTGCTGCGGTTCAGGCTCGCGCTTGGTGCCCTGGAATTCCCATTCGAGAATGCCCATGGTGGAATCCTTGCCATTGTTCTTGAACACGAAGAACAGCTGGTCCACGACACCGCTCAGGCCCGTCATGGCGCAGTCGTTATCGGTGAATGTCATGTTGTTGCTGGTCTTTGCCAGTTCGCAAGTACCGGCAAGCGTACCGGTGGCACTGCCCTTATGAATTTCAATCTTGTTGCCGTCGCCCACGTTCGCGGCCTTGATGCGGAGGTTCTCGGCACCATTACCGAAGTCCACACCAGAGACGCGGATCCAGGATTCGCTACGGCTCGTGAGCGGCAGAAGCACGTGCTTCACCGGCTGGCCCTTCGTCCAATCGGTACGGCTACGGATATTCATCTGCTTGGAACTCGTAGTCGCCTTGTAGGTCTTGTACGGATCAAAATTCTTGATCTGCTTCGGGCCTTCACGCGTGAAGGTCAGCTTGTTCATCTTGTCGCCACTCCAGGTGAGTTCGTCGATGGACACGCTTCTGTGGTTTTCGTAGTTCGGGTTTTCGGAACGCACGCCAGCCTGCGTCGTTGCGGCCGGGTGGTTGTCGGAAGTCACCAGGCGACGGTCGTGGTAAACTGCATACCACTTGTCCTTGAACGGAGCGAAGCCCTGGTGGTTGTTGCCACCTTCGCCATGAGCATCAGGCACAGAGCCGATTCCCGGAATGACCGTGCCCACAAAGGTATAGGGCCCCCAAATATTGTTGGACATACCATAGTCAATCACCTGGCTACGGTTGTTGAAGCTCAAGTAATAAGTGCTGCCCTTCTTGTGCAAGTACGGAGCTTCGAAGGAGTTCGGCAAAGAGACCTTCTTCAAGGAGTTCTTGTCGAAAGTAATCTTGCCATTGCTTTCGGTAAAACTGATAATGTCAAAGTTGTTGCCATACGGACGGCTGGAGCTTTCACCACCACCGAAAATCACGTAACCCTTACCGTCATCATCAATCAAGATGCCCGGGTCAAAGCAGTGCGCAATGCCATCGCAGCTGCCAATCAAGCTACCGCCACCTGCAATTCTATTGACACCATGAGTTTCCTTAACAGGGTCAGTATAAGGGCCATCGATAGCCGGGGCGGTAATCATGCCCACGCCACTTGCGCCATCAGGGTAAACGATATAGACCTTACCATCCTTGACGGCAATGCCCGATGCCCAAGTATTGCTCGGATAGTTGCCGAATTCGCGCTTGGAACGGAAAATCATGCCGTGGTCGGTCCAGTTTTTCATATCTTCGGACGTAAAGGCATAAAGGCCGACGATGTCGTAGTTCCAGTTGGTCTGGTTGTTGTAGTCATCGACGTCAGTCAAAATGTAGAAGGTGTCACCATCGGAAGCGCAAGAGGGGTCTGCCAGATAGTGATAAGATGAGATAGGGTTATCTGCCAAACCGTAGGTGGCAAGACCCACTACCAGAAAAGAAGTTGCAACACCACAACTGAATTTCATAACAGCTCCTTTTTTCAAGAGCCACGAGTCCACCCACCAAAAAAAGACCCGCGTCCCATACATCTACAAAAATACCTACAAAAACACAAAAAGTGTCACCTTCGGCAACACTTCTCATTTACAATTTGTCTAGACTTCTGTAAGGTTTTTGATACGCAGATTAGGTTAGTCTTCTGGCTTTTTAGCGACAAACTCGCTATAGCCGAACACCTCGATATCGTCTATCCAGAATTCACCGCCCGTACCACCAAAGATGGAGATATCGGTGATGCGCCTCTTCACGACATCCCAGCCCAGGTTTCCGCCAGTCTTGTTGCTGTCGGGCTCCTGCAGTTCGCTGGGCACCACCACATAGCGCTTCCAGGCCGTATCCACATCTATGTGCATCCAGGCCTTTCCGCTTTCTTCTTCGGAGGTGCTGTCGAGGTTCATGTCGAACGAGAACGAGACATAGGTACGCTTGGTCGTGTCTTCATTCGCTTCCGCACGGGCCCAGAACACGATGGAATCAAGCCCGCTCATGTCGACAAAGCCACCCAGCTGGTAGCCCATCAGGACCCACTGGTACAGCGAATCGTTCGTACAGGTAAAGTGTGCGGCTTTGCCTTCGCGGCCAAAGCCGGCATCGGCCGATTCAATTTTGCCCGAGGCATCCTTGGAGTGGTCGATTTTCCAATTGTCTACACCGTTCTCGAAGTCTTCAAGAACAAACGAAAGTACGGGCGGCCTTGCGTCGATAAGGATTTCGCGGAACTGGCCAGACTTGACTTCGGCAAGGACAGAGCCGAGTTTGCGTACGAAACTCACGTGCTGTTTTTTGCCCTTCTCGTTTACAACCGTGGAATCATCCTGGATAAAGGCGACCACTTCGAAATTGCCTGCAGGCAGGGATTCAAATTCAAAATTGCCTTCAGAATCCGTCGAAGTACTATAATCAAGCCCCTGGACCGCAACCGTGACCGGCGCATCGACATTCTCTTCGAGCAACACCTGACCGGCGACCGCCCCCGGAGGTCCGACATGCAGGGACACACGTCCATCGCCAGCATGCCATGATCTGTAATTGAACTTAGAGGCGCCCTTCAATGAATCACTACGGGCTTCCACTATATAGCTACCATAGCCCAAATTGGTAAGAGTCAACGAGCCGGAGTCGTTGGTTTCAAAATTCATGTTCTCGTTAGCAAGGGAGTCCGCAAGAGAATCGCCACTTGCCAAATAGCTATCCGGACGAATAAAAACCTGAACACGGGCCGCAGGAGTACCGTCAGCCAACTGCACGGAAAGGGCGATGGAGTTTTCTGTCTCCAACGACGAACCGGAGAGCTTGTCACCGCCCTCACCAGAACAAGCGGCAAGGATTCCTCCTAGAGCCGCAATCCCAAATTTCCACACCCTATTCATCATTTTTTATCTCCTGCGCCATCCCCCATAATAGCATTTTCAGGAACGCCCCCCTTACGGGCGACCGGATAAAACGCCATCGAAAGTTGCATCACACGGTCCGGATTTTTGGATTCGTCAACGCGTTTTTGCACTAACCTGCGGAATTCCCTCAGCATATCGCCCAAATCCTCGAAACAGGACTGGTCGACAGAAAGAGTCAGGGTGGAAATATTTCTCTCGGTAACAGGCACGTTTTCCAGGGAATCGCTGGCAAGAGACAGCACCTGTCGCTGGAAATTTCTCACGGCCTTCGCTTTTTCGGGGCCACCCACCGTAAGATGCGCATCCGTCAAGGCCAGACGTCCGCTCGCCAACTTCTTGACAAGCCCAACTTCCTTCAAAATTTCAATAGCCTCGGTCACCTGCTCCTCGGAAATGGGCGGGCAGATATCCTTGGCAATCTGCTTTACGTTCACAATCCCGCCATTCAGGTCGAGGTAGGCACGTACAGCCGGAATCCACCAGTTCTCAAGCAACTTGAGCTCGGCAGCCTGGAGGCTGTGGCGTTCCACGTCGCGAAGGGAAAGCGCCTTCGCCATCAGTTCTTCTTTCTTGGCCTTGTCCTTGCTTACTGCGGCAGAGAACAGCAGGTCGAAGTATTCGGCCTCGCGGCCGTTCAGCGCAAGGATTTCCTTGGCAGCCTGGAGCGCATGAGCGGGCAAGTGCTGTTTTTTCTGCAACACGCGGTAAAGGTAGCTGGAATCCAGCCCCAACTTATCGCCCATCATGCGATAACTATAGAAGGGCATCTCCGCCTTGCGGCGGTCGTAGTAGTCCTTCAAAAAATCACGGTAATCCGCTATGTCCGAAAAAATAACCATCAGTTATTAAATTACCCATTGCAAAGTAGAAAAAAAAGGCTGTTTGTAAATTCTCTATTGACTTTTTATCCATAGAGGGGTTGACAAAAATCACAAAAAGGCCCCTTTTTCTCACTTTTTCGGCATTTTTTACTATTATGTAAATGTAAAACGAGGTTCGGGATGTCCATAACAATCGAAAACAACAACGAATTGGTGTCGCGTAACATCATTCGTGACATGAGCGATGGTGTCGTATATACCGGACCCACCGGTAAAATCCTCGTCGTCAACGACGCAGCAACGAAAATACTTGAAAAGTCGAGAGAAGAGCTCGTCGGCAAGAACTTCGCGACATGCTTCTTCGGTTACGAAGAGAACGACGGTTTCAACGACTGCATCGTCAACATGATTTCGCAGAAGGACATCTCCCCCAACAAGAAGGTCACCGATTTCTACACCGGGAAGGAATTCAAGAAACTCTACCTCACAACGTCGTACACGCAAGACGACGAAGGGAACATCACCGGAACAATCCTCATCCTTGACGACATCACGCAGACAATGAAACTGCAGGAACGCCTGTTTAGAAACCAGCTCGGGACCATCATGATGATGGCTGAACTTGTGGAAAGCCGCGACGGCAGTACCGGCGGGCATATTAGGCGCACCGCGGAATACGTGAGGATTATTGCGCAGCAACTTCTCGACGACCACAAGTATCCCGATATCGTGACTCCTGAATTTATTCGTGATATTTCGACTGCGGCACCGCTCCACGATGTTGGCAAGATTAACGTGCCCGACACCATATTGAACAAGCCGGGGCGCCTCACCGACGAGGAATTCGCCATCATGAAAAGCCACGCCGAAACCGGCCGCAAGATTCTTTCGGACGCCGTGGACATGACAGAACACTCCGCCTACCTCGATCACGCCATCGACATGGCGGGAGACCATCACGAATGGTGGAACGGCAGGGGCTACCCCAACGGGATCCAAGGCGACCAGATTCCCGTGAGCGCACGAATCATGGCCATCGCCGACGTGTTCGACGCGCTTGTCTCCAAGAGAGTCTACAAGCCCGGCATGCCCCTAGAAAAGGCCTACTCCATTATCCGCGAGGAATCGGGCACACACTTCGACCCGATCTGTGTCGAAGCATTTTTCAAGGCCCAAAACAAAATTGAGTCGGCAATGAACCGACTCAATGACGATGCTACTCAATCCGCATAACGCGACTGAATCCAGTCTCGTCGAAGTATTCACGGAATTCTTCCGGTAAGTTTCTGATGGCCATGGACCCCTGTTTGTCCATGATTTTCTGGAGCATAAGCAACACGCGGAGTCCAGACGAAGAGATAAACTCCAGTTTCGACAAATCAAAAATAAGATGGGCCACACCGTCGAGTTTACCGACAATCTCACCTTCCAGCTGCGGAGACGTCTGCGAATCCAAGCGCCCACTGACAGCGAGCGTCATTGTTACATCTTTGCGAGTCTTGACAATGTCCATGATAACCTCACTAAAGTTGTTGCTTTTCGGCCTCTAGGCTTTTTCCGGAACGCCATCGTAACGTACCGTCAGCATGGCCATATCGTCCAGCTGCTGCACGTCACCCGTAAAGCGGTCCAACCGTTCCTTCACGAAGTTATTAATCTCTGCAGGCGCCCGGTCGCCGCATTCCGCAAGTGCACGCAGCAGGCTGTCTTTGCCAAAGACCTTGCCTTCGCCGTTCCTGGCACCCGTCACGCCGTCGGTATACATGAACAACGTATCACCCGGATGGAGGTCCAAAGTCTGCGTGTTGTAGGAGAAGTCTTCCTTCACGACAAGCGCGATATCGGGAACGCAGTTCACGAATTCCACGGAGCCATTCTTGCGGCGTACCACAGGGGCCTTGTGGCCCGCCGAGGCAAATTCCATGTGCCCAGTACGCAGGTCCAGAATGCCCATCCACGCCGTCACGAACAAATGGTCCCTGTTATGGCTTAACAACCCGTCGTTCGCCTCATTGAAAATCTCGGCTACAGACGTGTGGTGCAGAGCAAGTGTACGGATCACGATTCGGGACACCATCATGACAAGTGTCGCCGGCACGCCCTTGCCCGCCACGTCGGCGACCAGCAAGGCAAGGTGGTCATCATCCAGCTTGAAGAAATCGTAATAGTCGCCACCGGCATCGAGTGCTGGCAGCAGGAAAGGAGCCAGCGCATGCCGGTTGTCGCCGCAGCCCTCTTCCGCCTCGTTCTTCGAAAGGATTCCCAGCTGGATACTGCGCGAGAATTCCAGGTCGCGTTTCGAGCGGTCCATGTCCTTCTGCGTCTCGATAAAGCTCTTGAGCGAAGTACGCATTTCCGTAAAGGCGCTAGCGAGTTGCGATATCTCGTCGTGGCCTTCGACAACAGGGATTTCCGCATCGAAATCTCCCTTTCCAAGCTTGCCCGCCGCAACAGAGAGCGTCTTGAGCGGACGGGAAACGCGGAAGGTTATCACGAGAATCAGGATAAACATAACCACATAGCCGCCAAAACAGATTCCGGCAAACGTATGGCTTACGGAGCGTTGTTCTTCCATGAACCTGCTTGCAGGCCACACAATCAGGAATGTCCAATCGATGGCATCCATCGCCGTAAAATAAATGGCGGCATCTTCACCGTCAACGGACGACCCGAGGAACAGGCCACTCTTCATGGAATGCACGGCATTCTCGAACTCGACAAGACGCTTATGCGAAGAGTTCCTCGAAAGCGATGCGAAATTCGCCTTGAACGTAAGTTCGTTCTTCGGATGAGCGATAATCGTGTTATTCGCCGAAAGCACCACCGCGTAGCCGTCATTGGAAACCGGCATGTTCGCGATCGCCTCTTTCAGGAACGCGATGGAAATATCCACACACAGGACTCCTGCAAACTCCTTCTGTCCGGCAGCATTGTTGCGGAAGATGGGAGTCGTAAAAATAACGATCGGTTCCTTGATGAAGTCCCCGATAAACGGTTCCTGCCAAAGACCTTTCATTGCACCCTTGGTGCTTGTGTACCAGGGTTTCTCCTGGTAATTGCCTCCGTTAATCACGTAGCTGCTGTCACCCGAAAAGTAGGCGAGGCGCATGTATTCATTGTTCGAGCCATCCGGCGCCATTCCCGGTTCGAAGGCAACGACCATCGCCACCACCTGCGGTACCGTCGCGCGCACACCCGAAAGAGTCCGGAGCAAGAAGTCGTCAAGTTCCGCCCCGGAAAGGTTCTGCTCGCCAACCTTGTACGAAATTTCTTCGCCAATACTGCGGCCCGAGGTAAAGAGCTTGTTGATAAGCGCCACGTTTGCGCGGCTGACTTCTTCGCCCTTATCCAAAAGCATCTGGGAGAGTTTTCCCTGTATCTGGGAATTACTGAAAAGAAACAGAGCGGCGAATACAATGCTTATGCCAGCAAGGACTGCCATCGACTGCTTGAATGCCAGGCCATGAACGTTTATCTTCATCGGCATACCTCTTTATGTTCTTGCGTATAATGTAATAAAAACCATAATAACGTAAAAGTCCCCGGCAAAAAAGCCAGGGACTTTCCGTCTAAAAGCACTTTATGCTGTTTATTCGAGCGTCAGGATGTCGCTGAAGCCAGTAACATCGAAAATCTCGCGAATTTCCGGGCCGGCGTTCCTGATGACCATCGTGCCCTGTTTGTTCATGATCTTCTGTGCGGCAAGCAGAATACGGAGACCTGCAGAAGAGATGTAGGCGAGTTTCTCGAAATCGAACACGAGCGACTTGATGCCGTCGAGCGCACCCTGGATTTCGGCATCCAGCTTGGGAGCGGTCAGTGTGTCGAGACGCCCTTCGAGAGCGATCATCAAGCTGTCATTTTCCTTAATCTTGTTGATTGTCATATAATCACCTCTCTATTCAATTTAAAAAAATTTACAGTGCTTTGGTAATGGCCAACTCGTTGCAATCACCATTTCTACGGTAACATACGCTATCCATGGTCTTCTTGACAATGAATATCCCGAGTCCGCCGATTTCGCGCTCTTCTGCCGGCAAGGTGATATCGGGGTCCTTGCTCTTCAGCGGGTCATAGGGAGCGCCATTGTCGATAAAGGTCAACTTGGCCGTAAGCGTCGCTTTGCGGACCTCGACAATCAAAGTTACCTTCGTCGCACCCGAGAACTTGACAATATTACTGTAGATTTCATCGATAGCAATGTTAATCTGCATCTGCGACTTTACGGAGCCTTCCATCGGAGCAAGAATTCCTTCGACAAAGGCCGTAAGGATATCCTGGTTCTCCGGAATAACATCGACTATCTTCTCATAGCGTTCCCAAGCATTCTGCATCTGTACCTTCGCAAGACCATCCATGGGAGTGAGGATGCCTTCGACAAACGTCTTGAGTTCGCCCTGGCCCTCGATACCCACGTCAATCGTCTTTTCGTAACGTTCCCAAACTGGTTCATCGTTGCCTATGTACTTCACACCCATCATCGTGATATCATCGAATTGGGGCGCTCCGTTCACAAACGAATCGATTTCGTTTTTGACAAATTTACAAATATCTGTAGTAGCCAAATCCTTGCTCTTCGCAAGAGTATCCAAAAGCCTTGCATCGCCGAACAGTTCGTCATTGCTATTGGTTGCTTCGGTCACGCCGTCTGTATACAGGAACAGCGTATCGCCCGGAAGGAGTTCGCAAGTCTGCGTCTGGTACCGGACATCTTCCATGGCGGCCATGACAAGCCCGGACTTGCTCTTCACGAATTCGACGGAGCCATCGGCATGGCGAATTGCCGGCGGATTATGGCCCGCCGATGCAAATTCCACATGGCC
This sequence comes from Fibrobacter sp. UWR2, assembly GCF_002210285.1. NCBI lineage: Bacteria > Pseudomonadati > Fibrobacterota > Fibrobacteria > Fibrobacterales > Fibrobacteraceae > Fibrobacter > Fibrobacter sp. UWR2. Next base: position 141,442 of record NZ_MWQE01000001.1, on the reverse strand, counting down.
CGTGCGCAAGTCGACAACGCCCATCCACACCGTAACGAACATATTCAACTTGTTGCGTCTGGCAAGCGCGAAGTTCGTACTGTTGAAAGTCTTCTCCACGGACTTCAAGTTTTTCATCATCGTACGGAGAATAATTCTTGAAACCATCATGAAGAGTGATGCGGGCACGCCCTTGCCCGAAACATCGCCAATCACGACACACAGGTGGTCATTGTCTATCTTGAAGAAGTCATAGAAATCGCCGCCGACTTCCTTTGCGGGCAACATGAATGGAGCGAGCTCATGGCGGTCGTCATTGCAGTTTTCTTCCACCTCGTTTTCAGGAAGCATCGCGAGCTGGATGTTCCTCGCGAAGTCAAGTTCGCGTTCGATACGGCCCAGGCTCTTTTGCGTCTTGATGTTTTCCTTGATGGACGCCTGCATGCCCGAGAACGCCGAGGCGAGCAGCGCTATTTCATCGTGCCCCTTTACTACCGGGAGTTCTGCATCAAAGTTCCCATGGCCAAACTTATCCACCGCCTTCGCCAGCTGCCTTAGCGGGTGCGAGATACGGTACGATATTATGAGAACAAAAATCAATATCAGTATATAGCCACCCAGGATAAAGACTCCAATGAGCCGAACAAAAGACGACTGGTCCTCGAGGAACTTCTGCATAGGCCAGACCACCATGAAGATCCAGTTATTCGACTTAATTGTGGTATAGTAGATGGCCGACAGGTCACTGTCGCCGACAAATCCACGGAACAACCCATGCTCCGCCTTCTGGGTGACACGGTCAAAATCTTCGCCATTTTCCGTCTTGACCTTCTCGACAACGAGGTTATTCTCGTCGCCACCCAGGTCAACACTTTTCGGGTGAGCCACAATAGTACTCTTGGACGAGAGGATCATGGCATAGCCGGAATCGGAAACTGGGATGGAAGCAATGGTGTTCTTCAAGAAGTCGATAGACATGTCAACAGCAAGCACACCCACCAACACATCCTCGCCCTTTTTGTCCCTACGGATAATAGGAATCGTATAGACGGCAATCGGTTCATGCACAAATTCACCGATAAAGGGTTCCTGCCAGCGGCTCGTACCGCCATCCTTTGTACTGGCATACCATTCCTTGTCCTGGTAGTTAGCTCCAGTGACAAGGACTGTGGCATCGTTGACATAGCGTGCCAGCCTCATGAATTCACCGTTCTTGGTCTCGGGTCCCATCCCGGGTTCGAAAGCAACGACTACGGCAATGACCTGCGGGAGAATCCTGCGAGCATTGCCCAGCGACTGCAACAGGAACTCGTCCATCTCGGCCTTGGTCATTTCGCGTTTGCCCAGGTTTTCTGCGATGTCATCGCCAATCTTTCGGCCCGTATTGAACAACTTGTCAATAAAGGTGACGTTTGCCTCGCTGATTTCTTCGCCCTTCTGGACGACCAAGTTGTATATACCCTGCTTTATCTGCGATCTAATGACGCCGAAGGTCATCGCAAAAGCGATGGTCACGCCGATAAGGATCCATACCGACTGCTTGAAGGCAAGTCCACGGAAATTAAACTTCACTTTACACCTCTCTTTAATTTTCCGTTCTAAAAAAATCAACCGCCCGCCGTTTCCATGAAGGCCAGTTTCTTCGCCCTTTCGTACAGGTGTTCCGCCCTACGGCGGTTGACCTTGGACACTCCGTTCAGTTCGTCCAAGCAACGTGTCAGTTCCAGCACCCCGCCACCGCGCTTCAGGATATGGACGGCGCAAAGATTCACTAGCGCAAGCGACGAGTTAATGATATCGAGATCCGTATTCGCGAGCTGGAACGCCGCCAGCTGATAGGCATCCTCGGAATTTTCCTTTATCATTTTCTCGATATCGCCAAGAGTCTTGAATCCAAGGAACAGGAGCACCTTCAGGTAACCGGCCAGCGAGGTTTCATGGACTTCGGCCTGATTAATAGCCGCAATGCGTTCATTCAGGGAATCGAAAGGCCTTAACTCCAGGTAGTTCCCGAAGGAATCGCCATCCAGCGCCACCTCGTCGAACTTTCCAGAATGCACCAGGGACTGGACCTGGCGTCTATAGTTGTTTATGCCTGTACGAATAGCGCAGAACTGCTCGTCGGCAAGTTCGAGCATCCCCGCAAGGCGGTTCAGGTTGCGCAGGTACTCCTTGGGCACCTCGAATCCCGACTTGTAGCCCGTATCGTGGTCAAGCACCGACCACACATGCTGTAGCGCAGTACGCATCTGCACCTCGAAGCGGATACTATTCAGTTCGGGGTATGCGGGATCCTCGAAGAGCGCCTTGGGGACACGGCATATATAATGGAGCGAACTGTAGCCGAAGCTGTGGATATCATGCATCTTGCGCTTGTCGATACTGTTTTCCCAGTCGATTTCGAAAAGCCTGCCGACCATGGCCGCAATCTTATCGACTTCGTCGCTGTAAAACGTGATAACCCGGACCCCGAGGATATCGGTGAGGTCGGAAAGGCTTGAATACTTGCCCGCCTTGCGTTCCAGTTTGCCCGCCAGGCTGTCTTCGGCCTTGATACGCGCCTCTATGGCGTTGATATATAAATTGTTCGACTTGATGCTATCGGCAAGAACGTCCTTAACAACCTGTAACAGTTTGTCATAGGTAGCTCGTTTTTCGCGATATTCGTCAAGAATCAGGGTTTCCCGGGGGGGGAAGCCCGTAATCGGCCACATTCTGCATATTCGTAACTTAATATAATTTACTTTTTTTTGCAACCGAAACACCCCTATACGCATCAAAAGGGCATAATGGACGAAAAAGTGATACTTCAACACCTGATGGAAGGCAGCCGCGAGGCCCTTGCCATCGTCTGGCAGGAGCACAGTACGAACGTGCTGAACCTCGCCTTCAGGATGCTGAAGGACCGCGACCAGGCCGAGGACATCCTCATGGACGTGTTCGTACAGGTGCCAAAGGCCGTTCAGGGGTTCCGTGGACAGTCCGCGCTCAATACGTGGCTCTACCGGCTCACCGTGAACGCATGCCTCATGAAGTTGCGCACGCAAAAGAGGCACCGCGAACTCGAAGAGGCTAAACTCGATATTATCATCGAGGAGGTTCTTGGCAAGGACGAATCGCAGGACGAAAACTTCGACGCCGAACTCCTGGAAAGGGGGCTCGGGCAGCTGCCGGCCGAAACCCGCAGTATGCTCTGGCTCAAGGACGCCGAAGACCTGGACGTGAAGGACCTCGCCGAGATCTACAGGATGCCCGAAGGCACCGTCAAGGCAAGGCTCAGCCGCGCCAGGCACTTTGTAAGGGACTATTTAAAGGAGCGTAAGGATCATGGCTAACAAAATCGACTTCTCGAAGCTCGAAAGACTTACCCCCAGGGAAGATTCCTGGGCCAAGGTCTGCGCCCGCTTGGACGCGGCTGCCAAGGCGCTACCCGCTGGGAACATCATCAACATCAAGGGCTGGTATAGCGCCATCCCGATTGCCGCGAGCATCGCACTCGTGAGCATTATGGCGCTCCTCCCCGCACTCAACCGCACCACCGCGACAGAGACTATTTCCATAAACAGTTCCGCTCCCTCGGAAGTCATGAGCTGGTATTCCAGCCTGGGCAACTCGATGAGCGACGACTTCGACACGCTCGAAGAAACTGTCGGATTCAACTATTTGATAAAGGAGTAATACCATGAACGGAGCCAAACTATTCGTCGCAAGTCTTGTCGTACTTGCACTCACTTTGGGATTCTTCCTAGGAAACATCTGTAACAAGAGCGGTTGCTGCTGCAACAAGGCCGAAATGGCATGCTGCAAGAAAATGGAAGGCATGTGCCCGCGCCAGGGCATGATGCCCCCACCGCCGCCCCCCGGCCCGCATCATCACGGAGACTTTCAGAAGGGGCCGCGAGGCCCCCATGGCGACTTCCGCGAGAGTCCGAGATTCAAGGAACGGTTTAACCCCGCCCTCATCGATTCCATGCTAGAGGTGACCCCAGAACAGAAGGCCGCCCTCGATGCGAACCGTGCCAAGGGAGATTCCATTTTCAAGGAACTCCGCAAGCAGAAGCACGATGCCGAAAAGGCTCTGGGTATGGCCCTCGAGAAAAACGTAGCTGAAGAGATCGAAACCGCAAAGATTCAGGTTCTCGATGCAGACAAGGCTTTGCTCGAGCACCGTATCAAGGGGGTTGCCGCCCTCACGAAGATTCTCTCACCGGAGCAACGCGCCAAGTTCGACCAATACCGCAAGGAGCAGAGAGAAAAGTTCCGCGAGCAGAAACAGGCCCGTCAATAACTATTTCTTGAAAATCTTGTCTACCGTCTCGGCGAATTCCTCGAAGGCGAGAGTGCCTTCCAGTTCCGAGAGGGCCTTTACCAGCCCACGGTAATGCCATTCGTGCTTTTTCTTGCTCTTGACATGAAAGAGTTTCCACACTTCATCGCCACATGCCCGACAATCGCGATAGATTGCGCGGGCATTACTTAATTTATCCGAAAGAGCCACGATTTTCGCATCGCGCGATGCAGTTGTCAACTGGTCTATCGCGATGGACTTACGCAATTGCCAGCTTTCCTCTTCGGTCTTGCCATTCACGACAATATCGGATTCCGTCTCGACGAGCTGCGCGACCCGTTCGCCGAATTCCTTCCTGATATCGGAATATTTCACGTCGGTATCCTCGACGGTATCGTGCAAAGCCGCCGCGGCCAGGAGTTCCTGGTCGTTTGTCATGGTGGCGGCAATCGAGACCGCCTCCATCGGATGAACGATATAGGGGAATCCCTTGCCCTTGCGCTCCATGCCCGCATGGGCCTTCACGGCAAAGACGATAGCCTTGTCAAGAATCGATGTATCCATGCTTTAAATGTATATAAAAATTGCTATCTTTACCCTCGCAACAAATACCCGCACTTGCGGAAAGGATTAATCTATGTCTAAACTGACTGATTCTAAGGAATGGAAGGCCCTCGAGGCCCATGCCGAAGTCGCCAAGACCTGGCAGATGAAGGAACTCTTCGCGAAGGACCCGACCCGCGCCGACAAGTTCAGCGCCGAAGCCTGCGGCCTGTTCCTCGACTACTCCAAGAACATCATCACCGACGAAACCATGGCGAAGCTCCAGGACCTCCTGAAGTCCGCAAACTTCGACGACATGCGCAAGAAGTACTTCGCCGGCGAAAAGATTAATACCACCGAAAAGCGCGCCGTGCTCCACACCGCTCTGCGCTACAAGGGCAATGAGGCGATTTGCGTCGATGGCAAGGACGTGATGCCCGAAGTCCGCGCGGTTCTCAAGCACATGGAAGACTTTACCCACCTCGTCCGCAGCGGCAAGTGGAAAGGCCACACCGGCAAGTCCATCAAGTACGTGGTGAACATCGGTATCGGCGGTTCTGACCTCGGTCCGGTGATGGTTACCGAAGCTTTGAAGCCGTATGCCGACAAGCCGATTGCCGGCGAATACTCCCCGGAAGTCTACTTCGTTTCTAACATCGACGGCACCCACATGGCCGAAACCCTCAAGAAGGTGAACATCGAGGAGACGCTCTTCATCGTCGCTTCCAAGACATTCACCACTCTTGAAACCATGACCAACGCCGAAACTGCCAAGGCTGCCGTGCTCAAGGCATTCAACGGCGACGAGAAGTCCATCGCCAAGCACTTCGTGGCGCTCTCCACCAACACCGAAGCCGTTGCTGCCTTCGGTATCGACACTGCCAACATGTTCGAATTCTGGAACTGGGTCGGCGGCCGCTACTCCCTGTGGTCTGCCATCGGCCTTTCCATCGCGCTCCGCATCGGCTTCGAAAACTACATGAAGCTCCATCAGGGCGCCTACGAAATGGATCAGCACTTCAAGACCGCTCCGGCCGACAAGAACCTGCCGGTGATCCTCGCCCTCATCGGCGTGTGGTACAACAACTTCTTCGGCGCTTCCAGCTACGCGATGCTCCCGTACGACCAGTACCTGCACCGCCTCGCCGCTTACTTCCAGCAGGCCGACATGGAATCCAACGGCAAGACTGTCGACCGCGACTCCCTGCGCGTCGACTACCAGACCGGTCCGATCCTCTGGGGCGAACCGGGCACCAACGGCCAGCACGCCTTCTACCAGCTCATCCACCAGGGCACCAAGATGATTCCGTGCGACTTCATCGCCCCGGCAAACAGCCACAACAAGGTCGGCGACCATCACCAGAAGCTGCTCTCCAACTTCTTTGCACAGCCCGAAGCCTTGATGAACGGTAAGACGCTCGCCCAGGCTCAGGAAGAACTCCGCAAGGACGGCAAGAGCGAAGAAGAAATCGCATTCCTCGCCCCGCACAAGGTGTTCGAAGGCAACAAGCCGACCAACTCCATCATGATGGACTACGTTTCTCCGGAAACGCTCGGCGCCCTCATCGCCATGTACGAACACAAGATCTTCACGCAGGGCGTTATCTGGAACATCAACAGCTACGACCAGTGGGGTGTTGAACTCGGCAAGCAGCTCGCGAAGAAGATCCTTCCGGAACTCGCCAAGGCCGACGCCGAACTGAACCACGACAGCTCCACCAACGGGCTCATCAAGTGGTTCAAGGCTCACCAGGCTTAAAACTTGACTAAAGAAAAGGCCGCGGTTTTAGAACCGCGGCCTTTTTTGTTACTCGAGCCAAATCAAGTTGTTTGCACTACGGAAAAATCCCTTGGTTTTAGCATCGGTATCAGGCCCCACTCCTATATAGCAAAGTTTTTTATGCTGTTTCAGAATAGCCTGTATCGTATTCGCATCCGCTTCATTATGAGCGCGGAAGTGACACAGGACTCCCTGACTCGACCGTACTTCCACCTTCCACATTTCATCAGTCGCATGGCTTTTAACGACACTAGTATATGCCATCTGTACACATTGCGTTTTAGGCAATGACGTACTGCTTTCAAGAGCGCTAAATTCATAATTATGATTTGGCGAACACGTATAAAGCCAGCCTACCGTATGGACCTTGCTGAATTTTTTCAATATAGTCAAAGCGGCATCCGCATATTTTCTCAGTTTAAACTTCTTCACAAGAACGCCGTTATCGACAACTTTATATACAGTTTCGTTTACACCATCATTGTTTTCGGTAGCAGAAACAACTACCAGATTTGAAGGATTGTAGTAGACATTTTTCTCTTCAGTATCACGGAGCTTGTGAGCATAGTGTTTAAAGCACACGCATTCCTCTGTCGCTATATCATTCATCAACATACCGATATGAAGAGAACCTTCACCCACATAACTCTGCGGAGGCGTCCTTTCGGCAAATGTAAAGTCATAATACATCATGCCCTCCGGCTCCTCATCATCGGTGGGGTCAAACTGATACCTGAATCCCGACTTTTGATTTGACTGTGCAATAAGTATACCCTTAGTGCAGTCAAATGGCAAATTCAGGTCGCCCGATTTATACGCCTCGTAGATTTTAGCACGTTCTTCGTCATTTCGAGCGGCGCTCAACTTTTCTCTAAGCTGTTTTGAATCGTCACGAATCAGCTTGAATACATGGACACCTTCACCTGTTCTGTGGCCGTCCGAATAGCCACTATTGAGATAAAGGTTGTTGTAGTAATCAAAGCATCCTCCCTGCATGCATTGCTTCACGCATTCGGATCCATCGCTAAGATACAGGCGCACCACCTTGGGGTCTACAAATACATTGTCCCATTTTGCATTCTTGATATTATCCACATTAACCTTGAATGAATAGAGCGGAGCATTCGGTCCAAGGGCTTCATCTCCCTCGCAAACATACAGTCTGCCGTCACAGGGGTTTACGGCACACCATCCAAGTTTTTTAAAGGAGGAACCATTATTCTTATGCAATTCAATACATTTAAGCCTATCGCTGCTTTGGACGCAGCTGTTGCTCTTATCTGTTTTGAAAATCCATATCTTGCCGTTTTCCCCACTCTTATACACAGGAACAAATAGATAGCCCTTATAGAAATCGAGGTCTCCTACATGGGCTTCATCAGGCACCGTGTAGTCACGACCGATTCCACTATCCAATGTTCTATCCAGAGAACGTTTTCTTATAGAATGGTACCACCCATCAGCACCATTCGTTATATACCACCACGTTCCATCCGTCGTTATTCCCTGGAAATTGAGTTGCCACTTTTTCGCAAAATTTCCACCGTAATCATCATCTTTATTCTGTCCAATATACCCATAATAATCACCCACCTTTCCTTTATTTTCCGTTATCGGCTTCACGACATCGCAATAGCAGAGGCCGGACTTTCCCCATCCATTACAGGCCTGAATTGTGTACGTGTACAGCTTTCCCGCCGTAATACTGCCGTCGTATAACGTAGTGTACCCAGTTTTCTTGGTCCAATTATACGTCGAAGGATTATCGGTTCTTTCAATGCGGAATGTCTTCGCATTGTTTATTGCGGTCCAGCACAATGTATTTGAACCCGGTTCAAGAATTCGAGGCGTATTAGGAGCCGCATTGGTCATGGTTACGGAAACTGTTGCCGAAGAATCGCCCCATCCATTGTGAGCAGTAACCCTGTATGCATAGGTTTTCCCCTTCTTGAGGACCTTTTCGTCTTCCGATTCGTCAATATCTTTACAGGTATTCTGAGTTGTATTAGAACCAACCTTTGTCCAGGAACTAGTCCCCGACAAAGACCGCTCAACGATAAAATAAGAAATATTCGCAACAGACGGCCACTGTAATGTCACGCCACGGTCAAACGTTTCTATCGTCGCAGTAACCTTTCCCATAGTCGGCTTAAGATTCGAGCAGGAGGCTTTAGCCGTTTTTTTCACAGATTCCCATTTGTTGGCCGCCTCTAGAACATATTCATACGTCTTACCCAGTTCAACATTGGTGTCTTCGTAAGGGCTAGACAAGACCTTCCCCGTGTCCTTTCGATAAACCTTCATCGTACTTGCGTTTTGCACGCTGCATGTTACCACGACCTTTTTATTGATCGAATCCGCGCGAGCACTGAATTCAACAACATTCAATTTTAATTTTTCGTATAGGACAGTCGCCTCAAATGATTCCGTCTCATTTGTGTCCGTGTAGTTCAAGACCAACCGATACGTGTACTTGTTGCCTTCCTCCGCCGTATCATCATGAAGAACAAACCCATTTACGATATGCGATGTACTCGTCGGCACTAATATTTCCCACTCCAGCGTCTTCAGTTTACTAGTAATCGAGGAACTTCCGTTTTTGGCAGTCGCCTGTTGTTTATCACCTCTAACAGCAATAACCTTCAAGCCTTCTTTCTTTCGCAGAAGCGAATACGTATACTTTCTAGCAGGCTGCCTCCACATTCTCACATACTTGCAGGTCACGCCCCCTGCAGGGTCCACTTCTGCAGTGAAACCGGACATTCCATATTTTTTTATGTTATCAAGCGATTCCTGTAGTTCTCTTCTTGCCCTTCCTTCGTCAAAGTAGTCCCTCTTATCAAGAAATTCTCCCTTTTGACGAATTATTTCATCTAGTTCAGTCCTCACGTCATCAAGCGTCTTGCTAGTAGAATCAACCCTTAGTTCCAATACCGAAATTCCAGCATTTTCCCTAAAGTCCAAAAGCTGTTCTTTCTGCACCCTAGAACCCGCTGCAGTCTTTATTTCACTAACGCCCTTGACTTCTTTAACGGAGATGTTCTCCACCCTAGTAGTCTTTTTCAAATTCAAGGAAGCCTTGAGATCTGCTGTCTTCAACGTCTTAGTTGCCATTTTTTATCCTTTTTTTGATTTATTGTTTGTTGATTTTACACGTAGTATAGGTTGTAGAAATATTCAAGGAACATTTCGAACTCAATGGAGAACACCCCATTGGCACCTAACGCTAGTCCATTCCAACTGCCCGTTCTACAATACTCACTCGGGGTTTTCCACGCCCACGGATTTCTCAAGACGATTCGTTTCTTCTTATTCACGGTTTCAATGCCCAGAACCGAGTAGACATGGCTAGAAACAATTCCAAGAGAATCATACCTATCAATACTAGACGTATTGACAACCATGGGGATCATCGTCTTTCCCAAGTAATTGGTATTCTTGTCAAGCCACCCCCATATAGTGTTTATCCTACTCTTAGTGTTATACAGGTAATAAGAGGAATACCCCCTACCCGTAATTTGCCTTAATGCCGTTCCGCCATTACCCCCCGCAATCTTCGAAACATTGGGATGATCATGGCTACAGCCGGTGTCCCATTTTGCAAAAGCCTTCTCCCAGACGGCAGGCCAGATTTCCCCAGTAGTAGTACTGCCCCCAAAAGCAGGTCGATTACTCGAAAGATTGCAGGGAATTTCTTCACTTACGGACACCTTTTCCGGATTTTTTAGCCACGTATAGAAGGTCATCGTATGAGAGCCGTTTACATCGGTACTCCTTATGTAGTTCCTATTGACCCATCCCGCAGAACACAGTGCTGCCAAGAAATAGCAGTCTCCTAGAGAACCCTGGTCAATTTCAAGCGGTTCCGCGCCGTTAATATAATAGGTACCTACTTTTTTCCAGCCGACATTTTCGGGTAGCCAGGAATCGTCCGACTTGAAACTGATTTCTGCGGATGCCGCGCGATTCCTTAACGGAACATAGACGCTAGCGATTTGTTCCGGAATACTTTTCTCTTCTACATCCGATGTTTTGAACACACTCTTTCCGGAGGCATCAATCATCCTTCTAATTGGGCGTAAAAAGGATTTTTTTGGGTCATAAATGTCTTTTACACTTGACGCACCAAGAATTTTCACAAGCATCTTTTCACGTTCTTCATCATTACCCCAATCAATCTTGCGGCCTTCGATTTGTTCTGCAAGGGCGCATGGGTTAATCGCAGTACTAATATCATTTTCAGTAAAGTTCGGGTGTTCCGTTTCCCTGACTGCGCCCAGCTTATATTCACGGAATGTCATATCCTTCGGTTTCAGTTTCATCAACTTTCTTTTCGAGATATACTTGTCTTTTTTCATGTTTTATTCTTGTTGTAAATGTTCAAGGGGAATTGCCTAGTTTTCGCCAAACAATTTTTAAATGTTTTTAAAGCAAATAGTTATTATTCATTTGTTAAAAACGCATGAATAATATAAGAAAAATAACATGTTACACACAAAGTTTGTTTGTAATTTTATTTTGTACGTAATTTAACGATTTTTGTACACACAAACAACTTGATTGTACAAACAGTATATGACAATGAATCACATCTTCACCCGCAGGTTCAAGACTCTCCGGCTCCAATTAGACGGCAGACGCATAGGGCAAAGAGCACAAGACCTCTCCAAGGCAGGATAAAACTCAAGTTACACTAAGGAAACTGGCTTTTTAGCGTGACTCCTTTCACAGTTACCAAAAGTTTTACAGGGAGCCGGCCCCCTTTATTATATATTTGAAGCGGAGAGCGATTGGGTAAAATGGAGACGTTATGAAGAATCTTAATCTTATTCCCCTTTGCATTGCAGCGGCATTCTCTTTCTCGCAGGCAGTGCTGGACTTGCCCAACACCCAACCGAAGGTAGACGAATCCTACTGGAAGGCGGCTCTCGACAGCACATGGCAAGGGCTTATCCGCCGCAACATCAATCCCTATTCTGAAGGCAAGGGGCTGATTCACCGTCCCAAGAGCGAAACCCCGGGTGACGCGGTAAGCGAAGCCGTCGGCTACGGCATGCTCGTAGCCCTGTTCGCCAACGATCAGGATCACTTCAACAGTATCTGGGATGCAGCGAACGACAAGATGTGGGGCGGCTGCTACTACAACTGGCAGATGGCGCCTAGCGGCATGATTAGCGGCGAGGGCGCCGCAACTGATGCCGAAGAAGACGTCGCGCTCGCCTTGATTTTTGCAGACAAACTAGTTTCTGCCGGCAAATGGCAGCCCTATACCTCGACCAAGTTCAATTACGGCTACGCAGACCATGCCAAGAAGATTTTGGGCTGCATGTGGGGAACGCAGCAAATTACGAGCAGCGGAATTCTGGCCCCCGGCGCGGGCTGGGGCGGTGACAGCTTCGTGAATCCCGGCTACTTTTCCCCGGCATGGTACAGGATTTTCGCCAAGTTCGATAGCAATGGCGACCGCTGGAATAAGGTTGTCGAAAAGACCTACGAGATCCTTTCGAAGAGCCCCGGCTATAGCATGGGCATGATTCCCGACTGGATGCGCCCCGATGGTGGCTGGGCAGGAAGCCTCGGCTACAACGCCTATTTCAACAGCCGCGCCTTCTTCAAGGACGCCATCCGCATCCTGTGGAGGCTCGCAATTGACGCCGTCTGGTTCGACGAGTCCAGGGCAAAAGCATTCCTCGAGAACTCGCTCACATTCATCAACGGAAAGGGCGGCCCCGAAGCCGCGAACTTCTACCAGATCGAAAATCCCGGCGAACTACTGCCTGCCGAAGATATCTGGACAGACTTTAACAACAGCAAGGACACGTCGACCTGGCGCTACCGCCGCGAACACAGCCACCTGACAATCGGCATGTGGGCCACCGCAGCCGTCGCCGTCGGTAAATCCGAGGACCGCATCGCCTTCAGCGAGGAACTTGCGAAGTTCTACGAAGGCGGCGACTACTTCGGCCTTGCAAAGGACACGACTGGCGCCCTCGAGGACACGCTCCACAACGAGATGTATTTCGACCAGTTCCTCGCCTGGTTCGGAGCCTCGATGATGAGCGGAACCTTCGTGAACGTGATTGACGCCATCGATAATCCGAAAGAAGCGACTGCAGGAGATTCCTCGTCGCTCACCAAGACTGTCGCCATCAAGGCCGCGGCGCAGGCTCAAAAGGCCGACAACATCGGACTGACCATTAGCGGACATTCCGTCCTGCTTACGCTGCCCGAAGACGCCGAATGGAGCATCTACGACATGAACGGGCACAAGGTTGCCGCAGCGCGCGGCGCCAAGTTCCTGTGGCAGAAGGCAGACCGTGGAGTCTACGTCGTAAGGGCTCGTTCCAAGGGAACAAGCTACATGCGTAGAGTCGCCGTTCGCTAGCCGCCTAAAATATCGCTATATTTTAGGCATGTCCAAGATTATCCGGGCCGTGAGCCACACTCTTTCCGCCTACGCTTCCCCGTTCGTCATCGCAAGCGCAATCGTCGCATTCTTCGTTCCCGTAGCCTTCGGCTGGGTCCACGGGAACGTCTCCTCGGTCATCCTCGGGGTGATCATGCTGAGCATGGGGCTCACGCTTTCCGTACAGGATTTCAAGATCCTGTTCAAGCGCCCGCTCGACATTTTGCTCGGGGCCGTCGCACAATACACCATCATGCCGCTGGTGGCCTTCACGCTCACCAAGATTTTCGGGCTCGACCCCTACCTCGCCGTGGGCATCGTGCTCGTAGGCTGCTGCCCGGGCGGCGTCTCCAGCAACATCATGAGCTTCCTCGCGAAGGGCGACGTGGCCTACTCCGTAGGCATGACCACAGTCTCCACGCTGCTCGCCCCCATCATGACCCCGCTGCTCGTGCTGTGGCTTGCCGACACGAGCATCAACGTGAACGCCCTCGGGATGTTCCTCAACATCCTCTACGTCACCATCCTCCCGGTGACCATCGGGTTTCTCCTCAACGTATTTCTCGGGCACCGCGCCGTATTCAAGGAAATCCAGGCCAACATGCCTGCGGTCGGTGTCATCGGGCTCATGCTTATCGTGGGCGGAGTGATGGTGACCGTGCACCCGCAGCTCGTACTCAACGGGGTCGGCCTCCTGTTCCTCGTGCTCGCGGTCGTGTTCTGCCACAACGCGCTCGGCTACGTGCTGGGTTACAGCGTAGGCAGGCTGTTCAAGTTCAACACCGCGAAGAAGCGCACCATCGCCATCGAGGTCGGCGTGCAGAACGCGGGCATGGCGACAGTCCTTGCTGCAGGGTTCTTCGCTAACCCCGAGAACCTGGCAGTTCACCCCGAAGCGGCACTCTGCGTTGTCCCCTGCGCTTTGAGCTGCATCTACCATTCCATCAGCGGCACGATTCTTGCTAACATATTCGCATGGTTGGACGGGCGCAAGGCAACCGCCAAGTAGTTTTACACAAAATGTAAAATAAAACACTTGTTTTTACATAAAATGTAAACGTTACATTTTATAGAAATATCGTATTCTGGCGAAAAACCGCGGTTTTTCGCATTTTTAACAAAATCTGTAAAGTTGGCATGCTTCTTGCAAATAAGGGGCATGTTTACCAAATTTTCTAAATGGACCGGACTCGGCAACGATTTCATTTTATTGGAACCGGGTCAAAAAGTGTATTACGGCGCGGAATTCGAACAGAGCGTCATCAAGTTGTGCGACCGCCGCTTCGGTATAGGCGCAGACGGCGTAGTCATCGTAACCCCGATGGACGGCGAAGGCTGCCTAGTACTTGACGATGCGGGGGTCGGCCCTGCATCCAAGTCCGTCGCGAACGGCATCGATTTCGAGATGCGCATTTTCAATGCCGACGGATCAGAGGCCGCGATGTGCGGTAACGCGACACGCTGTGTCGCGAAGTTCATCGTAAGCCGCGGGCTCGCGAAGCCGGGGCAAAAGGTATTCAACCTGCACACGAAAAGCGGGCTCGTGAAACCCGAACTCCTGGACGACGGACGCGTGTGCGTAGACATGGGCAACCCGAGAAACTTCCTCGGGAGTATAAAGCTTACGGCGGACAGCTATGACTTTACTGCAGAGACTGTCTCGATGGGAAATCCGCACGCCGTCATCTTCGTTGACGACATCGAGAAAATCCAGTTGGAAAACTGGGGGCGCGTGCTGGAATGCGACAAGCAGTTCCCGGACCGCTGCAACATTGAATTCGCACAGGTTCTCCACTCGGGTCAAGAGACGCCCACCCAAATCCGCATGCGGGTTTGGGAACGGGGTTGCGGCGTCACCATGGCCTGTGGAACCGGCAGTTGCGCAACCCTCGTTGCGGCCCAGCGCACGGGCCGCGTGGGCGTCGAAGCCGATGTCATCCTGGACGGCGGAACGCTCCATATCAAGCACGAAAATGACGGCCCGGTCCTCATGACCGGCCCTGCACAGGAAGTATTTAGAGGAACGATCGAATGAACGAATCCATTATAAATCCGAACTACGACTTGCTGCCCGGCAGCTACCTGTTCTCCACCATCGCAAAGAAGATTTCCGAATACCAGGCAAAGAAACCCGACGCCGACATCGTACGTCTGGGTATCGGTGACGTGACCACGCCGCTTATCCCCGAGGTCATCAAGGCCATGCACAAGGCCGTCGACGAGATGGCCGAGAAGGGAACGTTCCGCGGGTACGGGCCCGAACAGGGCTACGATTTTGTGCGCGAGGCGATTGTCGCCGGCGAGTACACTTCCCGCGGCATCGAGATGGACCCGGACGACATCTTCGTGAGCGACGGATCCAAGTGCGACGTCGCGAACATCCAGGAACTTTTTACAGAAAATGTAAAAATTGCCATCCCGGACCCCGTCTACCCGGTCTATCTGGACTCCAACGTGATGGCCGGGCGTGCAGGCGTGTTGCAGGATGACGGACATTTTTCTAAGGTCACCTACCTTGCGTCGACTGCCGAGAACAACTTCCAGCCCGACCTGCCCAAGAACCCGGTGCAGATGATCTACCTCTGCAGCCCGAACAACCCGACGGGTACGGTGCTCAGCCGCGAGACGCTCCAGAAGTTCGTGAACTACGCGAACGAGAACGGTGCGATTATCCTGTTCGACGGCGCCTACAACTGCTACATCCAGGACGAGAGCCTCCCGCATTCCATCTACGAGATTCCGGGAGCCCGCACCTGCGCCATCGAATTCCGCAGTTTCAGCAAGACCGCCGGCTTTACTGGCGTTCGCTGCGCCTATACGGTCATCCCGCATGAACTATCCAAACTCCGCTCCATGTGGAACCGTCGCCAGTGCACCAAGTTCAACGGCGTGAGCTACGTGACCCAACGTGCCGCCGAGGCTATATACTCCCCGGTCGGCTGGCAGCAGACAAAGGCCGTTATCGCGGGCTACATGAAGACTGCCGGCGTCATCCGCAAGGAACTGACCGCGGCGGGCTACACGGTGTTCGGCGGCGAGCATGCCCCGTATATCTGGTGGAAGATTCCCGATGGCGAAAAGTCCTTCGACTTCTTCGACCGCCTGCTTGCCACCTGCGAGGTCGTGGGCACCCCCGGCAGCGGCTTTGGCCCCTGCGGCGAAGGGTATTTCCGCCTGACCGCCTTCGGTGACTACGAACGCACCTGCGAAGCCCTCAAGAGAATTAAGGAAAAACTCTAACCCCTATTCCCGATTTTCTATCTTATGTCACATATGTCAACACCCATAGGCCCGGAAATCTCGGTCATCCAGAAGATTAGCGTCGCGATTATTCACGAACGCAACGTGGAGAAGTTGCTCGAGAATGTTCTCGGTATCCTAGAATCCGAACTCGGCATGTTGCGCGGCACGTTCGCGCTCCTCTTTGGGGACACACTCAAGATCGAGGCGTCGCGTGGGCTCGACGAATCCGAAAAGCAGAAAGGCTTCTACCGTATGGGCGAAGGCATTACAGGACATGTCGCCGAACGCGGCATAAGCCATGTCATTCCCGATTTGCGCAAGGACTCCAGGTTCCTGAACCGCACCGGTAGCCGCCACTACGATAGCCAGGTGGCCTTCATTTGCGTGCCGCTCATCCATGACGAACAAATTATCGGGACCCTCTCCATTGACCGCCCCGTAGACGGTACGACGGACCTGGACCGTGACGTGGCCCTGCTCGAAATCATCGCCAACATCACGGGCGATGCAGCAAACGAGTGCATCGAACTGCGCAACGAACAGCAGGCCATGATTGACGAGAACCGCAAACTGCGCGACATGCTCTCGAACAATCCCACCGAAATCGTGGGCAACTGCCGCGAAATGCAGATTGTCTACGAGCAGGTCCGTCAAGTCGCCCCAAGCGACGCGACCGTGCTTATCCGCGGTGGGAGCGGTACGGGTAAGGAGATGATTGCCCGGGCTATCGTGAATCTATCGTCCCGAAAGGACAAGCCCTTCATTACGCTCAACTGCGCCGCACTCCCGGAGAATCTCGTAGAAAGCGAACTTTTCGGCCATGAAAAGGGAGCCTTTACGGGGGCCATGGCCCGCCGTATCGGGCGAGCAGAAGCGGCAAATGGGGGAACGCTCTTCCTCGATGAAATCGGTGACCTGACAATACAGACCCAAGTCAAGCTGTTACGCTTTTTGCAGGAACGCACATTCAGTCGCGTGGGTAGCAACGAGGAAATCCATGCGGATGTCCGCTTCTTGGCAGCAACTAGCCGAAACCTCGAGGAACTCATGGCCCAGGGCAAGTTCCGCGAAGACCTCTACTACCGCCTGAATATATTCCCCATCGTAGTACCCGACCTTGCAAAACGCAAGAGCGACATCATCTTGCTTGCGGAACACTTTATCGACAAGTTCAATCTCAAGTACGGGAAAAAGATTGCCCGTCTTTCGACAACCGCCATCAACCTGCTCATGAGCTACTACTGGCCGGGTAACGTACGCGAACTCGAAAACTGCATCGAGCGCGCCGTGCTTACCGCGAAGGACGAATGTATCCACAGCTTCAACTTGCCGCCTTCACTGCAGACAAGCGTCACATCGGGCAACGGGAATTCTATCGTATTGACGGGAGCGCCTCTCGACGTGATGTTGCAGAACTACGAGAAGGAAATCCTGACGGAAGCCATCAAGCAGAACGACGGGAACCTCTCCGCTGCTGGCAGGAGCCTCGGCGTTTCACCCCGCATGATGAACTACCGCATGAACAAGCTGGGAATCGCTTCCCACAAGTAAAGTATATTCCGCGAAAAACTAACGGCCTTGGAGCTTGCTGTCGACAAGTTCCTGGGCCATTTTCTTCATGCCGGGGAAATCCCACTTTCCGGAACCGAGTTTCGGGATTTCATTCACGCTGAATACGGAGCCCGGCAGCATGAGGGGCGGGATTCCCGACTTGCGCAGGTTACGGGAAATTTCTTCGGTATCCATGTCTCCCTTGACCAATAGCACGATTCGTTCGCCCTTCGATGAATCCGGAACCGCCGTCACGGCAAATTCCTGATTGTCCAGTACCTTCGATTCTGCAATACGGAGTTCCACCGCGGTAAGCGAAATCATTTCGCCACCGAGTTTGGCAAAGCGGCTGTAACGGCCGAGAATCTGCACGAAACCATCCGGCGTAATCAGGCACTTGTCACCCGTCTTGTACCAGCGGCGGCCATCGATTTCAAGGACGACATTGTCCGTCTTTTCCTTGTCCTTCAGGTAGCCCTTCATCACCTGCGGGCCGGTCACGACCAGCATGCCTTCGGCACCCTGCGGTAAGAACTCGTTTGTTTCGGGGTCGACAATCGCAGTCACGGTACCCGGAGGCGGGAGCCCAATGCTGGAGGGGTCGCAGCACTTTTCCATAGTGAGGAAGTCGTCGAGCAAGACGTTCGGGGCATTGATGGTTGCCAGCGGAGTAAGTTCCGTACAGCCGTAGCCTTCGTAGATGTCCTTGCCAAACTTGAGCTTGAACGCCTCGCGCATTTCGGGGCGGAGCTTTTCGGCGCCGGCGATAATGAAGCGCAGCGAATCCAGACACATCGGGTGCACCCAGCGGTTGATGGCAATAGCGCGCAAGAAGGTCGGCGTACCCATCATGATAGTAGTCTTGTACTGTGCGCACACGCGTGCAAGCGTCTTGATATCCGTCGGGTCGGGGCAAAGCACCATCGGCACGCCATCGAGAAGCGGCATAACAAACGTCAGCGTAAACCCGAAGGAATGGAACAGCGGGAGTAGCGCGGTCATCACGTCGGTACGGCTAAGCTTTACGACATAATCGCACTGCTGCGCATTCGCAATGACATTCTTGTGCGTGAGTTCAATGCCCTTCGGAGTACCTTCGGAACCCGAACTGAACAGGATAACGGCATCGTCGCCAAGTTTTGCGGCAGTGAACCACAGCCTGCGAAGGAGCGCACCCGGGCATGCCATGATAATCGCAGTAGAGAGCACCTTGCCAATCGAAGAAATCTTGGTCTCTTCTTCATCCAGGTAGAGCATCTTGCATTTTTCTGCGATCTGCATGAAGGCGGAATTCTTGCCGCACAGCTTATCGAAAAAGGCATGCGTCGTCACGACGGTATTCACGTCCGCCTTTGCAATGCACCCGAGGATTGTATCGACAGGGGCGGAATAGTTCAGGTTCACGCTCGTCTTGCCCGTCCCGAGAATGGAGATAATCCCGAGGGCGGCATCCCTGCTCGTAGGCATCATGAAGCCGACATTTTTCTCGTTCTTGGTAACAGACCGGATTACACGCCCGAAATAACGGCAGAGGCGGATCATGCCATAACCGTTCACGTGGTTACCCGCAGGGTCAATGAGAATCGGGCGGAAGCGGCGCTTGCGCATCGCCTTGAACCAGAGCGGGACAATCGTTTCGGAATGGTCTATGGCGACATTCCATATGTCCGCACCCAGGAAATGCAATTCACGGAGGATAGTCTCTTCGGGAGTGTTCGCCGGCAGGACCTTGCCATAACCGACACTAATCACGCGGTTGAATGCCTGCGGACGGTTCACACATTCCGAAGCCTGGCTATAGCGGCTCCCCCACAGCCCCTGAATATAGAACGGGACAATCGGAGCGTTCGTGCCTTCGGTAGCCTTCGAGTAGTCCAGCGAGAACGCAGGCATAAACGTTTTTTTCGAGACTTCGCCTTCGGGGAAAATGACGACCGCCTCGCCCTTCAGAAGGGCGTCGTGAATGCGTTGCATTGCAGGGGCCGGGTCGCGGCGGTTGATATTGATAAAGAACTTTCCGTGCGAGAACCAACGCTGATACCAGTCCGCAAAAGTGTTCCTGTTGCTCGCAATGCGAAGCGGTCTGGGCGACGACATCTGGAGTACAGCCCAGTCAATAAAACTGAAATGCGGCCCCACCAAAAGAACCGGGCCCGTTTCAGGAATGTTCTTCACGCCCACGACCTTCACGCGGTAGCGGAACACGAACGCAAACGCAAAGCGGAGCGCGGCACGTAACAGCGGCATCGGGGTATGCCTCAGGTTCATCACAAAGCACAGTGTGAGAATCACCGCGAGAATCATGAAGCAATAGTCGAGCGTCACAGGCGTAAAGATAAGCAGCAAGGTCTGCCCACCCATGATGAGCACGAGGAACGCCATCTGGATGGTGTTCGCCACCGCATGGATGCGGCCAGCGGTATCGGGACGCGTGAAGTTCTGAATAACCGTGCGCAAGATGACGAACGAGGAACCAGCGCAAAAACCGATAATGCCGTAGAGTACCGCCTGCAGCCAGGCGTTATGCACGAACGGGAGAGCAAACATCGTGATGGCCGAAGCTGCAGCAGAGAACGGGATAAGCCCGGTCTCGACAAAGCCCTTCGACGCCCAGCTGGCAGAAAGCGCACCCAGCACATAACCCATCGTGACGATAAACATCGAAACAGGTATGACGGCCGTGTTGAGCATGTCCGTCATGTTCTGGATAAGGATGAGGAATATCTGCGTGACCCCCCAAATGGCGGAAAGTCCAAGGATGGCAAGGCGCACAATCGGATGCCGCCACGTGGCAGCGAAATTGCGCCGGGGAGAACGGAACTTCAAGGTATCGTGCGTAGCGCCGACGCGGATAAAGAACCCCGCGATTGTCGTGACAACGCTCAGGCCTAGGTAAATCCAGAGCGTGAGTTCGATGCTCACCGGAGAATCGGGCCTGCCCGAAAGTCCCATCGCAAAGAACGCGGCGCTAGCGGTTCCGAGTACGGAAAGAGCCATGTACCACGAATTGATCTTTACGAGGTCCTCGCCCTCGACCATTTCCTTCATGATACCGAGTTTCGCTGGAGTCAGAATCGCAAGAAAAACACCATAGAGGCCAAGCAGGCCATAGGCCACCCATTCGGCTCCGGCCACATAGCAGACGACAATGGCGATGACGGAGGCAAGCATGCCTACCGAGGACCAGGCCATCACGCGACCCTTGTGGTAGCGCCCAGCAAAGAAACTCGCCGCAGGCATCATGAAGATGGCAGGAGAGAAGATGGCGACCTGGAGCAGCATGCTGCGCCACCAAAAAGCCGAACCTTCGAACGAGAAAGAGAGCCAGCGCTGAAAATGGACAAAAAGGCCCATCTGGACAAAGATGCTACAAAACACGAACAGCAGGAACAAAATCGCGCTGGGGTACTTGCTCAGTTTCATAAAACCTCAAAAGATGCCTAATAATAGCATTATGATATTTTTTATGCAGGGTCGCAAATCGGGCAAATAACTTACAATTTTATTACACATAAACCTTTTGTAAGACGCGTTGTAATAGGCTGTATATGAAGAGTAGGACACAAGGCAAATAAAAAACAGAATTTAATAACAATCCTCTTGCTCATAATTGTATATATTTTGTACGTAACGCATAAACTAAAAATACACGTTCCCGGATGGGAATTTACTGGTTAGACTTACACCTCTCTTTGTTGAGACCATACTAGAGCGGCTCCCTTCACCAGGAGTCGCTCTTCCTTTTTTTTGCGAAAAAACGCCATTTTTTCAGAGAAAAACACTTTTTTAGGGACAACCCCTTGCCAAAAATCCGCCCGATTGGTAATTTTGGACCATGATGAACTTTGTGACAACAGCATGCTTCAACCGTCGTTGGTGGCGCGGACTCTAACATAGAGCCCGGTATTTGTCGCAAATCACCCAAGATTTTAAGCAAAGGCTTCCGGACTCACGGAGGCCTTTCTCTTTTACCCAAATCGCTGAAATCCTCCGGGACAAAAAAGCCTTTGCGGAACCCGAAACCGAGAAACGCAAAAGAATTTATAAACCAGAGGATCACATGACGAACAAGATCAAGCACATCACAGAACAACCGGGTTACGAGCCGCGTACCGACAGCATCTACGTGGCGCTGCCCGGTGAACGTTACACCCCGTTTTCGCTCGGCAGGAAGCTCGGCGCGAAGGCAATCTTCGAATCGGCTAGCTTCTCGCATGGCCGTAGCCGCTACTCCACTCTGATGGTGGACGAAGGCTTCCGTCTGCGCCAGAACGAGAAGGACGTGAGCATCATCATCGACGGCAAGGAAAGCACGTTCCTCAAGGAAGGCGAAGGTGATATTCTCGACGCCCTCACGCTGATCTCTGCCGAAAATACAGTGCCGCCCAACCAGATTCCTATTCCTTCTTCGGGCGTGGGCTACCTCGGTTACGAATTCTGTGCCCGTTGCGATACGATTCGCCTCGCCCCGCAGGTCGATGAACTCAACATTCCCGAAGCGGAATTCCTGGTGGGCCACATCTACATCGTGTTTGACCACTTTACCGAAAAGCTTCACTTGTTCGCCCTGAACTATGAAGAACACCAGATTGATTTGAAGGCCGCCATCGAAAAGGTGAAAGCCCGCCTCGCCGACCTCGACTTCAGCTACCTCGCCCCGGAACAGCAGTACGGCAAGGGCATTACGATGACCGACCTGGAACAGTCCCGCAAGGAATACGTGGAAAAGGTCGAAGCTTTGCAGAAGCATATCATCGCCGGCAACATCGTGCAGGCCGTGCCTTCCCGCCGCATTCAGTTTGCAAGCGACATCGCGGCGCTCGACATTTACCGCCGCCTCCGTACGGTGAACCCGTCTCCGTACATGTTCTTCCTCGATTACGGTACGCACCAGTTTATCGGTGCCTCGCCGGAGAGCCTCGTGCGCGTGCGTGAAGGCATTGCGACGATTCACCCGATTGCAGGTACCCGCCGCCGCGGCAAGGATGATGCCGAAGATGAAGCCCTGATGAAGAACTTGAAGAGTGACCCGAAGGAACGCGCCGAACACCTGATGCTCGTGGACTTGGCCCGTAACGACCTGGGCCGCGTCTGCGAAGCCGGTACGGTGGAAACGACCAAGTACATGGAATGCGAAAAGTTCAGCCACGTGATTCACCTGGTCTCTGACGTGCAGGGCCGTGTGGCAAAGAACAAGAAGGCCATCGAAGTGCTGCGCTCCAGCTTCCCGGCAGGTACGGTGAGCGGCGCTCCGAAAATCAGCGCGATCGAAATCCTTTCTGGCCTCGAAAAGGTCAAGCGCCGCTTCTACGCCGGTGCGGTTGGCTACATGGAATCCGACGGTGACTTGGATTTCTGCATCGCCATCCGTTGCTGCCTCAAGCAGGGCAAGACCATCAGCCTGCAGGCCGGTGGTGGCATTGTCGCGGCCTCGAACGCCGACCGCGAATTCGAAGAAACGAATGAAAAATTGGGTGCCATCCGCGCCGTGCTCGAAGGAGAAAACTAAGATGATCGTCATTATCGATAACTACGACTCTTTTACTTACAACGTTTACCAAGCGTTGGCCAAGATTACTACTGAAGAAATCCGCGTGCTCCGTAGCCGCGAATGCACCATCGCCGATATCGAAAAGCTGAACCCGAGCCGCCTTATCGTGAGTCCGGGCCCGGGCCGCCCCGAAGACGCCGGCATATCCGTGGAAGCCATCAAGCACTTTGCGGGCAAGCTCCCGATTCTCGGCGTTTGCCTCGGTCACCAGGCCATCGGTTACGCCTTTGGCGCAAAGATTGTGCAGGCCAAGTTCATCAAGCACGGCATCGCCGAAGAAATCGACCTGGACGGCAAGGGACTGTTCCGCACCATCGGCAAGAAGAACATCTTCACGCGTTACCACAGCCTCGTCATCGATGAATCGACACTTCCTGCCGACTTCGAAGTGACCGCCCGAGCCACCGACGGCGACATCATGGGCATCCGCCACAAGACGCTCCCGATTGAAGGCGTGCAGTTCCACCCGGAATCTATTGCCAGCGGCCGCGCCGACGAATTCTTCAAGGCGTTCCTCAACTACCGTCGCGAACCGCTCGACGTGCGTGGAATCTTGAACACGCTTACCGAGGGCAAGGACTTGAGCCGCGAAACCGCCGAAATGTTCATGGAAGACTTGACCGACGGCATCATGGACGAACGCCAGATGGCCGCAATCCTTACCGCACTTTCCAGCAAGGGCCCTGTCGCCGACGAAATCGCCGGCTGCGCGAAGGTACTCAGCAGCAAGAAGCGCAAGTTCCCCTACAGCGGTGACGAACTCACCGACATCGTGGGTACCGGTGGCGACGGCAAGGGCAGCTTCAACGTGAGCTCGCTCTCCGGCCTGATTGCCGCCAGCTGTGGCGCAAAGATTGCAAAGCACGGCAACCGTGCGGTTTCTAGCAAGTCCGGTGCCGCCGACTTCTACACGGCCGCAGGCTTCAAGCTCGACATGACTCCGGACAAGGCCGCGAGCGTCATCAACAAGACGAATTTCGTGTTCCTGATGGCGCCTGTTTACCACAGTGCCATGCGCTTTGCCGGCCCGGTTCGCGGCGTTCTCGGCGTAAAGACCATCATGAACTTGCTCGGCCCCCTCACGAACCCGGCCGAAGCCAAGTACCTGATGCTCGGTGTCTATAGCACGACCGTGCTGGAACCGTTCACCAAGGCGGCAAAGGCCCTCGGCGCGAAGCGCGTGATGGTCGCCATCAGTGACGACGGCTACGACGAAATTTCGCCCTGCGTGCCGACGACCATCGCCGAAATCCTGGAAGATGGCGAGTACAAGACTTACCGCATCGATCCCAAGGACTTCGGCATCCCTTCCGTGGATCCTGAAGACCTCGCCGGCGGTACGGGTGTCGACAATTTCAACCTCGCTCTCGACGTGCTGAACGGCAAGGGCCGCCCGGGCATCAAGTACGCTTGCGCCCTGAACGCCGGTGCCGCCCTCTACATCAGCAAGAAGGCGGAGAGCATCAAGGAAGGCTTCGACAAGGCCATGAAGGCGATGGAAGACGGCTCCGTTCTGAAGAAGATCGAGGAAGTCAAGGTCGAAACGAATAGCTAAAAGAACAATAATGGATGTCATGCCCGCGCAGGCGGGTATCTCCTTTCATTTTGAAGTACAAAAACATGAGCGAAGATATTCTTGCGAAGATAGTGCGGATGCGCAAAGCCGACATCGAACGGCTTGGGCTTAACTTTGGCATCGACATTCCGGAAAAGCGCCGCGTAGGCCATACGGAATTCCTCGGCAATGCGGGTGCGATTCTCGAAGTCAAGCGCGCATCGCCATCGAAGGGCGATATCGCTCCGGACTTGGACCCGGTAAGGCTCGCGACGACATACGCCGAAGCGCATGCCCAGGCGGTTTCGGTGCTGACCGAAGGCAATTTCTTTAAAGGCTCGCTCCGCGACTTGATTGCGGTTGCAGACCTGATGGAAAAGCGCCGCCAGCAGGGGCTACACGCCTGCGCCGTGCTCCGCAAGGATTTCTTGCTCTACGAAGACGAAATCAACATCGCCTACCGTTGCGGCGCCGATGCCGTCCTTTTGATTGCACGCATCCTAGATGACGAGCAACTTGTGAAGATGGCAAAGCGCGCGCAGTCTTACGACATGCAGGCGTTTGTCGAAGTCCGCGAAAAGGATGACTTCCGCAAGTTGCAAATCGTGACGGAAGCCCTCGGAGACGGCGCCGCAAAGACGATTGTCGCAGGCGTGAACTCGCGCGACCTCGCCACGTTCCATACGGACCCGCTGGTACCGGCATCGGTTCGCAGCAAGCTCCCGGCAAAGGCGGTTTTCGAATCGGGAATCCTCACGCCGGCTGATGCCGACTATGCACGTAGCCTCGGGTTTACAGGAATCCTCGTAGGCGAAGCTGTAGCCAAGAATCCTCCGCTTGCCAAGGAAGTCGTGAACGCATTCGAAAGCGGGCGCGAAAATGCGAAGGGCAAGTTCTGGAAAAAATTTGCCGAACGCAAATTTGGACGACAAGATGTGCGCCGCCCGTTGGTCAAAATCTGCGGCATCACGCGCGAAGAAGACGGCATGCTTGCCGCCGAACTCGGAGCCGACATGCTCGGGTTTGTTTTCAGCACCACAAAGCGTCTCACGACCGAAAGCTTCGTGCGCAGTTTCGCCACAAAACTTCGCACATCTAACGCAAACAAAAACGGTCCGCTCCTCGTCGGCGTCATTACCGACCCGAATTCCGAAGAAGGCAAGACCGCCATCCGGCTTGCACAGGAAGGCATCTTGGATGCAGTCCAGTTCCACGGAATCGCGCCATCAGCAGCCGACACCAACCTCGCCCACTACTGCGCCGCCCGAGTGGGCGAATCCGCAGACTTCGAGCAAGTTGCTTCCCTCCGCAAGAGCGGAGAACCCCGCATCTTGCTGGATGCTAAGGTAGAAGGCATTCCCGGCGGTACCGGCAAGACCATTCCCGAAACACTGCTGCGCGAAAAAGCAGGCGATTTGCCGCTCTGGCTTGCAGGCGGCATCAACCCCGAAAATGCCGCAACCCTCATCAACAAGTTCCAGCCTGAACTCATCGACGTTTCCAGCGGTGTCGAAGACGCTCCCGGAATCAAGAATCACGACAAGATGCGCGCCTTGTTCTCATGCATTGATTAGTGATTCCGATATTCGTCCGGCTGCTTGATGCATATAAAAAATACCCCGCTAGCAATAGCGGGGCGTTTTGTTCTTGTTAGGAGGAGAACTTTTTAGATTAACGCAGGCGATGACCGGTCAGGTCAAATCGCATACCGTTCTTTTCAATGAACGCCTGGTTACCCTTAACGCGGAGACGAGCCGTAGAGGCATCGCGTACCTTGGCCGGAGCCACCACGCCAATCGAAGTCGGATCTTCGCATTTTTCCTTTTCGCAGAATTCGATGTAGTCGATGTCCATCCAGTCGCCGGTGACCGTAAAGCGGAGGATATGTTCGCCCTCCGTCAAACTCACATCGGTTTCGACCACATTGTATTCATCGTAATTGTCTTCGCCAGTGGTTGCCTGCGGCACAGAAATTTCTTCGGTAATGTCCTTACCGTCCATAGAAAGCTTGAAACTCGAAGTATTGTTTGCCGAAGCCACAGCAGCCTTCATGGTGTAAGTTCCAGTTGAGGCGACCTTTACGGTGTACTCGAGCCATTCGCCAGCCTGATTGTAGCCCACAATGTATCCGGTTGCCTTCTTGTAGATATCGACACCGGTACCCGGGCGGTAGCTCGTGCCACCATTGGTTTCAGCACCATGGTCATCGGTATCGTTTTCGTTGTAGGTGGTGTTGCCCTGACCCACGCCGTTAATGTCGAAATCTTCCATCTCGATCTTGCCCGGAATGGCGAAAGCCTCACCCTTGAACAGTCCGCGAGGAACCGGCTTGAGAACCAAGCGGAGCAATGCAGAACCGTGAGCAGGAAGTTCTATAGATACGTGGGAAACCGGTCCCAAATCCTTCTTTTTCCAAGCATCGCGGACTTCCACTTCACCTTCTACGCCAATGTCTGCAAAGTTGCATTCCACAGTCTGAGTAGAGTTGTTGTTATTGAGGAGTGCCACGGCAAGGTCGCCATTCTTCAAGGGCTTGGTCCAAACCTGCTTGCCTTGCTTGTCAGAGATGCGGTGGCCCTGAACGCCCAGGGAATCCTGGTTGATGGCAATCATGTCCTTGTTCAGGTACAGTTCCTTGGTCTCGTTGCTCATGTTGCGCACGTCAGAACTGATCATGATGGGAGCGGCCATGATGGACCACATCGTCATCTGGGAGCGTTGTTCTTCGTAAGAGAGGCCCCTGTTGCCGACTTCGAGCATGTCCGGGTCATTCCAGTGGCCGGGCTTTGCAATTTGCCAATACTTGTTGTTGGCATCGATAATTTCGTAGACGCCGCGGTACCAGGAGGTAGAAATCCATTCGGGACCGATATCGAAAGTGGTGCGCCAGAGGTTAGCGATTTTGGGCATCCAGTCCTTGTATTCCCACATGCAAATGCTGAACACGATATCGCGTCCGGAATTGCGAAGGGCCTTGGACATGGCGGTGTAATCTTTTTCCTGGGTGCTCGGGTCGGAATCGCAGTTATCGTACTTCCAGTAGTCCACGCCCCATTCGGCGAGTTTCTTGGCATCCTGTTCTTCGCGGCCATTGGAACCGCTTTCACTTTGCCAGTTGCTGTTGTAATGGTGGCAGGTACGCTTGCCGCGGTCGCCGTAAAGGCCGAACTTGAGGCCCTTCGCATGCACGTAATCGGCAATGGCCTTCATGCCGCTCGGGAAAGTCTTCGGGTTGTTCTGGAGGTTGCCTTGCGCATCACGCTTGGTGTCCATCCAGTTATCGTCGAGGTTCAGGTAAATGTAGCCCGCGTCTTTCAAGCCGGAATTGACCATCGCGTCGGCGATTTCCTGAATCTGCTTTTCGTTAATGTTTTCGTGGAATACGTTCCAGCTGTTCCATCCCAGCGGGGGCGTAAGCACCAAACTATCCGGGTGCGCGAAAGCCTGAGAGGCCATACCCAAAAAGGCAAGGGCAACAGCCCCGCCAAGCGAGTTCTTTTTTAATCCAAACATCTTCATCTCCACTTTTTTGATTTGCTGATTTAAAAATACTCTCCAAAATGGGCAAAATACCCGCCATAACAGAAGGCGCCATTGATTATTTATCAATGGCGCACTATGAGAAAATTGGCGATTTCAGCGGTTTTTAGCGGGAAACGGGCACCAGGAACGATTTTTCGCCCTTCAGGCCACGCAGGAGGTAAACTCCCTTCGTGTAACCCGCGCGCAGGAGTGTCTCTGCCTCGGTCGCATCTTGCAATTCGACCGTCCCGAGCCTGTGTCCGCGCAGGTCGAACACGGCATACGATGCCGGCTGTTCGCGCACAAACTGCACCCCGCGCAGAGCGGTTTTTCCCGTATCGGCAGGGGCATCCGTCTTCACGATTTTTACGTTGTCGAGCGTGAGCATGCCGGTAGCGGCGCCCGCATTGAAGCTCAGGCGGCTATTCGTATCGGTCGCGGCCGTCATCTGGAACTGGAACGTAAACGTCTTCGATGTAGTCCCAATTTCAAAATTTTGCTTCTCCGTAAGGTAGGAATCCCACGGGTCGTTGTGCTGTTCCACGTTCACCTCGAGCGTACGGGCAGCCCCCGCACTCGCGTCAAAGCTGATTTCATACCACTGGCCCTTTTCTAGGTGCAAGTCGTGCTGGATCAGTTGCACCTGGTAGTTCTGCGTGCCGATTGCCGAGATATCGAGCTGGTACTTGCCATCCTTCGCCTCACCCACTGCACTCGCATCGCCATGCAGCTGCAAGTCCCAGGCCACCGCGCTGGAATCGAAACCGCCGTTAAAAATGCTGTCGCGGTTGGTCGGCACCACAATCGCAGGGGCCGGAGGCGTAATGCTGGAACCGTCGAGCGAGTAGTTCTTCACGAAGTTCCAGATTTCCACGCTCGTATTGACACTGACAGCCTCGTCCATGGAATACCAGTGGCCCTTGCCTTCAATAGTCAGCAAGCGAACTTCCACGTTGTCGGTGCAGCCGCTCCAGATTTCGAGGGAAGCGGCAGAGCCCGGCTTTGTCGAGGGATACGGTTTGATCTTCTGCGAATTGCTAGAACACTTTTGCGCGTTGACCCAGCCCTTGAGGGTATTCACGGTGCTGTTGTAGTTCACCACGTCGTCGCTCGTGCCGTGCGTATGCATAATCGGCATGGCGCGCTTGGGCGAGTTCACGCCACCGCCACCCGAAACGGGCGCGATGGCTGCAATCATGTCGCCCATCTTGTTTGCCGCATGGTAGCTCATCATACCGCCCATCGAGAAGCCCGATACGTAAACGCGGTTCTTGTCGATGCCATACCTGCTGTACATCTCATTGATGATTGCCTTCAGGAAATTGATATCCTTGTCACCACCGATATCCCAGGCCTTGTTCTCACCATTCGGGAACACCACCACGAAGCGTGCCGTATCGGCAATCGATTCCCACTTGGCAGCGTTCTGCTGGTATGGCGCATCCTGGTTCATACCGTGCATCTGAATGATGAGCGGGCGGCCCTTCTCGATATTTTTCGGGGCATACACGTTCATCGTACGGTTAGCACCGTTCACGTTTAGGTTGTCAGCAAAAACCGGGGCCACCGCGATTGTCGCGGCAGCCAGCGCGAAGGCAGAGAGGGCCTTCGCAGAGAGAGATCTGCGTCCAAACATCTGTTCTCCTTTTTGAACATTTTACACCAATCTAAAGATATATACGAAAAACCCCCGCAACCATGTGCGGGGGAAATAAAGCATTATCAAATTGTTAAAGACTACTTTGTAACTAGAACGCGGCGAGTCAGTCCATTCTGGCCACGGATAAGGTACACGCCCTTCTCGGAAACCATCGCGCGGACCTTGGACTGAACCTCGTATGTACTGACCGCATCCACGGAGCCCACGAGCGTACCGTTCAGGGAGAACACGCGGTAGGTCTGCACGCCCTGCACATCGAAACGGACATTCTTTACGATACCTGTCGGGTCAATAGGTTCAGGGTCCGTAGCATTAGCACCCTTCACGAATGTAAAGTAGTCGATGTCAAGCCAGGCGCCAACAACCGTAAAGCGGAGCACGTGTTCGCCTGCAGGGAGCGTTACATTGGCCTTCACCTTGTTATAATCGTCGTAGTTGTCTTCACCGGAACTTGCTGCCGGCACCGCGATTTCTTCAGTAATGTCCTCGCCATCTAGGGAAAGTTTGAAGCTCGAAGTGGATCCAGCCGCAGCGACAGCCGCAAACATGGTGTACTCGCCCGCTTCCTTGATATTCACGGTATATTCGAGCCAGTCGCCTTCGCTATTGTAGCCCACAACGACGCCAGTTGCCTTTTCGTAGAGGTCCACGCCAGTGCCTTCGCGGTAGTTGCTCGTTCCGTGATTTTCGGAATCGCCATCATAGTAAGAGGAGCCATCCTTGCCCTTGCCCGGCACATCGAAATTCTCGGCTTCGATCTTGCCTGGGAGCGAAATTGCGGGGCAGTTCTCGCCAGCGGCACAGAACGGAGTCTGGGGAACAGGTTCCGAGCTGGCACCATCGAGATAGATTTCATCGTTCACGTCGACACCGACCTTGAACCAGTCAAAGTCCGCATAGCCGCCGGCAGTCTTTGTCGCAAAGTTGAAGAGGCCCCAGCGTACGCCCACGAACATGTGGAGGTCGTAATTGAGTTTCACGTCGCTACCGATCTTGGTCCAAGAGTTACCATCGGTGCTGTAGTAGAAGTATGCGGTACCGCGGTCAACCGGAATGTCGAAATCAATTCGCAGGTAAACCTTGGAACCCGAAATCGCCTTGCTATCCTTCAGGCTTTCACCGTCCTTATTCCCGGTGTACATCACCACCTTGTAGCTGCCGCCATCTTTAGCAAGCGCCACAAAGCCCTTGTCATCTTGCAGGGCAACGAGGCCAGCCATATCGCCATCCTTCATGCCGGTGCCATCGACAAGCGTACGGCCGGAGCTCTTGGGGCCAAAGGAGCGCTGGGTCAGCGTGTTCTTTGCATTCACCACGCGACTATCGGTGCGGCCCGTAGTAATGCGGTAGAAGCCCGGATTTGCAGACAAACTCCAGTTCTTGTTATCGGGGTTATGGTTGAACTGCCATTCAAGAGCAAGTTCACTAGATTCGAAATCATCGCTGGTGACCATGCCGTAGCCCGGGAGCGGGGATTCCGGCAGGTCAATCGTAGAGGGAGCCTTGCTTCCGCTGGTCGGAACCGGCCAGCCGTCCTTCCATTCCATCGGGACCAGGTGCGACATACGGCCAACCGGGCCGGAATCGCGGAACAACAGGGCATACCACTTGCCTTCGGGAGTATCGAAAATGCCGCCCTGCGCAACACCGTTATCGGAGAGGAAATACCTTCCGCTAAATCCGGAGAGCAGGCTCTTGGAACGGTAAACAATTTCGCTACGGCTCTTGCCGGCCGGCCAAGAAATCGTGAACAGGTAGTATTCGCCGTTCACCTTTTCCATGTGCGAGCCTTCCTGCTGCACGTAATAGTTGCTAGTGCCAGTCACCTGGTTCACGCTCACGCCGCCGAGCTTACCGCTCTTGCCACCGGCCTTCACGCCGCTCGCATCGTCGTTCAGCTGCACGTAGCTGATCTGGTCGCCACTGCCGTAGAACACCCAAACGGTACCGTCGTCATCGAAGAACAGGGACGGATCGTGATAGAACGGGAGCTGCACTTCGCTCCACTGGCCGCTTTCCACATCGGCGGTCTTGTAAAGGTGCGTCTTGTTCGTGGTGTAAGACGGCGTCAATACGTAGAAGAACCCCTTGTGGTAACGGATGCTCGATGCCCAGGAACCCTTGCCGTAGGCGTCCTTGCCGCCGTTCAAGTTCATGTTGTCGTTATTGGTGAGGGTCTGGTAGGCATAGCCCACCGTGCGCCACTGCGCAAGGTCGGTGCTCTTGAAGACAGGCACGCCAGGCGCAAAGTGCATGGTCGTTGTCACCATGTAGTAGGCGTCGTCAACGCGGACAATGGAAGGGTCCGGGCTATCGACGAACATAATCGGGTTATTGACTGTGACTGCTGCGGCAACGCCAGCAGAAATCATCGTAGCGCACGCTACGCGGGCCAGTAAACGGAAACATCCCATACAGAAACTCCTTTTTGCGCAGGGCACCACCCCTGCACAATTCCATAACCTAAAAATACCTCTAGAAGAGCCCTTTTTATATACTTTAGAGCTGCTTTTTATGGACTTTTTGTCAATAGGGATAGCGCAAAAAAACAAGGCCCCGGCATGACCGGAGCCTTTTTTGATGCGATTATTGAATTACCTAGCCGTAAATGAACCCAAGGGTAACAGCGACAACAATAAAGAACGCAATCTGCTTAACGATGATAAATTCGCTATTTCTCATTGATGACCACCTTTTTCATTTGCTGCTTTGAGGTTCCTGGGTTAGAAACTACAAAATATACGCCCTTAGAGGCAATGTTGTGCATCACACTATTTTTCACTTTTGCCACTGCCTCGTTCATATTTTTTGCTTGCATGCTGAAAATCACACGTCCCTGCAGGTCAACGACCGCGAAATTGGACTCCGTTTCAGTCGCATGCGACACAAAGGCGGGCTTGACAAAGGAGGGGGGCTCATCGGGGTCGGTAGCGTCCTTGCCCTTCACGAAGGTGAAGTAGTCCACATCGAACCAGGAGGCCGTCACCGTCATCCTCAGGATATGCTCGCCCGCGGGGAGCGTCACGTTCGCCTGGACCTTGCTAAAGTCATCGAATGTGCCCGCCACATCGGTTTTTGAGGCAAGGAGCGCATCCGTAATATTTTCTCCGTCAATGGAAAGCTGGAAGGCGGATGTCGCGTTATCCGTCGCCACAGCGGCAAACATCGTGTAGTCGCCCGCTTCCTTCACATTCACGGTATACTCGAGCCACTCGCCTTCCTGGTTGTAGCCCACCACATAGCCCGTAGCCTTCTTGTAGATATCGACACCCGTGCCTTCGCGGTAGCTCTTGCCTCCGTTGCTTTCGGCACCATGGTCATCGGAATCGTTTTCCTTGTAGGAATCGTTGCCGCTACCCTTGCCCGGAACGTCGAAGTTTCCGGCCTCGATCTTGCCCGGGAGTTCAACCACCGTGCCGCCAAACGGAGTCTGCGGTTCGGGTTCCACCGGTTCGACATTGATAAGCTTGAGCATCTGCTGGGCGTAGCGTTCGCCCATGCCGCGGTAGCCTTCCACCGTAAAGTGCAGGCCGTCGCCCTTGCTGCCGTAGCCCGCGGAACTCGCCACACCAAAGTTCGCAATGTAGTTGGAAAGCCCGCGTACGCGGCTGCTAAAGCCCGCACACGAACCGCCGTCCACCATTTCGCCCGCGACAAACGGAGTCTCTTCGGCGTTCAAACCAAGCTGGGTAAGCATGTATTCGTAGGTCTTCTTGACCTTGCCTTCCCACACGCCCTGGCCCATACCGCCGTCGGTTTCGCCCTGGTGGAAGATAATGCCCTTGATAACGCCCTTTTCTTGGGCCTTCTTGGCAACGTCA
Source organism: Fibrobacter sp. UWR2 (assembly GCF_002210285.1). Lineage (NCBI taxonomy): Bacteria > Pseudomonadati > Fibrobacterota > Fibrobacteria > Fibrobacterales > Fibrobacteraceae > Fibrobacter > Fibrobacter sp. UWR2. Next base: position 107,543 of record NZ_MWQE01000001.1, on the reverse strand, counting down.
ATGATGCGCTTCATGGCATTACCATCGTTACCGTAAGCCTTGGCGCTGTTCTGCAGCCAGCTCTCTGCCGTACTCAGATAAGCCTTGTAGTCATCCGGGTCAAACAGGCGAATGCTGGTACCGCCCACGGCCACCGGAATAATGCCGATGGTGATGTCCGGGAGGGAATCGGCCATATGGCGGCCGAACCAGTCAGCCACAGAAAGGCCCTGGTTACACTTGAACATCGGCGGAATAGCCGGGTAGACCTCACCGACCGTGGGGCGCCCGAGATTGCTGCACTCCGTCGTCGCAAACATCTTCACGCGGGGATGTTCCTTCTTGTCGACATCGGTAAAGTTCGTCGCGTTGCCTTCCATGTTGGACTGGCCATACGCAATGTAAATGTGGAAGTTAGGGTCCGGAGCAGCCTGCGAAAGCGTCGGTACAAGCAGTGCACCGCCAATAAGCCCGCACGCAACCGTCAGGACCTGGGAGAATTTTTTCACATCCATATCACACCTCTTGTGTTACCCTAAAAGTATCCCGAAAAACACGGAAGGTCACGTAAAGGCATTTTTTTACCGTGGACAAATCGTCAAAAAAAACAGAGGCGACTTTCATAAAAGTCGCCTTTTTTCCATTTTTCGTCACTTTTTGTTTACAAAAAGCGCTTCAAGGTATCTTTTCATTTACTTAAGGGTCCGGAGAACCGAATCTACCTTGGCCGTCATCTTGACCGCCCCGGGATATGCGAGATGGTCCTTGTCGTTGCTCATTTCACCCAGGAAATCGTGGTTCCCCATCTTGTTCTCGTCCATGAAGATGAAGTTCGGGTGTTCCTTGCTCAGGTCTGCTATTCCCTGCAACAACGCGGGAGCCTCGCTGCGGCGCGGGCCGTAACGCCCGAACGAGCCCGTCTTCTGGAAGTTCGGATTCTGCGGAAACACGATACCGATAACATATATGCCCTTGCTTTCGGCCAGTTCTATGATTTCCACAAGGTGTCCCAGCGCCTCATAGTAGTTGTCCGAGGCAAAATCCATCCAGGTGCTATCGTATTCCACGACAGGCAGGTCTTCCCAGGGTTTCGCATTGAACCGCACATAGCCCATCTCGTCACGGAAATAGCCCGCATAGAAATCCGACCCGAACGAAGACTGCACCACCTCGGCCAGGCCGGTAGGGACGCTGTCTTGCCAGAAGTTATGATTTGCGTCGTACACATAGCCCGGATATTTCTTGTACTCATTGTAGAAGAAGTTGTAGTCGCTCCGCTCACTATGGAACCACAGGTCAATATCCAGCGATACGACGAGGTACTTGAGATTCTTCACATGCGGGAGAATATAGTTCTCGAACAGGTACTTGGAACCATAGACCATGTTGGGCACATTTGCCATGTTTATAACAAAGTAATCGTCACTGAACAAGGCCGGCACAAGGCCTTCGAGCGGGCGCGACGACCCGACGATAGCCACGTTCGCGCTGTCCTTATACGTCCAGAGGAGTTCCAGCTTGTAACGCATCATGTAGGGAGCCTCACCCGCACCGAGCGCGCAGTACACGCCCGCGCTATCGAGATCCAGATCCGTCTGGAGAGCACTGCCCGCTTCTTGAGTCCAGAGGGCAGGATGCCAGATTTCTTCGCCTTCCAGGAGGACAATCATGCTAGAATCCGAGACATCCACCAGCAAGACCCAACCGTGCCTGCCTTCGGCATTTGTAATCGAGGTCACCACAAGTTTTTCGTCGGAACGCATTGTGGCATCGTGCACCCATTCCGTATGGTCAAACGCGTAACCTGGAGACATCCCGATGGATTCAATCAGATTGCCGGTGCTATCGGCAATAAGCAGGCGTTCATGCGTGCCATAGTCCTGCCCGACAAAGGTACGGCCCGTTTGCCCACCAAAATCCAAGAACAACGTGCGGTTACTGCCATCGCGCGCGAGGCTTGCATTGCATGCCTGCTCGCCACCATACCATACCGTATCGACAAATGCGCCCGTGCTGTCCGTGATATGAGCCCGCAGTCTCGTGGAACCCGTAACGGCAAACTTGCCATCGCGACTTACGCCACCATGGTACGCCCCGTCAAAGAGTTTCTGCGGTACGCCAAAGCCGTTATTTGCAAATTGCACCTGCCACGTAGACTGCGAAAGGAACGTCGCGTCATCCTTGTTGTTTGCCGCAGAAGTCACAAAGACTATTACCGTATCGCCCGAATCCAGCACACGCCAGCGCGGGATTGCGGCACCATCTACATCGAGCTTTACGATATAGCTCCAGATGGCATCGAGACTACGCACGTATATATGCGACTTGGCATCAACACCCTCGATTCCTGTACAGAATGCGACATACTTGCCATCGGGCGAAATATCCGGATGATATACCTCCAGCGTGTCGACAATTTCTTCGACGTTCGGGACCCCGCTGGAGTAGTCGATGTACGCAAGATTCCCCGTCAGGTCGTTCCTGAAGGCGAGTTTTACGTTGTACGAACCCGTCTTCCCGCGAAGCTTTGCGGCAGTAGACATGACGACAAAGCGGCTGTTCCCCGCATTGCCCTTGTCATTCATCCATACGGCATCGGGAATGGCGCCTATCGCGAGGCGGAATCCGACATATTCGGCATGAGTAGAGGACGTCACCGTGTACACGTCACCACGGGAATACCTCTGCATTCCATTTGCCGGCATGCGGAACGAACCGCCCTTCACGATGCGCTTGCCCTGATGACCGCCATCGGGCGCGCCCGCAAAATTCACAAGCGAAGTATCGCGCAGGTTCGCATACCAGTCGTTCACCCACTCCATCACGTTACCGGCCATATCGCAGACAGCCGCCTGCAGGGCGGCAGAACACACACCATGGGGTTTGTCGTCGGAATTTTCTGCGCTCCACACATGTTGCACGTCCCAATGCCAGCGGGCGACATACATCCACTCCGCCTCGGTGGGGAGGCGAATCCCGTTGGACTGCGGATCAAACGCATAGCCTTCCAAGTAGGTGCAGTGGCCCAGGTTATCCTTCACCATCGAGGAATACCTGTAGGCGGTATCCAGACCCTGCGAAATACTCCTTGCGTTTGCGAAAAGCACCGCATCGTAGAACGTCACATCGGTCACAGGCAAGGAATCGCTTTCGCATGCAGGCACAAACCCTCGACCTTCCATCACCGACTTGTATTCACCGCAAGTCACCTCATGTTTCGAGAGCCAAAAATCGTAGTTTAATTTTACCAGCATACGCGGGCGTTCGCCGGCAGGGACTGTCGCAAGGTCAGACCCGAGATACACGGAATCGCCGGCAGCGTTAAACTTTACGAATCCGGGATTTTCAGAGAGCGAATCTTCAGGTGGTTCAAATGGCTGCGGGGGTCTAGAGGAAACTTCGTCCGAACACCCGATAACAGCAGCAAAAGCAAGCAGAACGAGCAGTGGAATCCTGCAAGCACGGGCAACATCTTTTATGGAACATTTATAAAACATCGCTAATTTTCTCTTTCCCATTCCACCTTCATATCTGCAAATATATATTTTTTCAGCATGCCCACCGAAGCCATCGAATCGCTCATCAAGAAACTTTCCCCGCTCATGGAGGAAGATTCCGAAATATTCCGCGAACTTGCGGTATTTTTTGGCGACAACTCGAAGGTTCAAACGCACCGGGACGATCTTTCGAAATTCCTGGGCCGCAAGCGGCTTTATCAAGTGCTGCGTTTTACGGGCGAAAGCTACAAGGACTGCGTGTACCAACTCGTAGACGACCATCCTGAATCGATGGAAGCGCTCGGCATGTTGCGCTACTACACTTCGCCGAGCAAAAAGATTGACTGGGAACAGATCGAGCATGCCGAAATCGCGCTCGGCAAGGAGCTCACCACAAACGCCTACGGCTGGATGCCCGACGCCTGGACCGCATTCGAAGGCACCGAGGATAGCTCAGAAAAATCGCCTAGCCTCGTAGCCATTCTCGCATTCGATTACGGCGATTAACCGCACGCGCTACTGCGGAATGAATTCAAATAAAGTTATTCCCGGAAGTTTGCCCTTTCGGCTGTCCAGGTAATCGGCAAGGGACATGTCCACCACCTGCTTGCGCTGCGAAGACGCATGGCGGAGTCGCGGCGCTTCGCCCGGCTTGAACACGACAAACCCGGTATGGCTTGCATCGTACTTTTCGGCCTTCGAAATAAAGGCGACGCCCATAACCTTCAGCGTATCGGACCGCGTTTCCTTGGCCCACTTGCGGGCCTTTTCACAAGGCAGGTAGCGGATTTGTACCTTCGGGTCATCGGCAGGTTTGCCGTCGACCAGGTACTTCATCTTTTTCGACTTGAAGAATTCCTTCTTCGCAATGGTGCGCTCCATGAGCGTATCGCCTTCTACGGGCTTGATGCGGGCGAACTTGCCCTCGCCCAGCCAGTCGACAATCATGTAATGCTTGCGCGTGCGGTAATTGATTTTCCCGTCGATGTAGCGGATACGCTGCAACATGTTGAACAGGGAATCTTCGTTCACTGCGTTCGCCATCGCAAGCACGTGCTCTACGTAGGTAACGCAATCCACGGAATCCAGGTACACCATCGGTTTCTGCTCTACGGTATCGATATGGCCCTCACCCATCTTGCCCAGGCCATATGGCGTTTTCATGAGCCTTCTGGAGAAATACTCCAGGCGGGCATCAAGGCCCTTCACTTCAATGCCCTCGCGCCACATATCCTTCATGCGCAGTAGCGACGGGTAGCCGTTATTCGCCCATTCCACAAGCGCTATCCACACAGAATCCATCGTGTTCTTGCAATCGGCATCCTTGTTTTTGCCCGTCTGGTTCAGGTACATCGCTACAGAAAGCGTGTCGCCCGCCATCGTGAAGATGTAGCCCGCAAGCCCGTGGACTTCGGCAATGTAGCCCGTCTTGAAGCGCGTAAACCAGGGGTACAGAAGCGTCTGCATGCGCTTGCTGCCCGAACCGATACGCGGGCTCGCAAACGAATTGATGTAGTACTCGCCCTTCGGGTGGCGCGCCATCTTGGCAAGCATCTGCGTTTCGACAGACGGTTTTAGTTTGTTCTTAGCAGCAAGCCCGCAACCGTCGTAAACTTCGAACCCGCTGGAATCAAGCCCCATTTCGGCGAGGAACCGTCGTTCAAGCTTCTTGCCGTTTTCTACACTGCCCACGCCGTACATGTAGGCTGCCGCATTGCGGAACAGCGTTTCGGCATGCAGGTTTTGGCTCCGCTGGTTGATTTCGTCCATCACGCTCAGCAGGGGCGCAGAGGAGAAAGAGAACTGCCTCATCTTCTCGCCAGAAGAGGCGACGGCGACCTCGTTCAAGATAAGCCCGCGGTCACGGAAGGCCTTCAAGAGCGCCGCACGGAAATAACCGAGGGCTCCGCGCACAGGAATCACGAACTGCGTCGAATCCGTCTCGATATCGAACTCGCCTTCGATGGTCACCACGGGTGCGACCGGGTCGAGAGCGCGGTTCCACTTGAGTTTCTGCTTGCGGCCACGCTTATTGCGGGGGGCCGTCTTCGTAATGAGTTTATTCACGACCTTCACGTAACCCACATCGGGCACCACCGATACGCGCACCGTATCGTCTTCTGCACCAGGCTTAATGCGGATTACCGTGCAGTTATCGTTAAACTGCAGGGGCGTCACTTCGGCACCGTAGTAGTAGTCAAAAAAATCGCTGCGCCAGTGTTCGGGCTTCCAGGGCGGAGTAAAGAAGTTCGTGTCGAGCACGATGCGCCCGCGCACGGTATCGATTCCAAGAGACTTGATGGAATCCGCCATTGCGTAAAGTACGAGCATCGGGTCGGTATAATAGCGGGCCGAAATGTTCGGATCACCTTCGCCACGCACGTTCACCTCGCCGGTAAACACATTGCGCTTTTGAGTCCCGAGCAAGGAAACCTTTGTCTGCGGGGCATAATCAAGCGGCAAAAAATGTAGCGCCGTCGCCGTCGAAAGCGTCTTCATCGTGCTTGCAGGCGTAAAATAGTCGTTCGCATTCACGTTCAAAAGTTCGGCACCCGTGCTCACCGAACGCACCGAAAGCCCGAACTTCACTTCGGGTATAACGGAATCAATATAGGCCTGGTAAGGTGCGAAATCAAACCCCGCAAGGAGCGGCGCTATCGCAAACAAAAGAACAACAACAAACCTACGCAAGAACCCCAACCCAACCACTCACTTTTTGCGACGAACAATGTAGGTTATCAAGCCAATAGGAACAATGATTGCGGCAAGAATAACTAGAACGACAAAAGCGTCTATCAAATGCCACAAATGCACCGAAGCCGCTGACGGCTCGAACTTCAAGTCTTCGGGCATGATTTCCGGGATGTCCGCAGCAAGCGCTTTTTCAACACGCTTAATAGCGCCAACTTCATCGAGCGCGCTATCGTTGCGGAGAATTCCGTTTACATCCTTGTGCGCCTTCACCAAAAGTTTTGCAATATCACGATTGCGAACCTCGGCATTTGCATTTGTAGAAAGCGTCGCGCCGATATCATTGGCAAGCAGGTTCAACACGCCTTCAATTTCGCCCCATTCAGGAATGTTCGGAAAGCTCTTGCCTGTTTCGAGGCTCTTGATAATCTGCGAATAGCGACGGTCCTGGTTCCAGATGCTAATGAGCCCGCGATCCGAAGGCAAGAACCCGACCGCACGGCAGAAGGCATCAATGTTATCGGCGCGAACCAAATAGGCCAGCAGGTTTTCTGCAGCATGGAACCGCACTGAATCGTCATGTACAGGTAAGGCGAGATGGCTCCCGCCCACAAACGTAGAACGGGAGTACGGGCCCTCGGGGCCAGACAGAATCATGATGCCGTCATCCGCGATAGCGCTCGACCGGAGACCGCCGACATCTGCAGGGTACTCCAGCTGACGCACCAATTCCGATGTTCCATAATGGATAAGCAGTTCGGAATTCACGAACCGCGCCGCGTTCTGAGCCGAATTCTCCGAAAGGCTTAGAGGAGCAAGTTCCTCGTCACCTAGAATCTTCACGTACACGGCAAAGCCCGCAAGTGTCAGGGAATCCAGCAGGCTACTCTTGCACTTTCCCTCGTCGCACTTCAAGAAATCACCGCCAAATCCCCACACGAAGGGCGCCATCTGTTGCGGTCCAGTCCAGTCGTCCTTGCCAGGGAGCGCGAACGCGGCGACACGCTTCATTTCAGAATTCTTCAGTTCACCACGATTGATTGCGCGGAGGGCCCCGAGGAACTTGGTAAAGTCATTGATATCGCTATCCTGGATATCAAGCGTATGCCAGAGCCATTCATTTGCGAAAAGGGTGCGCACGTCCAGGAACCACGGGAACGAATACACATCCGCCTGGCCCGCGATGCGGCTCGCCTTGAACGCTTCCGTATAGAAACGAGAGGAATCAATTTGCGTAAGGAGCGTATCGAGTGTGCGGAGTTTACCGACCGAGGCAAAATGCGGAACCCATGTGGAGCCCAACTGCAGTACGTCGGGGAAGTCGGGAACGGAATCCGGATTGGCAAAAGCATCGGAGATGACCGAGTAGGCATTACCCCAGTTCAGTACGCGCACTTCGACAGGGATGCCCGTATCGCGTTTGAATTTTTTCACCAGCTTGTGTACAGCCTTCTGTGAACCAATCCCGTTATCCATGACCCACAGATTAAGCGGACCCGACCAGGGAGCGCTCTGCAGTACCGGCTCTGCATGCACAGGATTTTCAAAGAGTACAACAGCGGCAACCAGCATGGCAAGCAGGCCGCGCTCCGAATGCCGCATAATCTTTTCCATCACGTCCATCATTTTGCGAGCTTGCTGAAATCCTCGAAAAAGTTCGGATAAGTCTTGTTCACGCACGCAGGGTCAAGAATCTTGATAGGCACACCACCAAGGGACACGAGACTGAAGCACATGGCCATGCGGTGGTCGTTGTAGGTTTCAATAGTTGCAGGCTGCAATACTTCGGGAGGCGTCACCGTGATGCTGTCCATGGACTCGCGCACCGTAGCACCCACCTTGCGCAATTCCGCAGCCATCGCCGCGATGCGGTCGGTTTCCTTCACGCGCCAACTTGCGATACCGGTAATCGTCATCGGGGCATCTGCGAACAGGGCGAGCACCGCGACCGTCATCGCGGCATCAGGAATTTCAACCGCATTGAATTCCCCGAGGCTCCTGAGTTTGCCCTTCGGGCCTTCGCATTCGATAAACTCGTTGCCCCAGGTAATTTTTGCGCCCATGCTTTCTAGCACCTTCGCAAACTGTGCATCACCCTGCGTGCTACACTTACCCACACCCACGACCTTCACCTTCCCGCCGGTAATGGCGGCAGCGGCAAGCGGATAACTGGCCGAACTCGCATCGCCCTCGACAAAGAAGTCACCTGGAGTCTTGAACACGCCATGCGGCACATCAAAACGATACGGCTGCGATGCCGGCCACGAGACTTCTACGCCAAAGCGCGTCATCACGGCAAGCGTAAGCCTGATGTAGGGCTCAGAAATCAGTTCGCCATCCACGTGTATTTTCAGCGGAGCCTTGCAGTACGGGGCACAGACCAGAAGCGCCGTGAGGTACTGGCTCGAGATATTGCCACGCACATGCACTTCTCCGCCCTCGAGCCCGGATGCATCGATGCGGAGCGGCGGATATCCCTCCGTTTCGAGGTATTCAATCTTTGCGCCAAGCGTAAGCAACGCGTCTACAAGGTCGCGTATCGGACGTTCGCTCATGCGTTCTTCGCCCGTAAGCGTAAACTGGCCCTTCCCAAGCGAAAGCGCGGCCGTAAGCGAGCGCATCGCCGTACCCGCGTTGCCGAGGAACAGGTCCACGGCGCCATCCACCGCTATAGGCTTGCCGCTCCCTTCCACTACCGCCTCGGAATAGTCATCCGAAAAATCAATGCGCACGCCCAACTTCTGCAGGGCCTCGCCCATGTAGCGCGTATCGTCGCTCTTGAGCAGGTTATGCAGGCGGGTTTCCCCTTGCGCAAGGGCCGCAATCAAAAAGGCCCTGTTGGTAATGCTCTTGGAACCCGGGAGGCGGACCTCGCCATTAAACGATGTAAAAGCCGGTAACTGAATAAAAGAAGGGCGGAACTGAAAATCATCCATAATTCAAAATTATAAATTATTGAAAAGGCGGCGCACGGAGCGACGCAAAATCCGCTTAAATTCGACGACAACCGTAAAACGGCAGGTAGACCATGGAACAAGACATCACGACAAAGGAATTCGAAGTCCGCTTCTCGGACTGTGACCACCATAGCCGCCTAAAACTTTCGAACCTTTTCCTGTTCATGGAAGAGACTGCCATCGCCGATGCCGAAAAGAACGGATTCGGCCTCTGGAAGATGATGCAGGCAGGCTACACCACCGTCATCACGCGCTTCAAGATTCGCATTTTGCACACGCCCGTCTGGGGCGAAAAGATTGCAGTTTCGACCTGGGCAAAGGACATCATCAAGGATAAAGTCGTATTGAAGGACTATTCCATCGTCGATTCGCAGGGGCACTCTATCGCCCAGGCGACTTCGAGCTGGCTCCTGGTGAACCTCAAAACCGGCAGGTCCGAGAATCCCGCCGATTGCCCGTTCCCCATCCCGCTGTTCCCCGGCAAGAACGCGCTGCCCGAAATGATGGACATTCTCGACCCACAGATCGAGCCGAGGGTGGTATGCACGGAAACGGCCAAGTACAGCGACCTCGACATGAACAGGCACGTGAACCACTGCCGCTACGTGGACTGGGTCATGGACGCTCTCGATGCCGAAGAACTCAAGAGCCGCCGCATCCGTTCCATACAAATGAATTATCTTTCGCAGGTCCCGCTCGGGGGCAAGGTGAGCATCGTGCGGTTCAAGAACACGAACCACCACGCCTACATTTTCGGGATGAACGAGGTCGGCATGCAGCGCGACCCGCACGATGCGGAATGCCACTTCCAGGCACGCATCGGATTTGCGGACTAGTCGCTAGTCCCTGCCGGTAACCACACCGATATCAGGCCACAGTTCGAATTCCACTGTCCCATCGCGGTCGGTGCGGAAGAACCGCGCCGTATCCCCGAGCACAAGCCCAAGTTTGCGCAAGACCTCTTCGCGCGGGTGCCCGTAGCCATTACCCGCGCCGACACTTATCACAGCGTAATCCGGAGCAACCTGCGAAAGGAACCGGAGCGTACTGCTCCCCGCAGACCCGTGGTGACCCACCTGCAACAAGCCCGCGCCAAGCGTGGGGGAAAGTTCCAGCAGGCGGCGCTCGCCCGCAGAGTCCAGGTCGCCCGTCAGCAGCAGGGAGGCCGCCCCGAACTCCACCCGCAGAACAACGCTTGCAGGGTTCCCGCCCTCATGCACGTAGTCCGGCGGCCAGAGCACGTCGAACCGCGGGGCATCCCCGGCACCCGCGCAGTCACCACCCGCAATAGACCCGCAACCTGAAATCTGCCCGAGCGAGGATCCACGCACAAGCGTATCCACTGGGATGCCGAACCTGCGGGCCAACCCGAGCACGCTATCGCGCACGAAACCACCCGCGGTATCGGGCCCGACGTACAGGTGCTTCACGGCGACACGCGCCGTTTTGGAAGGCCCGCGCCCCGCAAGCTCCATGAACCCGCCCGCATGGTCCCTGTGGTTATGGCTCATCACCACCCATTCGAGCGTATCCACCCCGCGCACGACAAGCGAATCCACCACCCCCGCGGAATCCGGCCCCGTATCGTACATCGCGTACCGCCCGCCATTCTCGACCAGCACCGCGAGCCCCTGCCCCACGTCCAGGAACGAAACCCTCAGGGGCGCAGGCTCTGACGTGCCATCGTCCACCACAAAACTGCATGACGCCAGCACCAGCGAAAAGAACACGGTCAGGGCAAACACGACCGCCAGAATCCACTTTTTCATCGAAATTTCAGAGTATCTCATACCCTTAATACGGTTATCCCCCTCAAAATCAGCCAAAACCACACCATTTTTACTATCTTTTAGGCATGCAGTTACCCAAATACAAGAAAAAGAAGCGTATCAAGCTCAAAATCTGCCAGGAACCCGGCTGCGGACGCGAATTCTGGGGTCACCCGATTGCCAAGTACTGCGAACTGCACCGCGACATCAAGTTGCGCCAGAAGCAGAAGAAGAACGTGGAGAGCATCGAGTCCAAGAACATCGTCATCCGCCACAACTACACCGAATCCATGGACCTGATGTTCAAGTGCTGCCTCGAGGGGTGCAACGAACTCTTCTCCATCAAGATCTACCCGAAGCAGACCGTCTACCCGCGTTTCTGCAAGGAACACACGAACGACTTCAAGCGCGAGAACTTCATCCGCGTCATGCAGAAGAAAAACTCGTAAAATTAAAGCATCAGGCCAAAATCCGAGCCTTTTTACCAAAAAATTCACGCCATCCCTTGAAATTTGGGATGGCTTTTTTATATTTGGGCACGCTACATGGTGGATGTAGCTCAATTGGTTAGAGTCCCAGATTGTGATTCTGGATGTTGCCGGTTCGAGTCCGGTCATCCACCCGAAAAAAGGCCCCGCTAAAAAGCGGGGTCTTTTTCTTTGATAGTAGAACTCTTAAAATTAATCCTTCACGCAGCGGACAGAAAGTCCCTCGGGCTTGTATCTGTAGGTCAAGTCCGCATTTTCAACGTAGTAAGTCAAAGACATGGTATATACGGTGCCACTATCTTTCTCAGAAGAACTCCAGAAGTTCGTGAAGTAGCCCTTGTTGCGGTAATCGCCACCGGCGGTCCTGCTGTCAGCAGGCAGCGCAGCAAAGGAATAACCATCCGTTCCGTTGCCGTTACTTGTCCAACCGCTTGTCGATTTGAGCATCTTGCCCGCCGTCGACATTCCACCGACAGCGGCAAATAACGTTCCCCATTCCGTTTGCGTAGGCAAGTGCCAGCCCTCGGGGCATATGCCTCGCACCGAGCCCGTCGAATCGACGTTACAAGTCCTGTCATAACCGCACCCCTTTCCTTTCGTAGACCAAACACCCACACTATCCATCGCAACGGACCAGGTGTAAAGACGACCGTACATGGCACAGTTGTCTAAGGCATTGTCAAAGCACCAACTCGTAGAATCGGATTCGTAGGCTGCATAACTATAGGGGACATCAGTGTATGCATAGTTAAGATTCTCCGCCATCCAAGTCTGCGTACCAATGGTGACCGTCTTGTAGGTCTGGCCGTCGCGGGAATCGATCAAAGTTCCATATTCGCAATTGTCTTCGGTTTCAGTCTTGCATGGCGCCACCAAAGCAACCGAACTGGATGATGGGCTAGACACTTCGCTACTGCTGGACGCAGGAACAGCAATACCATCCTTCACGCAGCGGACAGAATTCCCGACGTTTTTCCGTTCGTCATTTATGCACCCTCTATCACATTTCATGTTATTATCCAGTGTCATTTTGTAGGCGTAGTCACTATAGTGATCAAAGGAACTCCAGAAGTCTGCTTCGTCGCCAGCGTGATTGAAACTGCCATTATAGTAACCAGCAGGCAACGCAGAAAAACCGGAAGAATCAGAGCCATTTCCATTTCCGGACCAACCGCTCTGGGATTTGAGAACCTTATTCTCATTTGACTGCCAACCCACAGACGTAAGCATAGCTACCCATTCATCATAGTTCGGCAAATGCCAACCATCGGGGCAAACACCCTGCACTTTCGCAGGCAGGGTACACGACTTGCCATAACCGCAATCCAGCGGCGCCTTTGCATCGTTCGCCAAGGCAACAGAGTCAATCGCTGCAGCCCAGGTATAAAGGCGGCCATACTTTACGCAATTGTCAGATTCATTATCGTAGCACCAAGATTTGTCTTTTAGACTCGCGGTCTTCGTGCTATCTGAATAATTGAGGTTCTCCGCCATCCACACCTGGTCGCCGATTTTCACAGTCTTGTAAACCTTGCCATCACGCAGGTCCTTGAGCGTATTTGCAGTCGCATCGTATTCACTACCCTTTACACAACGGACCGAGTGTCCGACATACGTGCGGCCGCTAATCAGGCGTACGGCAAAGGCATCTGCGAGCAAACGTATAGCGGCCGCATAGTTTCCGTACCCTACAGAGCTCCAAAAGCCTGCAGCTTCCCCCTCAAACATCTTGTTATCCCAGCCACCAGCAGGCAACACAGTGAAGCCGAAATCATCCGTACCATTGCCGTCACTATTCCAGCCACTCGTAGACTTGAGCATCGTGCCCGCAATCGAATCCCCACCAACCGCATCGAGCAGCGTTCTCCATTCCGCAGTATCAGGCAGGTGCCAGCCGCTAGGGCATGCATCCATTGCCGCACTCCATTCATAAAGGCGACCATACTTTGCACAGTATTTGGCAGAATCATTATAGCAGTAACTGGAATCCGTTTCAAAGTTCAGGTTTTCCGCCATCCACACCTGATCGCCGATTTTTACGGTTCTATAAGTCTGGCCGTCGCGGGAGTCCGTAAGTGTTCCTTCGGCAGGCTCAGAACTGCTGCTGGATCCTTCGCTGCTATCGCTGCTCAGGATAACGGTATCGCCGAAGGCTTCGATGTACTTCTCGAATGCGGGCACCACGTCGGCATAGCCCCAGCCCTCAATATTCTTGCGGATAGAATCGAGTGTTCCGTCGGCCGTAGCGGCAATCTGCCACTCTTCAATCGCGGCCTTTGTTTTACCATCGTTCCAGTCGCCCGTTTCCGCGAACGAGTCGGCAAACTTCTCGATGCGCTTTGCAAGGCCCGCATCGTCCGTTTCCGCCTGCATCAAGACGCTCACCGCAAGCAGCGCAGCATTGCCATCGCCGCTTTCATAGATGGTCAAGTCTTCAGAATTGTCAAAGTCACCCGCTATGCCGAACGCAGCAAACACTTCCTTTTCGGCCCGCACCTTCGCGTCTGCAAACTTCTTGCCCTTCTCAGTCACGAGGTACATCAGGCGTTCGTATTCCAGTTCCGTAAGCACGTTGATGTTCACGTTCTTGCGGTCCTTGAGGTCGGTCAGTGCGTGGAGCGTCAACTTTTCCGAAGACTTCTTTCCGGAAATTTCGTTGCGGTAGACACCCGTCACCTCGAACAGCGCGCACGTAGACTTGAGCGAGACATCCTCGACGGTAAAGTCGCCCTTGTCGCTCTTGACCTTACCCTCAAAAATTTCGTCCGTAAACTTGAGCGTCTTGCAGTCAATACCCTGCACCGTCACCGTAGCGCCCTTCACGAACGGGCCCTTCTGCGAAACGCCAGCCACATTCAGGTTGGCGATAATGCCGGCATCTTCCGTAGAACCGCCCGCAAAATCTGACCCGTCGTCGGAACACGCCCAGAACATGGCGCACACCGCAAGCATCCCGAGAGCAGCGCCCCACTTCATTACAGATTCCTTCATCGTGAACATATCTTGTTCTCCCTTTCCCTAAATTTAATCCTTTATGCAGCGGACGGAAAAACCGTAGTTCTTATAGCTGTCGAACAGGCCTGCACCCACGTCGTCGCCGCGATAGTACAAGTACATGCCGTAGGCGTAGCTGCTATCGTTCTCAGTAGCACTCCAAAAATAAGCATAGAGACCATCGAAGTCGAAGTTGGCATAGCTGTAACTGCGGCCGACGGACAACGCGGTGAACCCGAAAGCGTCCGTACCATTGCCATTACCATACCAACCGGTCTGGGACTTGAGAAGTGTGCCAGCCTTCCCTGACCCGCCTACAGCCGTGAACAGGGAATTCCATTCACCGTTATTTGGCAAGTGCCAGCCATCGGGACAGATTCCCTGAATTAAGGTCGCTGAGCCCGCCGAATCGAGGCCACATTCCTTGCCATAGCCGCAGTCCATCGTCTTGTCCGCATCGGTAGCAAGTTTCACCGAGTCGATGGCCGCAGCCCACGTATAAAAACGACCAGCCACATCACAGTGTTCTGCTTTATTGTTGTGGCACCAAGACCAATCGTATTTTGCATCGCCAGAACCACCCTGACCAGGGTCAAAGTTCAAGTTCTCTGCCATCCATACCTGGTCGCCAATTTTCACCGTCTTGTACTGCTTGTTGTCTCGGGTATCGATCATGGTGCCATAGTCAATATCAGGATTAAAACGACATTCCTTCGGCACATCCCAGTTCCAGTCCGTTTCGCCTTCCAAAAGCGCCGAGCAATTCATCTTGTCGTCGCCACTACTGGAACTTGACTCAGTTTCGCTAGAGTTCGGCTGCACTTCAACAGAACTGCTGGACACGCTTGTCTCGCCACTGCTCGACTGCGGTGTGACGCCGGAGCTGGATTCCAGAGCAGAAACGTCATCCTTCACGCAGCGAACGGAGAAACCGTCGGCCTTGATATCACTGGTAAAATTCACAACATTGTTACGGTACAAATACACTCGGTACGCATCGTTTTTATCCACCTGCGTAGAAGTATAGAACCCCGTGCTAACACCCTCATAGTAGGTAAAGGCAGACCCATAACGATCCATGTAGCCGGCAGGCAACGCCGAGAATCCATAAGCGTCCGTGCCGTTGCAGTTTTCTTCTTCACAATCTTGCCAGCCACTCGTTGACTTGAGCATTTTAGCCGCCACATCGAGGCCGCCAACCGCTGTCAATAGTTTTCCCCACTCTGTTGAATCAGGCAAATGCCAGCCCTCGGGACATGCTCCACGCACAGGATATGTCGGAGAGCACTCCCCAGTGTAACGGCAGTTCACACTGTTCGTAGACCATTTGCCTTCAGCATCCATCGCTCCTGCCCAGTTATAAAGACGTCCGTACTTGGAGCAATATTCAGCGGAATCGTGATAGCAACAACTATTCGCCGCATCAATATTCAAATTCTCCGCCATCCACACCTGGTCACCGATTTTCACAGTCTTGTACGTTTGGCCGTCGCGTTCATCCGTCAAGGTACCGTATTCGCAATTGTCTTCGGTTTCAGTCTTGCACGGAACCGCCAAAGTAACCGAACTGCTTGACAGATCCTCGACCGGAGTCGAGGATGACGACGGAAGGGAATCGCTGCTCAGGATGACAGTGTCGCCAAAGGCTTCCACATACTTCTCGAATGCGGGCACCACGTCGGCATAGCCCCAGCTTTCGACATTCTTGCGGATTGAATCGAGCGTTCCGTCGGCCGTAGCGGCCACCTGCCATTCTTCAATCGTGGCCTTCGTCTTGTCATCATTCCACTTGCCCGTTTCCGCAAACGAGTCGGCAAACTTTTCGATGCGCGTTGCAAGGCCCGCATCGTCCGTTTTCGCCTGCATCAAGACGCTCACGGCAAGCAGTGCCGCGTTTCCGTCGCCACTTTCATAGATGGTCAAGTCTTCAGAATTGCCGAAGTCGCCCTTGATGTCGAATGCCGCAAGCACTTCCTCTTCGGCCTGCGCCTTCGCTTCTGCGAACTTCTTGCCCTTCTCGGTCACAAGATACATCAGGCGTTCGTATTCCAGTTCGGTGAGCACGTTGATGTTCACATTCTTGCGGTCCTTCAAATCCGTCAGCGCATGGAGCGTCAGTCCTTCCGAAGATTCCTTGCCGGTAAATTCATTGCGGTATTTACCCGTCACCTCGAACAAGGCACATGTAGACTTGAGAGAGACCCCATCGATGGCAAAGTCGCCCTTGTCGCTCTTGACCTTGCCCTCGAAATGTTCATTCGTCAACTTCATCGTCTTGCAATCGATTCCCTGCACCGTGACCTCGGAACCCTTCACGAACGGGCCCTTCTGCGTCAAGCCAGCCACATTCAAGTTGGCGATGATGCCGGCATCTTCTGTAGAACCGCCCGCGACGCCCTTGTCGTCGGAACACGCCGTCAAAAAAGTCGACGCCAATGCCAACGACATTGCCCAAACAATGCCACCACGGAACATATCACTCAAGTTACTTTTCATCTCGTTCTACTCCCTTATTTTTTAAATCCTTTTTCTTTTCCAGGCGTTCACTCAACGGGAACAATTGCAGATTCATGCGGTACACCTGTTCAGTCTCGTCGTCTTCTGTGGCAATCGCCACGATGCGGCGGCGAAAATCCGCAATTTCCTTCCTGATGCGTTCATACGCATTGCGCGTAAGCCCGAGCGTAAGGCCCGACATATCGCGTTCCGAAAGCGGCAGGTCCAAGGCCTTCACCGCAAGCTCCCCCATCTGCCGCTGCATATCGCGGGCAGCCACCGGCACCGCATCCACGGAGACCATTGACACGGACTTTTCCGTCTGGTGGTAAACGCCGTTTTTGCCCTTCTTCAAAAGCTTCGCCTTCACCAAAAAATCGAGCGTCTCGGAAACCTCCGCCGCCGAAATCTTCGGCTTGCAGGCATGCGCAATCTCGAGCGGTTTCGCTCCAGGCATCTGCACCGCCAGCTCGCGGATAACCGGATTTTTCCACGACTTGAAATAATCGAATTCCTCGCTCCCGAGCACGCGCACCTTGTGCGCCCGCGCCAATGCGCAGCGTTCCTCGAAAGCGGCCCGTTTCGCCACATCGCTCTTGGCATGCGCATACGAGACCATCAGCACAAAGTAAGTGCTCTCGAAACCCGCGAGCCCCATGGCGTTCGCGACCGAGCCCGCCACGCCGATGCTCAGGTTCTTCTTGCCTTCGCACACATATTTCAGGTAAACCGGCGACGTGAACCCGGCATCGCGCGCAAACTCGCGCCACGTAAAGGCCGAACTGCGCTTGCGTTCATCGTAGTAGTCCTGGATGAACTTGCGGTAGTCCGTATATTCGACGATGTCCTTCATGAGCATAAATATAGGTTTTCACAACCCTTATAGAATACAAAATTAGCGTTTTTGAGCAAATTTTACCGCTTTTTGCCTTTTTAGCAAATTTTAGCATTTTGGAATACAAGCAACGTATCCCCAGAATACAGAAAAACCTCGCTAGCGCACTAGCGAGGTCTTTTTCTCTCTTCTTTCCCCTTCGAGCTTCTGCTACTTGTCGTAAATCGTAATCTTTATGTTGGCACGGGTCTCGTACCAGGTCATCAGACCCGAACAGAAATTAGCGCTCGGATAGACTTCTGCCTTGTAATAGAAGCCGTCTACTTCTTTTTCAAAGCGGTACAATGTCACCATTTCACTATCCCTATTGATATCCGTCAATCCCATCGGGCTCGAATATCCCATATTTTCGTACTCCTCAAGCGCATACTCCTTCTTGCTAATCAAGGTGAAGCCATGAGCCTTCATCAACTCGGCATACTCATCGGCCTTCTTCTTGGCGTCGTTCCAATTGCTCGTGCCATACGCGTCGGTAAGGTAGGAATAAACCCAGGAAGTCCACATCGAATCGTTTGAATAATCCTTAACTTTTCTATTAGGAGTTTCAACAGATTCATCAATAAATTTCAAGTCTTCAGGCAAATCCCTATACTGGGGAGAATTGTAATCCTTCCGCGATTCCGAAGGAACTTCGTCAATATTGCTGTCATAAACAATGACCTTCAGGTAGAAGAAACAATTTTCCCGCGTCAAGACAACCATTCTCACATTATCCATCGTGATTATGATCTTGTATACCTTACCCCCCTCAGTCTTGGTATAGACATGGGATTCCGTCGTGTATTCGTTATCCAGGGAGTCGTTGGAATACGCTTCTAGGTATTCGAATCCATTGTCAGACGCTTCACGTATCAACGCAGAAGCCGCAGAATCCCAGGGAGACGCAACACTGTCTCTTCCGCCCGAGATCTCTCCAAACGAAGGAGATCTTCCCCACCATACAAGCTGTTTTCCATCCGCATATTCCTTGTATTGCGTTCTTATATCATAATACTTTTCGACAAAGGCCAGTTCATCGGGCAAATCCGGCAACGTATCCTTTTTCACATGCACGCTCGAAGAAGACTGCTTCGCAAACGGATCGTATATGGAACTCGACGAAGCAATACTGGAGGAGGATTCCGGCCTCTTATTGCCCGTTCCCTTGACGCAGCGGACGGAGAGACCCCAATCGACATCACCACCTCGAGACCTCGTAATCCCGGAAGATTTTTTCTCAAGCATCACATAGTTCAAGGTAGTGATGGAACCATTCATAATAACGTCTACTATTTTCGACGACGTCCAAAAAATAGCCACGGAATCCAGCCCTACATATTTCCCGCTATCAAACATGCCTGCAGGCATGGCATTGAATCCAAACTTGTCTGTACCATACTGCTTTTCCCAATCATCGTCCCAGTAATACGACTGCAAACTGAATCCAAAAGTTTCCTCGTCACTATCATCATCAGTATATTCTATAAGGTCATCCCATTCTCCAAGATCCGGCAAATGCCATCCATCGGGGCACACGCCTTGACGGGGATAGAAATCGCTCTTCAAGGTACATTCATTGAAATTTTTACCGCACCCTTCGCTTGTCGTATCCAAGGCAATGTCCCAGTTATACAGGCGGCCATACTTTTCACAATTCTTCTTGTCATCGCCATAGCAACGGCTTCCTTCAGCGGCATAGTTCAGGTTCTCCGCCATCCAGACCTGATTGCCGATCCGGACCGTCTTATATTCCTGCCCGTCACGGGAATCCTTCATGACGCCAAAAGATATTCCGGACGGATCCTGGTTCGAACTGCTACTCGAACGCGGTTCGTAACCCGGAATGACCCAGCGGCCGCCTTCACAGACAAAGTATTCGTTGTACAGTTTACTGAGCTTGTTCACGTTGCGCTTGGTTTCGTTTTCGCGCTTCGCATTGCAAACGCCAAGGCCGTAATTGTCCCACCAGAAGTTAGACACATACTTCTCGAACGCAGGAACGGTATCGGCATATTTCCAATCTTCCACGTTCTTGCGCACCTTCGAAAGCGACCCCTTCAAATCCACATCGCAGGCCCAGTCCGCAATCGCGGTCTTCGCGTCGGCATCGTCCCAGCTGCCGCCTTCCGCAAGCGATATGCTGAACTCGCCCATGCGTTCGGTAAGCCCGGCCACGTCGACATCGCTCTGCAAGAGCACGCTTATCGCAAGCAGAGCCGCATTTCCGTCGCCCGTCTCGAAGATGTTCAAGTCCTCCGATTCCGCGAAGTCGCCCTCGATCCCGAACGTCGCGAGCACTTCCCTTTCGGCCTGTTCCTTCGCTTCGGCAATAGACTTTTTCTTCTCGGTCACGAGGTACATCACGCGCTCGTATTCCAGGTGCGTGAGCAGGTTGATGTTCACGTGCTTTCTGTCCTTGAGGTCGGTCAAGGCGCGGAGCGTCACCTGACCAGAAGACTTCTTGCCCGAAATCTCGTCGCGGTAGTAGCCCGATGCTTCGAGAATCGCGTACTGCGATTCCAGATTGATGTCCTTGATGGCGAAGTCGCCCTTGTCGCTCTTGATGGAGCCCTTGAAGCTCTTGCCCGTCTGCTTGAGCGTAATGCCGTCAAGTTCCTGCACCGTCACGGCAGAACCCGTGACAAACGGGCCCTTCTGCGACACGCCCGCCACTTCCCAGTCCGTGACGGCAACAATGCCCGCATCGCCCGAAGCACCGCCAGCAACGCCATTGTCGTCGGAACCCGTGTCCGAACAGCCCCAGAACATGGCCCCGGCAGCGAGGCAACCTAAAATACGATTCCACTTCATAATCGTTTCCTTTTTCATAAATCTACACTTTTTCATGACTATCTCCCCTTTTTATCTTCATTTTTCTTCCCCAGGCGTTCGCTCATCGGGAACAGTTGCACATTCAGGCGGTAGACCCGTTCCGTCTCGTCGTCTTCTGTCGCAATCGCCACCACGCGGCGGAAGTAATCTTCCGTTTCTTTTCTGATGCGTTCGTACGCACGGCGCGTAAGGCCAAGCGTGTACCCCGACATCATGCGTTCCGATAGCGGCAGGTCCAGCGACTGGATGGCAAACTCCCCCATTTGCCTTTGCAATTCGCGTGCCGCCACCGGAACCGCATCTACGCTCCCCATCACGATGGCCTTGTCCGTCTGCTGGTAGTTTCCGCTCCTGTCCTTCTTCAGGAGTTTCGCCTTCACCAAGAAGTCGAGCGTCTCGGAGACTTCCGCCGCCGAAATCTTTTGCCTGCAGGCCTTCGCCATCTCGAGCGGCTTTGCGCCGGGCATGTGCGGGGCAAGTTCGCGGATTACAGAATTTTTCCACGACTTGAAATAATCGAACTCTTCATTCCCGAGCACCCGAATCTTGTGGGCCTGCGCGAGTGCACAGCGCTCCTCGAATGCGGCCCGCTTGGCCGTATCGCTCTTGGCATGCGCATACGACACCATCAAGATAAAGTAGTCGTACTCGAAACCGACCAGCCCCATTGCGGTCGCCACCGAGCCCGCCGAAGCGATGCTCAAATTCTTTTTCCCCTCGCAAACATACTTCAGGTAGACATCCGAAGAGAAACCCGCCTTCTGGGCAAACGCGTGCCAAGAAAAAGCGGAGCAACGCTTGCGTTCATCGTAGTAGTCCTGGATGAACTTGCGATAATCTGTGTATTCAATGATTTCCTTCATGGTATCAAATATAGGTTTGTTTTCACGATTCAGAACATAAAATTTGCGTTTTTAAGCAAATTTTACCACTTTTTGCTTTATTTTGAAAAATTTTGCAATTTGGAACATGCTATACATGTTCCCAGAACATGCCGCAATCTGCACAACAAGAAACCCCCGCCAAGATTGGCGGGGGATCCCCTCTTCTTTTTCCTGTTGCAGACTATCCTAGTTCTTTACGCAGCGGACACGAGCTGCCTTTCGAGGTTCATCGGTCGGCATTCCATAATCGATAGAGATTTCGAAAGTGTGATTCTTAATGTCCCTGTAGTTGCCATAATCATTTGCGTAGCCAAGGATCCATTCAACATCTTCGGTGTCCTTATGCTCTTCGTAGTAATCCCACCACATTAAACGTTCCGCTTCTATATCCCCAATAAACGATTCGTCCGTATACGTGTGGTAATAAAGGTCCAAGTACTTTTTATCCATCGGGTAAAGATTGAAATCGAACCTGTCATAGAACACTCCAAACAAATCCTTCGCTGCCGCGGTTTCGGGATCAGTTTTCCAAGATTCATTGAGCAGGTTATTGACACCTCCAACATAGGTAACCAAGGCTTCCCAATCCAGGCTATTAGATATATGCCAGCCGTCCGGGCAAATTCCCTGATGGAGCGAATCAACCGAGCCATCCCTGACAGGCTTCGACATATAGCTCTCACTAAGGCGCATAGCTTCGGCCCAGCTATAGACCCCGGCTTGGCGACGGTTTACAAGGCCTCCCTTTGTAGGCGTTTCCGGAGTAATACTGTACATCAGGTCTTCGGCCATCCACTCATACTTATTCCCGTTGAACTCGAAACTTACCGTCTTGTATTCCCGGCCGTCGCGCGGGTCCTTCATAATTCCCGACTCGTGAGGAATCGGCATCTTGAGGGAATCGAGGTGTCCTTTCGTCGTCTGTTTCCAGTCAGTTCCATCACAAAGGAAGTAGGCGGGATTCTCATATTCCATTTCGGCATCATCATCGTAAGATCTGAACGGCTTGTCGAGCCTTCTAGATTCACCCCAGCGGCTGTCGTTGCAGGTTTCAAAGCCAAGATAGTGGTCCAGCACCAGCTTGTAGAAATAGGTCCTCTCCGCCATGAGAGCGTATTCATCTTTATCTTTCAAGCCCAGTTCTTCACCATACATGACGTTGCCAAAGTAGGTGTTGATTAAGTACGCTTCGGCAGCAAGAGGTGCTATCAGGGAATCACTGAGAGTTCCATCTTCAGCAAGATCATCCGCAAACGAATCAACGTATTCCTGCAGCTTGGAGCAGTCTATATTGGCCGTATCCCGTTCGTATTCCCATTCATCGACATCATCATCATGAGGATAGAAAAAGTCCCTGTCCACAAAAACGCTGAGATGGTAGAGCGTCCTATCCCCATAAGAGGTATTAAAAATATTCAAGTCTTCTGCAGATTGTGCAGGAACATCAACACCGAACGCATTCATAAGTTCCGTTGCGGCCTGCCTCTTGGCTTGCGCGAAGCTCTTGCCCTCCTCGACCAACTTCAAGACGCGCTTGTATTCAAAATGCGTCAACATGTTGATATTTGCCGTATTACGTTTTTCCAGGTTGGAAACCGCATTAAGGCGCAAAACACAATGAGAGCGTTGGCTATTGACCTCGCGGGTATAGTAGCCTTCCGCAGAAAGAAGCGCATACTGACTTTCCAATTCAAGACTGTCGAACTCGAAATCGCCCTTGTCATTGATGGTCTTAGTCGTAAATTCCCTGCCCGTGGGCTCAAGGCTCCCGTCTGCCGAAGTCTCCCTAAGGACAACGTCGGAGCCCTTCACGAAAGGTCCCTTCTGCACCGCACCCACAATTTTCTTGTCAGCCAATGCAACAACGCCTTCAGTTTCATCACTTGTACCCGCCGTTTCAAAAGAACACGCACAAAGCGCGATACCCAAAGCAGACACACTCAAAAAATGATTCATTCGCATAAACATGTTTATTCTCCTTTACCCGTCGTGGACTTTCCACTATTCAAATTTTCCGTCAGCGGGAAAAGTTGCATATTCAAACGGCACACTTTTTCCACGCCCTTATCGGCCGAAACAATAGACACAATACGCTTGCGGCATTCCACAAGTTCTTCTATGACTTTCTCATAGCTCTCGGACGTCATGCTCATGGTAATACCACTAAAAAAACGTTCCGAGATTGGCAACTTATCAAGGGCATCAAGCGCGAACTCGCCCATCTGGCGCAATAAAGAATGCACCGCCACAGAAACAACTTTCAAGCGCCCTGTCGAGAGAGAATGGTTCGTCTGGTGGTAATCCCCTTTTATATCCACCGTGAGGAATCCTGAGTTTACGAGGAAACGGAGGCTGTTGCTTACTTCTGCAGCAGAAATCGGCAGCCTGCAAGCTTTCGCGATTTCGTGCGGTTTTGCTCCCGGCATTGCAACCGCCAGCTCACGGACGACGGAATGCTTCCAGGTTTCATAAAACGTAAAGAATTCGCTCCCCAAAATCTTCACATTGTGGGCCGAGCTCAGGGCCTCCATTTCCTCGTAACACATTTTCTTCTCCTTATCAGTTTTTGCGCTTTCATAGCGCACCATCAAAATAAAGTAGTCGTACTCGAAGCCCTGCAACCCCATTGCATGAGCAGTCTTCTTCGCCCCCTCCAGGCGAAGTCGAGTCTTGCCATCGCAAACGAGCTTCAAGTACGACCCCGATGCGAATCCAGCTATCTTGGCAAATTCGCGCCACGTAAACGCCGATGTGCGCTTACGTTCGCGGTAGTATTCCAGCACGTACTCGCGGTAGTCCTTATATTCAATGATTGATTTCATCATGGCAATAAAATAGATAAAGTAACAATCCGATGCAATATTTTTCAAAGAACAAATTTGGCGATTTTAAGCAAATTTCAGCAATTCAGTATTTCATAGAAAAATTTTTTGCAATCCATAAAACAAATTGCAGATTTCTATAAAACAAGCGATGATCGCGGAACAGAGTCCGCGATGACAAATGCAGGTATTATTTCACGGATACGCGCCGCACACGGTCGCCGACACGGACAAGGTAATTACCGCCACGGCTCACCGGGATGGAGAAGTTCGCGCCATAGACCGCTCCCCTGCGGATTACGCGCCCTTGCATGTCGAGCAACGCATACTGCGAGCCTTGTGCGCCCGCCACCTGGATTGTACGTCCGGCGACTTCTACATTGAACAAAGGCGCGGATGCAATTTCGGGCAGGCCCATTCCAACGCAGTTCTTGCACGAGCTGGACGACTTGGGCGCCTTGCTCGAAGAAGACTTCGCCGAAGAACTGGACTTCGCGCTGCTGCTCGATTTCGGGGCAGAACTGCTGCTGGACTTCAGGGAGGAACTGCTAGTGGACACACTTGTCGAGCTGGAGCTCGACTGCGGTGTGACGCTGGAAGAAGACTTCGCGGAACTACTCGATGGCGAAGTGACGCTGGAGCTGGACTGCGGCGCGCTAGAAGAACTTGAGCTATACTTGCCGAAGTAAACTGTAATGGTCATATCCCTATCGACATAGAATTCACGGACCAGCGGCTGCTCGGTTTCGCCTTTGAGGTCGCTCCAATAGTTCAGATAGAAGCCTTCAAAGGGTTCCACCGTTACCGACACCAATTCGCCATAGGTATACCAACTACCCGACTTAAGGCCCGTAATACGGCCCCCATCAGGATTATTGATCAAAATGCGTACGCTAAAGGTCTTCAGTTCCCACTTGGCATAGAATTTCAAATCGCCCTCATCCGATTCTTTAATGTACGAAACACGGTCCCCACCAAGCATGGCATTATCGTACCAGCCCATAAACCACATGCCTTCCCTTTGTGCCTGCGGGAGTTTCGTTTCCACACCCGCCCAGTATTGATTAAAGAAAGTCGTCGTATCTTCATCAAAGGTATAGAACGTTACGTTGTACCTAATAGCACCAGAATTCTGGATTTTCCCGGAGAACAGCGGGAACGAATCTACACCGACATTCTGGCCCCATATTTCGCCATTTACGCCTTCGCGCAGTATTTCCGCGACCGTACCGTCGGCAAAGCGCGTTCTCGGAGCCAAGATACCTCCGAGTTCCCTTTTCGACGAATCCATATAAACACTATTGACAATCTCCGCAACGCCCTCCAACTGCGCCGAATAGGCAATCAGCTGGCTTACTACGGACGAACTCACCACATAGCTGACGGGTTTCGCATTGTAGCAATTCGACATAACAACCTTGTCGGAAAGGCCAGAATACCCAACAAGCCCCGACATATAGTTCCTGTAACCACGGATTGCCCCCTGGTTATAGCAGTTTTCAATATGCAGGTACGCATCCCTGTCGACATGGCCCACAATTCCGGCCACAGAAAGAGTGCTGTCGGAAGTTTCCAGGGTAGATGTACTGTAGACATTCCTGATTTCGGCATAATAGCTTATCCAGATTGTCCGATATTCCAGAACGCGCGCGACAATACCCCCTACACTCCTCGCATCCGATGCAAAATACGAATCGACAAGGCCCAGGTTCTCTATAACAACGGGCGAGCTCTTTTCGCCTCCAACGGCACCGAAGAGCCCGACGTCCTTCTTTTTACTATGGTCTTTCGGGTCGTTATAATACAGGCCCGAAATCGTATGCATCTGCCCGTCGAATGTTCCCTCGAAACTGTCAATCGGATTCCACGGAATATATCCCGCCATTCCCGCCTCGTTGAGGTTACCTTCATCGTCCAGCACGTTCCTGTTCACCACGATATCCTGCGAAAGGACGGCGCATGCGTCTTGCTGACGGGTAAAGCCATCCGCCCCGTTCACGATGGCGGCAAAGCCGTAGAGCTCTTCCGCATTCGAAATGACATAGCAATCATTCCCATCCATTTCCGGAACCTTCGCCTGGAACCACTTGGCATAGAAAATCTTATCGCCTTCATCTGCTGCGGTAATGGAATCGACGGCGTTCCCGCTGAAGTCTTCTTCTGCATACCAGCCGGCAAAGACATATCCCGTGCGCGAGACGGCCCGCGGGAGTTTAGCTCCGATAGTATGGACATACGAATCTACGCCCAGCGAATCCACCTTACCGCCATTGGTTTCAAACGTCACACGGTACACGCGCTCGTAATGGCCCCAGTATTTCACGTCGGTAGTCTGCGCTGCAGGAACATGCGTCACGGGCTCGTCTTCAAAGTTCTTTTCGGCATGCCAGGCCATCAGCTTGTAATTTTCGCGTTCGATATCGGGTATCCTGAACTTGTAACCGGCAAGAATTTCCTTTGTCCAAGGTTCACCACTACCCGTATCGAGACTGAGCGTAATCGTAGGTAACGCCACATCGCCAGTGACAACCCCGGTAAGTTTTGGCAGCGGATCGGAACCAATATCCTGGCCCCACACTAGGCCGTCAATACCTTCGTAGCTATAATTCCGCATCAGGGTGACCACGGTACCGTTGGCAAACTCTTCTTCCGTCATGGAGATTCCGACCGAATCCACTCCCGGAGCAAGGAAAAACATATTATCGAAGGTTCCCCTTTCTATGACGTACTTGTTGGCACCTCCAATCACAGCACCCACGCCAATAGACTTATCAGATGTCGCATTTACGGGGCCGGCGCTGAATCCATTCACTAGGCGCACGCTCTCACCATAAGCAATGCCAACAATCCCGCCTACATCATTATCACCCGAAATAGAGCCCACATTATAGACATTCGCTATCGAGGCATCCTTGAGTAAACTCACAATTCCGCCAACATAATCTTCCCCACTCACGCGGGCCGCGTTAAAGCTATTGGTGATAGAGAGACTGTTAATGCCCCAGCCCACCAGACCGCCTACCTGCGCTTCACCCTCGATAACTCCGTCGACACCGCACCGGTCGATGGTAGCCTTTCCATAACGATCGACAACGCCGATAATTCCGGCCACGTTAAAGCTTGCATGGAAATAGGTGTCTACTAGGCGAACATTCTTGATAGAAACTTCCATGGCAGCGGCATTCTCCGAATACGAGCCCGCCGAAGAAAATAACCCCACCTGGTCAACATCATCAGAATAAAAGTACAGGCCCGAAATCGTATGGCCCTGGCCGTCAAACGAGCCCATGAAATGCTGAATCTTGGCCCACGGCGCAAATTCTGCCGTGTCCGCCACATTCAGGTTTCCGTCGGCGCCAAGAACATTCTCGTTCACCACGATATCGGCTGTAAGCTTGCCACAGGCGGTGCTATCACGGAGGCCCGCATAATCCGTCAGGTTCCCAAACGTGCCGTTCACAATCTCGGCAAAACCGTACAGTTGCGCGGCAGTCGAAATCTGGTAACAGCCATCTACAAAATCAGGCTCTTCCGAGACAATCGCCTTCGCGGCATGCGCAGACACAGCCAGCATGGCGATTACCACAGACAAAAACAACTTTCTAGAAATCACAACTCCTCCTAACACTACACGCCGCAAATTAAAACTTCTTACCTCACGGATACGCGCCGCACACGGTCGCCTATACGCACCAGATACGTCCCTGCACGTGTAACCGGGATGGCAAAATTCGCACCAACGACCGCCCCCCTGCGGAGTACGCGGCCCTGCATGTCGAGCAACGCATAGTCATACCCGGCCGAAGCCCCCGCCACCAGGATATTGCGGCCGGCAACTTCCACATTGAACTGCGGGGCAACAGCTACGACAGGCAGGCCCACGCCAATGCAGTTCTTGCACGAACTGGACGACTTGGGAGCCTTGCTCGAAGAGGACTTCGCGGAGCTGCTGGATTTCGCCGAGGAACTAGATTTCGCGCTGCTGCTCGAGGACTTCGCAGAACTGCTCGTCATGGCGGACGAAGATCCGCCATCTCCCTTACTGCTGCTGGACTTCGCACTGCTCGAGGACTTTGCGCTGGAGCTGGAAGGCGGCGTAACGCTGGAGCTCGAACGCGGAGCAGACGAGGAACTGGACTCGATTACGCTAGACGAACTCGACCTCGCCTCACCAAAATGCGCCTTAAACGCCGTATCGCCCAGAATCGTAACCGTGCGGACAGGGTTCGTGTTAGTAACATCGTCTTCCCAGTAATAGAATTCATAGTCCCTGTAAGGTACTGCCTCAAAGGTGACTTCCGTGCCGTACTTGTACGAACCACGGTCGTCGTCCTCAAGGCCAACAATTTCACCATAGAGCGAGCTATTCGTACGAACAATAATATCGAACGGTCTCAGTTCATACTTGGCAAAGAATTCAAGGTCGTCTTCATCCTTGGGATAAATAGCCCACTGCTTTTCACCGTCGAAATCGGCCGTCTTGTACCAGCCGGCAAATACCATGTCCTCATTTTCCACAGAGACTTTTTCCGGAAGATACGTGTAGAGCCCCGCCACATAATGGTCAAAGTAGGTTGCCGTATCGCCTTCAAAAGTATGGAATGTCACGTTGTACCACGTAGTAGCAGAATTTTCAACGGTACCAGAAAACACAGGGTACGGATCCACCCCGACGTTCTGTCCCCATATAGAACCGTTCTCGCCCATGTGCAGGGCAAGCGCGACCCTTCCATCGGCAAGTTCATCCTCATCGACCGATACGCCGCCCATTTCCCCATTGGTACTATTCCCGAAAGATTTATACAGGTAATAACTGTTTACAATTGTTCCCTCATCGAACGTGCAAAACTGGCAAATATTCAGAACAAGATGATTTCTCCGTTTACCAAAAACATCTCCGGCGTTATAGCTATTCACAACACGGATTTGTTCATCATCGCCAACCCCAGCCAATCCGGCAGCATCATCCTCAGATGCAATCCTACCAAGATTATAGCAGTTTTCTACAAGCAGGTGGGAATAAGAACCGACATAGCCCACCAAGCCCGCTGCATTACCATACTTATATGTAGAATACACTGAAGACGTGTTAAAAGTATTCCTGATTTCGGCATACAGATTATAGTCCTTCCACGATTCAACAACATAACCGACAACAGCAGCCACTCGCGGAGCATCGCTCATAAAATAGGAACCCACAATGCCTAGATTCTTTACAACAGCAGGTTCTTCCTCTAAGCCAGCCATGACCCTGATAAAACCGACCGGTTTTTTATCAGAAGCCTTGAGCCCCGCATATTCATCTTCGCGCGTCAGCGTATCCACGACGAACAGGCCCGAAATCGTATGCATTTGTCCGTCAAATGTTCCCCACAAATATTGTATCGGAGTCCACGCCACGAACGCGGGAGCCTCGGCCGTATTGAGTTTGCCTGTAGAATCCAGTACGTTCTTGTTGACAACGATATCCTGGGTGAGAACAGCGCATATCGGCTCCTCAAAATCTTCCGCCTCCGATCCGTTCATGATTGCGGCAAAGCCATAAAGTTCACCGGCATCCGAAATGGCATAGCAACCATCGGAATTCTTTTCTGGAGAGCGCATTTCCAACCACTTCGCATAGAAGGTCTTGTCGCCCTCGTCTGTCGCAGTGATGGAATCGACCGGGTTTCCGCTAAAATCGCTCCTGGCGTACCAGCCCGCAAATATATAGCCTTCACGCAGGGCGCCACCCGGGAGTTTCGCTCCGACCGTATGGATGTAAGACGCCACACTGTCTACAGGTACCGTTCCCCCGCTCGTTTCCAAAGTCACCTTATATACGCGCTCATAATAACCCCAGAATTTCACGTCGGTAGTTTGCGTGTCGGGAACATGCGTCACCTTTTCGCCCGTCAGTTCCGCATTGTCGTACCAGCCAAACAGCACGTAATTTTCACGATTGACATCAGGAATCCTGTGACGGTACCCAACTGCAATCTCACTAGTCCAGGGAACAGCGCTCCCCGTATCGAGACTGAGCGTTATCGTAGGCAAGGCTACCGCTCCGGAAATGTTTCCGCTAAAGTTCGGCAGCAGGTCAGCACCGACATTCTGCCCCCATATTGAGCCGTCAACGCCGCTGTAGTAATAATCGTGCATTAGAGAAGCGACAGTGCCGTTGGCGAACTGTTCTTCCGTCATGTGGACCCCTATACCATTCCCGTCCGCAGCAACGTAAAAGACATTGTCGAAAATAGATCCCTCAAAGAGAATAGTAGAATAACCACCTACCACAGGACCAACTTCTTTTGGATTTTCACCTGTTGCAATCACCGGTCCCACATTGAACACATTCATCAATTTCACCGTATCAGCCCAAATATCAACATTTCCGATAATACCGCCCACGTAATCCTTAGCAGACACGACACCAACGTTGTACGTATTCGCCATTTCAAAATAGGTTTTCCAATTAGGATCCACACAGCCCACAATGCCTCCGGCATTATAACCTGTAGCCAACACGCGGGCTTTATTATAGCTATCGTATATGAGAACAGGCAGAGCGTTTTCCACCTCACCAACCAAACCCCCTGCACAACTCGACGCAGCAATAACTCCATCGACGCTACTGCGTTCTATCACCACATTCACCCCGGCATCTATGTATGCAATAAGCCCTCCGGCATCATAGCGGCCAACGTTGAAATATACATCTACAAGATGAACGTCCTTAACAACAAGATTCTGTGGTTTGTCTTTGCTATTGTAAAAATGATCGCCAACAGACGAAATCAGCCCCATTTCGTAACCCGTAGAATCATTGTTGTAGAGACCCGAAATCGTGTGCCCCTGGCCGTCAAAAACTCCCGCAAATTCGTAAAAGGGAAGCCCTCTCCACACGGCAAAATTCGCCGTATCGGCCACATTTAGTGAGCCATCATTGATAACGTTCTCGTTTACCACGATGTCGGCGGTAAGCTTTATGCAGGTATCATTTTCCAAATAATAGTGAGCCGCATAATAGAGCTCTTCCGCATTCGATATCTGGTAGCAGCCCTCAACAAATTCGGGCTTCTGCGGAGTAATTTCCCTAGCGGCATTCGCATACACGGCAAGCACGGAAACAGCAACAAGCAATAGTTTTTTCATGAAATGGTCTCCTCCTACGGATAACAGAAAGAAGATACTTTTTATTCGGAGCCGTGTCAACAAAGGAGCCCCCGGCGCATTGCCGAGGGCTTTCCTTTGCTCAAAGATCCCCGCCTTCGCGGGGATGACATTAATGTCGCGGGGATGACGTATTGTCAACTAGCTCAGGCGGCTAATCATGTAACCAGCGCAGACTGCGGTACCGATAACGCCAGCCACGTTCGGGCCCATGGCGTGCATCAGCAAGAAGTTCTGCGGGTCATACTTGGCACCTTCCACCTGGGAAACACGTGCAGCCATCGGCACGGCGGACACGCCAGCAGAACCGATAAGCGGGTTCACGGGGTTCTTCGGAGAGCACCAGTTCATGATCTTCGCGAGGAAGAGGCCGGCTGCGGTCGAGAAACCGAAGGCGACAACGCCCATGGCGATAATCATGAGGGTCTGCGGCTTCAGGAAGATGTCGGCAGACATCGTGAGGCCCACGGAAGTACCGAGGAAGATAGTCACGATGTTCATGAGTTCGTTGGAAGAAGTCTTCACGAGACGTTCCACGACGCCGGCTTCCTTGAAGATGTTGCCGAGCATGAGCATGATGATAAGTGCAGAAGCGTCGGGCACCACGAGGATGCAGACGATCATCACCATCACGGCGAACACGATGCGTTCGGCCTTGGAGACCGGGCGCAGGGCCTTCATGCGGATCTTGCGTTCCTTGTCGTTGGTCATCAGGCGCATGATAGGCGGCTGGATGAGCGGAACGAGAGCCATGTAGGTGTAGGCCGCCACGGCGATAGGTCCGATGAGGTGTTTTGCGAGTTTGTTCGCAGTGAAGATGGAGGTCGGACCGTCGGCGCCGCCGATGATACCGATGGAGGCCGCTTCACCGAGAGTAAAGCCACCGAGGGCCACGGCACAGAACATGGTCGCGAACACGCCGAACTGGGCGCCACCGCCGAGAAGCAGCGTACGCGGGTTGGCGATAAGCGGTCCGAAGTCCGTCATGGCACCCACGCCCAAGAAGATGATGGGCGGGAAGAGTTCCAGGTGGATACCCTGGCTAATGTAGTAGTAGAGGCCGGCAGTCGGCGTGAACATACCTTCGATGCTCCAGCCGCCATCGTAGAACCCGGCGCTCGGGATATTCACCGCCAGTGCGCCGAGGGAAATCGGCAAGAGCAGCAGCGGCTCATACTTTTTGACAATCGCCAAGTACATCAATACGAAACTCACGATCCACATAATCACCATCGAAGGGGTGACATATGCGAATCCGGTATCGCAAGCGAACTCGACGACCGAATTTAAGAGTGAACTCATTTATCTGTACCTCTTAGGCGATGGTCATGAGGGTCTGGCCGTCGACGACGGTATCGGTTTCCTTGACGGAGATGGAGTTGACGGTGCCGGCGCACGGAGCGACGACCGGGTTTTCCATCTTGAGGGCTTCGATGATAGCCACTTCCTGGTTGGCTTCAACCTTGTCGCCAACCTTGACCTTCAGCTTGAACACGGAACCGGCGAGCGGGCACTTCACTTCGGTACCACCGGCTGCGGCGGGAGCTGCGGCAGGAGCGGCAGCGGGGGCAGCGGCGACCGGGGCTGCCGGAGCGGCGGCGACGGCGGAATCAAGAACTTCAACTTCGACGTCGTAGGTCTTGCCTTCGAAACTGATACGGACTGTTTTCTTCATTTTGATTTTTCCTGGCTATAAGCCTGTTAAGTTTTAAAAGTTTGCCTTACTTGACGATCGTCCAAGCAGGGGAGTTAATGTTTCTGTAGGCGGTCACGCGGCAGGGCTGACCGATGGCCTGGGTCGCAGCAGCGGTCACCAGGGCGAGGAACGTGTCGTTGCTCATGCCGGGGTGTTCTTCCAGGGCGGCGACGGCGGCAATGCCGAGGAAAGCCTGGAGCTGCTTGTTGGTGAAGCCCGGGTGGACGCTCTTGGCGTTCGGATCCCAGTCACAGTGGGCCGGGGCGATTGTCTTGGGAGCAGCGGCGGCAGCCGGAGCAGCCTTGACCGCGGGGGCCGGAGCCTTGATCTTGTTGAGGCCGAGCTTCGCCATGATGAAGTTCATGAGGTAGCAGAGCACCGTGAGGCCAACGATGACGCACATCACCACGATGAGGCCGGTGGCCTGGAATTCAACCAGGGAACCAATGCCGAAGGTGTCGGATTCGCCCTTGCAGCCCTGTTCGGTGGAGTATTCGCCCTTGCAGTAGGTGGACCCGAGCTTCGCCTTGGCGATGGGGAGCACCTTGTGGCCGGCGGCATTCTCGATGGAATCGCGCACGTCACGGGCAAGAACAGCCTGGTCGTATGTCTTGTAGAGAACCGCATGGTTACCGCCGTGGGTTTCCACGATCTTGTAAACCATGTCATCGCTCATGCCCGGCATGGAAAGCTGCGCCTGGACCTGGGCCGCGTCGGAGGGGAGCATGAGCCCGAGCTGTTCGTCGAACTTGCCCTTCACCTTGGCTGCCGGTTCGCTTGCAACGATAGCCGGTTGCTGCACAGCCGCTTCGGCGACAGGGGCTTCGGCCGGGGCCGGGGCTACTGCGGAATCAGCTGCATTCTGTACTGTTTCATTCATATAGGAATGTGTCCATTTAATTAAGTGAACTGTTTGATAAAAATCAACGCGGGATAATTTAGAATTTTTTTTCGGCAAGGGCTGTAAAAACCCTTGCCACATGGCGGGATTTTTCTATAATTGACCCCGTCCAAGCGACAATGGATGATTAGCTCAGTTGGTAGAGCAGCTGACTCTTAATCAGCGGGTCGCAGGTTCGACCCCTGCATCATCCACTCAAAGCCGATTTCCTCGCGAAATCGGCTTTTTTGCACCCTGAACATTGCACTAGAGGCTACATCGTACCCGATTCGAGTCCCTTCACGGGAATATAGCGCACGGAACCGTCGGCAGAGATAATCATCGCGACGCCCGCCATGTAGTTGACCCAGCGGTATTTTTCGTAATAGCGCACGTTCGCGTGGCCGTCCGTCGTGTATGCAAGCAGTGGCACCACCAGGTAGTCGTGCGTGCACATCACGTTCACGCGCTTCATGCTGGCGATATTCGCAAGGATTTCGTCCTTGAGCAACTGCTCGCTGCGCGCCTCCAAATCATAGAAAGCATCGGGATAGGCGCCGGTAAAGCCGTACTTGGAATACACCACCCAGCCACCGCCGTCGGAATCCACGTAAGCATTGGCCTTGTCGGCATCCTTCACGTACCAGGCGCCATCCATGTACGGGAGCGCCTCGATAGTGTAGTTCAACTGTCCCTTGCCCAGCGCAATGCCTTCGCAGGTCTCGTAGGTGCGCGTATACCCGGAGTAGCCGAAGTAGAAATCTTCTGCACCAACTTTTGCGATGCGCGCGCCCAAATCGCGGGCATATTTCTTCCCGTTGTCGGTCAAGTGACCGTTCGGGCCCGTATCGTTCGTGCGTTCGCTGTGCCGGATGATGAACACCACCTTCTCGCTCGACTTGAGGTTCGCGTAGACATCCACGATGTCGGTAAAGCCGTCGGCCTCCTGCGGGGTCGCGACACGCCACGCTCCCTTAGCGGCCTCGTAAATGTAATAGCTGTCGTGATTGACCTGGCCTTCACGCACCTCGCGGTCATACTCGCCCGCACCGAAGCCTGCCGTGTCCTTTTCGATGGCATTTGCAGTACGCCACTGGAACCCATTTGCATCGCAGATGAATCGCACCCGCGAATGGTCTGCATGGTTATAGTCGTTTGCAAAATAAACGCTCTGGCCCTGGTTCACGTACGTGACCTTCCCCGCGTTCGAGGCGCCACACGGTTCAAAGCCGTAGGCTATTGGGAAAAACGCCCGCATGTACTTTTCGAAATACGGCACGTTGCCGCCATAGTACGGAGCCGCGTTGTTGCGGACATCGTTATACCGCCAACTGGAATCTAGCCCCACGACCCAATCTGCAATCCTGATTTTCCAGTTCGGGTCGCTCCACACGCCATCTCCCTTCAGGTCTTCTCCCAGATTGCGGATAAAGTTCTGCGTCTCTTCCTTGCTGGCGCGGTTCTGCACCATCGCCGACACGGCCAGCATTACCGCACCGGAATCCGTCGCAAGCTGCACGGAATCTACGCCGAAGGCTGCAGCCGCCTCGTATTTTGCCTGCACCACCGCCACCTCTTCCGGGACATGGTTCATCAGGAGTTGTTCCACACGCGGTTCAGACAGCAAGTCCAATATGTCTATACCGGCCGAATCAGCAGCCGTACGTTCTGCCAGGATTTCATAGACATAGAGCGGAGCGTCAATCGCCTCGAGATCCTCAGGGGAACCGTTATCGCCGTTTATAAGGCCGTTACCGTCACTGCAGTCAACAAGGAAAAACGTCGCGAAAAACGCAACTACAAACCATACATCCCTTTTTAAATCCACCATAAACTACATCGTCATCGTTCCGCTATCCAGGCCCCGTACAGGCACATAGCGAATCTTCCCGCTACCATCCATAATTATCGCGATACCCGCAAGGTAGTTTATCCACTGCTTTGTATCAAAGTAGCGCAGGTTCACCTTCTTTTCCGTACCGTAGACCGTCAACGGAGTCACAAGAACATCATGCGAAATCCAGACCTGGACACGGTTGTTCACCCTCTGGAATCCGGGTTTCACCACTTCGTCGATAAATTCCTCGCTACGCTTACCGAAGTCATAGAAGGCGTCGGAATAAGCGCCCTTGTAGGCATACGCCGAGACAACGACCCAGCCGCCACCATCGGAATTCTTGTAGTTTTCGAACTTGGAATCGTCCTTCACGTACCATTCACCGTCAAGATCCTTGATGGTATCGGACACAAACGGAGATATGCCGGCACCGGCAGCAACATTCTCGCAGGTTTCGTAGCTACGCGTATACGTAGAATTCGCGAACGAGAGTTTTTCTCCCTTGAGTTTCTCGCCCACGGTCTTGCCCTGCTTCTTACCGCCATCCGTCAGGTGGCCCTTCTTGCCCGTATCGTCGGTACGTTCCGCATGGCGCAAGATAAAGATGACCCTCTCGTTTGAGCCAAGGCTCGCATACACGTCCTTGATATCCTCGAATTCCATGATATCGTCGCTCGTGGCCTCGCGCCACTTGCCCGTACTTTGTTCATAAACGTAGTAGCGGTCACGATTTATAACGCCATTCTTGATCTGACCGTCGTATTCACCCTTGCCAAAGCCCACCGTATCCTTCTCGATATCGGTCGCCGTGCGCCACTGGTGCGTCTCGGCATCGCAGATAAAGCGCGTGCGCGTACCTTCGGGCTGTTCGTAGTACGAAATAAAGAACTTACTCAGGCTGTTGTTCACATACTTGACCGTCCCCGCATTCATGGAACCGCAACTACCGAACTGGTAGATGCCTGTCCAGAAGTTGCGCAGGTGCTTCTCGAAATCTGGGACCTCGCCCTTGTTCCAGCTAGCGATATTCGACCGGATAGTCGCATACGCGCCGCTCGTATCGAGCACCATGAGCCAGTCAGCCAGGTCCGCCTTCGCATTGTTGTCGTCCCAGTTGCCGTTACCCTTGATGCGCTCGGCAATGCCCGACGTGTACTGGAGCATCTCGCTACCCGAGCCCTTGCGCTGCATCATGATGGATACCGCAAGGAGTGCCGCACTGTACTCGTCACCATCGAACAGCGAGATATCTTCGGCAAAGCGACCATCCGTTGTCGTCGTAGTCTGCTGTTGCTGCCCCCATCCCGGGAATCCGGTGTAGCCACCGCCGGAGGAGCCTCCCAGGTTTATCTCGAACGAAGAGAGGATTTCCTTGAGGGCCTGAGCCTTCACGGCGCGTATAGGCTGGTTGTTGCCGCTATTCTCCACGAGCTTCAGAACGCGTTCGGCCTCCATGTGCGTCAGCATGTTCACGTTCACCGTATCGCGGTCCGTCACATCGACAATCGCCTTCAGCGTAACCGTATGCGAAGAAAGCCCGCCGGTAAGTTCGTTCTGGAAATATCCATTCGCCTCTATGCGCAGGTACGGCGAAGCCAGGTCCACACTATCGAAACTGTAGTTGCCCGAAGCATCCGTAATGCAGGTCCTGTGGCTACGCTTGGAATCCCCGAGACGCTGCATGCTGTCGAGTTCCACAATCTTCACCGATGTACCAAAACGGAAGGGCCCCTTCTGCGCAGCACCCACAATGTGAGCACCAACCATGCGCGGTTCGGTATCCATGTCCATTGTCGAATTATTCTGGCCACCGAAATTTCCGCCCCACGGCGAGACATAGCCACCGGACGAACTCGGTTCCACAATCTCTTCACCCGGATTCTTGAGCACGAGCATGCCATCGCGGCAGCTCAGTTCGAAAAATTCACGTACGAGTTCCGATTCGACCCATTCCTTGCTCACGCAGAAATAGAGTTTCTTCTCGCTCTCCACCATGAAGGACTCGCCCTCCTTTTCGGAGGTGCAGTCGGGCAGGTGATCGACGTCGGTCACTACGGTTGAATCATGGATAAGCGTATCGGTAACGACGTCGGGAACACCCGGCGACACGCTGGAACTGCTGTTGTGATGAGAGTGACTCTTACCCGAACTAGAAGAGTCTCCCGGTTTATGCATATAGCCGCTCGAAGAAGGATCTCCATCCACAGAGTCTTCAGATGCCGGGTTATCGGAACCGCAGCATACCAAGAAAAAGGCGAGTAGTGCTATAGGCCAGTACGTCTTCATAGGTACGAAGAATAGTAAATTCCCCTCCAGAATCAATTACATATATGCCGAACTCAGGCCTTTCACGGGAATATAGCGCCTGTTTCCGAGTTCATCGATGATAATGGCGACTCCCGCAAGGTAGTTGAGCCACTTTCCACCGTCATATTTCTTGAGGTTCACCTTCTTGTTCGTGCAGTAAACCACAAGCGGGACCATCACCTTGTCGTGAGAACTGAGTATCAC
The DNA here is from genome assembly GCF_002210285.1 of Fibrobacter sp. UWR2. NCBI lineage: Bacteria > Pseudomonadati > Fibrobacterota > Fibrobacteria > Fibrobacterales > Fibrobacteraceae > Fibrobacter > Fibrobacter sp. UWR2. The sequence continues at coordinate 69,184 of NZ_MWQE01000001.1, read as the reverse complement.
GAAACGCTGCGTGGGGTCGTTGTATTTGGCAAGGAGCACATCCTCGATAAGTTCAACAGAACGTTCCGCAAGGGGGTAGAACGCCGCATTCTCGCCGGTCGTGTAGGCTGCCGTGTAGGCATACTTGGAGGTCGATTCCCAGCCACCACCACATTCGGACTTCGCCTTCTCGCTCGCCTCATGGTTCTTCTCGTACCAGTCATCATTCAGTTCGGGGAAGGTATCACGTACGTCGTACGATTGGCCGCGGCCACGCGCAATGTATTCCACTGTCTGGTGTGCGCGCAGGAACTCGGATGCCCCCAGCAAGAAATCCTGCGGGAACTTCGTAAGTTTCGCACCAACCTCCTCGGATTGCTTCTTGCCGTTAGAAGTGAGGGTTCCACTCTTGCTCGTGTCGTCACCGCGCTCCGCATGGCGAACCACGAAAATGACACGCTCGTTCGGCTTGATGCTCTCGTATACATCCTTGATATCGGTAAAGACGGAGGTAGCCGAGACCTGTACAAAGTAAGCATCCTTTTCAAGTGCGGTAGAGGGCCTCCAGGCGCCGTCTTCATAGGTATAGTAGAGATTCCCGCTAAAGGCACCAACCCGCACCTCGCCCTCTTCGCCCGGCCCGAACGCGAAGGTATCCTTCATGTTGTCAGACACGAACGCAATCGAGCCCGATTCCTTGCATACAAAGCGTTCCGTCACCTCGGAAAAGTCCGATATTTCCTGAACAAAGTAGCGGCTCGCCGTATTAGCCACATACAGGACTTCACCGGCATTCCCAACGGAGCATTCTGAAATTCCGAGTTCCTTCTGGTAGAATATACGCAGGTACTTTTCGAACCCGGATTCCACAGAAAGCGCACTCCGGATAGCGGCAAAGCCATCGGTCGCATCTACAGTCAAAGCCCAGTCCGCAATTCTTGCCCGCGAAGCCGAATCGCTCCACAGGCCATCTACAGCGATATCGTCACCAAAGTCCGCAAAAGTAAAACCGTCACCCTCAGCCACCCTGGAAGAAGCCAGCAGGTGGATTGCCAAGAGCCGCGCCGAAGACTCCTCTTCGGGCATGCCCGTAAATTCATCCATGTGGAACGCACGCAGAATTTCCATCCCGGCTTGTTCCACAGCTACAGCAGGATCCTGCCCTGCCATCACGAGCGCCCTGACACGCGGGAACGCTGCGCTCGTAACAAAATCCAACTCGACCGAGTCCTTCGACGTCAGGTCTTCAAATGCAGAGAGCGACAACCCAGTCACCGTCTGCGCCACGCCAGGGAAATCAAGCGTGACACCATCGACAGTCACCTTCACGTAGGGACTCTCGAACGAGAGGCCTGCTGTCTCGATACCGGCAACGTCAACAGAATCGGCTCCGACTACGGAGAGGCCCGCCTTGACATCCAGCGCTTCGACCTTCACGTTCGCGCCCGCAGGCACGCCGAACATCGCCGACATGCGTTTATCCAGAACGACACGGCGCACAGAATACACCTGCTTTCTGGAGATATCGGGAAGCGTATCACCGAGAGAATCGGTACCAGAGCCCTTCGCAAGCGTATCGACAAGGGAATCCTGCGCCCTCAGTGTATCCCGACCAGTATAGATGGACCCGATGGACGAATAGACGAAATTTCCCCACGACGATGAGCTCCTCAGCGCCGTCTGGGAAGAGGTATTGCTGTCAGAAGAAAGCGGTTCGTCCGGATCGGCAGATGTGCCCGATGAACCGTCACCACAGGCTACGAACAGGGAAAGGGCCGCGCACAGCGCGAACCATACGGGTATACCCCCCCAGATATTTATTCTTTTCGTAGCCATGCAATCCTACCCTATCCCGCCAAAGCGGGACTTCCGTACTTAAAATAACTTTTTTTTACAAAAAAGTAGGGCAGGCAGGCTATTTTTTCATATTTCCAGTTGTAAGGAACCGCAAATGCATCTCGAAAGCCCTGTCCAGCGGCAGGGGCTGATGTAACCCCTTGGCATGGCGCAGGCCGTATTCCAGGAAATCCGTCATTTCATCCTTGAAGTCGGGGTGCACGCAGTTCTTGATAATCAGGCGCGCACGCTCCTCGGTGGGGAGCCCGCGGAGGTCGGCAAGGCCCTGCTCCGTCACGAAAATCTGCGTATCGTGCTCCGTATGGTCCACATGGCTCACGTAGGGCACGATGCTACTGATGGCGCCGCCCTTCGCGACCGACGGCGTAAGGAAGAACCCGAGGGCACAATGGCGGGCAAAATCCGCCGCACCGCCAATCCCGTTCATCATCGCCGAACCGCACACGAGACTGCTGTTCACGTTGCCGAAAATATCGGCCTCGAGGGCGGTATTCATCGAGATGACGCCCACACGGCGAATGATATCGGGGCTGTTGCTCACTTCCTGCTGGCGGAGCACAAAGTGCTTTTTCCATTCGGAGGCGTTCTGCACGAACTCCTGCTGGGCTGCCTGCGACAGCGTGAGCGCCGTACCGCTCGCCACCCCGAGCTTGCCCTTCTTCAGGAGCGGGAGCACCGCCTCCTGGATGACTTCGGTAAACAGGTCGATGCGCCCGAGGCGGTCGTCATCGGCCATCGCGCAAAGGACGGCATTTGCCACCTTGCCCACGCCGCTCTGGTAGGCCATGCCCTTCGGGAGCCTGCCGTGCGATTCCTCGAACCGGATAAAGTCGAGGATGCGCTCGCCGATATTCTTCGAGACCTCGTCGGGTTCCACGAAGGGGGTCACCTCGTCAAAGGCATCGTTTTCGACAATTGCAATTACTTTATTCGTATCTATCCTGACAAAATCGTTACCCACGCGATCGCCTGCGGAATAGACCGGCAGGGGTTTTGCGTGCGGCGGGAGTTCGGGCAGGGCGTCGTCGTGCATGCCGATGCAGCTGTCGCCCAGACGGGTGTTCAACTCCAGAATAATCTTCGGGGCCATTTCCAGGTAGCATACCGAATTGCCGCCCGAGGTAGAAAGGCACACGCGTCCATCGGGCAATATCGCGCTGACCTCGATCACGGCGACAGTGGGCGCAGGGACTGCGCCCGTGCGCACAAGGTAACCCATCTTGCCGAGGTGGGCATCGATATAGCGGATGCTGCCGTCATTGATGCCCTTGCGGAGGCTCGGGTTGCTCTGGTAGGGCATGCGGAGCTTGAGCGCACCTGCGCGGGCCAAGGCCCCGTCGCAGCTGTCGCCGGTAGAGGCGCCCGCATAGAGTGTCACCTGGAAAGGCTCGCCGGCAGCATGCAGTTTTTCGGCACGGGCCGCAATCGCAAGCGGGACTGCCTTGGGGTAGCCGGCCAGCGTAAAGCCCGAAACCCCGAGGTTATCTCCATCGTGAATCATCGACGCGGCATCTTCCGCGGAGCATTTTTTGCCTTCAATCCAATTCATATTCTCAACCGTTTTTCATTCTACAATCTGGTCTGGATCCTTCGCGTCACTTTCTGAACACCCATTTTTTATATAGCGTATAACTCGCCAGCACATACACAACATTTGCCACGATGTTCGCCACATAGGAAGGCTTCATGAACTGCGAAACCCAGGTGCAGAACGGCTGCAGGCAATCCACATGGTCAAGCACGTACACGCAGGCTTCCAGTGCGACAAAGTTCAAAGCATAGCTCAAGAGGAACACGACTATAAACCGGACAACTTCGGTGCGCTTGCGGTTCTCGCTCTTGAAATTCCAGATGCGATTCATGAGGTAACTATTGATACCGCCCGCGACAAAACCGAGAAAATTCGAAACCTCCAGGCTCCAGTCCAACAAATGGAGCAGCACCCACGACACCACAAGCGTGATGAGGGTATTTACAATACCGATGGCGTTGTACTTGATGAAGTGGAGCACGGGGTATAATATAGTTACTAAAAAAAGCATCCGCATTTCTGCGGACGCCTTTTAGTTTCTAGAACCTAGCTTCGATCAGTCGAACGGAACGAGTTCCACGCGACGGTTCTTGGAACGGCCAGACTTCGTCTTGTTGTCGGCAATCGGCATATCGGAGCCGTAACCCACAGCACGGAGACGTTCGGAGGCAATGCCCTTCTTGATGAAGTAGTTAGCCACCATGTCGGCGCGTTCCTGAGAAATCTTCTTGTTCTTCACGTCAGAACCGGTGTTGTCCGTATGGCCCTGGACTTCAATCTTGGCGGATTCGACCTTCTTCAAGAGCTTGATAATGTTATCAAGAGTCTTGTAGCTGGCCTTGGTCAGCTTCGAAGAACCGGTCTTGAACTGGACGCCCTTCTTGAGGAATTCGAGGTCTTCCTTCTTGTTGACCGGGCAGCCCTTCTTGTCAATCTTGATGCCTTCGAGAGTGTTCGGGCACTTGTCCTGATAATCAGCAACGCCGTCCCTGTCGGTGTCGAGCGGGCAGCCGACGGAGTCAACCGGAGCACCCTTCTGGGTACCGGCACACTGGTCAATGCCATCAGGTACGCCGTCCTTGTCTTCATCGAGCGGGCAACCGAGAGAATCGACAGTCACACCGGCCCTGGTGTTCGGGCACTGGTCAACGTCATCGGCAATGCCATCCTTATCGAAGTCCGCAGCGCAACCGGTGTTGTCAACCGTCGTTCCGGCAGGAGTATTCGGGCACTTGTCGTTCACATCGAACACGCCATCCTTATCGGCATCGGCCGGGCAACCCGTAGAATCAACAGACACGCCCTGCTTGGTGTTCGGGCACTGGTCAGCGGCATCCGGGATGCCGTCGCCATCGAAGTCGCCTTCGCAACCATCAGCGTTCACCTGTGCACCCGGCTTGGTATCCGGGCACTTGTCAACAGCATCAGCCACGCCATCCTTGTCGGCATCGGCCGGGCAACCGACAGAGTCGACCGGGATGCCAGCCGGAGTATTCAGGCACTTGTCGAGAGCATCGGGCACGCCATCCTTGTCGGTATCGACCGGGCAACCCGTAGAATCAACAGCGAAGCCAGACGGAGTATCAGCACACTTATCAGCATCATCCGACACGCCATCCTTGTCGGTATCGAGCGGGCAGCCCGAAGAATCGACAGGTACACCCTGCTTGGTGTTCGGGCAACGGTCGAAGGAATCTTCAACGCCATCGCTATCGAAGTCACCTTCGCAGCCATTGATACCAACGCTAGCGCCTTCCTTAGTTTCGGGGCACTTGTCGAGGCCGTCGTAAACGCCATCCTTGTCTGTATCGAACGGGCAGCCGACAGAGTCGATGGTAGCGCCTTCCGGAGTAGCCGGGCACTTGTCGAATCCATCGAGAACGCCATCCTTGTCGCTGTCGATCGGGCAGCCAAGAGAATCAATCACAGCGCCGGACGGAGTATTAGCACAGCTATCCTTCTTGTCTTCTACGCCATCGCCATCGGAGTCCTTCTTCCTGTCGCCAAAGCGAACAGTAAGAGCGGCAGTACCGGCATAAAGCGGAGTCGGGACGTAACCGTAAGTAGCCCTGTGGCCCTTTTCATCCATGTAGTGGACGATGTAGTCGTCGACGTTCTTCATTTCCTTCTTGTAATCGTAACGGAAGTTCTTGAGAGCGCGAACAGCAACATCCAGACCCATAGCGAAGTCGATACCCCACGGCAGGTGGAAGCGCAGACCCGGAGTAATGAGCATCGGGTCGTCCATCGGGTCACGCGGATATCCAGTTTCCTCTACGCGGAATTCGCCAGAGAATTCGGCAAAGACATCCATCCAGGAGAGCGGGAGCCAGTTCAAGCCCGTGCCATACACGAACGTGTTGGCCTGACCGTCACCGGTAGCGTACACGAAGCCGGCATGGCCGTTCCAGCGGATAGGCACGTTCACCTTGGAGAAGTCGAGAGTCATCACGAGGGTTCCGGCCACAGCAAATGCATCGGCGGTAAACGGATGCGTAATGCCCTGGTCGTTCAGGTACCAGGCATGGCGGGGACGCATACCCACGGAAGTTTCACCCGTCGGGATATAGAAGTCGAACATGGCCGCAAGTCCAAAGACGCGGTCATCGTCGAACGGGATGCGGGCTTTCAACCACAGGTCGAGGTCGCCACGGCTGGTCGTCCACATGTCGTACCAGCCGGCAACGCCATCATCGTTCGCATGTTCGTAGTACAGAGGGAGGCTTGCGCCCACATCCAAGAAGTCAAGCAAACCGAGAGCTAAATTGACTCTGCCCGAAAGGGAGCCATCCCATTCGTTGAGCCCGTAGGTCTTGCCGTTTGCGGTGTACTGGCCGCCACGGCTCAAGCTCCAGGAATCCAGCGCGAGGTCGCCACCCACGCCAATGGCAAGATTCCACTGGCCTAGGGTGTAGGCATTCTGCTGGTGAATACCGTCAGACCCGGCCATCAACCCGCTTTGGGCGAAGGCAAAGCCTACGGCTAGTAATGAAAGAGCGAATGATTTTTTCATCTATTCTCCTTTGTGTGTTAATACTTCTTGCGGTAATAGCCATAGTAACCATAGCCATACCCCGAACGGCTGTGTTCGCACTTGTTGAATACGAACGCCTTCGGCAAAGGTTTGTCTGTACTGCGGTCGAACATGGCAAGCGCATCCTGGATGCTTTCCATGGAATGCGAGGCATACTTGAGCACGCACAAAATGTGGTCGACATATTTTTCGACAAGCAGCGCATCGCTGCACTGGAACACCGGCGGCGTATCCAGGATAATCAGGTCGTACTTAGAACGTGCCACATCGAGGAACTTTCCGAAGCGATCCTTGCCAAGCAGGTCACCCGGGTTCACCACACGCTTGCCAGATGCAAGCACATAGAAATTCTCGAAAATCTTCTCGATTTATTCATCGGAATAGTTGTCGGTGCGGAGCATTTCGCACAGGCCCTTGTGGCCACGTTCAAACATATGCCCGCGGCGCAGGTCCATATCCACAAGTAGCACCTTCTTGCCCGACATGGCAAAGGAACTTGCAAGGTTTATAGAGACAAAAGACTTGCCCACGCCTTCGACGAGGCCCGAAACCATGAGCACCTTGTCCTTGTCCATCATCAGGGAGAACTCGAGGGCCGTCCTGAGGGCGCGCACGCCTTCAGCGAACGGTTCGTCGGGGCTTTCGTGCACCACAGGCTTGAGCACGTTGTTTACGGTATCCTTCCCTATCAACGGGAGCTTGCCGTAGACGCCAACACCAGTCGCCAGTTCAAGTTCACTGCTACTCGTCACCCCGTTCTGGGCCATGCGGCGCACAAGCACGAGCGCACAACCAAGGAGCAAGAACCCGAACACCACGCCCAGGAAAATGAGCTTGCGGTTCGGCTTGCTGGGCCTGATAGGCACAAAGGCGCGGTCCACGATACGCACGTTACCGACTTCACCCGCCTGCACCACGCGGAGCTGCTGGATATTGTTCAGGAGGTTCGTGTAGAGCCTGTTGTTGACCTCAACTTCCTCTTGCAGGGAAAGGACTTCCTGCTGCGTCAGCGGGAGCTTTTCGGCGGCCTTCTGCTGCTTGGCAAGTTCACCACGGAGTTTGGCCTGCTGCTGTTCGATGGTACGGATGGTCGGGTGTTCCGCCTGGAACAGGCGCAATGCCTCCTGCTTTTTCTGCTCAAGTTCCAGGAGCTTCTGCTGCAGGCCCACATCCTTTTCAAGGTGCATGCGCGTTTCGCCCGAAAGGTCGATTGTGCCCTTCGTATGGCGGTACGAGGTAAGCTTGTGCTCTGCAGAATCGAGCTTGGCCTTCACGCCCGGGAGCTGTTCTTCCAGGAACTCGAGGGTCTTCTTCGCCTCGGCACTGCGCATCTCGATATTCTGCTTGAGGTACGTATTGGCTATCGTATTCAGGATGCTTGCCACGCGGTCGGGATAAAGGTTGGACGTCGACACGCGGATAATGCCGGAATTTTTGCCCTCTTCAGAGACATGCAGCTTCTTCAGGAGGCCTGCAACCGCCATCTGAGGATGGATCGCAGAAAGCCGGAACATCTGGCCGGGCTTTGCGGCAATGGAACGCACACACACGACAAGCGTGTCGCCCGCATAGGGCAAGCGGTACGTTTCGCCAATAGCCCCCTTCTTCAGGAGCACGTTTTCGTCGTCAGCCAGCAATTCATACGATGTCGAATCGGCAAGCACGCGGGCGGTAATCCTGATTTTTGCCTCCGTCACCGCCTTCGGAATCTTGAGGTATTCGAGATCCATGCGGCCCTCGCGGTGCAACAGGCGGTCCGCCTTGCTGAGCGGGGTGGCGGAATAGCACAGGCGTTCATCGTCGACGACGGACGAGAGTACCATGCGGCTCTTGATGAGCTGCATCTCGGCCTCGGACGGAGTCGATACATCGAGCAGGGCGCCCATTTCGCCAAGGGCCTTCGCGGACTTGTTGCCCTTCACGTCAACCTGAAGCAAAATATCGCTATTGTAGGCCGGCCGTAACCACATTGAGGCCAGGCCGCCAGCACAGACGCCCAAAATAAGGAATATAATCAGAAAACGCCATTTCGTTCGAAGGAACATCAATATTTCCAAAATATCGATCTCATCATCTTCGGGCTTCGGCGCGGCCGCTGTTTGCGGAACCTTGTTATCCATCAAGAAATCTCCAAGTCCTTATCACACGACAAAATACGTGCAACCAAGGAACAATACATATTTATTACAAAAACTAGCAAAAAACAAAAAGGTGGCAAAATACATTCCGCCTTCACAGACGGGATTTTGCCACACATCCTCCATAAAGATATTTATCTTAGGGCCGAAATGCAACGAAAATACGTGCAGGCGCATCTAAATTAGCGAAAATGAGTGAAAAAAGCCCCATACTTTCGATACAGAACCTCCGCCGCGACTTCAAAATGGGCGAAGAAACCGTGCATGCCCTGCGCGGAGTCTCCTTCGACATCTACCCCGGCGAATTCGTGACCATCATGGGAACAAGCGGTTCCGGCAAGTCCACCATGCTGAATATCCTCGGATGCATGGACCGCCCCACCGGCGGGCACTACATACTGGACGGGGAACATACCGAAAAACTCAGCCGCGACGCGCTCGCGAAGATCCGCAGCAAGAAAATCGGGTTCGTATTCCAGAGCTATAACCTGCTCTCCCGTACTACGGCTATCGAGAACGTGGAACTGCCCCTGCTATACAATTCCAAGGTATCTTCCGAGGAACGCCACCGCCGTGCGGTAGAGGCGCTCAAGATGGTCGGGCTCGAAGACCGCATGAACCACCTGCCGAACCAGATGTCCGGCGGCCAGCAGCAGAGAGTCGCCATCGCCCGTGCCCTGGTGAACGACCCCGTAATCATCCTCGCCGACGAGGCGACCGGAAACCTGGACACGCGAACCAGCTACGAAATCATGATGATTTTCCAGGAACTGCACCGGCAGGGGAAAACCATCGCCTTCGTAACGCATGAACCCGACATCGCTACGTTTAGCGGGCGTACCATCACGCTGCGCGACGGGCTCCTGAAAAAAGATGTAATCAACGAGAACGTGCAGGACGCGAAAGCCGCATTCGAGGCGTTGCCCCCACCGGAGGTTTTTGAGGAATGAGTCCTTTCACTTTAGCAAAAATCGCCATACGCGCGCTACTACGCAACCGCATGCGCACCTTCCTCTCGGTACTCGGCATCGTCATCGGTGTCGCGGCCGTCATCGCCATGGTCGCCATGGGCGAAGGCTCCCGTATTTCCATCAAGGAACAGATGACCGCGATGGGCTCGAACGCCGTCATCATCATGCCAAACCGTGACAGGCGCGGCGGCGTGCAGACGGAATCCTCCGAGATGCTCGAGGAGGCGGACCTAGTCGCAATCCGCGAGCAGGCGACATACATCGACGGGGTCTCCCCGATGGTCACCGTGAGCGGGCAGGCGATCGTCGGCAACAACAACTCCCCCACGACACTTTCCGGCGTTTCCGCCGACTACCTCAAAATCCGCAACTACGAAATCGATGACGGCGTGATGTTCGATGACGAAGCTGACCGCATGGCGAAAGTCTGCGTCATCGGGCAATCCGTAGTGAAGAACCTTTTCCCCGAGGGGGACCCTATCGGGAAAACCATACGCTACAAGAGCATCCCCCTGAAGGTCATCGGAACATTGAAATCGAAAGGCTCCGGCGATTTTGGGCAGGACAACGACGACGTGATTTTCACGCCGTACCAGACCGTAATGAGACGCTTCTCGGCGACAACGAACATCAGGCAAATCTACGCGAATTCTATCGGCGAAGGCTACGCCGAGAAAGCGACCGAGGAGATTATGGCCATACTGAAGGAACGCCGCAGCTGGACAAAGCCCACCGACCCGTTCCGCATATTCACCCAGGAAGAAATGATACAGACCATCACGAGCACATCGGACATGATATCGCTTGTGCTCACCATCATCGCCGGCATTAGCTTGTTTGTAGGTGGCATCGGAATCATGAACATCATGTACGTCTCGGTGACCGAGCGCACCAAGGAGATTGGGCTGCGCATGGCTATCGGCGCACGCGGTCGCGACATCATGTTCCAGTTCCTGTTCGAATCCGTCATCATCAGCCTGCTGGGCGGAATCATCGGGATTGCGCTTGGAATCGCAGCCTCCGAAATCGTAAAGAACGTGTTCAACATGCCCATGAGCGTATCCGTGATGAGTGTCGTGGTAAGCTTTGGCGTGTGCTTTGCCACCGGCGTATTTTTCGGTTGGTATCCCGCCCGCAAGGCAAGCCGGCTCGACCCCATCGAAGCACTCCGTTTCGAATAATTCTTTTACATTTTTTTGTCTAATCCTTTGACTTGCAAAAGGTTACAGGTGAGTTCATTTGCAACCCCTTGTCGGTAGTGCTATTTCCGCACATCAATCCTCGTACCCAGGACCGCGAACTTGCTATATTGCAGTGCAAGAAAAAACAAAGAAACAAAAGCCTCGGGCCCACTTATTTGGGTGTAGGGATCCGAGCAAAGAGGTACATAATGAGTGAAGCTTGGAAAGGCTTTAACGGCGGACTCTGGCAAGAAGAAATCAATGTCCGCGATTTCATCCAACGTAACTACACTGCCTACGAAGGCGGCAAGGAATTTTTGGCGGGTCCGACCGACGCGACCGAAAAGCTCTGGGGCGAACTCCAGAAGTTGCAGGCCGAAGAACGCAAGAAAGGCGGCGTGCTCGACATGGACACCGATATCGTCTCGACGATTACGAGCCACAAGCCGGGCTACATCAGCGAAAGCCTCAAGGACTTGGAAAAGGTGGTCGGCCTCCAGACCGACAAGCCGCTCAAGCGCGCATTCATGCCGTTCGGCGGAATCAAGATGGCCGAGGAATCCTGCCAGCAGTACGGCTACACACCGAGCGCCGAGTTGCACAAGATTTTCACCGAATACCACAAGACGCATAACCAGGGCGTGTTCGACTGCTACACTCCCGAAATCCGCGCCGTCCGCAAGGCTCACCTCCTTACCGGCCTCCCGGACACCTACGGCCGCGGCCGCATCGTGGGCGACTACCGCCGCGTAGCCCTCTACGGTATCGACTACATCATCAAGCAGAAGCAGAACGACCTCGCCCACGTGGGCGACGGCACCATGACCGACGACGTCATCCGCCTGCGCGAAGAAGTCGCCGAACAGATCAAGGCCCTCAAGGCCATGAAGGTGATGGCCGCAAGCTACGGCTTCGACATCTCGAAGCCCGCCACGAACGCCCGCGAAGCCTTCCAGTGGCTCTATTTCGGCTACCTTTCCGCCATCAAGACGCAGAACGGCGCCGCAATGAGCGTTGGCCGCATTTCGACCTTCCTCGACATCTATATCGAACGCGACCTCAAAAACGGCACGCTCACCGAAAGCGACGCGCAGGAACTCGTGGACCACATGGTCATGAAGTTCCGCATGGTCAAGTTCGCCCGCATCGAAAGCTACAACCAGCTCTTCAGCGGCGACCCGGTGTGGGCCACCCTCGAAGTGGCCGGCATGGGCCAGGATGGCCGCTCTATGGTCACCAAGAACGACTTCCGCTTCCTGCACACGCTCGAGAACATGGGCCCCTCTCCGGAGCCGAACCTCACCGTGCTCTACACCAAGCGCCTGCCCGAGAACTTCAAGGAATACGCCGCCTTCATTTCTGTGACGACCAGTTCCATCCAGTACGAAAACGACGACGTGATGCGCCCGGTCTGGGGTGACGACTACAGCATCTGCTGCTGCGTTTCTGCAACGCAGACCGGCAAGGAAATGCAATTCTTCGGCGCCCGCGCGAACCTCGCCAAGGCGCTCCTCTACGCCATCAACGGCGGTAAGGATGAAGAAGGCGGCCTGGTGCCCGGCATGCAGATCGGCCCGGAACTCGCTCCGATTACCGGCGACTACCTGAACTACGACGAAGTGATGCACAAGTACGACATCATGCTCGAATGGCTCGCAGGTATCTACGTGAATACGCTGAACCTCATCCACTACATGCACGACAAGTACTACTACGAAGCTGCGGAACTCGCCCTTATCGATACCGATGTGCGCCGCACGTTCGCGACGGGTATCGCAGGCTTCAGCCACGTGGTCGACAGTCTCTGCGCCATCAAGTATGCAAAGGTGAAGGTCATCCGCGGCGAAAACGGTCTCGCGAAGGACTTCGAGGTCGAAGGCGACTTCCCGAAGTACGGAAACGACGACGACCGCGCCGACGAAGTCGCAGTCTGGCTGCTCAAGGAATTTATCGGCAAGGTCAAGAAGCACCACACCTACCGCGGTGCCGAGCCCACGACCTCCATCCTCACGATTACCAGCAACGTCGTCTACGGCAAGGCTACTGGCAGCCTCCCCGACGGCCGCCCGGCACACGCCCCGTTCGCTCCCGGTGCAAACCCGAGCTACGGCGCCGAAAAGAACGGTTTGCTCGCCTCGCTCAACTCTGTCGCCAAGCTCCCGTACGAATACGCGCTCGATGGCATCAGCAACACGCAGACGATTAGTCCGAATGCTCTCGGCCACAGCGATGACGAACGCGCACAGAAACTCGTGACTGTGATGGACGGCTATTTCGCCCAGGGCGCACACCACCTGAACGTGAACGTGTTCGGCGTGGAAAAGCTGCTCGACGCTCAGGCTCACCCGGAAAAGCCCGAATACGCGAACTTCACCATCCGCGTTTCCGGCTACGCTGTCAAGTTCCTCTCGCTCACGAAGGAACAGCAGGACGACGTGATCAGCCGTACCTGCCACGGCGTGCTGTAATCATCGCCATTATCAAGAAATCAAAAAAGCCCCCTTTCGGGGGCTTTTTCGACAAACACAATAAACAAACTATCGATTGAAGCGGTGGAACTTGAGAGGTTTCTTGCCCTGACGGTTGTGGCGCCAGGACCCGCGGGAATGCGGCACGTCGATAATGCGAGAAACTGCGTTGCCGTCTTCAAGGCTCACCTTCGTGGCATAGGACAGGCAGGGGAACAGCTTCTTGTCGGAACCGTCTTCCACTTCGCAGTATGCCTCGGCGACGCTACCGACATTGATGCTCTTCATCTTTGTCTTCTTGAAACCTCCATTATCAATAATAATGTCAAGTTCTTCCGATTCCGTATTGATCAGAGAATCAAGAGTAGCCTCGTTTTCTTCAGCATCTCCATCCGTCACAACCGTTTCCGTTGTCAAGGCGAGATCCTGCAAGGCAACATCGGCGCCCTTGAACTGGCCGTCCTTGCCGATATCGATAGACAGGAAGTTATCCCCATTACGAACTACACGGCCATTAAAGACTCGTTTGAAGTTAAAGGTATAGGTAGTCACTTCGGCCGATTCCGTCTCGGAGAAGCCCCATTCCTCGTCAATCGAGACAAGCTTGAACTGGTTAGCATACTTGACAGGCACAATCTTGTTCAGAATCCTCTGGGCGCACTTTTCTCGGTTGGTCTTCACATCGGAAATATCCACCCGAAGCCCTTCGTTCTTGAAGTAGGCGACATTCTTCTCGGTCTTGTACATGCCGACTTTGTACCAGCCCTTCAGATAATCCTTGAAGTCCGACATGGTCTTTTTAGAACCCTCGTCAACCTTGACCACGTAGGAGGATGCTTCCTGAGTAGCTTCGGCACCCTGCTGCTTGTGCACAAGGTGATGACGGTTCTTCAGGAACTTCTTTGCATTTCCGCCCATGACGACATTCGGCTTCGCAAAGCCAAAGGAACTCATCAAGGCCACCGTTAGGATTGCAACAAATACTTTTTTCATTATAATTCCTCTGCTTTTTCGTTAATTAATACTCCGGCGTGCCGTATTTTTGGGTGTAGAACTTTACATCGTAGTTTCTGCCACTCTGGTGCGGGTTCATCGCGACCTCGTACGTACTCGAAATCTTTTCGGTACTGCCATCGTGCTGACGGCCATACTGGTCCGTCCCCTTGATATAGGCGATTGCAGGCTCGTATCCAGCCAAGTATTCCTTAGCTCCATCATAATATGTCTTATGAGCTTTCTTGTAAGCTTCCCAGATTCCCATATCATTTTCAATGAAGTACTGTGCGAAATACTTGTATTTCGTTTTTGAACTGTACGTTTCACTACTTGAACGGAGTCTTATTCCAATCGAATAATACCCCAAAATTGCATGAGTACCGATAAAGGCATTCTTCAACTTTGTAAACTTGTCCGGATCTCTGTACGAGTTTCCGGGACCCATATTCAATTTATCACTCTTATTGACATTCAGGACTAAGCAAGCATCGAGAAAGACCCACTTGATGTCACCACCAAACGCCTTGTAATCCACATCAGCAATCCTATCATAGAAAGCAAGAGCCTGTTGGTTGCCATGACCGGCAAAGAAAACAATATTCGAATGATAAAGTTGAGCGCTCTTGAAACTATCGGCTTTGGCAGTATAATTTGTAAAGACATACGGCTGTATGACCTGATAACTAGGATAGCGCCTATTATAGGACTGAGTCATATAAGTGACAAATGCATCACGAGCCTCAATGGATGTCGTGAGATTCGTAGCACCCGGCAAATGCGAGTAATCATCAATCGCCGCTGACGATATCTTGAGCATCGTAATCGGATACCAATCCGCTCGACGCCATGAAGGTTCATATTCCAAGGCAAACAAGTTTGCCGCCATTAATAAAACAATTGAGGTAAGTAGTATTTTTTTCATAGTGCTTCAAAATATATTTAAGAACAAATTAACGGTCAAGAAATTGCATCGGGTTTTAGAATACTTTTTACTTATAAATTAATACATACAAATTATCAAAAGTAGTACATTGTACAACAATTTCTTCGCATAAATAACAAAGTGCAATACAGTATATTTACTTTGTAGCCACAACAGCAATACAACAAAAAACAGACACAGATTATTATCTGCGACCATTCAATATGCTTCTAGAAAAAAAGAAACAGCGATTCTAGATTTCTACGAGGATACCGGCATGGAGATAAACATACCCATGCCCGACGTGGTTGAGGAACTGATATCCGGCCATTACCAGGATAGAAGAAAGGTCTCCGTTCTTGATATCCAGACCACCGCCTGCACGCCAAAACATCTGATGGCGGCTGCCTATCATGTAGCCGAAATCGCCCGTAGCAACGGGGAGCACCTGCCGCCCGATGGGGAGGCGCACCCACAGGCTTCCAGAAAGCGGTACGTACCCGACATTGTCCAGTTCCTGATAGCCGCCGCCGACGCCCACAAAGAGCATCTGGTCGATAGGATACCACCAATGTCCATAGAAGCTCATGTTGAAACTTGAAAGTTCGCTCACGTGGTTCGCGATACCGCCCTGAAAATCCATAGTAAAGGCATTCGCCGGGACAAAGGCGCATGCGATTGCGAACAGGACGGCTGTCAGGACTCTTTTCATACTGCGAACACTCGAACTAAATATAACCTCACACTTACTCGTCGGTTCTCGCTTCGCGCGCCCAACCGCCGCTCTTTTCGCGACAGAACGAGAGGAAGAACCCCTTTAACAAGGCGAGATTCATCGTCATGAAGTAGTAACCGCTGGGCACAACCTTCGTCACGCAAAGGAGCGCGATCAGGAGCATAAGAGCGAAACTCACGCAATATACCATACCACAGGGGAGCAACAAGGCGTTCAGAATGAACATGAGGATAATAATATGCGGGGAAAACCAGCGCAAGAACTTGTGCGAGAAGAACAGGTAGGCAAGCAGCGGGCGGAACGGATTCAGTAAAGGCAGGTAAGACCACAAGTAGTTGAAATTCGCACGGCCAATGCGCACCTTGCGGCGGAATTCGCCGATACTTTCCTTAGACGTCTGTTCCGTACCGATGGCGCTCGAGACAAACGTACAGAAACTGCCCTTCTGCAAAATTTTCGTGGTGATGAAGAAGTCGTCCATGACGCTCTTCTTGACCGGAAGTTCCGTATAAAGTTCACGCCTAATCGCATAGAGGGCGCCGTTTCCACCGATAAGCCTATCGAGAATTCCCTCGAACTTCTTGATTTCGGATTCCAGATCCCAGTAGGAACTTTCACCCTGCCCGAGCACGCTGCCACTCTTGTCCGAAAGAATCAGGTGACCGCAAGTACACCCGATTTTCCTGTCCTCGAAGGGCGCCACGAGTTTACGCACCACATTGGGGAAGAACATCGTATTCGCATCGCAGAACACGAGGATGTCGCCCTTCGCAATTTTCTGCAGGCGGTTGAGCATGGCTGCCTTGCCCGCATTCTTCGGAGCCTTCACCAGAGTGATGCCCTGGTCGGCATAGCGCGCGATTATTTCTGCAGTGCGGTCGGCAGAACCGTCATCACCAATCAGTACCTCGAGTTTTTCCTTGGGATAGTCAATCTCGAGGATATTGTGGATTTTACGTTCGATGACTCCTTCCTCGTTGTACGCAGAAATCAAGAGCGAAACGGTCGGCAGTCCAAAATTCTTGTCGATGTCGCGGCGACGGCGCTTGAACAGTTCGCTCACAAACGGGAGCGTTACCGGGAAGATTCCGTAACAGAGCGCAAGCAAGAAAACGAGCGCCCAGAACGCCACCTGCAAATAGAAATAGATATCTCCGCTCATCTCTTTATCCACTCCTCTTCTTTAATAAGAAACTGCAAAAGAAGAGACTTCATTTCTTGCGGACTCATGGAATCCGATACCGTCAATATAGTAAGACCTTTTGGCGCCACGAGCACGAACGCCGGCAAAACGCTCAATTCCCACACGTCGAAGTAGCAGCGCTTCACGGTTTTCTTCTGTCCGTCGCACACGATGGAGTCCTGCGATTCGGCGTCGAGCTTGACCGCATAGAACCTGTTGTTCAAAAGCGCAGCGACACTCGGGTCCGAATAGACGGTCGCATCCATCGCACGACACGGAATGCACCAGTCCGCGTAGAGGTCTACAAAGATGAGTTTCGGGTTTTTCTTCGCCTTCTCAAGCGCGGCCGAGTAGTCCATCCAGTGAACAAGTGCCTGGCCCTTCATGGCGGCAGAGGATATTCCGGCCATCAGCAAAAGGAAAACGGCCAGAACGCGGGCAACACGTACGCAACGCATGCGAATCATTTCTTGGCCTCTTTCTTTTTCGGGTCCTTCACAACCGGTTTCGGAATACCAAGCAGCGAATCAATCCGCTCGACAACCGCCTTCTGGAAGGGTATCCACTGGGCATCGTCTTCGAGAACCTTGTCACAGGCGGCTGCAAATGTCTCGCGGGTATAGCCGTGCCTTTCCAGTACTCCCTTGCGGGCAAGGCGGCCCGCCGGAGAATCGGGCCCATAGGTCTGTTCCACCATGCGGATTTCCACGAACGTGCTCACGAGCCTCTCGTCGACATCGGGGGCATCGCCGCTGCAGCCCGCAAGCAGCAGGGCGGCGAGCAGGGCAAAAGCAAAACGAAACGCGTTTGACCGCGTTCCATTCACCCTATTTTGCAACAATCCCGCCATCGAGAGGTCTAGCCCCGCATCAAGGTTCCTGTTCTTCGAGAGCGTTCTCGAAAAGGCCTTCCACGTATTCGGCCTTGCTGAAAGGCACCAGCTGGTCAATGCGTTCGCCCATGCCAATCCAGCGGATGGGAATCTGGAGCGAACTTGCTATGCTGAGGACAGCACCGCCACGTGCAGTCCCGTCGAGCTTTGTGACTATGAGCCCCGTCAGCGGGAAGCTCTGGTTGAAAATCTTCGTCTGGTTGATGGTGTTCTGCCCGGTATTGCCGTCAATCACGAGCCACATGTCCTGCGGGAAGTCCGGGTTCACCTTCTTGATGACGCGGACAATCTTCTTGAGCTCTTCCATCAGGTAGTCTTTATTGTGAAGTCGGCCGGCGGTATCGACAAGGACCACATCGCAGCCTCGCGCAACGGCGGCCTGGCAGGCGTCGAACGCCACGGCCGCCGGGTCGGAGCCTTCCTGGTGCTTCACGAATTCCGCACCACTGCGCTCAGCCCACGTTTCCAGCTGCTCGATGGCGGCGGCGCGGAACGTATCGCACGCGGCGATCATCACCTTCTTGCCTTCACCAATAAAACGGGCGGCAAGTTTGCCAATGGTAGTCGTCTTGCCGGCGCCGTTCACGCCTATCACAAGAATCACGTGCGGCTTGCCCTTAAGTTCGAACGACGGCGGATCTTTCAGCAATCGCTCCGCCTCGCCCCGCATAATATCAAGCACCTGCTCGGTAGTGAGCGACTTGCCCAGCGCCTGCTCGCGGAGCGCATCCGTCAACAAGAACGCGGCTTCCACGCCAACGTCTGCCTTGATCAGATGTTCCTCGAGTTCCTCGAGCGTGTCGTCGGTAATCTTGCCCGCACCGACAATGCCCTTGAGTTCGCCCATAAGGGCGTCGCGGGTCTTGGCAAGCCCGCTCTTGATAGCGGAAAACAGTCCCATTACAAAACTTCCGTATTAAACCAGGCTTTCGACCTTGTCGACCAGGCCGTATGCCTTGGCCTCTTCGGCGCTCATGAAGTTGTCGCGTTCGGTGTCGCGGTCGATTTCCTCGATCGTGTGGCCCGAAGTCTCGGCAAGGATCTTGCCCGTGATGCCACGGATGCGCAGCATCTCTTCGGCCTGGATCTGGATATCGCTTGCAGGCGCCACAATTTCGCCGTGGATGAGCGGCTGGTGAATCATGATGCGGGCGTTCGGCCATGCAATGCGCTTGCCCTTCGCACCGGCAGTGAGGAGCACGGCGCCCATGGAAGCCGCCTGGCCGCAGCAAACCGTCACGACATCGCTTTCAATGGCGTTCATGCAGTCGTAGATGGCAAGGCCGCTGGAAATCACGCCGCCCGGGCTGTTGATGAAGAACACGATGTCTTCGTGGTTCAGCGAATCGAGGTACAGAAGCTGCTTCACAATGCGTTCGGCGCTCTCATCATCGACACCGCCCCACAAAAAAATGCGGCGCTTGGAGGCGAGGAATTCTTCCGCCTTCTTCATCATCTCGGGAACTTGGTTCTCTTTCTTCTCGTTACAATCGGCCATAATAAATCCTTTTTGTTCAGGTACAATTTAGAAATTTATTCCTCGGTCTTTACGCTACAGGCTGGGTTCGCGACGTTCGCGTGCCGCCTATTACGCCCGCGACACCAATATTATCACAGAATTTTTGCCGGCGTTACCTACTTTTTGCAGGGGGGTGTCGATTTAGTCCGTAATTTTGCGACAGCCAGAGGGGTGCCCGCGGGTTGCTTTACGGACTAAATACAGCGGGGTCGCGTATTAGTCCGTAAAATTCCGTCCGATTGCAAAATATTTCACTTATAACAAAGTAATAAATCAGAATTTTTACAGACTAAACACCCCCAAAGGCTATTTTAGTCCGTAAAGGTTAACTTCTGAGCTAAAAATGAGCATCGATTTTACGGACTAAATGACTACGGAAGTCACTTTAGTCCGTAATTTAGAACAGCTCATACGATTTTTAGAAAGTTTCGTACAGATTGCTATTTGTACATGTAGCTCACGCCGTTGGGGAACTTGAATTCCTTCATGCCGGTGGTATTTACCTGCGACACCGACTGCACAGACCCGCCGTACAGAATGTAGTTGCCCTGGTGAGTCGGCTTGACCGCCGCACTGCTAGAACCGTAGTAGTTGCTGTTGTTGTAGGTCAGGGCCGTACATCCGGGAACATCCATCGTGTAGTTGCCGAACGCGAGGAGGGTGCCGCCAGTAATTGAAAATCCGTCGTCGGTATCGATAAGCCCCCCGGCAAAGTTGTAGGCCCCGCAGTTGTTTCCGCCGCCTTGCTGGCCGCCCATGCCCGGCATGCTCCAGCCACCGCCGAAGTTGAAACCGCCGCCCTGGCTCTCGTAGCTTTCGCCGGTGATTTCGACAATCACCACGCCGCCGGTCATTTTTCCGGTACCGTTGGCATCTAGCCCGTCAACCATGTTGCCCTTCACGCTGATGTAGTGGTAGCCGCCGCTGATGGTGATATAGCCGCTGCTCTCGCTGAACATGGCCATGGAACTATTCTGGTTCTTGGGGCCGCCACCGCCGTTCCAGCCGTCGTTTGTCGCAAACACGGAGGTGACTCCGCCCTCGGCAAAAATCTGGTAGGCCTCTATGGCCTCGAGAGAGGTAACGACGTTGACCGTGGAGCCCTTCAGGTAAATGGCGGAATCCGCATGAATGCCCTTCTTCTTTGTCGAGATGGTCACGTCGCCGGCGTTCATGTAGACACGCCAGTTGGTACGGATTGCGGAGGAATCCGACTTCACGTCGATGGTGCCGCCGTTGACATAGATGAACTTTTCGGCAGAGATCCCCTTGTTGGGAGATTCAATCTTGATGGTCGAAGGTTCGGTGGAGTCGCTCACATCAATGTAATTGGTCGCCTTGATGCCGCTCTTGCGCCCCTTGATGGTAATGTCGCCACCTGTAATTTTCACGAAGCCCTTGTTCGCCACAGTGTCCTTGAAACTGCCATCGGGATTTTCCTCGCATTCGTCGCTTTTAAGGCCGTTGCCATTGTTGGCCGTGATGTTCAGCGTTCCACCCGAAATCTGGAGGCTGCCCTTGCCTCTGATACCATCGTCGGTTGCAACCACGGTAATGTCGCCGTTCTTGATCTTGAGATCGTTGCTCGACTGGATGCCGTTCTTGAACTTGCCATTCACTGTCAACTTACCCGCACCCTTGATGTTCAGGTCGTCCCTAGAATAAATCGCGGCCTTTGATGTATCCTGCGCGCCGTTAACCTTGGTAAACACGTGATTGCCGTTGCCGTCTTCCACAACGTTCGTGGTTCCCTTCACCAAGTGGAGCACCGCCTTGTCGGCGTTCTTCACGAGGATGGGCGAATTGCTGCTCTTCAATGTCGCATTATAGAGGTAAATGCCGGTATTGCCCTCGTTATCGGTCGCCGGAGTGTTCACCACGACCTGGAAATCGGATGATTCGCCGGTAACGTAATAGGCGCCCGGACACGTGATAGTCGCTACTTTATCTGCAATCTCGACACAGCCGTTGTTGTTTTCCACGGTAGCCGTCGTCCCCGCAAGCTTCAAAAGAATCTGCGTGCCGTTCAGCGTTCTCGCATCTTCGTTGTCGTTCTCGTCGTCGCCCGCGTTACTGGGAATCACGACGCTTGAACTGGAAAAAACAGGGCCCGGGCCCACGATGCTCGAACTGGAGGCACCAAAACCGGGAATGACGCTGCTAGAACTGTAAACTTCTGCGCCCGGAACGAAAATGCTCGAGCTGGAAAAACCGTCAACGGGAACTTCCGTTCCAGAAATTCCGCCATCAAAGCCTACGCTGCTAGAAAAAGGGTACTCCGCACCCATCCCTCCATCGTCGGGTCCAGCAACCGGTCCATTGCCCTCAGAACACGCTAGAAGGCTTAAAATAGCGGGAATCGCCATCATTGGCAGTTTAATCGATTTCATAGAGCGCTCCATTTTTTTTCAATATAAACTCTATTCAAAAAAGCAAGGTATTTTTTTACGTAAAAACTGTTGAACGCAAAAACAACAAACCCAAACAAAAAGAAACATTCTCTTTCTGCGAATAACTATATTTATCGCATGCCCGCGAGCAACGAAAAATATCTGGTCGGTCTGGTCGACCCCGAAGTCCTCTCCGCAATCGAAGCTGACAGCATGCACCCCGTGTTCCTTGACATCGGGGCGTGCAACGCACTCGAGATTCGCTACGACCTCTTTAGCGAGAAAGACTGGACCGGACTTTCTGCCCGCGTAAGGAAGATTGCCCCACACGCCATGCAGATCGGCACCATCAGGCTTGCGCGCGACGGTGGCAAGTTCCCCGACAAGGACGCGTACTCTCGCATCCCGCTCTGGTCGAAGATTCTCGGCGAAAGCGAAGTGCCCGAATGGCTCGACCTGGAACAGGACTGCCTGTACGATTTCAAGAACCTGAAAAGCCTCGCCGACATGCGCAAGACAAGGATTCTCGTGTCACAGCACAACTTCTTGCGCGTACCGAACCAGCAGGAACTCGACGACTTCGCCCGCGACTGCCTGCGCCTTAAGGCGGACGGCCTGAAGATTGCCGCCATGAGCAACAGCGAAACCGACTGCGATCGCCTGTACAAGTTCACCCGCATCCATTCGCACGAGTTCAGTCTGTTCGCCGCCTTCGGGATGGGCGAAACCGGAAAGGCAAGCCGTATCTGGTCACTGAAAGAAGGCGCGAATCTCACCTACGCCTCCATCGGGCAGGCACAGGCCCCCGGCCAGATAGACGTAGCCTCCACGGAAAAGGCGCTCAGGGAACTCGAGAACCTGAACACCCCCCAAAATGTGCTCGATTTGTTCAAAAAACTGTAGTTTTTCTCGCTATTTCGCACAATTTTCGCTCAAAATATTATTTAATCGCTACAATTCCCCAAAAAAAGCGTTTATTTTTCTAAAATATTACACGGAATAGAAAACAAGGAATAGGAACATGCGTCTTTCTGAAAGATTCGTCGACAACTGTATCTTGATCAATTCCACGAGCGAAACCAAGGAAGCCATCCTGAACGAACTCGTGGATACCTTGTGCAATGCCTACAAGCTCGAGCACAGGGACGAGATATTTGAAGCCGTCTGGAACCGCGAACAGAGCCGTTCCACAGGCATCGGATGCGGACTCGCCGTACCCCACACAAAGATTGACTACGTCGACCGTATGTGCATGGTCGCCGCCACAGTCGAGAAGGGTCTCGATTTCCAGTCCTTCGACGGCGAACCCGTGTACCTGCTTATCCTTATCGTGAGCCCGGGCAACACCGTGGGCCCGCACCTCAAGGCCCTCTCCTCCGTCAGTCGCCTCCTAGCCGACGGCAACGTGCGCAAGGACCTCATCGCCTCGAAGACCCCGGCCGAGTTCCTCTCCATCCTCCGCGCCGCCGAGGACAAGTATCTCTAGCCACCCCTTGACAAGGGGCTAGCGCTTTTATATATTTGCGCCTACCTCGGACGGTTAGCTCAGTTGGTTTAGAGCGCTGCTTTCACACGGCAGAGGTCACTGGTTCAAATCCAGTACCGTCCACTCGAAAAGGCCCGCCTGAACGGGTCTTTTTCGTTTTTATTATCTTATACGTCCCGAAGCAACGGATTTTACCCCTCGGGCATCTAAATGGCATGAAGAATACAAAGGCAATCATTCTCGGGATTATCGCGACGGCAGTACTGGTACACGCAGATACCTGGACGCTCGAAGCCTGCCTCAAGCAGGCTCGCGAAAAGAGCCTCTCGCTTGAATCCGCGAAACTCCGCGAACAGCAGTCCGAGATCAACATCAAGCAGGCGAATGTCGGCCGCTACCCGACCGTCTCCGCCAGCATCCAGAACACCCTGTACGACCATCCCTTTGTCGACAACGAGGACCACTACCGCCTGAACCTGGGCATAACGGGCTCGTACACGCTTTGGGACGGTGGGTCGCGCAGCCTGAGCGTAGAGGCGAGCAAACTTAGCCGCGAGGCCGCCAAGTTCGAGACGAAGCAGACCGAGAGGAACATCCAGGAAAGCGTGCTGAACGCCTACATGAACCTGTTGGCCGCACAGGAGAACCTACGCACCGCGCACGCCTCCGTCGAGCTCTCTACCGCCGAGTTCGAGCATTACGGCAAACTATTCGAAGCCGGTTCCATCACCAAGAAAGATTTGACCCAGAGCCAGTCCAACGTGCTGCAGAAGCAGGTCGCCGAACTTTCGGCACAGCTCTCCGTGAACACCGCGAAGACAACGCTCCGCCAGCTCCTTGAACTGCCGGAAAGCGAGGAGTTCGATGTCACGGCTCCCGAGATGGCGATTTCAAGCCCCGATTCCATCGACGCCATCCCTTCGCTTGCCGAACTGCAGGGGGCAGTCAAGAGTTCGCACCCGGGACTCAAGTCCGACAGCATTTCCATCCGCGCCGCAAAGAAGAACACCGAAGTCGCAGGAACCGGATCTTCCATCACGGTCACGCTCGGGGCCAGTTCCAGCACGGGCCTGCAGGCATGGAAGTCCGATGCCTATGGCGACCAGCTCAAGTACGGCTGGCAGAACTCCCTCACGCTGGGCATAAACATCCCTATCATCGATAACGGCAGCACGAACAACAAGGTGCTCCTGGCGCAGGTGAACGAGACACAGACGCAACTCGCCCTACAGGAAACGGCCAAGAACCTCGAGAACAGCATCGAGAAACTCTACCTCAACGCGGTGAGCGCCGACCTGCAGTGGAAGGCCGCCATGCTCCAGGTGGAGGCAGAAACCGAAGCCCTCCAGGTCGCCGAGGAACAGCGAAACGCAGGTGCCCTCACCTACACAGACTACCTCACCCAGAAGAACAACCTCGAGAAGGCGCAGGTGACGCTCACGAACGCGAAATACACGAGCCTGCTCGCCCGTAAGTTGCTCGACCTCTACCAGGGCAAATTGGACTAGAAACGCACTAACGGTTCATTTGTAAATTAAACGTTTACATCGCATGGATAAATTGTCCATGCGATTTTCGTTCAAAAACGCCGTTTTTAGGGTTTTTGTGATTATTTTCACTATCGTGTTATGGGTTAAAATTAAAAGGAGAGTGTGAAGATGAAACGTCTTCCGTTATTTATTTCTGCGCTTGCAGTAACTTTGGGTAGTTCTGCATTTGCATATACTGTCAGCGGCACTGTATCCGACGCAGATGGCCAAGCCATCAAGGACGCATCCGTAACGCTCGTCAAGGAAAACAAGACTACAAAGACTGACGAAGCCGGCAAGTTCACCATCCACGAAGACGAACAACCGCCTATCGGGATCAACCAGGCTGCGGTCAATCCCGGCTACATCAGCATCAATTCTGGCATTCTTTCTTACAGCCAGAGCGGGAGCGCTCCTGTGCAGGTCAGGATTTTTGACGCCGTCGGCCACCAGGTGCTGAACCAGACGCTCTACGGCTCTGGCGAAGTCGACCTCCGCACGGGCACTACCGCCATGGGTTCCTACTACGCGCAGGTCACCATGGGCAGCGCAAAGCAGAACTTCCGCTTCACCGCAGATGGCAACTACGCCACCTCTTTCGACTCGAAGGGACACGCTCTGCTCAAGGAAATCCAGCAGGGTGAAAAGCTCCAGTTCGTGGCCGAAGGTTTCGACACGCTTTTCGTACCTCTCGGCACGCTTGATACGACCGTCGCCGTGAAGCTCACGAAGACCGCACCCGCCGAAGAACAGTTCGCATTCGGTTACGCATTGAAGAACAATCCGCGTCCGAGTAAGGGTTGCGGCAAGAATTCTACCTTGAATTCGGTCCAGACTGTTGAAAACGGCAAGAAGTACAATTTGAATGTCGGCGGCAAGAACCGCACCTTCTTCATTACCTTGCCGAAGAACTACGACAACACCAAGCCGCACAAGCTCCTCATCGCAAACCACTGCATGGGTTCCAAGGCCGAAGATTTCGTGCACCACAACCCGGACTACGACCATCCGACCCCGTACTACGGCCAGCAAGTGCTCGACAAGAACGGCGACTACATCTTCGTAGCCCCGCAGGGTAACGACAACGGTACCTGGAACGGCAAGGAAGACCACCAGTTCGTTGACGAAATGATTACCGCGATGTTCGACAACTACTGCGTTGACACCACCCGCGTGTTCGCCACAGGATTTAGCTTCGGCGCCATGTTCACAAACTCTCTCGCTCAGGACATGCAAGAAAGACTCCGCGCTGTAGCCGTCTACGCAACTGCAGACTACAACATTTGGCTCCCGGCTGCAGGAACAGGTCGCTATGATGCCAAGAACTTGCCGATTGCATGGATGGCCGTTCATGGCAAAAACGACGGCATGTGCGATTACAACCGCGCCAAGAACAGCGCCCTCCCGAGAATCCTCAAGAGGAACGGTAAGGCCGATGCCAACGGCAACTTCACTGACGCCAGCGCCGAAAAGCCGCAAGAATTCAACGGCAATGCAGGCCACCTCTGCTACGACTTTAAGACCGTCGACGAACGCTTCCCGGTCAAGTTCTGCAGCTGGAACGGCGAACACCAGTGGACCGCACATGACGGCCCCAACACAAAGACCGGACAGGGCTGGGAAAACACCTGGGTTCCTGAAGAAGTCCACAAGTTCTTCGAACAATTCTAGTTAGTACTCTCCATAACCAAACCCAGAGCGGCTCCCGGCAACGGGAGCCGTTCACTTTTTGTTTTTCTGCAAATTTTTACGGTTAAAGTTGTTTCTGCCGTCGTCTGTTTACGAAAATTTTTCGTTACCGTGAACTTTCTTCCCGATTTTTGATTACATTTAGGTTATCACCAAACAGCGTATGGGAAAGGAGTAAAACATGAGGAGAACGTTCTCCACCTTTTTCCCTATTGTGCTGGCAACAGCATTTTCCACGGCCTCTGCAGACTACGTACTCTCCGGCTACGTAAAAGACGAAAGCAACGTGCCTGTCGCTCAAGCAACCGTAAAGTTGCTCAAGAACGATACTACAGTCACGACCGGCAACAAGGGCGAATTCCAGATAATCGGAAACGATGAACCTAGTTCATCGTCGTCGGGACTGCAGTCCTCGTCGTCGGGGATTACCGCCATCGTAGGCGCCAGCGGAAACCCCGGCTATATCGATATCGTCGATGGCGTACTGCATTTCTCGCAGAGCCCGAATTCTCCCGTACACGTGGCCATATATGACATGACCGGCCACCAGGTACTGAGCCAGACGTTGCACGGTAAAGGCCAGGTTGATTTGCGCCAAGGAGTGGACGCACAGGGAATCTACCTTGCCCGTGTCCGCGTCGGAAGCGCACAGCAGACCATCAAGTTCAGGGCCGACGGTACATACCACGCCTCGTTCCCGGCACATCCGGGTAAGGCCCTCCTGAAGGTCGACTTCGGCTCTTCGGACACCTTGATGGTTACCGCCGAAGGGTATGACACGCTCAAGGCATACCTGCCCAAGCTCGACACCTCGGTTTCCCTCACCCTGAAAAAAAGCCTCGACGGGCAGACTTATGCTTTCGGCTATGCCATCGGCAACGACCCCACCCCGAGTAAGGGCTGCGGCAAGGACAACACGCTCAAGAACTACTTCAAGTTCACCGGCGGCGGCATCGAGCATGAAGTCTACCTCGACCTCCCCGAGAACTACGACAAGAACAAGCCCTACCGCCTGGTGTTCGGCATGCACTGCATGGGCGGTTCCGCCCAGAACGTCGCGAAGAACGAGCATTACTACGGCTACCGCGACCAGAAGGGCGCCAAGGAGAGCACCATCTTCGTGGCTCCGCATGGTTACACCGACCAAATGCCCTGGCGCTGCGGCGACAACAAGGACCACCTGTTCTTCGACGAAATCCTCACCTACCTGAACGATAACCTCTGCGTGGACACCTCGCGCGTGTTCTCCTCGGGCTTCAGTTTTGGCGCCATGTACTCGAACTCTCTCGCCCAGACATTCCAGCACAGGCTCCGCGGTGTCGTGGTATTCGCGACCGCCGACCAGGTCATCTACCTCCCGAAGAACGCAGGCAAGCCGATTGCCTGGATGGGAACCGTGGGCCTGAGCGACGGCACCTGCCCGCCAAGCATGGGACGTAGCGCCCGCGACAGAATCCTGAAGAACAACGGCCCCGAAGGCCACACCGACTGCACCGGCGAAAAGGCGACCGAATACACTGGCGGCAACCACGTTTGCTACGACTACAAGACGGTCGACCCGCGCTTCCCTGTAAAGTGGTGCACCTTCAGCGGCGGCCACCAGTGGGATATGCGCGAGAACGGCAAGCTGTGGGCATCCGACATCGGCTGGGAATTCATCACGCAGTTCTAGTAATTCTCTCTACAACAAACTCAAGGGGTCCCTGTCCTAGACAGGGACCTTTTGTTTTGCTTTTCATCTTGAACAAGGCAGTGTTTCGCAGGCGAAACCCCTCGTGTCCCTTTTTGAAATGCGCTCTTACCGTTTTGGCATGTTTTTGCCGCCAAACTGGCTTTTTTCGCATAAAAACGGCAGTTTTGTGTTACAAGATGCACCAACCACCCGTTTTGGCACGGAGTTCGCTTATAGTAGTGCGAAGACAAAAAAACAATGGGCCAGGCCAAAAACCGGGTCCGCAACCAAAAGAGGTAAAATTATGATTAACGCACAGATTCTCCCGACCGCATTCTATGGCATCCAGAACTTCCTTGACAACTTCAACGCCGAAGCCGCCAAGGGCGAATGCACCTACACACCGAAGGCCGACTACTACGAGACCGAAAACGGCTTCGCATTGGAAGTCGAACTTCCGGGCGTGAAGAAAGAAGACATGGACATCCAGGTCGAAAAGAACATCATCACCGTCAAGGCGACGCGCGTGCGCAGCAAGGACGAGAAGTTCACCTTCGAGCGCAGCTTCAGATTGGCTGACGACATCGACACCGAGAACATCAAGGTCTCGCTTGAAAACGGTATCCTGAAATTCGACTTGTCGAAGAAGGCCCAGGCCGCAGCACGTAAGTTGACCATCGGCTAATCAAGAATAAATGTACTCCAATCATCGTTCTCCTTAGAGAACTCCTGGCATGCGCTGGGAGTTCTTTTTTGCGTTGCAAACGGGTGCCTTAGATTGGTTTGTCTGAGCCGTTTTTTTGTATATTCTTCGGTGAAAGAGAAACCAAGATGCTAGATAAAGAAGTTCTAAAGACCGTCAGCCGCATCGAACTCAGCGTTCGCGGCACGCTCGACACCGTGATGACCGGCGCTTACCACAGTTCGTTCAAGGGGAACGGCATGGAGTTCAGCGAGGTCCGCGAGTACATGCCGGGCGATGACGTGCGCACCATCGACTGGAACGTGACGGCACGCACCGGCACGCCATACGTGAAGAAGTTTATCGAAGAGCGCGAGATGACCATGCTCCTGATGGTCGACGCCTCCAGCAGTTCGGAATTCGGTTCCGGCACGCAGATGAAGGGTGAGGTCATGGCGACCCTCACCGCGCTCCTCGCCTTTGCCGCCATCAAGAACAACGACAAGGTAGGGCTTTTAATTTATACGGACCAGGTCGAACTGTTTATCCCGCCGGAGAAGGGCCGCAAGCACGTGCTGCGGCTTATCCGTGAAATCCTCTACTTCAAGCCGCAGCACCACGGCACGAACACGCAGGTGGCGCTGGAGTATGCCGGCAAGATTCTGAACCGCCGTGCCGTGGTCGTGGTGATGAGCGACTTCCTGGACGAAGGTTTCGAGAACGCATTCAAGATCCTGCGCAAGCGCCACGACGTGCTTGCGGTCTCCGTGGTGGACCCGCGTGAAATGGAACTGCCTCCCGCAGGCCTTGTAGAGCTTGAAGATCCCGAAACCGGCGAGACGCTTCTAATTGATACCGGCGATGCGGCATTCCGCGAGGCGTTCGCTCGCGAGGCAAAGCGCCAGGGCAAGGCGACCAAGGAACTGTTCCAGCGCATGTCCATCGACTTCGTGCGCATCGAGACGCACGACGACTTCAAGGAAACCGTGGCCCCGCTTATCGAGCACTTCCGCCGTCGCGCGAAAGCCGCGAGAATGTAGTTCGTTCCAAAGCCAAGAACATGAAGCGCCTTTTCTGCATAGTTTTTGTTTCGCTGTGCGCCGCCATTTTCTGGTCGTGCACAACGGAATACGATTACTATACGCAGAGCCTCAACCGTTTCACCATAAAGGAAGTGAACCTCCCCGCCCTGGATTCCATAATCCTCTACCAGGATTCCCTGCAGGTACCGCACCCCTGGGAAAGCGGCGTAGTCTACAGCGAGCAGCTTTCACACGAGCACCGGTTCAAGGACTACACGCCCAAGGACAAGCTGCTTGCATCCAAGTCCGATAGCGCCGCTGCAAGCATGGTCATGTTTTCCCTAGGGATAGCCAAATTCCCGAACCCGATTACATTGAAAGCCCACTTCGAGATAAAGGTGACAAATTCCAACTACTGGGAGACCACTCAACCCTACTGGTCAACGGCGCGGGTTATCGACTTCTACCTCGACATCTTCGGCTGCGAGGATTTCAGTTGCGAGACCGCCGAGAAAATCGTCTTGCGCTCGGGCGACTACTCCCAGGTACTCGTGATAGAACCGGAAGATTTCACCTTTACCGAAATCAAGTTCGTCCAGTTCTATAACGGCGACTGTTCCGAATACACCAAGAATCACGCTTTCAACCTGAAAATCAAGAACAAGCACATCACGCTGAATACCGACATCCAGCTCGGGCACATCGACTGCAGAGAAGTCGTTCCCAACGCCATGTTCGCCGCCATAGAGGAGGAACCATGAAAAAGATCCTCCTTGCCCTTGCTGTGTTAATCCTTGCCGCCTGCGGAACAGACAACAGTCTCGATACCAAGACCGAAACGGCGAAAGAATCGAAATACAGTACCAGCAACAGGCAGATAAACGCGGCTGCCATGATTGACCCCGACCTGGAAATCGAGGAGTTCTACTTTGTCTGCCTAAACGACAAACTCAAGCCCAAGGGCGATACCATCTACGGGACTCCCGACCCGCAGAAAAAACACACTTACCATTTCCCGAGAACGGACCTCAAGACCGACATAGCCCTGTTCGAAGTCGTTGCCAAGGGAAAGTCCGGAAAGGCATCCGTCACGTTCAACACCATCACCGATCTGGGATGGAGAAACGAAGTCGGAGTCACCTTCCTCAGTACGATGCTTGTCCCGAGAATCAAGGAACTCTACCTGAAGCACGACTACCCTCTCGAGACCGCAAAGTACACGAGCCTGCGCGAGTTCGAGAAGGAGATGCAACTGAATACCAACATCTTCGACTACGAGGATTTCAGCCCCCTCGTTTTCATGTACTATTCAGGAGAGGCCTTCAACTACGTCCCTATCCTCTGGTATCCATGGTATATTATCCGAGGCAACAAATCCCCCGATGAATACCAGCAGATAAAAACCAGCCTTGCAGAAAGCTTCAAGGAAGACGGCACCTTTAACGATGCGGACGCCCTTGTCGCCGTAAGCGACTTTGCAAATTCCAGTGAGGCCAAGTCACTAGCCCTTCTCGATTCCATGATAAATACCTATAAGAAGGAAGACTACTGGGGATATCTGGAATTGAAAATCCTGACCGCCGGATACTGCGGCATCGCCACCATCCACTACGATTGTTCCCTTACCAGCGTAAACTCGTGGCTAAGCATTATTCCCTCACTGCTCTACGGCTTCGGCAAATGCAGTAGCGACATCGCCTTCCAGCCGATAACGAACATCAACGAGAACAGCAAGTACAAGGACGAAATCTTTTATTGCGATATCAAGCAGGTGAGCGGCAACTGCGACACCACGTTTGTATGGCGTACGGCTACGGCACTCGAAAAGGAGATTGGCCTTTGCTACGGAGATACCGCGGCAAATATGGATTACGCAACGGTTGATTCCGTAAGATACAAGTGCGCCCCCGACTGGAACTGGTATCCGGTCATCACGAGCGAGGACTTCCTCAAACTGGAAAAGGCAAAGTCCACCACGGCCAAAAACATCTATTTTGTCGAGGATCGCGACATCTTCATGTCAACAGCATATTCGTACAAACGCAGCGCCTACCAGATCATCGGTTTTGCAGCGAGCCGTTGCAAGAAAACCGAACGTAGGAATCACTTTGACGAGACTGATAAATACTGGTAGTACTACTCTCCGTCTTCTTCGGAGTCTTCACCTTCGGTAATAATCCGCCCTTCGCCATATTCGTCATCCTTGATGCAGCGGATAGATAATCCTTCACTAAAAACGCACCTTCCAAATTCGACACCGACCAGTTCGTCGGTAATGACAAAGACATCTATGTTGGCGCTTCCACGAGAACCATCCATCGGATCCTTGCGGTACCCGACAGAGTTCGTCATGAATACGCCCTTGTTGTTGATTTCCAGGATATCGCCATCGTGATGGCGGTAACCGGCACCAAGCGCCGAGAAGCCCGAGACATTCGATCCGCCCAGTTTTCTCCAACCAACAGCATCAGACTTCAGCGCTTCTCCGGCAAAAGCCATCCCGCCAAAGTTCTTCGCCAAGGTCATATAATCTTCCATGCTGGGCATGCGCCAGCCTTCGGGGCACAATTCGGCACCAGCAGCCCAAGCGTAGAGCCTTCCATATATGCCGCAATCGTTTTTGAGGGAATCGCCACCACCGCACCAGGTATTTCCCTTCAGGCTCGGCGTGCTTACGGAATCCCCGTAATTGAGGTTCTCCGCCATCCAGATCTGGTCACCAATCAGCACCGTCCTGTAGGACTTGCCGTCACGCCTATCTACCAGTTCGCCATACGGTATAGAATCGTTGAACTGCCTGAAGGAACTGCTCGAGGGCGCCGCACTCGAGGAACTCCTGAGATTTTTCGTCGGGATATCTTCTATCCGCACGGCAGGCGCTTCATTGAGGCCGGTAGAAGAATAGTCGTCACTGCAGGAGACGGCATATCCACAAACGAGCGCAAGAACTATTCCCCAATAGAACTTCATGCCTTCTGCTCCTTTACCCAGGCAATGGCCGCCTCGGCGTCGGCAATCTTCCCGTCGAGCTGGAGTTCAAAACTCTGCTTGATGATTTCACCCATCTGCTTGCCGGGTTTGAAACCGAGATCCATGAGCATCTTGCCCGTAAGGTAGGGCTGCGGGGCGGCTTCGAGCAGGCCGTAATCGCCGGCAGATTTCCACAAGTCCTTCGCAAGGCTGGGCGATTTGTAATAACGGTCCGGAACGCTCTGCACCAGCAGGCAGAGCAACTGCAAGCCGTTCAGCTTCACCGCCAAGCGGCGCAATGCCGGAATGTCGTTCACGATATTTTCGTCGAGGTTCTGCAAAGCATCTAGCACGAGCGGCACAACCTTCAGCAGGTGCGTCTCGTTCGTGATGCGTTCCAGGAACTTGAGCGAGGTGCCCGCGCTGCCACACAGGAGCGCAGCAAAGGCGAATTCCATCTTCTGTGCATCGGTAAGCGGCGCAGCGCATTCCTTGCCTGCAGTTTCACTCGAGTCGCGCAACTGCGACATGTTGTCGAGAATCTTGCCGAGTTCATCCCACGAGCCCTTGAACGGGCTTATCTCCGGGAAGTATCCATCCAGCTTTATGTCCAGGAAGGCGCGGAGCCCGAGCGAAGGCTTGCCCGGCTTCAAGAGCCACTTCTTGAATTCCTCAAAGAGGCGTTCCACGCTCAGGTCGTCAAGCGAAAGCGTGCGGCAGAGTTCCACGGTCGCGGGCGCAAGCGTGCATTCAAAACGGCTCGCAAACTGCACACCGCGCAATATGCGCAGGGAATCTTCCGCAAACGCGGGGCCCACATGCCGGAGCGTATGCGTCTTGAGGTCGTCAATGCCGCCATACGGATCGCACAGCGTGAGTTCGGGCAGTTCCATGCCCATCGCGTTGATGGTAAAGTCGCGCCGGAGCGCCGCTTCCTTAAAGCTGAGCTTTTCGTCGGTATGCACCACGAAACCGCGGTGGCCATAGCCCACCTTGCTTTCGGTGCGCGGGAACGAGAAATCGAGCGATAGCCCCTTCATGGCGAGGTGGATCACGCCGAACGCCTTACCGACCAGGTTCGTGCGGCCATATTTCGAAAGGAGCGGCACGAGGGAATCTTGCGCCATGTCGTAGACTTCGATATCGTAGTCCCTGCAGCTCTTACCCAGAAGCGCATCGCGGACCCAGCCGCCTACCAAAAAGGCGCGGCCGCCCGCATCGCGGATATCGCCCGCGATTTTCAACAAACGGCTCGGCAGTTCCGGCTCGAACCATTCACCTGCAAGAGTCTGGATTTTCGCCATAAAGAAGGGACCGCCTACTGGAATGCGCCCGCATCAACGGAAGCCGTATCGTTCTCGCCTGCAGCCGGCGCGACGGCACCTGCGGCAGCATCGGTACCCGCGGCGCCTGCAGAAGAAGAACTTTCCACCGACTTGTAGCGGTCATAAATGCTCATCGTCGCCTCGCCCGAGGAATCCCCGATCGCTTCGGAAACCGACTTCGTAGAATCTACGCCGGCCGAATCCTGAGTCGCTGCGTAACGTTCGTATATACCCTGCCTCGCAGCGGCATCTTCACCGCGCTTTTTAGCCTCTTCTTCGCGGCAGACACGTAATTCCTCTTCGATATAGGCGCGCTGGTCGGGCGAATAGGTCTGCGTGTCGAGCCTGTACTGGATCTCGGAACACACGAGCCCCTGGCGTTCGCCTGCACACGCCTCGAGCGATAGCGATGCCGCAATGGCAGCCAGTAGAGCAACCAGGTAAACAAGGACTTTCTTCTCGAACATACTCACCCCAATCAGTGGATAACGATAAACTTGCCTTTCTTTATCTTGGACGGCGTGCGCACCACATAGTAGTACACGCCAGGAGCCACAAGGCGGCCTTCCTTGGTAAGGGCATCCCATTCCACCCTACCGCCGGCAACGTCGCTGCCCGAAAAAGAACGCATCAAGGCGCCACCCCGGTTGTATATGTCGACCCTGGAGGCGCTAGAAATGTTATCGATGACCAAATGCGGAAATTCATGCGGCCTAAACGGAACCGGATACACCTGGACTTCGGTATCGGCGGAATCGGTCATGAAGGTTCTCGTTTCGCGCAGGTCGTTACGGTCTAGACTCGAGACCCCGTTTTCGTGTGCCATCCAGATTACACCATACTTCTTGTCTATAGACAGGTCGAGGACCGCATTGTTCAGAAGTCCGTCCATCATCGTATAGTGCGTCGCCGTCAAGGTATCGAGCGACCCTTTACGCCTATCTAGGCGGTATACGCCCTGAGTAGTCGTTCCTACCCATATGTTCCCTAGCGGATCCACGTCGATCGATGTATATTCCGCACCAAGCAATCCGTTCATCGAGACAGGCTTCCGGATAGAGTCCCTGTCGAATTCCATGTACCCGATATCCGTAGACGAAATAACCCACATGACCTCGTTCTTCTCGTCTATCGCCATGTCGATAAGCGTACTGCCATCAAGGCCGTCAATGGACTTGAGTTCAGGATTCATCAGTCGCCCACCATTCCTTGATGGTGGCGGGAAACGCAGTATGTCCAGACCGCCCTCGGCAAAGGCGCCAAGGCTATTGCGGTTCGAGACATACACTATCCAGTCCGAATTACTGGGATCGACACGGGCAGCCAGGGGGCCTGCAAACGAAGAGCTGCCCACGCCAGTCGCACAGCTAAGTTCTCCATCGGGCGTGATGAAGTCCACGCTATACTTCCCGTTGGCAGATGTCGCCGCCAGGAATCCGCTTCCGTCGGGAGCGACCGTCGTCCCGACAGCCACCGTAAACGATTCCACAAGTTCATCCAGGCAGTTGTCGTTAAAGGGAGAAATGTTATACAGGTGTTCCATTGACCAGTAAAGCTGGAACCCCATTCCCCAGACATGGTAAATCATCTTGCCTTCCGGCAATATGGACATCGTCTTCATTCGGTAGGCATAGGCTTCGTTGTGGTTACCGAACCCGAGGAACGCGACCATCGGCTCATGCCAGAATCCACCCATGTTCGTCGCGAGGAATCCATCTTCCGACGCAACAATCACGCCGCCCTCGGGAATTGCCTGCAGTTCATACAGGCCACTGAGCTGGAACAGTTTATACTTGGTCAAGTCTTCCAGCTTGCCGTTCCCGTAACGGGCAATCAGTTCGTGCCCAATCAGATAGGTTTGGTCCTTCACGTCGAACTGCCAAAGGACCTTGCTCTTTCCATCGCTATAAAGGACAGAATCCTTGAGAGTCTTGCCATGGACAACGACATGCAGCGAATCCCGGCTCCCAAGCTCACTCGGATTCACTCGGGTCCACGTTTCCGGATCCACGAGGTGCATGTCGTCCTTAAGATGGTCCCAGTCCATGCGGCGGACAAATGACCCGCGCGAAGTGGACACGAACAGCGAATCGCCGCGAATCTCCATCTTTTCGGGGCCGTATACGCCAAGGGCAATATCGCCGACGCGCTCAATAGAGAGGATTGACGTGACCGTCTTCAGGTCGACAAAGGCAATCTTGCTTTCGAAGGCGATTACCAGGTTATCGCCCGAAAATTCAACCAGACCGGGAACGACACGGACGTTGCCCGCGGGGAAAGACCTGTTCAGCACAGTCCATCTCGTAAAGTCATCACTCATTCGGGCAATAAGGCCATATTCAGAAACGGCAAACACACCGCGCGCGGTATTCACTATGCCATAGAATGTCGAAGCCTCCAGACCGTTCGCCGGCGTATAGACGACATCGTCGGTACTGCTCTTGTACCTCACGCCGCCATCGGTCGCAAGCCAGACGCCGTCTTCAGTCGCAGCAACATCCCTTATGGAGAAGGGTACAGAAAAGTTCTGCCATTTTTCAGCGGCAACGGCAGACTGCAGGCACACGAAAAGCACCAAGATATTCAGCAATAACTTCACAATGTAAAATTACGAATTTATCGTGCCGGAGAAAAGCGATTCTAGAATTTTATTGTGCCATTTTCGGCATGGACAACCATTCACCCATCATGTCATGCATTTTGCGAAGCGCCATGTAGCGCCGCTTGCGTATCGCGTTTTCGGAGAGGCCAAAGATATTGCTCAGTTCCCGGACCGAGAACCCTCCGTAGAACTTCATTTCGACAAGCATCCGCTCGAGGGGCGTCACCTGCTCAAGGGACCTCTCGAGGGCATACCGCATCTCGGCAACCGGCCTGTATTCATGGTACAACGCCTGGTCTTCGCAAAACGAGGCATATTCCGAACAACGGTCAGGAACTCCGGACATGCACAGCGTGCGCTTCTTTTCGAGAACTGAATCCATATAGGTATGCCGCATGACAGAAATCAACCACGGCAGCACGTCTTCCCTTTCCAGGATACGGTCGGCATTTTCGCAAAATTTCAGGGCAATAGTCTGGAATAAATCGCGAGCCTCTTCCGTGGAATTGCACCGCATGGCGCATAATTTGTAGATTATTTCCGAATAACGCAGCCACGTTTCCTCGATAGTCCTGCGATATTCTATTTTTTCTTCCGATTGATTAACCATTGTCCAAACCAGGTTTTAAGCGCAAATTTATGAATCTCAGTGCATTTTTCAAGACACAAAAAAATTTTGCAACTGCAAGTTGCTTTTTCGCAATTTTTCTTTGCATTTTGTCAACAGGTGTTACCAGGGTACAGGCGCAAGAATTCAACATGAACGCCATGGAGCCTCCGGAAGCATCGATGCACTACTCCACCGGAGCGCTTTCCGAAAAGTCCAGCGTCATTATCGACATCGTCATTCCCGACAACTGGCACGTGAACGCGAACATCGCTGCCGACGAATTCCTGAAACCATCCTCCGTGGAGATTGCCGCACGCGGAATCGAGTTCGGCGAGCCCCAGTGGCCCGAGCCCATCAAGGAATACAACGAGGTTCTTGAATTCGAGAATCTCGTGTTCAAGGGACACTTCCAGATAAAGATTCCCGTGAAGGCCGTAGCGGACGGCTACGACAGCCTTACTACGAACGCCACATTCCACTACCAGGCATGTGATAACTCCATCTGCCTCGCGCCCGCGAGCGTGAATATCCGTATCGGCAACAAGGCCGGCATCGGAAATCCCTTAAAAAAAAACGATGAAGGAAACGGGCCGCAGGCATTAAACGGCGCTGCAGGCAATGACGGCCTTGCGGGCAAGGAAGGTGCCGCTGCCGTAGCACTCCTGCTGTTCTTCGCGTTCCTCGGCGGAATCATCCTGAACCTCATGCCGTGCGTGCTGCCGGTGCTCTCGCTCAAGCTGTTCAGTCTCATCAAGCAGGCAGGCGAGTCCCGAAGCAAGCTCGTCTCCCTCGGACTTTCGACGACCGCAGGCATCCTCGTCAGTTTCTGGGTACTCGCCGGAATCGTAGCTGCCATCAAGGCCGGCGGCGGCGCAGCAGGCTGGGGAATGCAGTTCCAGAGCCCGGGATTTATTGCCTTCATGGTTGTCATCCTCACCGCATTCGCGATGAGTTTCTTCGGCGTGTTCGAAATCTGGCTCCCGGGATCGGCCACAACGCGCATGGATGCCGCGGGCCACAAGGCGGGTATTGCCGGAGCGTTCTTCACCGGAGCGCTTCTCGTGCTCCTGAGCACTCCCTGCTCCGCGCCCTTCCTCGGGACGGCGATGGGATTCGCGTTTACCGCATCGACACCCGTACTCTTCCTGTTCTTTACTGCCGCAGGGCTCGGGCTTGCGCTCCCCTACCTGCTGGTGTGCGCCTTCCCCGCCGTGCTGAAGGTTTTCCCGAAACCGGGCAAGTGGATGGTTATACTCCAGAAGGTGATGGGAGTTCTGCTGCTCGCCACCGTCGCATGGCTCCTGTGGATCGTGAACGAGCAGGCCGGCGGAATGGGCGTCGCGCTCTTTGCGGGATTCATCCTCGCTACTGCCTTCTTCAGTTTTTGTATCGGCAAGTTTGCACCTCCGGGATCTTCGTTCGCCTACGAAGTGCGATTACTCGTCATAGGAGCCATTGCGTTTGCCTTCACCTGGTTCACCTGGTCCGCGCCGCAATACGAAAAAATTCTGGACGAGCGTTTCAACGCCCGCATGGCCCAGCAAGTGCTCGAAGGCGGGTGGTACCGCTACTCTCCGGAACTCGTCGCCGAATTCGCGAAGGCCGGCAAGACCATCTTCATCGACGCGACCGCCGACTGGTGCCTGACCTGCAAGGCGAACGAAGCCGCCGTCCTGAGCGACAAGGATCTTTTGCAGAAGCTGGATAGCGCAGGCGTCATCCGCATGAAGGCGGACTGGACCCGCGAAACACCCGAAGTGAACGAACTGCTCTACAGCATGGGAAAATCCGGCGTGCCCGCCTACGCGATTTACCCGAAGGGCGACAAGGGCAAACAAGTCGTACTGCCGGAACTCTTGACAAGCAACCTGATTCTCGAAGCGATTCCGTAGCGGCTACTTCATTTTCGCACCGTTCAAGCGGTACGACTTTTCGCCGTCACGAATAATTACGCTGTTGCGCTCCCTCTGAACGAAGGGGGCGCTTTGCTTTTGATTGCCGGGTTGCAGGGGCCGCGGATTTATAGAAACAACACTCTCATCGAAAACAACTTTTCCGATGAAAACACCGTTGCTTATGCGGTTTCTCGATTCGTCGTTCGCAAAGTGGATGCATTCTTTGACCGGGTCGTCATTACAGACCTTCAAGTACACTTCCAACGGGATGCCCGTCCAATCTTCGGGAGATTGGTTTTTCAAGGAGCCCAATTTCGCTTCGATCAAAACTTCATTGTTGCCATCAAATGTCATCACGGTATCGGCACCCTTGATTTCAATTTTGCGGCTATGCACTTTCATAAAATCAATAGAATCAGGGAGAGGAACTTCATAGTAAATGTAAGCCAAAGTATCTAGCATACCCACTTGTTGTATCCCATTAACAACTAGTGAAGCCTTCATCTTTCGCGTCAAGTTGCCAAAGCCCACGTTCTGTATGCGCAGCTTCGCCTTGAAAACACCATCGGCACCCACCGTATCGCTTAGCCACGATTCGCGCAGCGCGAAGCGGTAGCCCAGGTGGTCGTTGACGTACTTGAAACCTGTCAACGAATCTATTTTCGAACCATCATATTCAAAATCTTTCCCTTCAAACTGCGATTTTTTCCAGCTGTCAATCAGGTTGTTGTTCCACTGGACATTCAAATAGCTTGTATGCGTGCGGAAGCCCTCGTAAGAGAGAAACTCCGGCGTATTGATGACCTCGTAACCGCCTGCCGTCGTGAGCGCCTCGCCACCGTAGGGCGTGTTGATGCCGTACTTCTCGAGCCAGGCCACGCCTTCTTCGCGGCAGATGGATGTAGCACAGTCCGCACCCCACGTGCCGTAATCGTATTGCGTTCCCAGATAGCCGTCGTTGAACATTCCCACACGGTACATCGTGTCGCCCTTCGCCTTCGCAATCTCCGCAAACTTCTCGCCGTCAATGTGGAAGTCTACACCCCAGTTGTCAAAGCCCAGCACCTTCGCTGAATAGTTTCCCGTACGCGTGAGAATCTTGAGTTCGGGCGGCGTACTGCGCAGCATCAAGTTCGTCGCCTCGGCAATGCGGTCGTAGGTGATGTTCGTGTCGCTGTGCATCTCGCCGTAGGCACCGTGCATTCCCATCTCAAGCGCCACGATAACGTCGGTATTCTTCGAGAGCACGGGAGCGAGCTGTTCCACATGACGCATTACCCACTTGTGTTCGGGAGTCACATTACTGCGTCCGTTGTACCACGGATCGTAACAGATGCGCACAATCGCAAAGCCATTGTTCGCACGGATATTGTCAAACGTCGTCTGCAACACGTTTAACGCGTCTTCGGTCAAGTCCTGGCTCACGCCGCGCACCGTATCGCGCTTCCCGCCGGTAGTATCAATCGAAAGCCATGCGTTGCTGCTGAATTCCGAAATTTCGGCACGCAGGTGGAGGAGTTTCGCCCATGGTTTTTCAATCGGCTTGCTGCCCGAAGGTTTCAAATGCAGCACCTGCGGCGTATAGAACCCGCGGTCGAAATTGTCAAGCGTCGCCATCGCATCGGTCGTGTCAATATCCTGTTTCACGAGACCGGCCGCAAAAAGCGGGGCCTGCAGGAACGCCGCAGCAAAAGCAATCAGCACAAGCCTTTTCATAGCATCCTCCTTCCAGCAAAAACGGATATGGATTCTACCCATATCCGTAATATACACTCATATCGCGAACATGGC
Source organism: Fibrobacter sp. UWR2 (assembly GCF_002210285.1). NCBI lineage: Bacteria > Pseudomonadati > Fibrobacterota > Fibrobacteria > Fibrobacterales > Fibrobacteraceae > Fibrobacter > Fibrobacter sp. UWR2. The sequence goes on along the minus strand of NZ_MWQE01000001.1, from coordinate 28,114 downwards.
GATTTTTTTTCTCCAATCACGTTACATTGTCGGAGGGGGAACGAATTCGTACTTGCCATCTCGACATTGAAAGTCACAACCGTCCTTGCTGATCCATGAAGATTCGGGATCTCTTTCGTTGCAGGTCGTGCCGATGATATCGCTCTGCCAGCAATCCTGGAAACCACCCGAACCGCAACCCTTGCCTCCGGAACAGTAGAGGCTCATGCGGTCCACCCACTTGCCGTCTACACACAGGTAGTCGATGGAGCTATAACTCGTAGAATCTGTACTATCGTATTTCCTATAACTGCGGGAGTCTCCGTCTTCGCACGGTTCATTCAGCCAGTCATCGCTGCAGTAGTCCCTGAGGTGGTAATCCATGCAGAGCTTGTAATCGTCGAAACCGCACTTTTCCTGGGTGGTGTCGCAGCCTGTCGCATTGAGCCAGATTCCACCCGCGCACATCAGGTAGTAGTTCTTGGCGCAGTCCATGGCAACTTCGAACTCGGTGTCACAGGGGTGCGGCTTCATCGGGTCACCGACATCGGTAATATGGCGGCAGGTCTCGGTAATATCCGACGAACTCGAAAACTCTGTCGACGAAGATTCCGGATTCACCGTCGACGAAGAACTCGCGACAATATCGCTACTCGATGCCGGGTTGCTATCGCTCGATGTCGGCTGTTCATTACCGGATGATGTCGGTTGCGAGCTTTCAGAACTCGTTACTTGCGAATCGGAAGAGGGAACCGTCTCCGACGAGGTAAGCGTAGCCTCCGAACTCGTGATTCCATCGGGAACAACGGGGCTGCTGGAACTGTCGTCACCGCAAGCAGCAAGCCCGAACGCAGCAAGTACTGCCGCGGCACTAAGCACCTTGATAATTTTTTTCTGATTCATTGTATTTCTCCTTTTCTAAAATTATTCGTCCTTCAGCCATTCGGCAGCGGTTCTCTGGACCGGGCACTTGTCGGCAGAAATATTGGCAGCAACCGTCGTGTGTACGATTTCTGGACGCGAGTCTATTTCTCCGCAGTAGCGGAACAGGAACCGGTACACTTTGTTTTCAGTCGTTTCCTTGCAGTTGCTGTTGGCGATGTCGATGATGGAAACGGTATCCCTCGAGACATTGGCGAGAACAAAGCCGATAGTCTTGGAATCACCCCAGACACTCTGCACATAGAGCTTGCAACTGTCGCTCGCAATGCCTTCTCTGATGGAATCAACCAGATTCGCAAATTGCTCGTTCGCCTTGGGGAACAGGTCATTCAAGGCTTCGACGTTCTGCTTGACGATTGCGTGTGGCCACGGGGTATCGAATTCCGTCGCCATGGCGGGCTGATTGCCGGGATCCACCGAACTCTGGGGAGGCGGTTTCATGTCGTAATCCGCCATAGCAGCAAGGACTCCGCCGTTGAACTGGAGACTGTCTATCCCAAACTGCTCAATGTAGAATTCCAGCGATGCTGAGTCTCTCTGCACAATTCCGGGGCCAATGTCCGAAGAGGAACTTTGTTGCGGCTCGGAACTGCTCGAGGATTCGTTCTGGGCCAGTTCATTTGGCTCTTCGGCCGTACCCGCGACACTCGGGTTGTCGGAACAGCCTGCGCAAAGGAGTGCGAAAAGCAAAATTCCACACGCGAGCAGTACGTATAAACTAGACTTCTTCATTCTTGCGCTCCTTCACTTTCTTGCTCAGCGGGAAAAGTTGCAGGTTCAGTCGGTAAACCTGGTCGACATCCTTGTCTTCGGCAGCAATGGCGATAATCTTACGGCGGCATTCGTCGAGTACGTTCTCTATCTTGCGGTAGCTTTCGTTCGAGAGGCCCATAGTGACACCGCTAAAATGGCGCTCGTCCACAGGGAGGTCTACCGCAGGGGTAGCGAGTTCAGACATCTGACGGTGCATTCCGCGGAGCGCAAGGCGTGTAGCGTCCGGCGTGCCCCTGATCGACGTCTCCGCAAGCACAAAGGCATCCTGGCCGGCCTTTTTCAGGAGGCCCGCCCTAGTAAGAAAGTTGAGGCTTTTCTGGACATCGGCCGCAGAAACTTCGGAGCAGCACATCTTCGCTATATCGCCTGGAGTAGCACCCGGCATCAGCGGGGCGAGTTCGCGCACCACGGGGTTGTGCCATGAATCGTAGAACTCGAACAGTTCGCCTTCCATCACGCGGACCTTGTGCGTCCTGGCAACGGAAAGCATTTTCTCGTAGGCAGCCTTCTTCTTCGCCTCCACCTCGGCCTGGCCGTACTCGACCATGGCACGGAAATATTCCATCTCGAATCCGACAAGGCCCATCGCGGCCCCCGTACGCTCGACGCCGACACGGGAGAGCTTACTCTTGCCATCGCAGACAACCTTCATGTACGACGACGAGGTAAATCCCGCCACCTTCGAGAACTCACGCCACGAGAACACCGAGCAGCGCTTGCGCTCCTCATAGTAGTCCCGCATGTACTGGCGGAAATCGGAATATTCGACAATCGGTTTCATCACTCCTAATTATACCTCTTTTTTCACAAAAGTCAATTGTTTTATGCAACAAAACCGCTTATTTTTAATCAAAATCACAGTTTTTAACACGTTTTATAATTTTTAATTCTTTTATGCAACACTCCGTTGCATAAACGGAAAGCCCTGTTGCATGAACAACAGGGCATAAAGAGTCGCGAAGGTCGGCAACAATCTATTTCGAGTAGATGGCCTCGAGGGCAGCGGCGAGGTACGCAAGCGGGGCGTTCCAGTTGATGGCCACCTCGTTAGTCGCATAGCTGCAACGGTTGTCGATGTAGGCGAGAGCCGGCTTGTCGGCAGCGGCATAGTTCGGGCACTTCCAGTGTTCCTTGCCGTCCAGGTTAATGTCCTGCTTGCCCAAGTGCGGGCCACCCACGAGCATGCCCGGCACCGGATCGTCCACCAGGTCAGATTCGCTCGGGCGATGGTGCGGATTGCGCGGGCTCCTGTAGCCGAATCCTGTCACATAGGTAATGTCCATCGGGTTCTTGCCCAGCAGGTAGTCAAGGCACTGCTGCGCGCCATCCAGGTAGCTCTTGTCACCGGTAAGCAGGTAGGCATGCACCAGCACCATGCCGTTGTTCGCCATCGCGCTGTTGCTACCCCAATTCCAGCTCCACGGGAAAGCGGGCAAGCGGTAGGCGCTCGTGTCGCCCACGGCACGCAGGTTGTTCGCCTCGTTCATCACCGTCTTCTTCGCAGCGGCAACCAAGTCCTTGTCAAAGTCGGCGGAATCGAGCGCCACGCGGAATGCGGCAAGCATGTTCACGTCGCCCCACCAGGCGCCATTTGCCGTGAACGGATTGCCCTTCAAGTCCTTCAGGTAACCGGCGGCAGCCTTGTCGGTCTTAACGCCGGCAACAGCCTTCGCGCGGTAGAGTTCGGCAGCAGCCCAGCGGAACTCGTCCTTGCCGTTTTCGTCACCGGGAACGTAGCCACCAGTCTGCACGTCGTCAGGCTGCTTGTAGATAGCCTTCGGGTTCTTCTTCGCCCAGGCATATGCGCTTTCTGCCGCCTTGAGCATCTTGTCGGCATAGGCCTTGTCGATGTTCCTGTACACGACGCTCGCCTGCGCCATCACGGCTGCAAAGTCAAGCGAAGCGGGCATGTTCTTGATAATCGCATAGCGCGGAGCCACGTCATCTTCGGGCAGCACGCTCCCGCCAAACTTCAAGGTCGTCACCTTGTGGTAAACACCGCCGTCCTTGTCCTGTAGGGTAAGCATCCAGTCCAGGTTGTAGCGGATTTCCTCGAGCAGTTCCGGATACTTCGGGAACTCGCGCGGAATGTTCCAGGTCAGCGAATCCATGTACTTCGGGAAGTGCTCGTAAATCTCGAGCAAGGTAAAAACGGTAATGCCGGAATTCACGATGTACTTGCCGTAGTCGCCCGCATCGTACCAGCCGCGAGCGGAATTGATGACCTTACCGGCGCCCTTGCCACCGGTCACCTTGTCGGAACCGTATATGATAACCTTATCATCCATGTGGCCCGCAGCGCGCGCCCACTTGCCCGCATACTGCGGCAAAAGCGGCATGCTTGCGCGCTGGTAGTAGAACCACTTGAGGCTCGCCTTCACCAGGTCCTCGTAGACATTGTTCCCGACCGTAATGGGGTTGCCCACGTAGGCGCCACCGCGGAACAGGCGGTAGGTTCCTGGTGTCTTGACGGCGGAGATATCGAAGGTCTGCACCTCCTCGCCGCTGTAGTCCCAGTCGTACACGTCGGGAGCATCGAGCTTTAGCACAGTCTTTCCGTTCAGGTCACGCACCTCGAGGCCGTTCGCGTCGTTGCCCGGGTACACGACCGACTTTTCGGCTTCAGGGTAATAGCCCAACTGGTTCACGAGAGGGCCAGCAAAAGCCACGGAAGTAAACAGAGATGCCGCAGCCAGGGCCGCGCCCGCATAAAAAACATTCTTGTATACACTCATACCCAGAATATACCTAAAAATGCAGACGCCGGAACCTTTTCAGGAGCATTTCCCGTTTTCAAATGAAAACATCTCCCCAAACAGAAAGAAACCCGGCTCAAACGAGTCGGGTTTTCTTTTGCAAGATCCTCGCTTTCGCGAGGATGACACTATCGCATTACTTCTTGCTACGATGGCTGTTCTTGATCCATTCGGTCTTGTGGACTTCCGGGATATCGTCGAGCAGGCGGAGCGTATGCGGTTCGTTCGTGTTGTCGAGCACCTCGGCAGGGGTACCCTGGTTCACGATCTTGCCGTCATGCATAATGAAGATACGGTCCGAAACGTAGTTTGCAAGGCCGATGTCGTGAGTCACGAACACCACGGTCATCTTCAGTTCGTCTTTCAACTTGCGGAGGTAATCGAGGATGTTTGCACGCACGCAGGCGTCCACCATGGAGGTAGCTTCGTCAGCAATCAGAACCTTCGGGCGGAGCGCGAAGATACGGGCCAAGAGCATACGCTGCATCTGACCACCGGAAAGTTCGAACGGGTACTTGCCTTCGATATCGGCAGGCGTCACGTTCACGGCCATCAGGCCTTCGTCCACGCGGCGGCGGATTTCGTCCTTGGAGGGCTTGTTCTTCAAGATGTTCAGAGCGTCTTCCAGCTGGCTACGGATAGTAAAGAACTGGTTGAAGCATCCGAACGGGTCCTGGAAAACGGACTGGACTTCGTTCCAGTGGTCCTTCAGGTTCTTGATGGGCTTGTCGCGGTAAAGGAACTGGCCACGCGTCGGCTTGTAGAGGCCGAGCATGATCTTGGCGAGCACGGACTTGCCGCAGCCCGAGCCACCCACGATAGAGATGAATTCCTCGTCATAGATATCAAAGGAAACATCCTTCACGGCGGTCTTCAGGGTCTTGCCCGCACCAAAGTCCTTGCTGATGCGCTTGGCAGAAAATACAACGGGCTTATCACTTAGCATAATCGCACCTCACGTCACGATCGCCGACAACGCGGAGATTCTGAGTGTTCTTCTTGCAATCGGGGCATGCCTTGCTGCAGCGGGCAGCGAAACGGCAACCGATGATTTCTTTCTTGAGGCTCGGAGGAGCGCCTTCGATAGCCACCGGATGGCGGCCACGCTGGCTCGCTTCGGTACTGAGCATGGCGCCCATGAGTGCCTGCGTGTACGGGTGACGCGGGTCCTTGACGACCTGTTCCGCCGTACCCTTTTCCACAAATTCGCCGGCGTACATGATGGCGATGTTATCGGCCACGTGGTACAGGAGCGGAAGTTCGTGGGTAATGAAGATCATCGTGCTGAAGATGCCCTTGTCAAGAAGATCGAAAATCATCTTGATCACTTCCTTCTGGGTCGAAACGTCCAGAGCGGAAGTCGGTTCGTCAGCAATCACCATCTGCGGGTTGAGCAGGGTGGAGATACCGATCACGGAACGCTGGCGTTCACCAGCGGTCAGCTGAATCGGGTAAGAATCAAGCACGCGCTTCGTGTCCATTCCGAACAGGTCGAAACGTTCACAGAGGCGGTCGTAAATTTCCTTGTGGTCGAGCTTCTTGCCGGGCTGCTGGTGAGCGGCAATCACGTCGGCGGCGATGTCCTTGATCTTGCGGACCGGGTTCAGGGCGTTGAACGCACCCTGCGGAATCATCGAGACCTTCTGGGCGAGAACGTTCGCACGGACGTCCTCGATCTTGCGGTTCATGAGGGATTCCATCTTGGTGCCGTTCCACACGCGCACGTCGCTCTTGCCTTCGGGATAAAGCGGCGGAATGCACATACCCATGAGGCCAGACACGAGAGTCGACTTACCGCATCCGGATTCGCCCGCGATGCCGAGGATTTCGCCCTGCTTCATGGAGAAGCTAACGTTCGTCACGGCATGGGTCTTGTCGCCGAAGCGGCCCAGGTAAAACAGGCTGAGGTTTTCTACTTCAAAAACATTTTCTGACATTTCGTTACCTCTTACTTGCGGAGCCTGGGGTTAAACACGCCTTCCATCGAGGTATTGATGAGGTAGAGCGCGAAAACCGTGAGAGTAATGATGATGGTCGCCGGGAGGAACGCAATCCAGATACCGCCGGAAAGCGCACCGTTGTCCTTCGCCTGGTTCAAAATGATACCGAGGGAAGTGGAATCCAGAGGACCGAGGCCGATCATGGAGATGGAGGCTTCGGAAAGGATACCCGAGGACACCTGCATGATGAACACCATGAACACGTACGAAAGCAGGTACGGGAGCACATGCTTCAGCACGATGGTGAGCGTCGAGGCACCGTTGATGCGGGCAAGCGCGATGTGGTCGCGGCTACGCAGGGAGGATGCCTGGGCACGCACGGCACGGGCAGACCAGCTCCACGCGGTAAGGCCGATGATAAGGCCAATCAGCGTAAGGGAGCGGCCATCCTTCACGGCAGAGCTGATGAGCACGAGAATCACGAACTGCGGAATCACGATAAAGATATTCGTGAGCATGTTCAGGACTTCGTCAATCCAGCCACCGCGGAAACCGCCGAACAAACCAACAAGCACACCAATCGTAGTAGCGATGACACCGGCAACCAGGCCCACATAGAGCGAGGAGCGGAGGCCAGCAATCAGGAGCGACACGTAGTCACGGCCGAGGTGGTCGGTACCGAGCAGGTGGTCTGCGCTAGAACCGGCATAGGGGCCTGCCATCATGTCGCGGGCATTGATGTCAACGTGATAGAAGAGAGGTCCAAAGAGCGCAATCAAAAGAGACAGCACAAAGATGGACACGCCAATCACGAACATCGGGGACTTGAGAAGGTTTTTAAGAAGTTTACCCATGATTACTTACCTCCCATCTGGAGACCGGCCTTGACGCGCGGGTCAAAGATTGCAATCAAAACGTCGACCGCGAAGTTAGCGACAAGCACGCAGGTAGAGATCATGAGCGTGCAGCCCTGAATCGTAGCGTAGTCGTTCTGCTGGATGGCGGTAAGCATCGCCATACCGAGGCCGGGGTAAGAGAAAATCATTTCGGTAATGAGGGCGCCGCCCACCATCGCACCGAGGCTCTGGGCAAGGCCAGTGAGCTGCGGGAGCATGGCGTTACGGAACACGTAGCTGATAATCTTGCCTTCACGGAGACCCAGCCACTTCGCGTACTTCATGTAGTCGGTACCGAGTTCGTAGATGGACATGGAACGCATACCGGTTGCCTGACCCGAAAGGAGGATCGGGAACACCGAGAAGAACGGAAGCACATAGTAGTACCCGACGCTCTTGATGTTGTTCCAGGTGAAGGTAAGTTCCGGAATATCCGGGCTGTAGGCGCCCATGGCCGGGAACCAGCCGAGCGTAATGGAGAAGAGCGCCACCAGGAGCATACCGAACACGAAGAACGGCACACCGTTGAGGAACATGGCGCAGGGGAAGAACACCTTGTCGAAGATGCCGCGCTTGTATGCAGCGAAGGCACCGAGAAGGTTACCGACAATCCAGCCGAGGATAATGGTCGGGGCCTGGATAGCAAGGGTCCACGGGAGGGATTCCTTGATAATCTCGGTAACCGGCTTCGGGTACTGGCTGTAAGAAAGGCCGAGGTCACCCTTGAAGACGTTCTTGATGTAGACAAAGAACTGGGAAATGCCGGACGCAAGCCTGGGGTCAGTCTTGCGCAAGACAGTATCTATCATGACCGTATCCTGGCGTTCAACCTGGAACTGTTCCATGACAGCAACCTGTTCGACCTTAGCAACCTTCTTCTTGGTCTTCGGGTCCTTTTCCATCACGGGCTTGCCCTTCTCGTCGAGAACCGGCTTCTCTTCGAACACGGGATTACCTTGTTCGTCAAGTTTCTGACGTTCTTCCATGACCGGATTGCCTTCGGCATCCGTCACCTTGACCGTCTTGAGAACTACCGCGCCGTTTTCCTTCTTCGGGACCTTAACCATCTTCACCTGGCCGTTCTCATCGACTTCGGGGTCGTAGATTACGTTGCCCTGGTCGTCAAGTTCGGCCATACCGAAGGCCTTGAGCAAGGTTTCCTTCTTGAGTTTGGCTTGTTCCGGAGAAAGGCCCTGGGCGGCCTTACCCATAATGATATCTACCGGGTTGTTTTCACCCATACGCGGTAGAGTGAAGTTAATTGCGACAGCTACGACGAATGTCAGAAGATACCAGAACGCCTTCTGCAAGACGTAGCGCAGCATGGGATACTGTTTAAGCATTTATATTCCCTTCGTTCCTTTGTATTACTTGAGCTTCAGGTTCCAGAGAACCTTCGTGCCGGAAGCGATCCACGGCAGCTGGGCCGGGGCATAGGCATTGTCGGCAGACGGCCAGTTGGTCCAAACCTTGTCGCTGAACTCGTAGTACTGTTCCGGGAGGTAAGCGAGCGGAATCGCCGGCTGGTCTTCCATGAAGATCTTGTTGAGTTCGCGGTAGGCTTCAGCCTTCTTGGCTTCGTCGGTCATGAGCGGGATTTCAGCAAGGAGCTTGTCCACTTCGGGGCGGAATTCCTTGGTGCCCGGCTGGTTGTAACGGCCGATGTTGGTGCCGGCCCAGTCACCGAGCTTCTGCCAGTCACGGCTAGACATAACTTCGTTGAAGCGGCTCCACGGGAGAGACGGAGACACGTCGGCAGTCGGCTTGTGCATGATGAGGTCGAAGTTGCCGGTGCCCATGGCAGGCCAGTACTGACCGCCATCCACGAAACCTTCACGAACGTCGATACCGGCCTTGCGCATGCCTTCGACAGCGATGTTCACGATGGATTCCCAGTCGGTCCAGCCGGCCGGAGACGTGATGAAGAGGGTCGGGATCTTTTCGCCCTTGGCATTTTCCATGTGGTCGAGAGAACCGTCATCCTTGAACACGGACTTGTAGCCGGCTTCGGAGAGCATGGCCTTCACGGTGTTGAGGCGTTCGGCTTCGTCAACAATGTCGAGCTTCACGCCGACCTTCTGGTCTTCGGCGTTGATGTACTTGCCTTCGAGGTTCGTCGGCATGATGAGGCCCGGCTGCAACTGAGAGGTGTAACCGGAGAGAGCAAACTGACGGATAGCGTTGTAGTCGATGGCCGTAGCGAGAGCACGACGGAAGCGCTTGTCGTTGAGGGGTTCCTTCATGGTGTTGATCATGAGCATCGGCATAGCGCCCGGAGTGAAGAACGGAGCATCGTTCAACCAGGTGTGCACGCCAGCGCTCTTGAGGTCGCCAATACGAGGAATGAAGGACATGGAAGCATCGAGTTCGCCCTTGCGGAGAGCGATGGTGTTGTGTTCGTTGCTCTTGTAGATCGGGTGAACGATGAACTTCGGAGCCGGGAGCTTGCCTTCGTGGAGGGCAGCGTTGCCCCAGTAGTCATCACGACGTTCGAGGATAATCTTGTTCGCAGAGTAGTCCTTGATGGTGTACGGGCCAGAAACGACCGGGTTCTTGTCCATCATGAGCTTCTTGACTTCGTCGAGACCCTTTTCGGCAACGAGCGGTTCAAACACGTGAGCCGGCACGATGCGGATAGCCTGGAGGAGGTCCATCACAGAAAGCGGGTTGTTGCGCTTGTCCTTAGCCACAATGAAGGAAATGCGTTCGGTAACGGGAGCATCCGCCGCTGCCGGTTCGGCCTTGAGGGTATCCACGTGGATTGCGGAAATCTGTTCGGTCGTGTTGATGGAACCGTTCGTGAAGATGAACTTCACGTCGTTGGAGTTCACCTGCTTGCCGTCGCTCCACTTGGCGGCGGGGTTCAGGTCGACCACGATGCTGTCGTTGTTGGAAAGTTCCGGAACGAGCGTACCAAGAAGGGCTTCCACCTGACCATTCAGGGTGTTATAGGTGACGAGCGGTTCGTACACCAGGTTGAAGCGGCCACCCACCGGCCATGCGGCCATCCAGCTTTCGGCGAGCGGGTTGAACGTAGCAGGGGCACCCCACTGCTGACCAGACAAGTAAAGCGTTTGCTGGCGGGGCAGTGCGCCTTCGGCGGCCTGCTGCTCGCTGCTGCTATCACACCCAAAAAGGGCACCCGCGGCCGTAATCACGGCAGCAGTCTTGGCAATAGTTTTCATTCCAATCATGTGTATCCTCTTATTGTAAGCCTATTTACGACTTTTGATGAAATTCGGATTCTAATATAGATTTAAACGTATTGTTTGTTACTCCCCGTTCTAAAAAAATACGTTTACAAGGCGACACAGACGCGGGTCCAGGGCGCCATCCAAGCCGCGGCACAGGCTATTCACAGTTCATTCACAGCCTAATTGTTTACGAGAGTTTACAAAGTAGAAATAATGCCTTTTTCGTGCCTCAAAAACGTCCGGCAGGCACCAGGTTTCCCACAGGTCCAGACCAGTAAATTACAGATAAAGTAAACACATCGCCAGCCAGCAAAAAATGATTACAAACAAAAGAAGCGTCCCTGATAGGGACGCCTCTTTCAGTAATTCTAATGGTTTAGATTACTTCTTGCAGCACTTCTTGCAAGCGGCCTTCTTAGCAGGGGCCTTGCAAGCCTTGCGCGGGTCACCGGCGTACACGGCAGCCTTGCCGAGTTCTTCTTCGATGCGGAGGAGGCGGTTGTACTTGCAAACGCGGTCCGTGCGGGAGAGAGAACCAGTCTTGATCTGGCCAGCGGCAGTACCGACGGCGAGGTCAGCAATGAAGGTGTCTTCGGTTTCGCCAGAGCGGTGAGAAACGATCGGAGCATAGCCTTCGTTCTGAGCGCGCTTGATGGCGGCGAGAGTTTCGGACACAGAACCGACCTGGTTCACCTTGATAAGGATGGCGTTAGCGATACCGGCCTTGATGCCTTCGTCGAAGATGGTCGGGTTGGTCACAAACAGGTCGTCGCCCACGAGGTTGATCTTGCCACCGAGCTTGTCGGTCATGACCTTCCAGCCAGCCCAGTCAGCTTCGTCGAGACCGTCTTCAATGGAGAAGATGGAGTACTTGTCGATGAGCTTTTCGTAGAGCTTCACCATGTCGGCAGACTTGACAGTCTTCTTGGTGCTCTTCTTGAAGGTGTAGGTTTCCGGCTTGCCAGCCTTGGTGTTCTTGTCGCAGAATTCAGAGGAAGCAACGTCAAGAGCGATCTTGATGTCAGTGCCGAACTTGTAACCGGCATTGGTGGTTGCAGCCTTGAGGGCGTCGAGAGCCTTTTCGAGGGTCATCACGCCAGTAATTTCGTAACCGAACTTGTTCTTAGCCGGCTTGATAGAAACGCCAGGAGCGAAGCCACCTTCGTCACCAACGGTGGTGTCGAAGCCGGCCTTCTTCAGCACAGCCTTGAGGGCGTGGAAGATTTCGGTAACCATCTGGAGGCCCTTGGAGAACGTCTTGGCGCCAACCGGGGCGATCATGAATTCCTGGAAGTCGATCGGGGCGGAGGAGTGAGCACCGCCGTTGATCACGTTGCACATCGGGCACGGGAGCGTGAGCTTCTTGGTGCCATGGAGCTTGGCGATGTACTGGTAGAGAGGCATCTTGGCGTCGTTAGCAGCGGCGCAGCAGACAGCCATGGAAACGCCGAGGATAGCGTTTGCACCGAGCTTGTTCTTGAGCATGCGGTTGCCGTCGAGAGCGATCATGGCGTCGTCGACTTCGGTCTGCTTGGCCGGGTCCATGCCGATGATCTTCTTGGCAATCTTGGTGTTCACGTTCTTCACAGCAGTGAGCGTGCCCTTGCCGCAGTAGGTCTTCTTGTCGCCGTCGCGGAGTTCGCAAGCTTCGCGTTCGCCGGTAGAAGCACCGCTCGGGACAGCAGCGTGACCCTTCACGCCGTTTTCGAGGGTAACATCAACTTCGAGAGAGGGATTGCCGCGAGAGTCGAGGATCTGGCGGGCAACAACGGATTTGATTTTAGAAGCCATTTTTTAGCCTTTTGGTTTAGTGTGAAATTTTTGTGCTGTAAATATAGGAAAATTGTTGGCAGGCGCTAGAACAGCAAGCCGAGAAAAAGTGGGCAAAAAAGAGGCGGGTTTTCGCACCTACGCCACCCAGCCGTCTTTATGCATTATCAATTCCCATTTCCCGTTCTTCTTTGCCAAATAGTAGTAACTCCCGCTATTGAAAGACTCCTCTACACTCAATATCACCATATCATGGTTTTTGTTGAATAAGGCTCCTCCCATGGCCGGGAACGATTCAAAATGGAAATCATCGCCCGAATGATGCGGCACAACAGAAATCATCGGATACCAGAAAGGATATTTTACCGGCAAGATCGTGTACCTCTCACTGCGAGACTCATGAACATTCGCTCTCATAAAATTGTTCAACAGAGATTCATATTCCTTGTTCAGAATAAGAACCTTTTGGCCCATCGATGTTCTACCCAAGCAAGCTGATTTCATTTCTTTCCAGGTATTTCGCTTTATCCTGTGCCGATCGATTTTATCCAGTTCCTTCATATCGGCGACAGCAGTATCGACATACAGCACCTCCAGCGTCTGGACAAAATACGCGTAATTATAAATGCTGCTAGAATCCTCTTCCAAACGATTCAAGGCTTCATCAAGCGGAATCGCACGGATTTTCACAGCATAGATGCTATCGGCTCTTTCTCTCTCTGCCCTCTCCTTTTCTTCAACAACCCGCATGGAATCCGGGTTTTCAACCAAAGCTTTAAAATAGGCATCCATCATCTTCGACACTTTTTCTCTACGTGCGCTATCATTCCATAAATCATCTTCCCGTTTTTCGCGTTCTTCTTCATCAAGAACGTAACGATACTTGCGTTTAGCATCGAACTCCAATACAACATTATAGATTTCGCGTAATTCCATCGCCAAAGAATCATCCGGCGCAACCGTCCCACAAAGAGAATCCGAAGTCAATTCCCATCTCGCAAAAAAGTGGCCCCTGTAATCGTCCATGGAATCGCGCAGCAGCGTATCACCCGTCGCCTGGAACTGCTCGTAGAATTTATACGCACGCGTAAGGACCGTGTCCAATGGCAGTCCTTTTAACTCTTCAAAGCGTTTCGCCTTTCGCACTTCATCTTCATTGGACTGCGAGCACCCGCAAAGGAACATCGCCATCAATAGAACCGGCAGCCAACACAATTTCAAAAGTTTCATACAGCAGTCCCTGATTACCAAACAAACTAGAAAAAAAATAAAGAGGGTGTTCCTATTTGGAGAATCTTATTCGGATAATGTGAATTTACGGCAGTATCGAGGAACTCCAGGACGTTATAAAACACTAGATACACTTTGGTACAAATATCCGTTTTAGAAATCAGCCCGCGCTGGCTGCACAATCTATTTTTAGGGTGTATGGGAACATTTTGCGGACGGAAGCCCGCCGGAGGCATTTATGAACAAGAAGTTCCTATTCTCGATGGTTCTCGCACCCGTGACGGCAATGGCCTTCCAGGTCGGCGCATGGGTCGGTGGGCCCGGGCAGTACCCGCAACCCACGCAGCAGAACGTGCAAGCATTCCAGGATTTGCAGGGCACGCACCTCGACCTCATCAGTTATTTTGCGCTCTTTGACATCAACGACTGGAACGCGACTGCGCAGTACGCGAACGTCGCGAAGAACAACGGTTCCACGCTGGTGGTGACCTGGATGGCGAACGGCTACAACGCGCAGGAACTGGTGAACGGCAAGGCCGACAACTACATCCGTGAATATGCAAAGGGCGTCAAGGGCTTCGGCGACGAAATCTGGCTCAGACCGCTCCATGAAGCAAATGGAGACTGGTATGACTGGGGGGTAGGAAAATCGGGCGCCGGCAATACCGACGCGAACGTCGCCGAAGCTTTCCGCCACATCGTGAAAATCTTCAAGGAAGAAGGCGTCACGAACGTCAAGTGGGTATGGACCACCAACGCCTCGAACCAGGGCAGCGGCACCACGCTCACGGGCAACTATCCCGGCGACGAGTACGTGGACTACATCTCCATCGACGGCTACAACTGGGGCACGTGCCAGAGCTGGTCCAGCTGGCAGACGTTCTCGCAGGTTTTCAAGAAGGCGTACAACGCGCTCGCGAACATCGACAAGCCGCTCTTTATCGCCGAAATCTCAAGCTCCGAGAGGGGCGGCAACAAGGCCGAATGGATTACCGACATGTTCGAGCATTTTGCCACGGACTTCTCGCGCGTTTTCGCGGTGATGTGGTTCAGCCAGAGCAAAGAAGCGAACGAGGGCGACTGGGCACTCAACACCTCGCAGGCCGCCGTTGACGCCTGGAAGGCGGGCATCGCGAAGATGAAGGCAAGTGAGCCCAAATCTTCGAGCAGCGAAGCAGTTCACGAATCGTCAAGTTCCGTCAGTTCGTCCAGCAGCACTACCGCCATACGCACCGGCGGGATTACAGACAAGTTTTCGTTCCGGCAGCAGGGCGGCAAGTTGCTCTTGCAGGTCGACCGCGCCATGACCGCGAGCGTCGTGCAGTTCGACCATCAGGGCCGCATCCTGTGGCAGAGCGCTGTGCAAAAGTTCACCCCGGGCGAGCACGCGCTGGACGTTCCCGAGACGAGCACGCGCAGCATCTACAGGCTCGTGCCACAGCGGTAGGCGCCACTAGAAATCTGAACATAAAAACTCGGCTTGGTCCAAGGGCCAGGAGGAAACAGAAAAGGCTCCGCAAAAGCGGAGCCCTTCCTCTAGGATAATTCGTGCTAATGCAAGAATTAGAAACGGAAGTGAGCGAAAGCCTTGTTGGCTTCGGCCATCTTGTGCGTGTCGTTCTTCTTGCGGACAGCGTTGCCTTCACCGTTCTTGGCAGCAACGAGTTCGGCGGCAAGGCGGTCGGCCATGTTCGGTTCGTTGCGGTTACGGGCGGCATCGAGGAGCCAGCGGAGGGCGAGAGCCTTGGCGCGGTCCGGAGCAACTTCCATAGGAACCTGGTAGTTGGCACCACCGACGCGGCGGGACTTGACTTCGACGCGGGGCTTGATGTTCTCGAGGCAGAGTTCGAACTTCTCGAGCGGGGTTTCCTTGCCTTCGACCTTCTTGTCGAGGAGGTCAAGGGCGGTGTAGACAATCTGTTCGGCGATGGTCTTCTTACCCTGCTTGAGCACGACACCGACGAGTTCGGTGACGAGGACAGACTTGAAACGCGGATCCGGGAGGATGGAGCGATGGAGAGCCTTTCTTCTTCTAGACATATACTACTTCCTTACTTCTTGGCCGGAGCGGCACCTTTCTTCTTAACACCGTACTTGGAGCGGCCGTTCTGACGACCGTTGACAGCCTGGGTATCGAGGGCACCACGGATGATGTGGTAACGAACACCCGGAACGTCCTTCACACGACCACCGCGGATGAGCACGATGGAGTGTTCCTGGAGGTTGTGGCCTTCACCGGGGATGTAAGCGGTAACTTCCATCTTGTTGGAAAGGCGCACACGGGCAATCTTACGAAGAGCAGAGTTCGGCTTCTTCGGGGTGCTGGTGTACACGCGGGTGCAAACACCGCGCTTCTGCGGGCAGGACTTCAAGGCCACGGAAGCGGTCTTGTTGCTGATCTGTTCACGTCCGTTGCGGACGAGCTGTTGAATAGTAGGCACTATTAATCTCCTAGATTTTGGAGTGCAAATATAGTTCTTTTTCCAAATTTTTCAAGTACATAACCGAAATTAGTCTACATCCTCGTCATCAGATGCACCCATATCGGTGTCAATCATCTGAATTCCGGAGTCAGCGTTACCGTATTCGGCATGCACATTCTGCAAACGCAGGCGTTCTTCCGCCTCGGCATCGGCATCGGTCACCTGGACGTTCCTCAGGTGGCGGGCACCAGTACCGCACGGAATGAGGCGGCCCATAATCACGTTTTCCTTGAGGCCCATGAGCGGGTCAACCTGCCCTTCGATAGAAGCGCGGGTAAGGATCTTCGTGGTTTCCTGGAACGAGCAGGCAGAGATGAAGCTGTCTGTCGCCAAGGAGGCCTTAGTGATACCAAGGAGCATCGGCGTGAAGGTCGCCGGAGTCTTGCCCTGAGCGACCAGGCGGTCGTTCTCAGCGCGCAGACGTGCCTTGGATATCTCTTCGCCCGGAAGCAGTTCGGAATCGCCGGATTCCTTGACCTTCACCTTGCGCATCATCTGGCGGACGATACATTCGATGTGCTTATCTGCGATAGCCACACCCTGCAGGCGGTACACCGCCTGGATTTCGTTCACCAAGTGACGCTGGACCTCTTCAGGTCCGAGGATAGTCAGGATATCGTGCGGGTCTGCACTGCCTTCGCTGATCTTCTGACCAGCGCGGACACGGTCACCTTCGTTGACCGCCAAGTGGACACCACGCGGAACCAGCACTTTCTCTTCGCGATCGTCCATCTTGATGATAACTTCCTGGTTGTTGCGCACTTCCTTGCCCATCGTGACGAGACCGTCAATCGGGGCGAGCACGGCGGTATTCTTCGGCTTGCGGGCTTCGAAGAGCTCGGCAACGCGCGGAAGACCACCGGTAATGTCGCGGGTCTTACCTGCGGCACGCGGGAGTTTTGCAACGGTAGAACCGACGGTCACCTTGTCGCCATCGTGAACGGTCAAGATAGCGCCGTCCGGCAACATGAAGTGGCCAACCTTGGCACCGGTTTCGTCGATAATGCTGATGGCCGGACGCAGCTGCTTTGCGCTGCCGCCATGCTTCTCGCTAATAACGATCCAGGTTTCGACTTCGGTGTTTTCGTCCTTTTCTACACGGAATGTCTTGTTTTCAACGAGGTCGACGAGCTTGACCTTGCCGGCCACGTTGGTGATAATCGGGCTGTTATACGGATCCCATTCAAACATCACCTGGTCCTTCTTGACCTGGGCGTTGTTCTCGACGTGCATAATGGCGCCGTACGGAATCTGGTAACGACCCTTGTTAATGCCTGTATTGTCGAAGATGACGAGTTCGGCCATGCGGCTCGTAACAATCTTCTGGCCCTCGTGGTCCACGGTAACGACCTGTTCGAGTTCGACGCGGCCATCGACGACGGCCTTCTTGTTGTTCTCGACAGTCAAGCGGGAAGACGCACCACCGATGTGGAACGTACGGAGGGTAAGCTGCGTACCCGGTTCACCGATGGACTGTGCAGCGAGCACACCCACGGCTTCGCCGAGGTCGACCGGACGACCAGACGCAAGCATACGGCCGTAGCACTTGGAGCACACGCCAGTGCGGGATTCGCAAGTGAGCACGGAACGCATCTTGATGTGTTCGAGACCGGTAGCGGAAATCTTCGGGAGGTCACGTTCGGTAACGAGTTCGCCAGCCTTGACAATCACTTCGCCCGTAACCGGGTGCTTGATGTCTTCGACCGGGGCGCGACCGAGCAAACGTTCTTCCAACGGGATAACGGTATCGTCGCCGTCCTTGAAGGCGGAAACTTCAATGCCGTTGGTGGTACCACAGTCAGCTTCAGTAACGACGAGGTCCTGGCCCACGTCCACGAGACGGCGGGTAAGGTAACCAGCGTCAGCCGTCTTAAGGGCGGTATCGGCAAGACCCTTACGGGCACCGTGAGACGAGATGAAGTATTCCATCACGTTCAAGCCTTCGCGGAAGCAGGACTTAATCGGGTTTTCGATAACTTCCTGACCGCCGAGCTGCTTGATAGGCTTCTGCATCAGACCGCGCATACCGGACAGCTGCATAATCTGCTGGCGGCTACCACGAGCGCCAGAGTCAGCCATCATGTACACCGGGTTGAAGCCGTCACGGTCGTGAGAGAGCAAGTCCCACTGCTTGGCAGCGACATCGCTCGTGGTCTTGGACCACACGTCGATGATCTGGTTGTAACGTTCACCGTCGGTAATCACGCCGTCTTCGTAAAGGCTGCGGATTTCGTTGACCTTTTCGGTAGCGGCATCGAGCAAGGCCTGCTTCTCTTCCGGGATCACCATTTCGGCGATAGCCACGGAGGAACCGGCGCGGGTTGCCCACTTGTAACCGTTGGCCTTGAGGTTGTCGAGGTATTCGACAGTCACGCGGTTGCCGGTACGGCGGTACAGGTCGTCGATGGACTTGGCGATAACCTTCTTGCCGAAGGTCTCGTTAGCATAACCGAGTTCGTTGGGAACAAATTCGTTGAAGATGATTCGGCCGACAGTCGTCTTGATGACGTTGTCTTCCTTGAGGGTAAGGAACTTGACCTTTTCGCCAGCCTTCACGTTCTCTTCGAGGTTGCCGTTGTCGTCGGCGATTTCACGCACGCAAACGCAATCCTTCTCGAGGGCGCCCGTGTAGATCTTGCGACCGGCGGGGAGCTTGAGGTAGACGGTAGCGTTCAGGTCGACAACTTCGTTCTCGTAAGCGCGGATGGCTTCGGCAGAATCGTAGAAGTGCATGCCTTCGCCCTTGCGACCCGGACGCGGCTTGGTCAGGTAGTACAGACCGAGCACGATGTCCTGGCCCGGCACGGCAATCGGCTGACCGGAAGCAGGGTGCAGGATGTTGTTCGAAGACAGCATGAGCACGCGGCATTCAAGCTGGGTTTCGAACGAAAGCGGGAGGTGCACAGCCATCTGGTCACCGTCGAAGTCCGCGTTGAATGCGGTACAGACAAGCGGGTGGAGGCGGATGGCGTTACCTTCGATAAGCTTCGGATAGAAGGCCTGGATACCCAAGCGGTGAAGCGTCGGGGCGCGGTTCAGCATGACCGGGTGGTCCTCGATGATTTCTTCGAGGATGTCCCACACTTCGGGGCGTTCGGCGTCAACGTACTTCTTGGCGGACTTGAGCGTGTAAACGATGCCGTCTTCTTCCAGGCGCTGGATAATGAACGGCTTGTAAAGTTCGAGAGCCATGCGCTTCGGCAGACCGCACTGGTGCATCTGGAGTTCCGGGCCCACCACAATGACGGAACGGCCGGAGTAGTCCACACGCTTACCGAGGAGGTTCATACGGAAGCGACCCTGCTTACCCTTGAGGAGTTCTGCGAGGCTCTTGAGCGGGCGCGCGCTGCCAGTACGTGCGGTACGGCGGCCACTGTCGAACAGCTGGTCGACGGCTTCCTGGAGCATGCGCTTTTCGTTGCAGAGAATCACGTTAGGGGCACGGATGTCGATGAGCTTCTTCAAGCGGTTGTTGCGGTTGATGACGCGACGGTAGAGTTCGTTCAGGTCGGAGGTCGCAAAGCGGCCGCCTTCGAGCGGAACGAGCGGGCGCAGGTCAGGCGGAATCACCGGAAGTACATCGAGAATCATCCAAGACGGCTGGTTCGCGAGGAGGCGAACTTCGTTCGGGTACTTGCGGCGGAATTCTTCGTAGGCGTCGACGAGCACGAAGTCGCTGTGGTTGGCTTCGTAGTCGGCCTTGAATTCGGCAACAGCTTCGGCGAGGCCCTTGAGCCATGCCTTGCCGTTGTCGCGGGAAGAATCCGGATTGTTGTAGTAGCTACGGAAGCTTTCCATCTGGGACTTGCGGAAGGCGTCCACAACCTTGAGGCGCTTGATGGCATCGTCCACCTTCGTCTTGGAGCTGGAACGGGCCTGGTCACGCAGCTTGGCGGAAAGGGCCGTGAGGTCGAGCTTGTCGAGCAAGAGCTTGATGGCGGAAGCACCCATGCGGGCGTCGAAGGTACGGCCTTCGGCGACGAGGTCCTGGTAGGCGTTCTCGTCGATGAGAGTGTTCTCTTCGAGTTCGGCATCGCCCTTGTCGATAACGACGTAGCGTTCGTAGTAGATAACCTGTTCGAGGTCCTTGGTGTTGAGGCCAAGGAGAGCACCGATCACGCACGGCTGGTTACGGACGAACCAGGTGTGTGCGAGAGGAATGGCGAGTTCGATATGGCCCATGCGTTCGCGACGGACGCGGGAGTGAGTCACTTCCACACCGCAGCGGTCGCAGATAACGCCCTTGTAGCGAGCGCGCTTGAACTTACCGCAGTTGCATTCCCAGTTCTTGACAGGTCCGAAAATCTTTTCGCAGAAAAGACCATCGCGTTCCGGCTTGAATGTACGGTAGTTGATAGTCTCGGGCTTGGTGACTTCACCGTAAGACCAGTAACGGATCAGGTCCGGAGCGGCGAGATGAATTGAAATATCGCCGGAATTTTCTTGATTTTCCATCATTTCTTCGGACATATTACTTATCTCCAATGGTCTCGATATCAAGACCCAAAGAATGAACTTCGCGAATCATAACGTTGAAGGACTCGGGGATGCCCGGCTTCGGCGTGTTCTTGCCGTGGACGATGGCATCGTACACCATGGAACGACCCGTAACATCGTCAGACTTGACGGTGAGGAGTTCCTGCAGGGTGTATGCGGCACCGTAAGCTTCCATGGCCCACACTTCCATTTCACCGAAGCGCTGACCACCGAACTGGCTCTTACCGCCGAGCGGCTGCTGCGTCACGAGGGCGTAGCTACCGATAGAACGGGCGTGGATCTTGTCGTCCACCAAGTGGCCGAGCTTGAGGTAGTACATGTAACCGATGGTGACCGGGTTCAGGAAGGCTTCACCGGTGCGGCCGTCATAGAGCTTGGCCTTACCGATAATCTTGTCGTGTTCCGGATCCATTTCGTAGTTCACGATCGGGTTCTTCTGGTAGGCCTTTTCGAGTTCCTTGCAGATGTCCTCGAACTTGGCACCGTCAAACACCGGCGTAGAAACCTTGAAGCCGAGCGTCTTGGCAGCCCAGCCCAGGTGAACTTCAAGCACCTGACCGATGTTCATACGGGAAGGCACGCCCATCGGGTTCAGGAGGATCTGGAGCGGGCGACCGTCTTCGGTGAACGGCATGTCTTCGACCGGAACAATCTTGGACACGACGCCCTTGTTACCGTGGCGACCGGCCATCTTGTCACCGATAGAGAGGCAGCGCTTCTTGGCGATGTAGACCTTGACGCTCTTCAGAACGCCCGGCTTGAGTTCGTCGCCCTTGGTGACCTTATCGATTTCCTTTTCCATCGTGCGGGTCAGGGTGTCGAGGTTGTCGCGTGCGACAATCACGAGCGAAAGCACCTGTTCCTGGAGTTCGTCATCACCCACCACAAAGGTAGAAGCCGGCGACACCTTGGTCACGTCGATAGCGGTGAGGTTCTGAGCCGTGTAGGTCTGGCCTTCGCGGATCAGGAGTTCATGAGTTTCGTTGTCCATCACCTTGCCGGCAGCCTTGCCGCCGAGAAGTTCGAGCAGGTGTTCACGGCAAGATTCCTTGATCTTGTCGATCTGGGTCTGGAAGTTGGAGCGGATGCTCTCGATGGTTTCCTGATCCTTTTCCTTGCTCTTCTTGTCGGACTTTTCCTTCTTGCAGAAGATGCGGGTTTCGAGAACCACGCCCTTCATGCCCGGAGGAGCCTTGAGGGAGGAGTCGCGCACGTCGCCGGCCTTTTCGCCGAAGATGGCACGGAGCAAACGTTCTTCCGGAGAGAGTTCGGTTTCGCCCTTCGGGGTAACCTTACCCACGAGGATGTCATCCGGACCGACTTCGGCACCCACGCGGATAACGCCGTTCTCGTCGAGGTTGCGCAGGGCATCTTCACCGACGTTCGGGATTTCGCGAGTGAGTTCTTCCGGGCCGCGCTTGGTTTCGCGGACATCGAGTTCGTATTCTTCGATGTGGATGGAAGTAAAGGTATCCTTGATGGCGAGTTCTTCCGAGATGATAACGGCGTCTTCGTAGTTGTAACCGTTCCACGGGAGGAAGCCGATGAGGATGTTCTTACCGAGGGCCAGTTCGCCGTGGTCGGTAGACACGCCGTCAGCCAGCACGTCGCCAGCCTTGACGAAGTCGCCCACGTTCACGATAGGCTTCTGGTTCACGCAGGAATCCTGGTTACTGCGCTCGAACTTGCGAAGCGTGTAGTTATCGATAGGATCCTTGCCGAGGAATTCGTAGTTTTCGCCGAGACCGGTGAGCGGTTCGAAGTTGCCGTTCACCATGTTGCCGCGCTGCACCGTGATGTTGCGGGCGTCAACGAAGGTCACGCGGCCGTCGTGCTTGGCGCGGACAACCGTACCCGAGTCGAGGGCGGCGCGGCGTTCGAGGCCGGTACCCACCACGGGGGCTTCCGCACGGAGCAGAGGCACAGCCTGGCGCTGCATGTTAGAACCCATCAAAGCACGGTTAGCGTCATCGTGTTCAAGGAACGGGATGAGGCCAGCGGCCACGGACACGATCTGCATCGGGGCCACGTCCATGAGGTCGATGCGTTCGACATCCATGTCGTCGATTTCGATGCTGTCCTGGCGGAGCACGTGCGGGTATTCGCTCTTGTCGCGGACGATGACGTATTCTTCCTTGAAGCGGTTGTCGTCGGTGAGCTCGGTAGAAGCCGGAGCCACCTTGAAGGCATCTTCTTCGTCGGCGGTGAGGTAAGTGATAAAGTCAGAAACGACCTGGTCGATGGAGCTGCTGGCCTGCACGTAGTCGGCCTTGCCGTTAAAGCCATCGAGTTCGAAGCCGTTCTTGAAGTAACGGACTTCGCCTTCGGCATCGCTGAACTGGAACACCTTGCCGGCGAACGAGTCGAACAGGTCGCGCTGGCGGTTGTCGAGGTTCATGCGGATGGAGTCCATTTCCTTGCGGGTGAGTTCCTGCTGGGAAAGGAAGTAGTGCGGGTCATGCACGAAGGCCTTGAAGATACCGAAGTGCCACTTGGCTTCCGGGAACTTCACGATATTGCCCTGGGCGTCCTTGAAGTCGACGAGACCGACAATGCGGTACGGAGTCTCAATGAAGCCATAGTGGTTCACGATGGCGTAAGACGCGAGGGAGTTGATAAGACCGATGTTCGGGCCTTCCGGAGTCTCGATCGGGCAGAGGCGGCCATAGTGCGTGTAGTGCACGTCACGGACTTCGAAGCCCGCACGTTCACGGGAAAGGCCACCGGGACCGAGAGCGGAGAGACGACGCTTGTGGGTAAGTTCCGAAAGCGGGTTCATCTGGTCCATGAACTGCGAGAGCTGGCTGGAACCGAAGAACGCCTGGACAACAGAGGAAACCGTGCGGGTATTCACGAGGTCGCGCGGAGTGGTCTGTTCGTCGTCGTTGTGGAGGGAGAGGTTCTCGCGGATGACGCGAGACATGCGGGAAAGGCCCACAGAAATCTGGTTAGCGAGGAGTTCGCCCACAGAACGGGTGCGGCGGTTGCCCAAGTGGTCGATATCGTCCTTGGCATAACCGTCTTCGCCGTCGTAGAGGCCGACCATGTATTCGATGACGGCCAGGAAGTCGGCCTTGCTCATCGTCGTGCGGGTCGGTTCGGGGAGAGCGAGTTCCTTGTCCATGTTGTACTGCTTGAACTGCTCGCCCACTTCCTTGAGGATGTTGAGGATCTTCGGAGTGTAGACCTTAGCGTTCAAACGGTAACGACCGACTTCGCCCAAGTCGTACTTGCGCGGGTCGTTCAGGAACATGGAATCGAAATAGTTTTCGGCAGCCTGCAGGTTCGGAGCTTCGTCCTGCTGCTGGTGCGTGACAGAGTAAATCGTGCGGAGGGCTTCTTCGCGGGACTTGGTCTTGTCGTTGGCAAGCGTGTTGTGGATGAGGAGGTTTTCTTCGTCCTTGGAGAGGAGAACGATCTTTTCCACGTTGCTTTCGCGCAGGCGTTCGAGCTTGCGTTCGTCGATGACGGAGTTCGCCTCGACAATGATTTCACCGGTAGATTCGTCGACGACATCGTTGAAGATGATACGGTCGATGAGTTCGCACACGCCGTCTTCGTTGAACTTTTCAGCTTCTTCGGCAACGACGACTTCTTCGGTCTTCTTGTAGAAGAGGTTCAGGATGTCCTGAGTGGTCTCGAAGCCGATGCTGCGGAGCATGGCGGTGGCCGCAATCTTCTTCTTGCGGTCGATGGAGAGGTAGAGCACGTCGCTTTCGACGTTGAATTCGACCCACGCACCACGATGAGGAATGATGCGGCTCTTGTAGTCGGAACGGCCGTTCGGCTGGAGCTCTTCGTCGAAGCTCACACCCGGGGAACGGTGCAACTGAGAAACGACAACGCGTTCAGCACCGTTGATGATGAACGTGCCGTTCTCGGTCATGATAGGAAGTTCGCAAATCAAGACATCGTTCTTGACTTCTTCCTTAAGCTTGGTGTCTTCGCCGTCCTTTTCGAACACGCGAAGGGCGAGCGTGGCATAGAGTTCCATGTTGTAGGAAAGTCCACGTTCGCGGCATTCAGGGATGCTGTATTTCGGTATACCGAAGTAATACTTTTCGTATTCCAGGGAGAATAGCCCGTTAGGGTCAGTAATCGGGAAAATGTCCTGGAAAACACGTTGCAGGCCAGCGGGCAAGCGCTTTTCCTGCGGGATGTCGGCCTGTAAAAATTGCTCGTAGGAAGCCTTCTGGACTTCGATCAAGTACGGCAGTTCCAGTTGGAACTTGTTGGAGGAATAACTCTTTCGCTCCGTGGTCATTTGAAATACCTCATCCGGTGAAGTGCCTAATTAGACAAAAAACACCAAAAGCCCGCACTCGCGTGCAGGCGATTGGTAAGAGCAGTTCAAAGAACTGTGAGCATTACTTGAGGGTAACCTTTGCTCCGAGTTCTTCGAGTTTCTTCTTGAGCGCTTCAGCGTCAGCCTTCGGGGCGGCTTCCTTGATGACGCTATTGGCAGTCTCAACGACCTTCTTAGCTTCACCGAGGCCGAGACCCGTGATAGCGCGGACTTCCTTGAGGACAGCCATCTTCTTGGCCGGATCGACTTCGGCGAGGATAACGTCGAATTCGGTCTTTTCTTCGGCAGCGGCGCCAGCGCCAGCAGCCGGGGCAGCCATTACGACGCCACCAGCGGCTTCAATGCCGTGAGTTTCCTTAAGGTAGTCAGCCAAAGCCTTGGCTTCGAGAAGGGTAAGACCAACGATTTGATCGCCCAGTGCCTTGATATCAGTTGCCATGATGTGTTTCTCCGATTATTCCGTTTAAAAATTTTGGTTTGTGGTTTGTTGTTAAGCTTCCGGTGCAGCGGCAGCTTCAGGTGCTGCTTCAGGGGCTGCTTCGGAACCCGATTCTTTTTCCAGCTTTTCCTGGAGTGCCTTGATCTGGCCGGCGATCTTGCCACCAGGTCCGAGAGCGATGGCGACGATCTGAGCGATCATGCCCTTGCGATCCGGGATCTTAGCAAGGTTGACGACTTCGGAGCCAGGCATCGGCTTTCCATCAAGGAAGACGCTCTTGGCGACCAAGAAATCAGGGTTAGCTTTGTGGAACGCTTCAATTTCGCGGGCAGGCAGAAGCGGATCATCTGCGAAGCCGACCATCACGGATGTTGCTCCGGTCAGCATATCGTCGAGACCTTCCACCTTGAGCGCGGCGAGCACACGCTTGAGAAGAGTATTCTTCACTGCGTGGTACTTGACACCCTTGGAAGCGAGAGCCTTACGGAGGGCGTTGTCCTTTTCGACAGTGATGCCCTGGTAATTGAGCAGGTAGACGGCGGTAGCATCCTTGAAGGATTCAACGAGGGCGTCCACGGTCTGTTGTTTTTTAACTACAGCTTTCATGGTTTCTCCTATCGTGTCAGTGCCATATCAAGTTTGATGCCCGGGGCCATCGTAGCCGTCAGAGTGAGGCTCTTGATGTAAGTGCCCTTAGAAGATTGAGGCTTGTTCTTCACAACAGAGTCGATAACAGACTTGGTGTTTTCAACCAGCTGGTCGACCGTGAAGGAGAGCTTGCCAACAGGGGCATGGACGTTAGCGCCCTTGTCAACGCGGTAAGAAATCTTACCAGCCTTGAGCTCCTTAACCGTCTGGGCCACGTTAACCGTAACCGTACCGGCCTTCGGAGAAGGCATCATACCGCGAGGACCGAGGACACGGGCCACCTTACTAATCACCGGCATCATGTCGGGAGTAGCAACGACGGCGTCGAAATCCAGCCAGCCTTCCTGAATCTTCTGAACCAAGTCAGCACCACCCGCGTAGTCTGCGCCAGCGTTCTTTGCAATTTCAAGGTTGTTGTCCTTGCAGAAAACGAGAACGCGGACCGAACGACCGGTACCATGCGGAAGCACGACAGTGCCACGAACCACTTGGTCGGAATGTTTTGGGTCCACACCGAGATTGAAGTGGATTTCGACCGTCTGGTCGAACTTCACCTCGGACTTTTTGAGTATTTCGATTGCAGACTTCAAATCGTAAGCTTGGTTACGATCAAAAGCTTCAGCAACCTTTTTGTATTTTTTTCCTCTGAACATGAAATTTTCCTGTCAGATACGTAACGGTGAATTACCTGCCTCAGTCAACCACATCAATACCCATGGAACGGGCAGTACCCGCAACCATGCGCATGGCGGCTTCGAGGTCGATTGTATTTAGGTCAGGCATCTTCTTTTGGGCGATTTCCTGAACCTGGGCCTTGGTGATCTTGCCAACCTTCTTACGGTTGGGTTCACCAGAACCACTCTCAATGCCGACGGCCTTCTTGATGAGGGCCGGAACCGGCGACACCTTCGTGATGAAGGTAAAGCTCTTGTCCGCGTAAACCGTGATAACGACCGGGACAATCATGCCCTTGTCGTTCTGGGTCTTGGCGTTAAATTGCTTGCAGAACTCCATGATATTCACGCCCTTCTGACCAAGGGCCGGACCTACCGGAGGAGCCGGGTTGGCAGCGCCTGCGGGAATCTGGAGCTTAATGTAACCTGTGATTTTCTTTGCCACTTTTTATCTCCGTTGCAAAAACCGTAACACTATGCGGTGGCGGACTCGACCTGGTTAAAGGCAAGTTCGACAGGCGTAGAACGACCGAAGACGGTGACCATGACCTTGATCTTGGTCTTGTCTTCCATGATTTCGTCTACGACGCCCACAAAGTCCTTGAAGGGACCTTCCTTGATGCGGACATTTTCGCCAATGGTGTACGGGATTTGGATCTCGCCTTCCATGGAAGCTTCAGGATTAACTCCACGGAGACGATCGACCTCGCTCTGTTGAAGCGGAATAGGAACACGAGAAGCGCGTGTCATTCCGGCGAAATGGGTGACACCATTAATGGTGGACACCAGGTGCTGGGTGAGCTCGTCCAGCTCCATTTCTATAATGATGTATGCAGGGAACAAGTTCTGCGTAGAAACGCGACGACGCCCGCGGACGTTGCTCACGACTTCGCGGGTGGGTACGATGATTTCGCCGAACTTTTCTTGAACGCCTTCGCGTTCAATCATCTGCTCGATATGTTTCTTGATGTTGTTTTCTTGACCGGAGAAAGTATGGATGGCGTACCACTTTTTCATAGTGCTTACCTACCCATAATCTGGTTCACAACCAAGGAGAAAACAAAATCAAGACCGGCAATATAGCAACCCATGATGACGCTGAAGAGCATCACGACAAGAGTAGATCCCTTGAGTTCTTCCCAAGTCGGCCAAGTGACCTTTTTCAGTTCCTGGATGGATTCTTTGACATATTGCTGAATCTTTCGCATGATGACTCCGGAGGAAACTCCCAGGTCGAGAGGGACTCGAACCCCCAACCAACGGTTTTGGAGACCGTGACTCTACCAATTGAGCTATCGACCTAAGCGGATTTCCTTACTTGGATTCCTTGTGAACAGTATGCTTGCGGCAGAAGCGGCAGTACTTCTTGTATTCCACGCGGGAAGGGTGAAGACGCTTGTTCTTGTCGCAATCATAGTTGCGCTGATTGCATTCTGTGCATTCGAGCACGATGAGTTCTCTAGGCATTTTTAATCCTGATTACTTGATGATTTCGGTTACGGAACCGGCACCGACCGTGCGGCCACCTTCACGGATAGCGAAGCGGAGCTGCTTTTCCATGGCGATCGGGGCGATGAGGTTCACGT